>UQIT01000001.1 GCA_900541175.1 uncultured Collinsella sp.
GCTGGCAGCACTGCATGACGGTGCCGCGTGAGCTTACAGCCGGTGACGGCGGCGTAGTGCTGCAGCAGCCGGCGCGCGAGATCGAGCGCCATTATGCCTCGGTGCGTGTGGGGGAGGGCTCGTTGGAGGTTGCCGGCGATACCTGCTTTGACGTTGTTGTTGACGGTGTCGATGGCGCGTTCACCGCAACCGTTGATGGCGAGCTGAAACTGGCGTTTATGCCCTCTGAGGGCGAACTGTCCGCGCGCTTTGAGATGCGATTTACCGATGAAGGTCGCGCTTCTGCCGGCTGCGGTCGTACCGTGCGCTGGGAGCCCGTCGACGAGGTTCGTAACGTGCGCATTGTCGGCGATGTCTCTTCGGTCGAGGTGTTTGTGAATGATGGCGCGCTCGTGTTTTCGACGCGCATTTATCCCGAGGCCTATGGCGTGACCGTTGACGCTCCGGGTGCGAGCGTGAACTATCACACGCTCAATATCTAGGCGATTCGTCGCATATCGGCGCTATACTGCAGCCGTTGCCCACGATGCGGGGAACACCCGCATCTTGGGTTTTTGTTTATGTAGGGAGGTTGCCGCGTGGACGTGCAACAGCTAGAAGAGGCCTGGGCTTTGAGAGCCGGCGCGCGTGAGGCGCGGTTGCTCGCGGCCTCGCATGTGCCAGCAGCGTTGTCGCTATTGGGAATTGTGCGCTCCGGTGACCGCCTGGTGGCCTTTGCGGACGACTTTGCCGATGCGTTTGCGAGCGGCTTTGATTGCTGCGATGTCGCGCTGGTGGGTTCGCCGTCCGTCGAGGCGTTTGCCGCCGCGTCCGAGAACTTTGATGCTTCGTTTGATGCCGAGGGGCCGAATCTGTGGTGGTTCGTCAACTCTATCGGCGGGTTTGGTCTGCGTGTGCCCGACCTTCGCGCTCTGGGCCGCGCGGCTCGCGATGCCCGCGCGCTGCTGGTTGTGGACAACACCGTGGCGTCGGCTTTTGTCTGCGATCCACTGCGGCTGGGTGCTGCGCTGTCGCTCGAGGCGCTCGACCGTGTGTGCGCCGGTAAGGCTCCGCGCAAGTTGGTCGCCGCTTCGGTGGCGCGCTCGCAGCTCAAGCGCCATCGTGTGGATGCTGCTGCCGAGTGCGCGCACACGTTGTTTGCAGGCTGCGGTGCTTTGGCGCTCGACCTTTCTACCGAGGAGGCCGATGTGCTGGAGCGTGGGCTTTCCTCGCTCGACGCCCGCATGCAGGCGCATTTCGACCGCGCCCGTGCGCTGGCCGAGTATCTGGCGGCTAACGAGATGGTGCGCGACGTGCGCTATCCCGGGCTGAGCTCGCATCCCGACCATGCGGTTGCAACGGGAATCCTTGAGCATGGCTTTGGCCCGGCAGTTGAGTTTGACCTTATCGAGCGTAGTGCAGGCGAGCTGTTCGACGCTTTGCCGGGGGAGTTCCGCACATCGCCCGCCGGCGGCGCAACAACACGACTTTCGGCTCCACGCGGCAAGCAGGGGAGCACCATCCGTCTCTTCGCCGGCACCGACGACCCTCTGGTCGTAGCGTCCGCCCTAGACAACGCCCTCCGATGATTTTTCTGGGACGGGGATTAAAAAATCATTAGGTACACAATGATTTTTTAATCCCCGTCCCAGAAAAATCATCTATGGTGACCGACCAGCTATAAAGCCCCGTCCAAAATTGGCTACTCTTTGATGCTGGCGATCAGGTCGTCGGCTTTAGTGGCGATTACGTTGTTGATGTCGGCCTGCAGCTCCTCGTAGGCCGCTATGGCTCGCTCACCGGCGGGGGTGAGGGTGGATCCGCGGGCGCCGTCGCGCTCGATGAGCTTGCAGCCTAGTTGCCCTTCTGCTTCGTTCACAATGCGCCAGGCCTTGGAATATGCCATGCCCATGCTCTTGGCGGCACGGTTGAGCGAGTGCTCGCGGTCGATACCCTGCAGCAACAAGACGCAGCCGTGGCCGAAGACGCCCGGCAGATCCTTGTCGCACGCTTGAATGACCAGCTTTGCCGTCGTCTTGTACTCCATGTGCTCCACGTCTCCCCGCTAAAGTGTTTGCTGGGCAAACGCAAAGCCTGCGTCAAACCCTCGTGTGCTCTTCTTAAATCATGCATTGTAGCAGTCAAAGTGCGTTAAGATACTTCCCCAGTATTGGGCGCCCAAGGTTGGGCTGGGTCCTACGAGGCCTGCAGCCGACCGGTCGCATGGAAAAAGGAGAAACATGGCTACGTTCTTTCCCGGTGAGTCCCACACGTTTTCGGAGTATCTGCTGGTCCCTGGCTACTCGTCCTCGCAGTGCATCCCCAACAACGTCTCTCTTAAGACGCCGCTAACCCGCTTTAAGCGCGGTGAGAAGCCTGCAATCACCCTGAACATCCCCATGGTTTCCGCCATCATGCAGTCCGTCTCGGGCGTCGACATGGGTGTCGCGCTCGCTACCGAGGGCGGCCTGTCCTTCATCTACGGTTCCCAGAGCGCCGAGTCCGAGGCCGCCATGGTCAAGGCCGTCAAGGATCACAAGGCTGGTTTCGTTCAGTCCGATTCCACACTGACCCCTGACATGACCATGGAGCAGGTCATCGAGCTCAAGGAGAAGACCGGTCACTCTACTATGCCGGTTACCGACGACGGCACCCCCAAGGGTAAGCTCCTGGGCATCGTCACCAGCCGTGACTATCGCCCCAGCCGCGATGACCACCAGACGAAGGTCTCCGAGTTCATGACCCCGCGTGAGCAGCTCATCGTGGGCGACAAGAACATCAGCCTCAAGGTCGCTAACGACGTCATCTGGGACAACAAGCTCAACGCCCTGCCCATTGTCGACGACAACGATCACCTGATGGGCATTGTCTTCCGCAAGGACTACGACAGCCACAAGACTAACCCCAACGAGCTGCTCGATAACGACAAGCGCTACATGGTCGGCGCCGGTATCAACACCCGCGATTATGCCGAGCGCGTGCCGCTGCTCATCGAGGCTGGTGCCGACGTTCTGTGCATCGACTCCTCCGAGGGCTTCAGCGAGTGGCAGAAGCGCACTATCGAGTGGATCCGCGCCAACTACGGCGAGGACGTCAAGGTCGGTGCCGGTAACGTCGTCGACGCCGAGGGCTTCCGCTTCCTGGCCGATTGCGGCGCCGACTTCATCAAGGTCGGTATCGGCGGCGGCTCCATCTGCATTACCCGCGAGACCAAGGGTATCGGCCGCGGCCAGGCCACCGCGCTGATCGACGTCTGCCGCGCCCGTGACGAGTACTACGAGGAGACCGGTGTCTACGTGCCCGTGTGCTCCGACGGCGGTATCGTCTACGACTACCACATGACGCTCGCCCTTGCCATGGGTGCCGACTTTATGATGCTGGGCCGCTATTTCGCCCGCTTTGACGAGAGCCCGACCGAGCGCGTCAACGTCAACGGCCAGTACATGAAGGAGTACTGGGGCGAGGGTTCTGCGCGTGCCCGCAACTGGCAGCGCTACGACCTGGGCGGCGCCGCGAAGCTCAGCTTCGTCGAGGGCGTCGACTCCTACGTTCCCTACGCCGGCTCCCTCAAGGACGGCGTGGGCGGTACGCTTTACAAGGTCAAGTCGACGATGTGCAACTGCGGTGCCCTCTCGATCCCCGAGCTCCAGGAAAAGGCACGCCTGACCCTGGTAAGCTCCACCTCCATCGTCGAAGGCGGCGCTCACGACGTAGTCGTGAAGGACTCCCAGCAGAGCGTTTCCTATCGATAAGGTAAGAGTTGCATATCAAAGGTTGATTCCCAACCACGTTATTTAGATAAAGCGAGATGCCCGCAAGTCGCAGGCATCTCGCTTGTCGTATTTGCTATTATCAGTCGAGTCAACCTTAGGGTCGGGCGGCTTAGCTTTGTTCGCTACAAGTTCCGCACGCAAAGAAGAGCACTAAATGTGCTCTTCGTCTTGCGCAGGACTGTCCGCAGTAGCGAATAAAGCTAAGCCGACCGACCCCAGCTAAGATTAAAGGAGCTGATATGTGCGATTGCACAGATCATAAGGACGAGATCCCTGCCTACGACGCGCAGGCCATTGAGTCCAAGTGGATGAAGGCCTGGGAGGACTCCAACCTCTTTGCCGTCGACACCGACGACAGCAAGCCCAAGAAGTACGTGCTCGAGATGTTCCCGTATCCGTCGGGCGACCTGCACATGGGCCACGCGCGCAACTACACCATCGGCGATGCCATGGCCCGTCAGGCCCGTATGCGCGGCTACGACGTACTGCACCCCATCGGCTTTGACGCCTTTGGCCTTCCTGCCGAGAACGCCGCCATCAAGCACAACACGCAGGCTGCCGCCTGGACGTATAAGAACATGGATCAGGCGCTCGCCACGATGAAGCGCATGGGCTTCTCCTACGATCTGGATCGCATGGTCAAGACCTGCAGCCCCGACTACTACCGCTGGGGCCAGTGGATCTTTGAGAAGATGTGGGAAAAGGGCCTGGTATATCGTAAGAAGAACCCGGTCAACTGGTGCCCCACTTGTAAGACCGTTCTGGCGAACGAGCAGGTTACCGAGGGTAAGTGCTGGCGTTGCGGCACCGAGCCCGAGAAGCGCGACCTGGAGCAGTGGTACTACAAGATTACCGAGTACTCTCAGGAGCTGCTCGACGATCTGGAGAAGCTCCCCGGCTGGCCCGAGCGCGTCAAGCAGATGCAGGCTAACTGGATCGGTCGCTCCGAGGGCGCCGAGGTCGACTTTACCCTTTGCGACCAGGATGGCGAGCCCATCGAGGGCGACGAGGGCAAGATCACCGTCTTCACCACGCGTGCCGATACGCTCTTTGGCGTTTCCTTCTTTGTCCTGGCTCCCGAGTACGCCGGCCTGCACGAGCTCGTCGAGGGTACGGAGTACGAGGAGGCCGTCACCAAGATTGTCGAGGACTCCAAGCATATCTCTGCCGTCGAGCGTGCCCAGGGCACCCTCGAGAAGCACGGTGCCTTCACGGGCCGCTATGTGGTAAACCCCGTCAACGGCGAGAAGGTCCCCGTGTGGGTTGCCGATTATGTCGTTGCCGACTACGGTACCGGTGCCGTCATGGCCGTTCCCTGTGGCGACCAGCGCGACTTTGAGTTTGCCCGTAAGTACGACCTGCCGATCGTACCGATCATCCTGGACGATGGCGATCGCGCTGCCGTCGAGGCCAGCGGCGAGACCATCGATACCTTCCATGCCGAGACCGTCGACTGGGATTGCGCTCACGCTGCCGAGGGCACGCTCGTCCAGTCCGGCAAGTACACTGGCATGCGCGGCGGTAAGCACTCCGAGGGTGAGGCTGCCATCGTGGCCGACCTCGAGGCCATGGGCTGCGGCCGTCGCAAGGTCGAGTTCCGCTTGCGCGACTGGCTCATCAGCCGCCAGCGCTATTGGGGCAACCCCATCCCGGCCATCCACTGCGAGCACTGCGGCATCGTGCCCGTGCCCGAGGATCAGCTGCCGGTGACGCTGCCCGAGAACCTGGACCTGGGCGCCGGCGAGACCCTCGCCGAGTGCAAGGAGTTCTACGAGACCACCTGCCCGGTCTGCGGCCGCCCGGCCAAGCGCGAGACCGATACCATGGACACCTTTACCTGCTCCAGCTGGTATTACCTGCGCTATACCGATCCGCACAACACGGAGCTGCCCTTCTCCCGCGAGGCCGCCGACCGTTGGATGCCCGTCGATAACTACATTGGCGGCATCGAGCACGCCATTCTGCACCTGCTCTACAGCCGTTTCTTTACCAAGGCACTGCGCGACTTGGGCCTGCTGAGCGTGGACGAGCCCTTCACCAACCTGCTGTGCCAGGGCATGGTCAAGGACGAGAACGGCGACACTATGTCCAAGTCCAAGGGCAACGTCGTGCCCCCGAGCTCGGTTATCGAGCCCTACGGTGCCGACACCATGCGTCTGGCGATCCTGTTTATCGCCCCGCCCGAGAAGGACTTCGACTGGGATCCCAAGGCCGTTGAGGGCGCCAATCGCTTCATCAAGCGCGCCTGGCGTATCGTTTGGCAGCTCGTCCAGTCCGGCGACGCCAACGTGGCCTTCGACAAGTCTGCACTCGACGAGGTTGCGATGAAGCTCTATCGCGAGCGTCACCGCACCATCGCTAAGTGCACCGAGGACTTCGATCGCGGTCAGTTCAACACCGCGATCTCGGCCGTCATGGAGCTCGTCAACGCGGCGAGCGCCTACCTTAACGCCACCGAGGGTACCGCCCGCGACAAGGCGCTGTGCTACGGCGTGGCTAAGGATATCGTGAGCGTCCTTGCCCCCATCTGCCCGTTCTGGGCCGACGAGCTGTGGCACGAGGCACTCGGCTGCGAGGGCAACGCCTACACCGCCGCCTGGCCCGAGTTCGACCTGGCCGAGTCCGTTGAGGACACGGTGCAGATCGTGGTCCAGGTGCTCGGCAAGGTCCGCGGCCGCGTCGACGTTGCCCGCGATGCCTCCAATGAGGATATGCAGGCTGCCGCCGAGGCCGCCGTCGCCAAGTGGCTCGAGGGCAAGACGGTTGTCAAGGCCATCTGCGTGCCCGGTAAGCTGGTCAACCTGGTGGTCAAGTAAGCGCTGCACGCATAGCTGACATGCAATAAACGAGGGGCGATCCGGTTGGGTCGTCCCTCGTCTTGTGTTATATGCCCTGCTTAGTCATTGCGTCGCAACGTCTTCTATGGGATGTGTACCAGGTCCCTAAAGTAAACGTTGCCCGTTGCCTCTTCGAACATCCAAATGTTGAGGTAGATGTCGTTGAGGTCGTTGTTCACATCAAAGTCCGGATCGTCGAAGGTGCCCACAAAGGTGAGCATGGCGCGCGTTTCCTCTCCAGAGGCGACCGGTTGGCGCATGCGTACGTCGCGGACCTTACCGTTGACGTAGGCATAGGAGTCCACATCGCCAAACATCATGTCGACACCGGTGTTGTTGGACACCGTAAAGACGAGCGCGGCGTCGCCGTAGCCATCCGTGTCCTTGCCCACGCAGGTAACATGGACGTTCTCGTCTGCCTCAAGGTCGATGGGGAACTGTTCTTGGGAATCGGTACCCAGGCCCTGGGGATCGACGATGTCTTCGTTAATTTTGTCGAAGCTCTCCGATGGCGTCGTTTTCTCGATGGCTTTGGTGCTGCCAGGATCCGGTTCGCATGTTCCGGTTTTGCTGTTCGTTTTGCCACAGCCCACGAGGGGCCAACGAGCACGTTGCGATGGCGAGCGCAGTCATGCAGAGGGTGCCTAGGCGTTTCATGGGTGCCTCCTTACCGTAAAGGATCTCGAAAGGTTCGTCGTTGCGCGACTTGCTGGCTGGCTTGTTGCAGAATGCCCCTTAACGTAAGTCTGATCGATAGGGGCTCGGGGAGGAATGCCCTTGGGGTCCGAACGGGCCTGTGGATTGGGACGCATGGCCCGTTCTTGGATCCTCGGACGCTTGCCTCATGGAGTCTTTAGTCCAATTGTCCTATTCTTGTGGAGAAGCTGTGCGCACGCTGACCTGCAGATTCGTACTGTGCTTGCACGTTTCCGCAGCTATTGGTATAGTTTGCTTGCAAATGAAGTTGTAATTGAAAGAAGTGGGGTTCCGGCCCCGCTTCTTTTTTGTATGGATGGAGGTGCCGCAATGGTCAAGACCAAGACCGAGCAGGCGATCATCGACGCGCTCGAGGCCGTCGCTCCCCAGCACGATGTCGACATCGTCGACGTCGAGCTCGTGGGTGCCACTAAGGCCCCCTGCGTGCGCGTGCGTATCGAGGGTGCCGAGGGTCAGAGCCTGTCGCTCAACGACGTCACGGCCAACACCAAGTGGGTCGGCGATGTGATTGAGGAGCTCGACCCCATCTCTTCGAGCTATACGCTCGAGGTGTCGAGCCCGGGTATGGCGCGCCCGCTGCGCCGCCCGAGTGACTTTGCCCGCTTTGTGGGCGAGAACTGTGAGCTTACCTCCACCGCCACCGAGGGCCGTCGCAAGTACGCCGGCAAGATTGCCGCCGCCACCGAGACGAACGTGACCCTCGAGCTCGAGGACGGCGAGTCCGTTACCCTCGATTTCTCTGATGTTAAAAAGTGCAAGTTGAAGCCCACCTACGACTTCAAGCCCGCGAAGGAAGGAAAGTAAGATGGCAGCATCCGACATGATGTCCGCCCTGATGGAGCTTTGCCAGGAGAAGCACATCGACCAGCTCTACCTGATCGACCGCCTGGAGCAGTCGCTCGCTAAGAGCTATGCCGAGATCCTGCATCTTGAGTGGGGCGCCAAGGTGACCATCGACCGCACCACCGGCAAGATCTACGTCTACCGCTTGGAGCCGATCGACGATTCCATGGACGAGGAGGGCAACTTCACCGAGTTCGAGGAGATCGACGTCACCCCCAAGAACACGAGCCGCATCGCTGCCCAGCACGCCAAGGCCGAGATCAACGCCATCGTGCGTAACTCCGCCCGCGAGCAGATCTACGAGGAGTTCTCCGGCCGCATCGGTGACCTCATCAGCGGTACAGTGCTGCAGTCCACGCCCGACTTCACGATCGTCAAGATCCGCGAGGGCGTCGAGGCCGAGCTTCCGCACTTCGACCAGCGTCGTTACGAGAACGAGCGCAACGAGCGTCCGATGGGCGAGCGCTACCTGCACAACCAGCACATCAAGGCCGTGATCATCGACGTTCGCGACCCCAACTCCAACCTGCAGCCGGTTCGTGGCGAGCACAGCCGTCCGCCGATTGTCATCTCCCGTACCCACCCCGAGCTCATGCGTCGTCTGTTTGAGCAGGAGGTGCCCGAGATCTATGAGGGCACCGTCCAGATCAAGTCGATCGCCCGCGAGCCCGGCCAGCGCTCCAAGGTCGCCGTCCACTCGCTCGACGACCGTCTGGATCCCGTGGGCGCCTGCGTCGGCCCCAAGGGCAGCCGTGTTCGTGCTGTCGTGGGCGAGCTCCGTGGCGAGCGCGTCGACGTCATCCTGTGGGATGCCGATCCTGCCGTCTACGTCGCTAACGCCCTGTCGCCCGCTAAGGTCACCCGCGTCCTCATCGACGAGGAGAAGGCCTACGCCGGCGTCATCGTGCCCGACGACCAGCTGTCCCTCGCCATCGGCAAGGAGGGCCAGAACGCCCGCCTCGCCGCGCGCCTGACCGGCTGGCACATCGACATCAAGTCCGAGACGCTTGCCGCAGACATCCTCAAGAACGTTCCCGTTCACGAGGAGCCCGCCGCCGACCTGATTGGTGACGAGGAGGACGAGGATGTCCGCCGCTGCGAGTACGTGTCCGAGGACGGCATCCAGTGCCGCAACCAGGCTCGTCCCGGCTCCCGTTTCTGCGGTGTCCATGACACCGACGCCTTCGATGATGCGGAGGACCTGATCTAGCGCGCGGTCGCGCCGGGCGGGTCCCGGCGCGTCTCCCACGCTCGTTCAGTCTCTAGGCACCCAAGGTGCCAGAAAGGGTAGGTGAAGTCATATGGCAAAAGTCCGTGTGTCCACCCTGGCCAAAGAGTTCGGCATGACCTCCAAGGAACTGATGGGTCATCTCGCCGATATGAAGATTCCCGCTAAGTCCGCTTCCTCCACCTTGGAGGACGCCTATGTCGCCATGGTCCGCAAGCAGCTCGCCTCGGTGATCGAGGCCCGCGCTCAGGAAGTCGAGGCCGCCAAGCAGGCCGAGGAGCAGGCAGCTGCCGCCGAGGAGGCCGCTCGCGCCGCTGAGGCCGAGCGCGAGCGCATCGCCGCCGAGAAGGCCCGCGAGGAGGAGCGCCGCCAGTTTGCCGCAGCCCAGGCTGCCGAGGAGGCTGCCCGCGCCGAGGCCGAGGCCAAGAAGAAGGCCGAGCAGGAGCGCCTTGCCCGCGAGAAGGAGGAGGCTGCCCGCGAGGCCCAGCGCCGCGCCGTTCCCGCTTCCGACTCCGGTTCGCGCTTCCGTTCGCTGCTCGACCAGATCGCCGCACAGGAGACCGTGCTCAAGGAGAAGAAAGACGCCGAGGACAAGGCCAAGGCCGAGCGCGCCGCCGAGCGCGGTAACCGTCGTGGCGGCAACAACGACCGCCGCGGTGGCCGTCGTAACGATCGCAACGCCTCCGACAACAACTCCGAGCGCAACGCCTCCGAGAGCCGTCCGCACAGCCATCGCACCAACGCCAGCAACAACGTCGCTGCCGGAATGGACTTCCCCAACCCCGATAAGCAGGGCAAGGGCAAGAAGCGCAAGGGCGGTCACAACAACGAAGAGGACCACTACAGCCGCATGGCTCGCGAGGCCGAGGAGTACAGCCGCGAGAAGGTGCTCGAGGAGGCTCGTGCTGCCGTCGAGGAGGCCTCTCGCGAGTCCACCGGTCGCCGCAAGAAGCGCAAGGAGAAGCGCGAACGCGAGGCTGCCAAGGCTCAGGAGGAGCGCAAGATAGAGGAGGCGCTGGCCCAGGGCGTGAACCCCGAGGACCTCGACGCCATCAAGGTCTCCCAGGGCGTTACCGTCCAGGAGCTTGCCGAGGCGCTCGACGTTCCGGCCAACGACATCATCAAGCGCCTGTTCCTGCTGGGTACGCCGCTCACCATGACGCAGTCCATGTCTGACGACCTCGTCGAGCTCGTTGCCGACGACCTGGGCCGTCAGATCAAGATCATCACCCCCGAGGAGGAGAACACCTTCTCGTTCTACGACGATCCCGCCGACCTTAAGCCGCGCGCCCCGGTCGTCACCGTCATGGGCCACGTCGACCACGGTAAGACGTCGCTGCTCGACGCCATCCGTCATACCGGCGTTGCTGCTGGCGAGGCGGGCGGCATTACGCAGGCCATCGGCGCTTCGCAGGTCATGATCAACGACCGCAAGATCACCTTCATCGATACCCCGGGTCACGCCACCTTTACGGCCATGCGTGCCCGTGGTGCCAAGGTGACCGACATCGTCATCCTGATCGTCGCCGCCGACGATGGCGTCATGCCCCAGACCGTCGAGTCGATCAACCACGCCAAGGCCGCCGGCGTACCCATCGTCGTCGCCGTCAACAAGATCGATAAGCCGGGCGCCAACCCCGACCGTGTGCGTCAGGAGCTCACCGAGTACGGCGTCATCCCCGAGGAGTGGGGCGGACAGAACATGTTCGTCAACATCTCGGCCAAGCAGAAGATCGGTATCGACGATCTTCTGGAGACCGTGCTGCTCCAGGCAGACGTGCTCGAGCTCAAGGCTAACCCGGACACCTTTGCCTCCGGCAACGTCCTCGAGGCCAAGCTCGACAAGGGCCGCGGCTCGGTCGCTACCGTGCTCGTGACCCGCGGTACCCTGCACGTGGGCGATACGCTGGTCGCTGGCCTCACCTACGGCCGCGTCCGCGCCATGCTCGACCCCAAGGGTCGCGCCGTCACCGAGGCCGGTCCCTCCGACGCTGTCGAGATCCTGGGCCTGCAGTCCGTGCCCAACGCCGGTGACGAGTTCCGCGTGTTTGAGGACGAGCGCGAGGCTCGCGCCCTGGCCGACGAGCGTTCGCTCAAGGCCCGTATCGAGGAGCAGAGCCGCGTCAAGCACGTCACGCTCGAGAACCTCTTCGAGACCATCGCCGACGCCGAGGTCAAGGAGCTCAACCTGATCATCAAGGCCGACGTCCAGGGTTCCATCGAGGCCCTTCAGGACTCGCTCGACAAGATGGATCAGTCCGAGGTTCGCATCAACACGATCCACTCCGCCGTTGGCGCCATCAACGAGACCGACGTCGTCCTGGCCGACGCCTCCAACGCCATCATCATCGGCTTTGGCGTCCGTCCCGACGGTAAGGCCCGCTCCGCCGCCGAGCGCGAGGGTGTCGAGATCCGTTGCTACGACGTCATCTACAAGTGCCTCGAGGAGCTCGACGCGGCCCGTATCGGCATGCTCAAGCCCACCGAGGTCGAGGTCGCCACGGGTACCGCGACCGTCCTGGACACCTTCAAGGTGCCCAAAGTCGGTATCGCCGCCGGTGTCCGCGTCGAAGAGGGCGAGATCGCCGCGACCGATTCCGTGCGCCTGGTGCGCGACGGCATCGTGGTCTTCAACGGCAAGATCGCCTCGATGCGCCACTACAAGGACGAGGCCAAGAGCCTCAAGAGCGGTTCCGAGGGCGGCATTGGCCTGGAGAACTTCCAGGACATCAAGCCCGGCGACCAGATCGAGGGTTACCGCATCGACCAGGTTGCCCGTACCGAGTAGGGGGGTAGCGCTATGAAGCAAACGCAGGCAACCCGCCGTCTGGGCGAGCAGCTTCGCGAGAAGCTTGGTTATATCCTGCTCTTTGAGGTTTCCGATCCGCGTCTCGACCTGGTTACTTTAACCGCGGTCGAGGTCGCGGTGGACCGTTCGTTCGCGCGCGTGTACGTGTCGTGCGATGCGAGTCGCTACGATGAGGTCATGGAGGCGCTCGCTAGCGCCAAGGGCCGTATTCGCAGCCTGTTGGCTCGCTCGCTCGATTGGCGTGTCACGCCCGAGCTCGATTTTCGCATCGATCGCTCGACCGATGAGGCCGAGCGCATCACGCGTGCGCTGGAAAACGTTCCCGCCACGCTTGCGATCGAAAAGGACGAGGACGGCTATCCGATAGCGGACGCCGTCCAGGAGGCAGCTTTAGATGACTAATTCCGCCGACCTCGCCTCGTGCGAGTCTGCAGATATTCAGCGACGCATCCTCGAGCTCATCGAGGGTGCGTCCTCCATTGCGATTTCGGGACACACTTCTCCCGATGGCGACGCCTTGGGCTCCGTGTTGGGTCTGGGCCTTTCGCTCATGAAGTTTTTCCCCAACAAGGACATTGCGCTGCTGCTGGCAGACGATGACCCGGTTCCGCGCATCTACCGCTTTATGGAAGGCTCCGATCGCCTGGTGCCGGCATCTGCGTACACTGGCAATCCGGACCTGTTCATCTCGGTGGACGTACCGGTCGTCGAGCGCCTCAACAACTCGGCCGAGGTGCTTCGCCGCTCCAAGCATGTGGTGTGCTTCGATCACCATCCGGCGCGTGAGGAGTTTGCCGAGCTGAGCCTGAGACGCGTCGAAGCTGCAGCTTGCGCCATGATCATCGACCGTTTCTTGGACAATTGCGGCATTGTCGCACGTGATGGCGTTGCGACCTGCCTGCTGTGCGGCTTGGTTACTGATACCGGCCGTTTCCAGTACCAAAACGCCGATGCCGCCGCGTTCCATGCGGCCTCTCGTCTGGTTGCCCACGGTGCCGATCCGGCGCGTGTGGCACTCGAGGTATACCAGAGCATGCGCGTTGAGTTTTTGCACCTCAAGTCTATCGTCATGGGCCGCATCAAGACGGTGGCCCACGGGCGCGTCGCGTATAGCTACGCGTACCAGAGCGACCTTGAGGCTTGCGGTGTCACCTCAGATGAGTGCGACGGACTGGTCGATGTGGTGCGCTCGGTGATGGGCGTCGAGGTCTGCCTGTTCCTGAAGGGCATTGAGGGCGATACCAAGGTGCGCGGCAACCTGCGCTCCAAGGGCGACCTCAACGTGTCCGAGATTGCTGCTGCCTTTGGCGGAGGCGGACATCCCGCTGCCGCCGGTTTCTCCAACAACGGAACGATTCTCGAGACGCTCACCGTGGCACTTCCCATGCTGGCCGAGCTGGTAGGGGAGGATCCCGCTTCGGTGACCGTCGAGCTTTAACTTTTTGGATGGTACATGGCTCGTCGTACGCCTTCTCAATTGAATATGCTGCTCGCTGTCGATAAGCCGGTGGGCTGCACGTCCCACGATGTGGTCTCGCAATGCCGACGCGCCCTCCATGAGCGGCGCGTCGGCCATGCCGGCACGCTCGACCCCATGGCATCGGGTGTCATGGTGGTGGGCGTGGGCCAGGCCACCCGTCTGCTGGGCATGCTCACGCTCGATACCAAAAGCTACGTCGCCGACATCTCGTTTGGCGCCGAGACCAATACCGATGACGCGGAGGGCGAGGCGGTCCGCACGGTGGCTGTTGCCAACGAGCTCCGCGATCCTGCCTATGCCCGTGAGCACTTGGCCGCCATGCTGGGTCCGCAGATGCAGGTGCCGCCGGCGTTTTCGGCTATCTCGGTCAATGGCGTTCGCGCCTACAAGTCTGCTCGCGCGGGTAATGCGGTGGACCTACCTCCGCGCCCCGTCGAGGTCTATGCCGCTGACCTGATCGCCGTGGGTGGCGAAGGTGATACATGTGTGTGGACCGTGGCGTTCTCGGTGAGCAAGGGCACTTACATTCGCGCGCTCGCTCGCGACCTGGGCCGCGCCTGCGAGAGCGCCGCGCACATTTCCGCGCTGCGCCGCACGGCCTCCGGTGTTGTTTCCATTGGCGCTTGTCATGCGGTTGAGGAGCTTTCTCCCGAGTCCGCTGCTGGCTTTGCCCTGGATCCCATTGCGGCCCTGGGCGCCACGCGTGTTGACTTGCCGGGCAATCTTGCCGACGACCTGCTCTGCGGCCGACGCATTCCCGTTGAGCGTGCGCTTGCCGATTTCGATGCCTCGAAGGCGCCGTTTGCGTTGGTGCTCGATGGGGGACTCAAGGCGCTCGCCCGCATTGAGAGTGGCCGCTTTGTCATGGAGCACGTGTTTCCGCAGGCAATCGGCGGTGTTCGATGATGTTGTCCGCTCGCGAGCTCGCGCGTATCTTTTTCGCGGGCGAGTCGGACGAGGCTCGCATCGTTACTGCCGATGCGTTTGATGAGTGCGAGCACTTGGGTGCTGCCTCCATCGCCATCGGCGTGTTCGATGGCGTGCACCGTGGACACCAGGAGCTCATTGCAGCGCTTGTCCGTGATGCCCGTGCCCATGGCTGTAAGGCGGTCGTGGTTACCTTCGATCCCGACCCGGACGTTGTGGTGAGCCCTTCGCCCGCTCAAAAATTGATGACGACGGCCGACCGTCTGCATGCCTTGGCTCAAACCGGGGTCGATGCGGTGGTGGCCGTTCCCTTTACGCCTGAGGTTGCGGCACTCGACCATGTCGGTTTTCTCGCACTGCTGTCACGCGTAGTCGACATTCGCTCGATTCGCGTTGGCAGTGACTTTAGGCTGGGTCGTGGCGGTGCTTCTGGTGTTGCCGAGATGCGCGCCTGGGGTTCCGAGCACGGCGTTGACGTGTATGGTCACGACCTGCTTTGCGAGGGCGGTGAGGCCATTTGCGCCACCCGCATTCGTCATGAGCTGGGACAGGGGCATGTGGAGCTTGCTGCTGAGTTGCTCGGCCGCCCGTATATGGTGCGTGGCGGTGTTATTCGCGGCCGTCACGAGGGTTCTGGCATGGGCTTTCCCACGGCAAACTTGCAGGTTCCCGACGGCATTCAGGTGCCAGCCGATGGCGTGTATGAGGGTCTGGTGCTGGTCGATGACACCGCGTGGCCCGCTGCCGTGAACGTCGGCCTGCCGCCAACGTATGCTGACGATGCGGCATCTGCGCATCTCGAGGCTAATTTAATTGGTTATACGGGCGACCTGTACGGCGCTTCCGTTTCGCTGGCGTTTACGCGCTGGCTGCGTCCCTCGCGTGTGTTCGATTCGCTGGATGAGCTGATCGCGACCGTCGAGGGTAATATCGAAGATATTCGTCACAACTTGGGCGAGCAGGGGGTGAGCATCCGTGATTAGCGATGAGGAAAAAGACCAGGTACGCGCTGCGTCCGACCTAGTCGCCATCGTGCAGGAAACGGTTGAGCTCAAGCCCCGCGGCCATGAGTTTTGGGGTTGCTGCCCCTTCCATGGCGAAAAGACGCCGTCCTTCCACATTATCCCCGCCACGCAGGTGTGGCATTGCTTTGGCTGCGGCGAGGGTGGCGACGTCTTCACCTATATCATGAAGCGCGAGAACCTGAGCTTTCCCGAGTCAATTCGTTATTTGGCCGATCGCGCGGGTATTGAGCTGCATGACACCGGAGATCGCCGCGAGCGCGGTACCAAGCGTGCCCGCATCTACGATCTGTGCGCCGAGACCGCCCAGTTCTACCACACCATGCTTATGCGCGGTAAGGACGGCCGTCCGCGCGAGTACTTTGCCAGCCGCGGCATGGGTGGTGACGTCTGCCGCCGCTACTGCCTGGGTTTTGCGCCGGGCCGCAATATGCTGGTGTCGCACCTGTCTCAGGCGGGCTTTACCCCGCAGGAGATGATCGACGCCAATGTTGCTGTGAGCCGCGGGCGAGGGCAGCTTGCCGACCGCTTCTACGACCGCGTAATGTTTCCCATCTTTGACGAGCAGGGTCACAACATTGCCTTTGGCGGTCGTATTATGGGTGACGGCCAGCCTAAGTATCTCAACACCGCCGAGACGAGCGTGTTTCACAAAAAGCGAAACCTCTACGGCTTTAATTGGGCCAAGGAGTTTATCGTCGCGCAGGATACCGCCATTGTGGTGGAGGGCTATACCGACTGCATCGCCTGCTGGGAGGCGGGGATTAAAAACGTTGTCGCCACGCTGGGCACCGCGCTCACGGAGCATCACGTCAAGACGCTCACTCGCTTTGCCAAGCGCATCGTGTATATGTTTGACGGCGATGCCGCCGGTCAAAAGGCCGCTCGTCGCGCGATTCAGTTTATCGAGCAGGATTCGATGGACCTGCGCTGCGTGGTGCTGCCCGACGGCAACGATCCTATGGAGTTTATTACGGCACATGGTGGTCAGGAGCTGCAGACGCGCATCGACGCTGCCGAGCCGCTCATGGACTTCGTGTACCGTTCGCTGCAGGAGTCGAGCGACATCACTACGCCAGGCGGTCGCGCCAAGGCGCTGGAAGATGCGCTGACGCTTATCTATCCGCTGCGCGATAGCTATATGATCGATACGTACTTTATCCAGATTGCCGATCTGCTGGGTTTGGATCTGGAGACCGTGCGTGCGAGCTCGGGTCGTGTGTTTCGCGATGTCGCCAAGCGCGAAGATGCGGAACGACGTCGTGAGCAGAACTATGAGCGCCAGCGGGCACAGGCTGAGCGGTCCGGTAGCGCGGGCGGTCGGGCGTCGGGCTCTCGCGATGCCGGTCGCGGTGCTTGGGCGTCGGGCGCGACGCCGCCGGTGTCCGCGCCGGTCGAAGAAGAGCCGTACGACTATGTCCCGCTCGATGCCTACGTTGCCGCGCCCGTAGAGGTCGTCGATGATCTGCCGCCGATCGATGTGCCTGATGGTATGGGCGCTGTGCCTGTGCCTGATGGTTCGAACGCACCGGCTGCGGCGGCGCCGATGGTTCTTACCGATCTAGAGCGTAAGTCCTTGGCAGGGGAGCGCGAGCTGCTGACCATGCTCACGAGCTACCCCGACCTGTTCCGCACGTATGCCGACCGCATCTGCTCCATCGAGTGGGTTGACCCACGTCACGAGTCCATCGCATGGGCCGTTCTGGCAACGCCGCCGGGAACCGATCCTGCAGCCTGCATGGATGCGGCGCGCTCAGTGTGTCCCGATGCGGCAACGCTTGTGAGTGCCGGGCGCATTTCGGCGACGAGCAAGCACCCCACCGAGACGAACATCGTGTTTATGCTCGATACGCTCGAGCTCTACACCATCAAGCGCCGCATGCGTGCCGCACAGGCCAAGCTGCGCCAGGACCGTTCGCTCGATGATGAGGCCCGTCGTGCGCTGACCGTGCAGGCCGCGCAGGACTCGCAGCGTCAGCGCGAACTGCAAAAGTCGATCGGCGGCGTGGCGGACCCGTTCCGTTTGATCGGTCTGGAGGCCGCAGGCACCGAACAAGCCTAGATGTTGTGGTCAACCAGCGTATTCTTGCCTATATCCAGTCCTCTTTTTGGGTATAGACGTCAATGTGTGTGCTAAAGTATTGAGTCCTGTGGACTATGAAGGGAGAATCTGTGCCAAAAAAGACTGAGAGCACGGGTACTGGGCTGGAATCCTACGTTGCAAAGCTCATGGGCAACGGCTCAAACAGGACTTCGGTAACCGAGGACGAGATTCAGGTCGCCCTGAAGGATATCGATGTTTCTGACGAGCAGCTCACCGCGGTGTATTCCGCGCTGCGCAACAGCGGCATCCAGATTATCTCCGCGAGCGGTAACGACGACGCCCCCATGGACGTCGACGATGACGATAACGATACCGATACCGACGATTTCGATGACGACGACGAGCACGATTCCGGCTCGCTTGACGATCATGAGCTCAAGATGGCCCGTCAGGCCGACGCCGAGATGGGTTCTTCCAAGAGCAAGAAGAAGCGCACCGTGCGCACGTCCCGTTCACGCTCCCGCGTGCGTGGCATCGATGCCTCCACGGTGATGCTGACCGGCGATCCGGTTCGTATGTACCTCAAGGAGATCGGTAAGGTCGACCTGCTGACCGCCTCCGAAGAGGTCGATCTGGCCATGAAGATCGAGGCCGGTCTCGAGGCCACCGAGAAGCTCGAGGCTGCCGAGGCGGGCGAGCTCGAGCTCACGCGTGCCGAGATGCGTCGTCTTACGCGCATTGAGAACGTGGGCCTCGAAGCCAAGCAGGCACTCATCAGCGCAAACCTGCGTCTGGTCGTCTCCATCGCCAAGCGCTATGTCGGTCGCGGCATGCTGTTCCTGGACCTGATCCAGGAGGGCAACCTCGGTCTGATCCGCGCCGTCGAGAAGTTCGACTACCAGAAGGGCTTTAAGTTCTCCACGTATGCCACGTGGTGGATCCGTCAGGCCATCACGCGCGCTATCGCCGACCAGGCCCGTACCATACGTATTCCCGTGCACATGGTCGAGACCATCAACAAGCTCGTCCGCGTGCAGCGCCAGCTCCTCCAGGACCTGGGTCGCGACCCGACCCCCGAGGAGATTGGTGCCGAGATGGACATGAGTGCCGACCGCGTCCGCGAGATCCAGAAGATCTCGCAGGAGCCCGTTTCGCTCGAGACCCCCATCGGCGAGGAAGAGGATTCCCAGCTGGGCGACTTTATCGAGGACTCCCAGGCCATCGTTCCGCCCGATGCCGCCAGCTTCTCCATGCTGCAGGAGCAGCTCACCCAGGTGCTCGACTCGCTTGCCGATCGTGAGCGCAAGGTTATCGAGCTGCGCTTTGGCCTTGTCGACGGACATCCCCGTACGCTCGAGGAAGTCGGTCGTGAGTTTGGCGTCACGCGCGAACGCATCCGCCAGATCGAGTCCAAGACCCTGGCCAAGCTTCGCCACCCGAGCCGCAGCAGCAAGCTCAAGGACTATATCGAGAGCTAGTCAAGCAAGAAGCGCCCTCAAGCACATCTGCTTGGGGGCGCTTTCATGTAGTCGTTGGGGACGTTCTTGAATGACTAGTCGTTTAAGAACGTCCCCAACGACTGGGTCGGAAAATTTCTTAAAAAAGTTCTTGCCCTAAGCTGATTCGTCCGTATAATAAACTTCGTTGCTTGAGAGCACGCACCTATTCCTCGGTAGCTCAATGGTAGAGCACGCGGCTGTTAACCGCGCTGTTGTAGGTTCGAGTCCTACCCGGGGAGCCAGATTTTTCCAGCCCATTCCGTTGGGCTTTAAATTCCTCGGTAGCTCAATGGTAGAGCACGCGGCTGTTAACCGCGCTGTTGTAGGTTCGAGTCCTACCCGGGGAGCCAGGTTGTAAAACCCGTCGCTTATGCGGCGGGTTTTTTCATGCCGCGATCGCCGTTCGCGAACGTTACCGTATCAACATTTCGTGTCGAGGATGTAATCCCGAGGCCCGCCACCTCAACATGGCGCGGTCGTTGTAGAATATTGCATTGATTGCTCCCACGAGATGGTGCCGCGAGCACCAGATAAGGAGATTCTTGTGTCTGAGACCATTAACGGCAGCCTGAGCGTCTCGAACGACGTTATTGCCGATATTGCCGGTTATGCCGCGATGACGTGCTATGGCGTCGTCGGTATGGCTGAGCAGCTCCAGGGCGCCGAGAGCGTGCGCCTCCTTGCCGGTCAGCGCCTCCGCAAGGGCGTGCTTGTCTCCGCCGACGAGAACGGCCTTACGGTCGATCTTCACGTCGTGCTCGAGAACGGCGTCAACATGAAGTCTGTCTGCCACAATCTTTCGAGCTCCGTTGCCTTCACCCTGCAGGAGATCGCCCAGATCGATCCCGCCAGCCTTAAGATCGGCATTCACATCGACGCGCTCAAGAGCCGTCTGAACTAGCATCCGAACACGGAGATTTCACCACTCATGATTGCAAAGACCATTCGCACCTGTTTTCCGATCGCTGCGGCTGCCGTTTCCGACAAGGCCGAGGAGATCAACAAGCTCAACGTCTTCCCCGTACCCGACGGTGACACCGGCACCAACATGTCGCTCACGCTCGCCTCGGTGACCAAGGAGCTTTCTGCTCTTCCCGCCGATGCCGATATGGAGGCCATCGCTGGTGCCATCACCCACGGCTCCCTGATGGGTGCCCGCGGCAACTCCGGCGTTATTACCTCGCAGATTCTTCGTGGCGTGGCCGAGGGCCTTGTCTCTGCCGACGAGCCTATTACGTCCGCCAACATTGCCTTCGCCTTCCGTCGTGCCGTCAAGGTCGCCTTCCAGGCTGTCCGCAAGCCCATCGAGGGCACGATCCTCACGGTCCTGCGCGATGTCTCGACCAAGGCCGACGAGTGCGAGAAGAAGAAGTTCTCGGCCGAGGACGCGCTTGATGCCATCGTCGTCGAGGCCTACCAGTCCGTCGCCCGCACGCCCGATCTGCTGCCCGTTCTGAAGGAGAACGGCGTGGTCGACTCCGGCGCCTTTGGCTTTGCCATCTTCCTGGAGAACTTTGTTGCCGCCGCGCTCGGCCGTAGCACCGTTGTCGAGGATTTCTCCGCCACGTTTGATTCTGCCGGCTCTGCCCGCGATGCGGCCCTCGGTCGCGTTGAGATCGAGGCCAACGATGACTGGGAGGGCTCGGAGTTCCGCTACTGCAACGAGTTCCTCTTTAAGGCCGATGCCCCGTTTGACGAGGACGAGTGCCTTAAGTTCCTGGGCTCCATGGGCGACTGCGAGTTGCTCGTGGGTGCCTATCCCGACTACAAGATCCACGTGCACTCCAACACCCCCAACCTGGTGCTCGAGCACATGCTGCAGCTTGGTCAGATCTATGAGGTCTTTATCCACAACATGGAGATGGAGGCCCACGACCGTACCGCTAAGATCCACGAGGATCAGGAGAAGGCCGCCGAGCCCGCGAAGGCCCTGGGCTTTGTCGCCGTTGCCGCCGGTTCCGGTGAGGCCGACATCCTCAAGTCCCTCGGCGTTGACGTGATCGTCTCGGGTGGCCAGACCATGAACCCCTCGACCGCCGACCTGTTGGGCGCCGTCGACCAGGTCAACGCGACCTCGGTCATCATCCTGCCCAATAACGGCAACATCCGCATGGCTGCCGAGGCCGCAGCCTCTGCCTGCACCGACAAGAAGGTCGCCGTCGTTCCCACCAAGACCGTCCCGCAGGCGTTCTCCGCGCTGTTCGCCGTCCTGCCCGATTCTGAGCTCGAGGACGCCGTTGCCGCCATGGTCGACGCCATCAGCGAGGTTCGCGATGGCGAGGTCACCCGCGCCGTGCGCGATTCCAGCGCCTCTGACGGCTCTCCGATTCACTCCGGTGACGTCATGGGTATCATTGCCGGCTCCATCGACGTGGTCGGCTCCGATGTGAAGCAGGTCACGCTCGACTGCATCAACCGCATGCAGGAGGAAGAGGAGGGTGACGCGCTGACGATTCTGGCTGGCGAGGAGCTGTCCGACGAGGCCTTCCAGGAGATCGTCGACGCCATCGAGGAGGCTCAGCCCGATCTGGAGATCGACGCCCATCGTGGCGAGCAGCCGCTCTATCCCGTGATCTTCTCGATCGAGTAGGCTCTGCCTATGTCCGAGCTGTGCTCCGTGCCGCGCGTCTCGGAGCGCTTTGCCCAGAGCAATGCGCTCGACGAGGATATCGCGCGACTCAAATATGTTTCGGGTAAACGTGAGGAGGCCCTTCGCCGTCTGGGAATTCGGACGGTGGGGGACCTCCTTCTCCATATCCCTCATCGATACCTGGACTTTACCCGTTCTTGGTCTATCGAGATGGCGCCCATCGGTACTGTGTGCACCATCATCGCCACGGTCGACCGTATCGTCCAAAAACAGCCGCGTCCGCGCATGCAGGTGACCGAGGTCTCACTCGTTGACGAAACGGGCGTGCTGCTGGTCGCCTTTTTCCGCCAGCCCTGGATTGCCCAGCAGCTTAAGCAGGGCGACCGCCTGGCCGTGATGGGCAAGGTTGAGTTTGCCTACGGTTTTAAGCAGATGGCCTCTCCGCACTTTGAAAAGCTCGAGGAAGGGCGTGCCGCAGGCACCATTCTGCCGGTCCATTATGTGAGTGACGGCGTGAGCCAGGCGTGGATGCGCCGCATCGTAAGCGGCGCGCTCGAGGTCGTCGGCAATCCCTTCGACCCGATTCCCGCACGCTTGCGCGTCAAGCGCCGCCTGATGAGCAATGCCCGCGCGCTTCGATCGATCCACTTTCCATCGAGTATGGCTGAGCGGGATATCGCGCGACGTCGCCTTGCCTACGAGGAGTGCCTCTACCTGCAGCTGGCGCTGCGCCTGCGCAACGACGGCGGCCTGGTCGATGTGGTGCCCTATGCCCACACCGCGGGCGAGCACCTGGCCGAGCTCAAGCAAGCCCTGCCGTTTTCGCTGAGCGACGAGCAGGACGCCGCGTTCCAAGACATCCTGCATGATATGTGCGATGGCGGGCGCGTGATGAACCGGCTGCTGCTGGGCGATGTCGGTACCGGCAAGACCGCCGTTGCTGCCTGCGCGCTGACTGTGGCTGCCGATAGCGGCACCCAGGCCTGCGTTATGGCGCCCACGGGCGTGCTGGCGCGCCAATATGCCGATAAGACCGGCCCTCTGCTCTCGCAGGCTGGCATGTCCTGGGCGCTTCTGACGGGTGCTACGCCGGCCGCAGAGCGCGAGCGCATCCATGCACAGCTGGAATCGGGCGAGCTTGACGTGCTTTTTGGCACCCACGCGGTTCTTTCGGATGACGTTACGTTCAAGCATCTGTCTCTCGTGGTCATCGATGAACAGCACCGGTTTGGCGTCGGCCAACGCAACGCCCTGCGCGCGAAAGGCCCCGGTGCCGATCTGCTCGTTATGACGGCAACGCCCATCCCGCGTACGCTGGCGCTTTCGGTCTACGGCGATCTGGATACGAGTATCATCCGCCATCGGCCAGTCCCTGGCGCTGGCGTGACGACACGCGTGCTCACCGAGTCGAGTCGTGACCTCGCCTATGGCGCCATTCGCGAGGCGCACGAGAAGGGGCAGCAGGCCTACGTGATTTGCCCGCTCGTGGAGCCGAGTGACTCGGCCGATGAGCTGGAGGACGTGCCCGGTATCGCCCGCGACGACGAGGGCCGCGTGACGGTCCCCGTGCCGCTGCACGATACGGCGACCGAGCTCGATCGACTGCGTCTGGCGTTGCCGGGTCTTGCCATCGAGCGCCTTCACGGCCGTATGCCAGCGGGGGAGAAGGACCAGGTTATCGATGCCTTTAAGCGTGGCGAGATTGACGTGCTCGTCTCGACTACGGTGGTCGAGGTGGGCGTCGACGTGCCCAACGCCACCGTCATGGTCATCGAGAACGGTGAGCGCTTTGGCTTGGCGGCGCTGCATCAGCTACGCGGTCGCGTGGGCCGCGGTAGCGAGTCGGGTACCTGCCTGGTCATGACGCACTCCAAGGGCAACGGCGGCGCGTCGGCGGCGCAAGATCGCCTGCAATCGCTCGAAAAAACCTCGGATGGTTTTACGCTCGCCCAGATGGACCTGCGTCTGCGCCACGAGGGCGAGATCCTGGGCTACCGTCAGCACGGCGGCGTGACCTTGCGCTTTGTGGACCTGGATGCCGATGAGGACCTTATCGAATGGGCCCATTTGGACGCGGTCGAGCTCTTGCGGTATGCTTGCAACCTTGATTCTGTGGCGACGCGTCCCTTGCGCGACGCGGTCGCCATGCGTTATCGACATATCTTTAAGGAGGTCAGCGGAGGATGAGAATCATCGGCGGCGAATGGCGCGGTCGTAAGATCGAGGAGCCCCGTGGTCGCGATGTCACCCGCCCCACGACTGATCGCGTGCGCGAGGCGTGCGCATCTATGGTCATGTCGGCATTCGATTTCGATTTGGACGAGGTTCGTGTGCTGGACGCCTTTGGCGGCTCCGGTGCCTTAGGGTTAGAGATGCTCTCTCGTGGGGCCCGCTCGCTCACGACGTTTGAGATCGATCGCAACGCCGCGCGGCTCATTACCAAGAATATCGAGTCGCTCTGCCGCGACCGTGCGCGTTGGCGCGTGGTCACGGGCGACATGCTGGCGAGTGCCTCGCGCGGTCGTGTACCGGGCGGCCCCTTTGATCTGGTCCTGCTCGACCCGCCCTATGCTTTTGGTGCCGAGCCGGTCGAGGAACTGCTGCAGAACCTGGCTCAGCAGGGTTTACTTGCACCTGGCGCTTACGCCTTGTTTGAGCATGCCGCTGCCGATGCGGGCGCGCATCCGGCAGGCTTTGAGACTGTACGTGAGAAGCGCTACGGCATTACCTCGGTCGACCTGCTTCGTTGGGTCGGCGATGACGATGGTGAGGGCGATAGCGCCGGCACGGATGCTGACAACAACGATGCCGCGACGTTTCAGGAGGACGCCCATGAATGACACCATCAACCGCGTGATCGTCCCGGGCACCTTCGATCCCATCACGTTTGGCCATATCGATGTGATCCGCCGCGCCCGTCGCATGTTTCCCAGCGTGATCGTCGCTGTTGCCGAGTCGCAGGGTAAAAACGGCGTGGGCACCACGTTTATGCTCGATGAGCGCGTGGCGCTGGCCCGCGAGGCGCTCGGTGATATCGACGGCGTCGAGGTCCTGCCCTTTACCGGCCTCTTGGTCGACTTCGCTCGCGAGCAGGGGGCGGGGGCCGTGGTCAAGGGCCTGCGCGCCATGACCGACTTTGAGTATGAGCTGCAGCAGGCCGACCTTAACTATCGCCTGGATAGCGAGCTGGAGTCCATTTTTGTCATGAGTGCGCCGCAGTACGGCTATATCTCGAGCTCGGTCGTTCGCCAGATTGCCTCGCTCGGCAGCGATGTATCGACGTTTGTCCCGTCCAACGTGGTCGAAGCGCTCAAACATCGCTTTTCGTGACGTTTCTTATTGCTTGGTGGCATGTGGTAAACTAGCACGATGATATGTTACCTATGAAAGGAGACCGGATGCCGGGCGAGAATTTTCCTGGCGATAGGATCGTCAGCTTGGTCGATGAGCTCGAAGGGCTGATCGAGGAAGCCAAGCCGCCTTTCGGCAAGAACGCTCAGTTCAAGGTCATCGACGCCGACGTGTTCTTCAACATCCTCGACGAGATCCGCATGAGCTATCCCGAGGAGTGGCAGAAGTCCCGCCGTATCCTTAAGGAGCGCGAGGAGCTCATGGCTTCCGCCGCCGCTCAGGCCGATTCCATCATCGCTGACGCTCAGCAGCAGGCCCTCACCATTGCCGGTGAGCAAGAGATCGTCCGCCTTGCGCAGCAGCAGGCCGACGACATCCGCGATCGTGCCCAGCAGTACGAGCGCGAGACGCGTTATGCTGCCGAGGACTATGCAGAGCAGGTCTTTACGCACCTGGAGGAGAACCTCAAGAGCCTGACTGGCACCGTTACCCGTTGCCGTCAGCAGCTCAACGAGGGTGCCGCCCAACAGAATGGTCAGTGGTAATGGCTGAGTTTCCGAGCGTTACCGTCGATCTTTCCGAGCAGCTCGAGTTTCCTGGAGATTCGTATCCGCTGACCGGTAAGGTCGATGTCGCCACCTACACGGTGGGCGAGAAGGAGTACCAGCTTCAGGACGGCATCGACTACGACGTTGTCTTTACCAATGCCGGTACCGGTGTCTTGCTCACGGGCATGGTCCGCGCGCACGCCACCGGCGAGTGCGACCGTTGCCTGGAGCCCGCCTCGTTTGATATCGCCGGCGAGATCGAGGAGTTCTACCTCTTTGAGGAGCCCGAGGATCCCGAGGCCTACGAGGACGGCTACGAGCTCCTGTGTGAGGACCGCATCGTCGATCTGGGTGAGCCCATCAACGACGCGGTCGTCATGGACACGCCGTTTGTGGTGCTCTGCAAGCCCGATTGCCGCGGTCTGTGCCCCACATGCGGTTGCAATCTCAACGTCGAGCAATGCGATTGCGCCGCCCAGGCAGAGGCAGAATGGGCCGCTGCCACGGAAAATCCATTTGCAGCATTGAAGAATCTCAAGCTTGATGAGTAAAACTGTGGTAGTATCGCTACTTGCGCGTAATCGCCACACTGGATAGTTCATAAGGAAGGTCACTATGCCCGTACCTAAACAAAAGCAGGGTCGTATCCGCACTCACACCCGTCGTTCCGCCAACATGAAGATCTCGGCTGCGGCTCAGTCCACGTGCCCCCGTTGCGGCGCTGTCAAGCTTCCGCACCACGTGTGCCCCAGCTGCGGTTTCTACAAGGACCGCGAGGTTATCGTTACCGAGTAACGGTATACTCTGGATGCGATGCCGTTCCAAATGGAACCACAATGGCCGGCTCAATGAGTCGGCCATTTTTGTATAAGGAGCATGTATATGAGTAACGTTCGCGTTTGTGTAGACGTTGTGGGCGGAGACGAGAAACCTCAGGTTGTTCTCGATGGTATCGAGGCTGCACTTGCCGCCGATCCCGATATCGAGGTCTTGGCAGCTGGCCCCGCCGAAATCGTCAATCCCTTTGCCGCTTCCCATGCACGTGTTGAGGCCCTTGAGGCACCTGACGTTATCGCCATGGATGACGATCCCATTCGCGCCGTGATGACCAAACGCAAGTCGTCGATCGTGCTGTCGTGTCGCGCCATCAAGAAGGGTAATGCGGACGCGTTCTTCTCTGCCGGCTCCACCGGCGCCATGACCGCCGCCGCCACCGCCTATGTGACGCCGTTTAGGTATCAGGCCGAAGGCAAGAAGCAGCCGGTGCGCCCCTGTCTGACCAATGCGCTGTCCAATCGCGCCGGCGGTCTGACGGTGCTGTGCGATATGGGCGCCAACCCCGATGTCGAGGTTGACGATATGGTACGTTTTGCCCAGATGGGTAGCGCCTATGCCCGCGTCGTCCTGGGCATCGAGCATCCCCGCGTGGGCCTGCTTGCCAACGGCACCGAGGACGAGAAGGGCTCCAACTTTACCAAGGCCTGCTTCCCGGCCATGAAAGCCGCCGTTCCCGGCTTTGTTGGTAACTGCGAGGGAACGGACATCACCTCAGGTAACTTCGATGTCGTCGTTGCCGATGGCATGTCGGGCAATATTGCGCTCAAGGCCACCGAGGGCGCTGCCAAGTTTTTACTGCAGGAGCTCAAGGGCGCCTTTATGTCTTCGCTCGGCACCAAGATTGCCGCGCTGCTCATCAAAAAGCAGATGCGCGAGATTAAAGCCAAGCTTTCGGGCGACGCCAAGGGCGGCGCGATTCTTTTGGGCCTGCGCGGCGTGGTCCTGATCGGCCATGGCGCCACCTCGGTCGAGGCTGTTAGAAACGGTACGCTCGCGGCGGCCGAAGCCGTGCGCGCCGGGCTGGTCGAGAATGTCGCCAACTCTATGGACGGTATCGTTTTATAAGAGCGAGTAAGAGTGCTGTTATGTGCTTCGCGGCGCACGTCGTGGGGTAGAATCAGAACCGTGTCTTGGTACCGCCCGGGCGGTACCATTCTTTTGGTATTCATGCACTATGAGAGGAAGCGCTATGGACCGCTCCGAAATCTTCGACAAGATCGCCGAGGTCGCTGCTGACGTTCTAGGCGTCGATGTTGCCGAAATTAGCGAGGAGACCACCTTTGACGACCTCGATGCCAACTCGCTCGAGCGCCTGCAGCTGGTTACGGCTATCGAGGACGAGTTCAACCTCGAGATCGATGACGAGACCCTGCTCTCGCTCAACTCTGTCGCCGACGCCGTCGACGCTATCGAAGCTGCCAAGGAGGCCTAAGTCTTGGCTTTATCCGACCGACTTACGCGCGCCCAGGAAATCCTGGGCCACGAGTTCAACAATAAGGTGCTGCTGCGCGCGGCGCTTACGCATCCCTCGGCAGTCGAGGGCCAGCCGGTTTCTGCCAGCTATGAGCGCCTTGAGTTCTTGGGCGATTCCATTTTGGGCGCTGTGGTCGCACGCTCCCTGTTTGAGTCCTATCCGGAGTTTGACGAGGGCAAGCTCACGCGCTTGAAGGTGTCGCTTGTCTCGGGCGCTACGCTGTCCGAGGTTTCTCACGAGCTGGGCATCGACGACATCATCATCTTTGGTGCCTCCGAGACCGGTACCGGTGCGCGCGGCCTGCATTCGGCCCTCGAGAACGTCTATGAGTCGCTCGTGGGCGCGCTGTACCTGGATGCCGGCTGGGACGTTGCGGCGGAGTTCATTCACCGTACGCTTAAGCCGCATTTGGCTTCCGAGCGTGCCGAGCATCCTGCGAACCCCAAGTCGTTTTTGCAGGAGTGCGTGCAAGCCGACGGTCACGAACCTCCGGCGTACAAGCTCGTTGGCTCCGAGGGCCCGGCGCATGCGCCCACCTTTACCGCTGTGGTGTTGATCGATGGTATTCGTCAGGGTCGCGGCTCCGGCTCCTCAAAGAAGGAAGCCGAGGGAGCTGCCGCGCTCGAAGCGCTCGACCGCATGGGTTACACCACCAACGGCGTGATTCTGAACAAGAAGCACGTGTAAGCGAGGAACCGTGTATCTCAAGTCCCTCACGCTCAAAGGGTTCAAGTCGTTTGCCGACCGCGCCCATATGACGTTTGAGCCGGGCCTGACCGTCATCGTCGGTCCCAACGGCTCGGGAAAATCGAACATCTCTGACTCGATTCTGTGGGTCCTGGGCGAGCAGAGCGCCAAGCAGCTGCGCGGCCAGGCCATGGAGGATGTCATCTTCTCGGGCTCGTCAGCGCGCAAGCCGGTGGGTGTCGCCGAGGTCACGCTTGTGCTCGATAACTCGGACCATATGCTGCCCGTCGATTTTGACGAGGTCGCCATCACCCGTCGTATGTATCGCTCGGGCGAAAGCGAGTACCTCATCAACTCGAGCCCGTGCCGCCTGATGGACATTCAGGACATCTTGCACGATTCGGGCCTGGGCAAGGATACACATTCCATCATCAGCCAGGGCAAGCTCGATGCCATCTTGCAGAGCCGCCCCGAGGAGCGTCGTGCCCTCATCGAGGAGGCCGCCGGCATCTCCAAGCACAAGCGCCGCAAGGAGCGTGCGCTCAAAAAGATTAAGTCGATGGACGAGCACCTGACGCGTGCCCGCGACATCAATAAGGAAATCGCCCGTCAGCTGCGACCGTTGGAGCGTCAGGTCGATCGCGCGCGCAAGTACAAAGAGCTGTCCTCGCGTGCGAACGAGCTTACGCAGATGCTAGCCGTCGACGAGCTGCGTTCGCTGCAGTCGCAGTGGAACGACCTGGAGAGCCGTTCCAAGGAAGGCGCCGCCGAGCTGGAGCTTGCGCAGTACCGCTTGGGCGAAAAGGAGCGCGAGCTCGAGAAGCTTCAGGTCTTGCTCGAGGAAAAGGGCCTGTTTGTGGGCGACCTGGGCGAGCAGCGCCGTCATATGCAAGATGTGGTCGGCCGCATTAACTCCGACATGCGCCTGCTCGAGGAAAAGGGCCACAACATGGTGTCGCGCCTGTCTGACATGCGCGGGCAGATTTCGAGCTCCGAGCATCAGCGACGTCGCGTGGTCGAGGAGCTCGAGGACGCGCGTGCGCAGCTTGAGGAAGTGACCGGTGCGCACATGCAGGCCCAGGAGGACGTTGACGCCGCTGGTCCTGCCGCCGCCGAGCTCCACGAGCGGCGCGTGGCGCTCGACAATCAGATTTCGAAGCTTACGCGCGAACAACGCGATGTGCAGCGCGTAGCCGATAACGCCGCGCTCGAGCTCGCCAAGGTGAAGGATTCCTTGAGCAATGCCGAGGTCGAGGACAACATGTATGCCTCGCGCCTGGAGCAGATCGATGAACAGTTCGAGGAGGTCACGGCCTCGCTCGAGAGCCGTCGCGACCGCGCCGAGGAGCTTGAGGGCGCTCTTGAGGAAGCGCGCCAGGCCCAGGCCGATGCGCGTGAGGCCACCGAGGTCGCCCGTGTAGCCCTGAAGGACTTGCGTAATCGTGAGAGTGAGGCGCGCAACAAGCTGTCCGAGGTGCGCTCGGAGCTTGCCAGCCAAAAGAAACTCGATGCCCGCATGGCCGACAGCTCGCCGCTCGTGAGCCGTCTGGTGGGTGCGCTGGGCGATGATGTTTCGGGCCGCCTGGGTGACGTGCTCGAAGCCCCGCGCGAGCTTGAGGGCCTGGTTGAGCAATTGCTCGCCGGCGATATCGATGCGCTGCTGTTTGATGACGCCGCCACGCTTGAGCGTGCCGGTCGTGCGGCTCTGGACCAAAAGAAGGCCTCGGGCGAGGCACTGCTGGTGGCGCGCGGCGTGAGCGGCTCTACCGCCGCTGAGGGCGCTGCCGGTACCCGCCTGGTTGATCGTCTGTCCGTGCGCGCAGGCTACGGACCCGTCGTCGAGGCGCTGCTCGGCGGCTATTACGTAGTGGACGATCTTTCTGCTGCGCTTTCGGCGCCGGTCGTTGACGGCGTGACTTACGTGACCTCCGATGGCGCCCGCGTCGCCTGCGGCGGCCTGGTGCGTGTGGGCCTCGATGCCGGCGAGGCGTCGGGTGCTCTGGAACGTAAGCGTCGCATTCGCGAGCTGGAGGGGCTTGAGCCCGATTTGGCCGCTGTGTTTGAGCATGTGTCGGATCAGGTCGTCGAGGCCAATGCGGCCGTTGAGGAAGCGCGTGCCGCTGAGGGCGATGCCGCCGGTGAGATTGCCCGCCTTGAGGGCGAGCGCCGCTCCCTGTTGTCCGAGATCGGCCGTCTGGAGCAAAGCTCCAACAATGCCGAGGTCGAGCGCGTGCGTATCTCCAAGCGCCGTGAGCAGGCTGCCGAGGCCGTTCGCGCCGCGCGCCCGCGCGTGGACGAGCTCACCCGTTCGCGTGACGAGGCCCGTGCGCAGGCAAGCGATCTGGGCTTGCAGATTGCCGAGGCCAACGACGAACTCGACCGCGTTCGCCGTGACGATTCCGAGGCTGCCGGCAAGCTCGCCGACGCCAAGGTTCGCCTAGCCCAGACGAGTGAACGCCTGCGTTCGCTGAAGGGCCGCGTGCCCGACCTGGAGCATCGTCTTGAGGGCATCGACCGTCGTATCCGCGGAACACGCCAGGCCTCGCGCTCGCTCGAGCTGCTGCGCCTGCGCGTCGATCCCATGCACGAACGCTATTCTGCCCTGTTGGAACGCGCGTCGGATTGGGCAGCGCGCCTGCGTGACCAGGCCTCTCTGGAGGAGGCGGACTCCGCTTCGCTCAAGAAGACCATCGAGGATGCCAAGGCAGAGGTTGCCCGCGCTAAGGAGCGAGTCGATACCGCCTCTGCCACGCAAAACGAGTTCAAGGTCGCACGCGGCAAGCTCGAGGTGCAGGTGGAGGCGGCCATCAAGGCCATCACCGCCGATGGCACCACGGTACTCGAGGAGGCGCTCATGCTTCCTGCGCCCACCGACCGTGACGCTGCCGAGCGTGAGCTCAACCAGCTCGTGCGCCAGATCAACAACCTGGGCCCTGTGAACCAGGTTGCCATGGAGGAGTACGAGCAGCTCAAGCGCCGCGCCGATTACATCGAGGAGCAGCTGGCCGATCTGGAGAGCGCGCGCAAGGCGCTCACCAAGATCACCGTGGCCATTGACCGTAAGATGCGCAAGGCCTTCCTGGTGACCTTCGAGAAGGTCGATGCGAACTTCCGCGAGATCTTCGCCATGCTGTTTCCGGGTGGCCAGGCACATCTGGAGATGACCGACCCTGAGCATCCGGCCGAGACGGGCATCGAGGTCGTGGCGCAGCCGCGTGGCAAGCGCATCACCAAGATGATGCTCATGTCGGGCGGCGAGAAGAGCCTGACGGCGCTCGCCTTGCTCTTTGCTGTCTATCGCACGCGTACGGTGCCGTTCTATGTGCTGGACGAGGTCGAGGCGGCGCTCGATGACGCCAACCTGTCCAAGCTCATCGGCGCACTCGACGTGTTGCGTTCCGATACGCAGCTCTTGGTTATCTCGCATCAGCGCCGTACTATGGAGGACGCTGACGTCCTCTACGGCGTCTCGATGCAAGCTGACGGCGTCAGTCGCGTCGTCTCGCAAAAACTCGATCGCGAAACCGGAAAGGTCGTGAATGCATAATGGGATTCTTCGATGCTCTCTCGCGCGGACTTGAGCGCAGCCGCGAGGCCCTCAACGAGGTCTTCTACTTTGGCGGCGAGGTCGACGAGGATTTTTGGGAGGACCTAGAGGACACCCTCGTCATGGGTGACATGGGTGCCGAGGTCGCGATCCAGGTGTCCGATGACCTGCGCGATGCCGCGGCCAAGAAGAACCTTAAGACCGCCCCGCAGCTCCGTCGCGCCCTGGCCGAGCAGCTCGAGCAGCATTTTGTGCCCGTCGAGCGCGATCCGTTCGCCGACACGCCGAGTTGCGTGCTGTTTGTGGGCATTAACGGTGCCGGCAAGACCACGACGGTCGGCAAGATCGCGAGCGCCATGTCTGCCCGCGGCAAGAACGTCGTGATCGGCTCAGCCGACACCTTCCGCGCCGCCGCCATTGAGCAGCTCGATGTGTGGGGCCAGCGCGCCGGCGTACCGGTTATTAAGCGCGACCGCGGCTCCGACCCGGCGAGCGTTTGCTACGACGTGCTCGACGAGGCCGACAAGCGCGGCAGCGACCTGGTGCTTATCGACACCGCCGGTCGTCTGCACACGAGCCCCGAGCTCATGCGCGAGCTTGCCAAGGTGGTCAACGTGACGCGTAAGCGCGCCGCCAATATGGCCGCCGGCCCCATGCCCGTCTCGGTCGTCCTCGTAATCGATGCCGCAACAGGCCAAAACGGCCTGAACCAGGCGCTCGAGTTTAACGAGGCGCTGGGCCTGGACGGTATTATCATGACAAAGCTCGACGGCACGGCAAAGGGCGGTATCGCCATGGCCGTGGCCGAGAAGCTCAAGCTTCCCATCCTGCGCATCGGCGTGGGCGAGCAGGTCGATGACCTGCAGGAGTTTAATGCCAAAGATTTCTGCCGCGCCCTGGTGGGCGAGTCCAATTAAGGAGTGACTAGTGTTTGATTCCCTGAGCGATCGCCTCAACGACACATTTGACCGCCTGCGCGGCAAGGGCAAGCTGACCGAGGCCGATATCACCTCGGCCATGCGCGACATTCGCATGGCGCTGCTCGAGGCCGACGTCAACTTCAAGGTCGTCAAGGAGTTCGTCGCCAAGACCAAGGAGCGCTGCATGACCGCCGAGGTCATGGAGTCGCTGTCGCCGGCGCAAAACGTCGTCAAGATCGTGCTCGACGAGCTCACCGAGATGCTCGGCTCCACCGAGAGCAAGCTCGTCTTTAGTAACCGCATTCCCAATGTCATCATGCTCGTGGGCCTGCAGGGCTCCGGTAAGACCACGGCGGCCGTAAAGCTGGCTTACCTGCTCAAGAAGCAGGGCCGCTCGCCGCTGCTCGCCGCGTGCGACGTCTATCGTCCCGCCGCTGCCGACCAGCTGGCCACGCTCGGTGGCGAGATCGGCGTGCCGGTCTTCCGCGGTGACGGCGCGCACCCGGTTGACATTGCCAAGGGTGCCATCCAGGAGGCCGTCGACCACCTGCGCGATGTGGTCATCGTCGATACCGCCGGTCGTCTGCAGATTGATGAGCAGATGATGCAGGAGGCCGTGGACATCAAGAAGGCCGTCAAGCCCGATCAGGTGCTGATGGTCGTCGATGCCATGACCGGCCAGGATATCGTCAACGTCGTCTCGACCTTCGCCGAGCGCACCGACTTTGACGGCGTGATCATCTCCAAGCTCGACGGCGACGCCCGTGGCGGCGGCGCGCTTTCCGTGCGCCAGGTGACCGGCAAGCCCATCAAGTTCGTGAGCATGGGCGAGAAGCCCGATTCGCTGGAGCCGTTCTACCCCGACCGCATGGCCAAGCGCATCTTGGGCATGGGTGATGTTGTCGGCATTATCGAGAAGGCCCAGGAGGCCGCCGATGCCGAGCAGCTCGAGGCCGCCGAGCGCATGCTGCGCGAGGGCTTTACCATGAACGACATGCTCGACCAGATGAAGGCCGTCAAGAAGATGGGCGGCATGAAGGGCATTCTGGGCATGCTCCCCGGTGGCCAGCGTGCGCTCAACCAGATGGGTGGCAACCTGGACGAAGGCATCTTCGACAAGAACGAGGCCATCATCATGTCGATGACCAAGGAGGAGCGCCTTCGTCCCTCCATCATCAACGGTCAGCGTCGCGCCCGCATCGCCAAGGGCGCCGGCGTGACCCCCACTGAGGTCAATAGCCTTATGAAGCAGTGGGGCGAGATGAATAAGATGATGGGCCGCATGCGCTCGATGGCCAATCAGGCGCAGGCCGGCGGCAAGAAGGGCAAGAAGGGTAAGAAGGGCAAAAAGATGCGCATGCCCAATATTCCCGGTCTGGATGCCATGGGCCTGGGCGGCATGGGCGGACTTGGGACGGGCGGTCCTAAGTCCGATATGGATCTGCTGCGCCAGATGGAAGCGCAGATGCGCAATAAGAAGTAACGACTGGTAGAGTCGTGTATGGCGAAGGCCGCCTGGATGGTATTCCAGGCGGCCTTCGTCGTTGGTGCGTTATATGTTGTGTGAGCAGACGCGTGATGGCATCGATTGCCTGCTGTTAGTGGCAGCTGCAGCCCTCGTGACCCTCGTTCTCGTGATGGCCGTGGCAACCGCAGGATCCGCCGTGCTCATGGATGTGCTCGTGGTCGTGGCCATGGCAATCGCAGGTGGCCTCGCCGGTCTGCGCGAGCGTGCCGGCAATGAGGGCCTCGACGCAGGCATCGCAGCTGCCCTGGGCGCCCGCATAGACCGTGATGCCGGCTTGGGCAAGCGCGTTGATAGCGCCGCCGCCGATACCGCCGCAAATGAGCGTGTCAACGCCACCTTTGGCAAGCAGGCCCGCCAAGGCGCCGTGGCCGGTGCCGCCGGTGCCTACGACCTGCTCGTTGAGCACCTTGCCATCCTGGATGTCGTAGATCTTGAACTGCTCGCTGCGGCCAAAGTGCATAAAGATGTTGCCGTTGTCGTACGTCGTTGCCACCCTCATGGTGTCGACCTCCTTTGCTGGCCATGCGGCCGTTGTCGTGGTGATGGGGGAGTATGCGATATTGCCGCCCTCGATAACGAGCGCCCGTCCGTTGACCAGCGCATCGGCCACCTTGCGATGCGCGCGGCTGCAGATTGCCGTCACCGTGGCGCGGGCAATGCCCATGTGCTGGGCGACTGCCTCTTGGTTAAGGCCTTCCAAGTCGCACAGGCGCAGCACCTCGAGCTCGTCGACTGTCATATCGATGGCATCGCCGCTCGCCAGGCCATCGGGGGTAAAACCGCGATATTCGGGGATGATCCCGACGCGGCGCAGTTTCTCGCGTCTTCCTGCCATGCGCACTCCTTATCTGACATATGTCAACAATAGAATAGCGAACGTGCAGATTTGCGCAATGAATTTCTGGCATATGTCAGAAAATGAGGGCTTATGTTTGGGCTGTGGGGCCGCGTGCGCCTGGGCTACAATGAATCTCGCTTGTAGGCGACTGACAGGAGGGTCAATGAGCAAAGCTGATCAACAGTTTGTAACCATGTGCCGCGATATCTTGGACCATGGCACCACCACCGAGGGCCAAAAGGTCCGCCCGGTGTGGGAGGACGGCACCCCTGCCTATACCATTAAAAACTTTGGTGTCACGGCGCGCTATGATCTGCGCGAGGAGTTCCCCGCGCTCACCCTGCGTCGTACGGCGCTTAAGTCTGCCATGGACGAGATTCTGTGGATCTATCAAAAGAAGTCCAATAACGTCCATGACCTCAACAGCCATATCTGGGATGAGTGGGCCGATGAGACCGGTTCCATCGGTAAAGCCTACGGCTATCAGATTGGTCAGAAGAGCCATTACGCCGAGGGCGACTTCGACCAGATTGACCGTGTACTGTACGACCTTAAGCACACGCCGTATAGTCGCCGCATTATGACCAATACGTACGTGTTTAGCGATCTGTCCGAGATGCACCTTTATCCATGCGCCTATAGCGTGACCTATAACGTGACGCAGCGTCCTCAGGACGACAAGCCGACGCTCAACATGATTCTCAACCAGCGCAGCCAGGACATTTTGGCCGCGAACAACTGGAACGTGTGCCAGTACGCCATTTTGCTGATGATGGTCGCGCAGTCGGTCGATATGATTCCCGGTGAGCTGCTGCACGTGATCGCCGACGCCCATATCTATGATCGTCATGTCGATATCGTCCGCGAGCTTATCGAGCGTCCGCAGTTTGCGGCACCCAAGGTAACGCTCAACCCCGATGTGCATGACTTCTATGCGTTTACGACCGATGACCTGATCGTCGAGGGCTATGAGCACGGCCCGCAGGTCAAGAACATTCCCATTGCGGTGTAGGTGGTGCTCATGACGTGTAAGCTATCTGCTATCGTCGCCGTGTGTGACGATTGGGGCATTGGGTGCGAGGGCGACATGGTGGTGTCCAATCGCGCCGATATGCGCCATTTTGTGGCCTGCACCAAGGGGTGCCCGGTTATCATGGGACGCAAGACGCTGCTGAGTTTTCCCGGCGGGCGTCCTCTCAAGAACCGCCGCAATATCGTGCTTACGCGCGATATGGGCTTTACCCACGAGGGCGTCGACGTGGTGCATAGCGTTGACGAAGCGCTCTCTGCGGTTGCCGATGAGCTCGTTGCCTGGGTGATCGGTGGCGGCGATGTCTATCGGCAGTTTTTGCCGTACTGCGTGGAGGCCGAGGTCACTCATAACCACTGCGTCCATCCCGTGGACACGTACTTTCCCGACTTGGACGCCGATCCCGCGTGGGAGATTGCGCAGCGTAGCGGGGTCGCGACGATTGCCGCCGGTGAGGGTGACGAGGGCGTCGATTATGAGTTCGTGACGTATCGTCGCATCGAGGCGTAAATCGTCTGGCGTGAACGGTATCATCGGGTTGATTGAATGCATGGGGCGGCGCTTAGCGTCGCCTCGTTTGGTATAGATGTGCTGTAAAGAAGGGTGCGGGCTGGCTGCTATGACTGATGCCGTTGAGGTTCTGCGAATTGATTCGCTCGAGGACGAGCGGCTCGATGCCTACGTGCGACTGACCGAGCGTGAGCTTCGCTGCGTGCTGGAGCCGCAAAAGGGCATCTTTATTGCGGAGAGCGCCAAGGTCATCGAGCGTGCCGTGCGCGCCGGATATGAGCCGGTGAGCTTTCTTCTGGGCGAGCGCTGGCTCGACCAGATGATGCCGCTGTTTGACCAGCTTGTCGTGCGCGAGGGAGCGGGTCCGGTTCCCGTGTTCGTGGCCTCCATGGAGCTCATGGAGCAGTTGACGGGCTTTAACGTGACGCGCGGCGCGCTGGCGGCGTTCCGTCGCCCGCGTCAGATTCCGGTTGATGAGTTCTTGGGCGGCGTCGTCGAGGCGGCGGGGGATCGTCCGGTGCGCGTGTGCGTGCTTGAGGGTATTGTCGATCACACCAATGTTGGCGCGATTTTCCGCTCGGCTGCCGCATTGAACGTTGACGGTATTTTGGTCAGCCCGACGTGCTGCGACCCGCTGTACCGTCGCTCGGCCCGCGTGAGCATGGGCACCGTGTTTCAGGTGCCGTGGACGCGCATTGGCAGCGAGGCTCGTGTGTGGCCGCATGATGGCCTGAGCGCGTTGCACGATGCCGGTTTTTCGTGTGCCGCTATGGCGTTGACGGACGATTCCGTATCGCTGGACGATCCCGTGCTGCAGGAGATTGACCGCTTGGCAATCTTTATGGGTACCGAGGGTGCCGGCTTGGGCGCCAAGACCATTGCCGGCTGTGACCACGCGGTGCGCATTCCGATGGCGCACGGGGTCGATTCGCTTAACGTGGCCGCGGCGAGCGCCGTCGCCTTTTGGCAGCTGTGCCCGCACGTGAGCAATGAGTATCACTACCAGCCGGGTTTGTATCACTAGGCAGTTTTCCGCACCGCGCTCTAATTCGGGGTGTTTCGGTCGCCGCCAGTCGGTGCTAAGCTAGTATTGGCTTTGGTCTTAAATTGCCGTTATGTTGTTTGACGTATGCTGGCGGGGAGGGCGTGTGGCTAAGAAATCTACGGCTATCGATGTAACGCAGGGTGTCATTTGGCAACAGCTGCTGTCGCTGTGCGTTCCCATCTTTTTTAGTTCGTTTTTTCAGCAGGCCTACACGCTTATCGGTACGTATATCGTTGGCCAGTTTGGCGGCAAGCTCGCGCTGGGTGGCATTCAAGCCACGATGGTGCTCACCGAGCTCTGCATTGGCTTTTGCGTTGGCGTCGGCGCCGGCTGCGCGGTCATTACCGGTCAGTATTTTGGCCAGCACGATGATGAGCGACTGAGTCGTTCGGTCCATACAGCCATGACGCTCGCGCTGGTGGGCGGTATCGCTTTCTCGATTCTTGGCATAGTGTTCGTTGAGCCCATGCTGGTGCTTATGAACACGCCGCATGAACTATTGGCCGAGGGTGTGGCCTATGCTCGCTGTTATTTTGCCGCGATGGTTGCGGCGCTGCTGCTGAATATGGGAACCGCACTGCTGCGTGCCGTGGGCGACACGCGCGGTCCCGCCGTGATCATTGCCTCTGGCTGCCTTGTTAACGTGGTGCTGGATATCATCTTTGTCGCTGTGTTGCATATGGAGGCGCTGGGCTGCGGCATCGCAGTGGCGCTGACCATTTGCTCCAATGCAACGATGATCGTGTTGCGCATGATGCGCGCTCCGGGTGCATGGCGTCTTTCGCTGTCTAAGCTCGGTATCGATCGCGGTATTTGCAAGAGTATGATCTCGTGTGGTCTGCCACTCGGTTTTCAATCGGCTGCCTATTCGATCTCGAACGTGCTGATCCAGGTGTCGGTTAATTCGTTTGGCGCCGATGTCACGACTGCTTGGGGTCTATCTGGGCGCCTGGATGGCATTATCTGGATGGTGACCGAGGCGCTCGGCGTATCGATCACTACGTTCTCGGCGCAGAACTTTGGCGCGCGCAACTACGAGCGCATGCGCAAGGGCTACCATACGTCGCTCGTGCTGTCGTTTATGCTCATTGGTGGCCTGTCTGCCGTGCTGCTGGTGTTCTCGGGTCCGTTGTCGCGTCTGTTTGTCGACGATGCTTCGATTTCGGCGTACACCACGACCATCCTCCATTTCATTGCGCCGTTCTATGCGATTTTCTCGATTATCGAGAACGCCTCGGGTTCCATCCGCGGCGCCGGCGTGAGTCTGCAGCCTATGATGCTCACCATCTTTGGCACCGTCGTACTCAGAGTGATTTGGGTGTTTGCGATCATGCCCTTCGATCCGTCGCTCGAGCATCTACTGCTGGTCTACCCCGTAACCTGGCTCATCACGGCCACGCTGTTCACCATCTACCACCACAGCGGCAACTGGCTAGGTCGCGCCACCGCCTAGCTCATCCGTCGGATACCCCTGATAAGTTGCGGTGAAATAGTTCCTGAAAAGCCCTTGCGGACCGTCAAACAAGTACTATTCCACCGCAACTTCCTTATGAGCTGTAGGTGTTGGCGGAAAACGAATCAATTAGTATTCGATGCCTTGGCGGGCTAGGAGGCCTTCGTCGAAGTAGTGTTTGATGGGACGCATTTCGGTGACTAAGTCCGCGAGGTCGGCCAACGGCAGCAGCCCGCGGCCGGTGAGCACGAGTTCCGTGGTGGCGGGCTTTATCGCGATCAGCGCTTCGACATCCTCGCGTGTCACGAAGCCGCGGCGCATAGCCTCGCCGAGTTCGTCCAAAATCAGAACGTCGACCTGTGATATCTGCTCGTGTGCTAGCTCCAGAATCTGTGCCGCGCAGGCCTCGGGCGTGTCGCGGTCGGCTTGTACGATGCGCAGACCCAAACGGGGCGCCGCATCATGCTCGGCGCAGTGCAGTTTCTTGGCAGACTGCAGCCTAAGAACGTTAAGTCCATAGCCCGTGGCGCGCAGCGCGAGCCCCAGCGCAGCCGTCGTCTTGCCCTTGCCGTCGCCTGTATAGATTTGAACCTTGCCGACCTACAGTGATGCCATCTCTGTCCTTTCGTGCCCGGCGTCGGTTTATCGTCGCTCGGGTTGGGTATTCTAGAAACCATTATCAACCCCAGTAGATGGAGTTCAAGCAGATGGAGATGGATGACAACAAGCGTAGACGGAATATGATCCTCTACGTGCTCATCGCCTTCGTCGTCTACCTCGTGCTCTCGACCGTTCTGTTCCCCAACATCGGTCACACGCAGCAGATTACGAAGACCGACTACTCGACGTTTGTCAAAGCGCTCGATAAGAAGAGCGTCGACAAGGTCGAGTACAACACGGACGATTACACCATTTATTACACCAAGAAGGGCGAGGACGAGAACATCGCCTATAAGACGACCGGTGTGCCGAATGATGCGGGCTTTACCGATCGCGTGCTTGAGTCTGGCGCTTCGCTGGAGTCGGTCGTTCCCGATAAAAACTCGGGTTTGATGACCTACTACCTGCTCACTCTCATTCTTCCCATGGCGATTTTCTTCCTCATCGGTTGGTGGCTTAACCGCCGCATGAAGAAGGCTATGGGCGATGACGGCCCGTCGATGAACTTTGGTGGCGGCGGTTTTGGCGGCGGCGGACTGGGTAAGTCCGGCGCGCGCGTGATCGCCTCCAAGGACGTGGGCGTGACCTTTAAGGACGTCGCCGGCCAGGAAGAGGCCAAGGAGTCTCTCAAGGAGGTCGTCGACTTTCTGGAGAAGCCGCAGCGCTACGAGGAGATCGGCGCCAAGCTGCCGCGCGGTGCTCTCCTTGTTGGCCCTCCGGGTACCGGTAAGACCCTGCTTGCCAAGGCTGTTGCCGGCGAGGCCGGTGTTCCGTTCTTTAGCATTTCGGGCTCTGAGTTCGTTGAGATGTTTGTTGGTCGCGGCGCTGCAAAGGTTCGTGACCTGTTTAAGCAGGCCAAGGAAAAGGCCCCGTGTATCGTCTTTATCGATGAGATCGATACCATCGGTAAGAAGCGCGATGGCGGCGGCTTTAGCGGCAACGACGAGCGCGAGCAGACGCTCAATCAGTTGCTGACCGAGATGGATGGCTTCGATAACCACAAGGGTATCGTTGTCCTTGCCGCAACCAACCGCCCCGACAGTCTCGATCCCGCTCTACTGCGCCCCGGTCGTTTTGACCGCCGCATCCCCGTCGAGTTGCCCGATCTGACCGGCCGTAAGAACATCCTCGAGCTCCACGCCAAGAGTGTGAAGACCGAGCCGCCGATCGATCTGACCGCGATTGCCCGTGCCACGCCCGGTGCCTCGGGCGCCGACCTGGCCAATATCATCAACGAGGGCGCCCTGCGCGCCGTTCGCGAAGGTCGCAAGCGTGCAACCCAGGACGACTTCGAGGAGTCGGTGGAGGTCGTTATTGCCGGTCAACAGCGTAAGTCCACGGTGCTTTCCGACCACGAGAAGCAGGTCGTTTCCTACCATGAGATCGGCCATGCCATTGTTGCCGCTCGCCAGAAGGGCTCTGCGCCTGTCACGAAGATCACCATCGTGCCACGCACGAGCGGTGCTCTGGGCTACACCATGCAGGTCGAGGAGGATGAGCGCTTCCTGACCACACGCCAGGAGGTCCTGGACAAGCTCGCCGTCTACTGCGGTGGCCGTGCGGCCGAGGAGCTCATCTTTGGTGAGATGACGACTGGCGCCGCCAACGATATCGAGCAGGCCACCAAGCTCGCCCGCAACATGGTGACGCGCTTTGGTATGTCCGACGAGTTTGGCATGATGGCGCTCGGTACCGTCCAGAATGCGTACCTCAACCAGGATACGTCGCTCACCTGCGCCCCCGGTACGGCCGAGCGCGTGGACGCGATTGTCGCCAAGCTGATCGAGGATGCGCACGACCGCGCCCTGCAGATCCTGAAGGAGAACAAGTTCAAGCTCCACGAGCTGGCTCGTTATCTGTACAAGAAGGAGACGATCACGGGCGAGGAGTTCATGAATCTCCTCACGCGCGAGAATCCGCTGATGCCCAAGCAACAGTAAAGCCGCGGTCGAGCCAGTAAACGTCGACGCCCCATTTGAGCAGCTTTCTCAAATGGGGCGTTTTGCTTGAGAGGGATGGAAATGAAGATCGTGGTGAGCGCCTGCTTGATGGGCGAGAGCTGCAAGTATAACGGGCTTGACAACTATCATCGCGAGTTGGTCGAGGCCTGCGAGCGTACAGGGACTGAGGTCCTCTTGGTGTGCCCTGAGGTCTTTGGCGGCCTGCCCACGCCGCGCAGGCCGTCCGAGATTGTGAACGGCGAGGTCCGTACCTGCGAGGGTACCTCGGTCGATCGCGAGTTTCGCCTGGGCGCTCAACGTGCGCTCGACATGTGCGAGCAGGCGGGCGGGTCGGAAGAGATCGCCGCGTGCATCCTGCAGGACCGTAGTCCCTCGTGCGGCGCGGGCCGCGTCTACGACGGCACCTTTAGCGGTACGCTCACCGCGGGCAACGGCGTCTTCGTCGACATGCTCTTGCGCCACGGCTACCGTGTGATCCCGGCAAGCGAGTTCGACCCCAGCATGTTGGAACATTGTCCACAGCACTCGAACCGAACACTTCCTCACGGGTGACCGTTTTGGCATCATCCGTGAAGTTGATATTGAGTTCGACCCGGTCATCAAAGACGTAGACCGAGTTGACAGGCGCCGTACCCAGGCAGTCCCTCCCCGCAGCCCTCGCGCAGGAACGCGTACACGGCCCTCCCGTCTCTTGCGCCCCTCCCGGAGCTGTTCACATCAGTGTAGCCAATCCAGTCCGCCAAGGGCTGCAGCCCGGACAACGCGGCGATGGAGGGCTTCTTCGGCCTGCTCAAGAAGGAGTTCTGGCACGGCAGGGACTGGTCGGAATGGACCCCGCCCGCTTCATCGAGGAGCTCGGGGGGGCTGGATCGGCCGATACAATACGGAGAGGCGCAGCGATGCGCTCGGTGGCCGCACGCCGGCCGAGTTCCGCTCCGCGCTGGGAAGGGCCGCGTAACGGTCCAAGAAATCGTCCGCAGTCTCCATTCTTGCCCCTTTGGGACGGCTTCTTGTTGGGGCGTGCCTGCCCCGGACCCTGCTAGGAACGAGTGCAGCAAACTGGAATTTTAAATTGGTCTTTGCAAATAACCTTTGAACCTTCACCATCAATTACAATTCCCTGACGATTGTTAATTGGGCATAGATTCAAATCCGAAAACTCAGTTATTATTTTCTCGGTAACTTTCTTAAATGGTGCTGTAAGAAAATGCGGAAGAACATAGAAATCAATCAAATTAAGCCCTGCATCATCTTCTTGTGAGTAGTCCTCCGGCTTTTCATCCATTTGCTCGATATATTGGATGCTTGGAGCGCATACAATCGCACCTGCCGATTCACCAATCATCAGTTTTCCCTTTGCCAATTCTTTCTTCAACAGCTCATCCGTTCCCGTTTTACGGAGCTGGTCTATAAGGAAAAAAGAATTTCCGCCGGTAAAATAGATCACATCCGCATCTTCAAAAAGAGACTGTATCGTTGAATAAGCCTCCGTTGAAATATCAATTTCAGTTACGATTGCTCCCAACTTTTTGAATAATTTTCGAGCCGAGCCGACATAACCGGTGTAGCCTTCACGCAGCGAAGCTGTTGGAATAAATGCGACTTTTTTATTTTCAATTTCTTCCTTTATCAGGCTTCCTACACTTGAAAAGTGCGAACATAGAAACAGTTTCATCAATATTCTCCTTTATATAAATTCTTATTTGTTGAACTAAGCCGTGTATACCATACTCTCCAATGAAAGAACGCCCTGATATAGCGTAATTTGCTGTTTTCCTACGTACGTGCGTACACACTCCACAGGAATTCTAAGGGCCCTGCCCCCTTAGCACACGGACTTTGGAACAAAGACTAGTGTGTTACGCCTTGCCAGAGGTGTACAGGCTCCCGGTACGCACGTACGCAGCAATTGCCATCAATGCGCCATATAAGTGGCGATCAAGTTCGCATAAAGCGACCTTGGTTCCGCAAAACAAAAGGCAGGATACCATCACCACGATGATACCCTGCCTCTGTTCGTTCCTGTTTACCGTTCCGAGTAGTCCTTCCACAGAATTTCCGATAAACAAAAAACGTACCCGAACCCTTTCTCGTAAAAGAATCGGGTTCGAGTACGAACTGAATGCTGGAGCAATAAAAAACCACCACAAGGGCACTGCTCCCTTGTGGTGGTTTTGGGCTAGGCCTAGAGCGTGTGGCCGTAGGCGTTGGCGGCCTTGATGGCAGCGGCGAACTTCTTGTCGGTGAAGGGCTCCGGGTTGCCCTGCTTCCACTCGTTGGTGGCGTGTGCGTACTTGCACAGAGCAGGGATATCGGCCTCGGAAAGCCCGACCTGCTCAAGCGTCACGGGCAGGCCCATCTGCTTGTTAAAGGCGGCGTAGCGCTCAAGGTTCTCGGTGTCGCCCGTGTAGGCGAACAACACCAGCACGCCCAGGCTTACGACTTCGCCGTGCAGGTAGGTGCCCTCACGCGGAATGCTGCAGGTGGCGTTGTAGAACGCGTGCGCCACGCTCGAGTTGTAGTAGTAATCGTTCTGGTTGGTCAGGTTCGAGACATAGCCCGTGTTGACCACGATGTCGAGCGCGATCTGCTTGACGGCCTCGCTCGACAGATTCTGACGAACGTCCTCAAGACCCTGAACACCGTAGGTAAACAGCGGCTCGGAACAGGTGTGGGCAAGAGCCAGGCCAAGGCCGGCGGTGTGCTCCAGGTCGCCGGCGCTCGTGGCGTACTCGACTTCGGGCTGCTTGGACAGGGCGTCGCCCACGCCGGCCCAGAAGTACTCCGCCGGAGCCTCGGCGATGATCTTGGGATTGATGAAGATGTGCGCCGGTCGGTTGGGGTACGAATAGCCCTCGAGCGATCCATCGTCGTTGTAGACGACGGCAATGGCGGTCGCGGCGGAACAGTTAGAGCAAATCGTCGGCACCGTAAAGACAATCTTCTTGAGCTCGATTGCCGCTGTCTTGACGGTGTCGAGTGCCTTGCCGCCGCCACAGGCGATAAGCACGTCTGCCTGCTGGCAAGCGGGGGAGTTCACGACCTTGGCGATATTGGCGCGCGTACTGTTGGTGCCGTAGACGCGCGTCTCCAGAATCTCGACGTCGGTACCTTCAAGCGCCGCCTCGATGCCCGGCAGCGCCGCAGCTAGGGCTCGCTTGCCGCCAATGATGGCGACCTTGGTCGCTCCGTACTCTGCCAGTGCGGCGGGCAGCTCGGTAAAGCAATCCTCGCCGACGGTATAATCACTCATTCCAATCGTGCGCATGGCAACCTTCTTTCTTTCGATAAAGTGCTTTCAGGTATTTTGCTCCTAGAGAAGGTCCACAGCCGCGAGAAATTTCGAACGTATAAAACCAGTGTTGAGGGTTTTTCGCCGGCGCGGAACGTGCTAGCATACTCCGCATAAGCGTTGATGGGGACGAGTAGTCGGCCGTCCGCATGTTACAGAGAGCGGGGAGCGCTGAGAACCCGTGCATGCGACCGATGAAAATCACCCCGGAGCTGCGGTCCCAACGGACGCGTCGCACAGGCTCGTCTTAGTAGATATCGCCGAGATGGTCGTCGATACAGGCCAGCCGAGTAACGGATGCGAGCGCGCGAATATGCGGGCGAGGGCATCTAAGCTGGGTGGTTAAGCGAAGAGCTTTTGCGGGCGTGCAGCCCGTTTTGCGGCGCTTCGTCCCAGCTTGTAGGGACGGGCGCTTTTTTGGTGCCCAGAGGGCGTGCGCGCCCATGACATGAAAGGGGTACCGTGGCAAACGAGTACAAGCAGACGATGAATCTGCCCAAAACCGGATTTCCCATGCGTGCCGGTCTTTCCAAGTCCGAGCCCAAGCGACTCAAGGACTGGCAGGACAACAAGGTCTACGAGCAAGTTCTAAAGAAGAACGAGGGTCACAAGAAGTTCGTGCTGCACGACGGCCCTCCGTACGCCAACGGCCCGATCCACATCGGCCACGCCATGAACAAGATCTCCAAGGACATGATCAACCGTTACTGGATGATGCAGGGCTATGAGGTTCCCTATGTCCCCGGTTGGGACTGCCACGGTCAGCCGATCGAGCATAAAGTCGAGGAGAAGCTCGGCACCGAGAAGTTCAACCAGACCTCCACGGCTCAGATCCGTGAGCTTTGCAATAAGTTCGCTGTCGAGAACATCGAGCTGCAGAAGGCCGGCTTCCGTCGCCTGGGCGTGCTCGGCGATTGGGACAACCCCTATCTGACGCTCTATCACCAGCATGACGCCGCCGACATCGAGGTTTTCAAGGCCATGTTCGACAAGGGCATGATCTATCGCGGTCACAAGCCCGTCCACTGGTGCAAGCACTGCCATACCGCACTCGCTGAGGCCGAGATTGAGTACTCCGACGAGACGAGCCCGTCCATCTTCGTGCGCTTTGAGATGACCTCCAAGCCCGCCGGCCTCGAGAACTTCGACGGCCCGGTTGACTTCATCATCTGGACGACCACGCCGTGGACCATCCCCTCCGACCAGGCAGTTTCTCTCAAGCCCGGTGCCGCCTACGTCGCCGTTGAGCACAACGGCCGCGCCGAGGTCATGCTCGAGGACCTGGCTCCCAAGTGCTGTGAAGAGTTTGGCTGGGAGTACACCCCGGTTGTGGTCGACGGCAAGCCCTATGTGGTTCCCGCCGAGACCTTCCACCACATCCACTACAAGCAGCCGATCTTTGACGGTGTTGAGGGCGTGGCGCTGCTGGCCGATTACGTCGGTGTCGATGACGGTACCGGTATCGTCCACAACTCGCCCGGCCACGGCGTCGACGACTACTTTGCCTGCCTCAAGGAGGGCATTACCGACATCTGCATGCCGGTCGATGACGACGGCAAGTTCTACACCGGCGAGGAGTTTGGTACCGGTGGCCCCTTCAGCGGTATGGACACCGATGAGGCCAACCCGCACATCATCGAGTTCCTGCGCGAGCGCGGCACCCTGGTCCTCGAGAAGAAGATCACGCACAGCTATCCGCACTGCTGGCGCTGCAAGCATCCGGTGCTCTTCCGTGCTACCGACCAGTGGTTTGTCTCGATGGACAAGACCGGTTTGCGCGAGCAGGCTGGCAAAGAGGTCCGCGAGAACGTCAAGTGGTATCCGGCCCACGCGGCTAACCGCATCGGCGCCATGGTCGAGCAGCGTCCCGACTGGTGCATCAGCCGTCAGCGCAACTGGGGCGTGCCTATCCCCAGCTACACCTGCGCCGACTGCGGCGAGAAGGTCATGAACGACGCCACGCTCGACGCCGTCATCAAGCTCTTCCACGAGAAGGGCTCTGACGCCTGGTTCACCGACACTCCCGAGAGTTACCTGGGCGAGGCCTGCGTCTGCCCCAAGTGCGGCGGCCATCACCTCAAGGCCGATAAGGACATCCTCGACGTGTGGTGGGATTCCGGCGTCTCCTGGAAGGCCGTCTGCGAGTACCGTCCCGAGCTGGACTATCCGGCGGATGTGTACCTCGAGGGCTCCGACCAGCACCGCGGTTGGTTCCAGAGTTCGCTGCTCACCTCGGTGGGTGCCAACGGCCATGCACCGTACAAGGCGGTCGTCTCGCAGGGCTTCACACTCGATGGCCAGGGCCGCAAGATGTCCAAGTCGCTCGGCAATGTCATCGACCCCAATAAGGTCTGCGACGAGATGGGCGCTGACATCATCCGTCTGTGGGTTGCCTCCGTCGACACCAGCTCTGACGTCTCCATCGACCACGAGATTCTCGCTCGTACGTCCGATGCCTACCGTCGTTTCCGCAACACGCTGCGCTTCTTGCTCTCCGAGCTCGAGGGTCAGTTTGAGCCCGAGACCGACGGCGTCGCCTTTGCCGACTTGCTGCCGCTCGACAAGCTCATGGTTGCCCGTCTGACCCAGGTCCAGGCCGAGGTCGACGACGCCTACGCCAGCTACGAGTTCCCGCGCGCCTACCGTGCGCTTTACGACTTCGTGGTCACCGAGCTTTCCAACGTGTACCTCGACGCCCTGAAGGATCGTCTGTACTGCGATAAGCCCGGCTCGCTCGAGCGCCGCAGCGCCCAGACTGTCCTGGCCGAGCTCTTCTCGATGCTCATGCGCGACCTGCAGCCGATCTTGTCCTACACGGTTGACGAGGCCATGGCCTATGCGCCCGCCGGCTGCGTCGATCACCAGAAGTACGCTGCGCTGCTTGATTGGTACAAGTCGCCCATCACGTTCGACGAGGCCAATGAGTTCGAGGGCGTGCTCGAGGCTTCTCTTGAGCTCCGTAGCGCCGTGACCAAGGCCCTTGAGGATGCCCGTTCTGCCGGCACCTTCACCAAGAGCCAGCAGGTTCGCGTCAAGGCGGTCGTTCCCGCCGAGATGTACGCGCTGCTGACTGGTGACAAAGCGGTCGACCTGGCCGAGTTCTACATCGTCTCCGATGTTGAGCTGACCCAGGGCGAAGAGCTTTCCGTCTGCATTGATGCTGCCGAGGGCGAGTGCTGCGACCGTTGCTGGAACTACCGCACCACCGTCGGCGAGTACAACGGCCACGCTCATATTTGCAAGCGCTGCGCCGATGCTTTGTAGGTTACGGCGTTCGTAGAACGCCGTAACCTACCGACGCTGCAAACGCCCCTAAGCGGCAATCTGACGTTCAATCGTCGGTCGCGTACCAAAGTACGCTTCCCTCCTCTTTCACGTCACCTTGCTCGCTTAGGGACGTTTTCGCTGTTGGTGACGATAACGCGGCGTTTCCATTGCTGGAGCTAGAGGCTTTCTTTCGACTTGCGTTTTTAGTCGAAAGCTATTAAGCGACATTCCGTTATTCGGAATGTCGCTTTCGTTTTTAGCTGGTTATTTCGCTTGCGTTGGTGGATATGTCGTGCGTTCTGCGTATGGCAATATAAGATAGTTCTTTGTATTAAACGTAATTCGATGATCTTGAGGTTAGGGGATTTCTTTGGGTCGTGCTGGGGATATGACGCCGCCTTTGCGCTGGCGGTTAGGTGTTGCTGGTGGGGTGGTGCTGGTTGTGCTGCTTTTTGATCAGCTGACCAAGCTTGCGGTTCGTGCCGTGGGCGACGCTTTGCATGTGACTGTTATCCCCGGTGTGATCGACTTCCTGTTTGTCCGCAATATCGGTGCTGCCTTTAGCATGGGCGAGGGGCATGGCGTTGCGTTTGCTTTGCTGGCGCTTGCGGTCATTGTCGCCATTGCCGTGTACTTGCTTCGCGCGCCCCAGCTTGCTCGCTTGGAGGTTGTGGGCATGGCTATGGTCGCGGGCGGCGCCATTGGCAACGCGATCGACCGTCTGGCCTTTGGCTTCGTGACCGATTTTATTGCCACCACCTTCATCGACTTTCCCGTCTTCAATGTGGCCGATATCGGCATTACCGTGGGCGTTGTGCTCGCCCTCTTCGGCTACATGTTCTTGAGTCCCGCGGCCCGCGAGGTTGATGCGACTGCCGAGCTCAATGCCCGTGATGAGGCCCGCGCTAAGCGCAAAGCCAAGCAGCGTGGGGAGCGTGCCCGCAAGATTCGCGAAAGGAATGAGCGTTAATGGCCGACATCCATATTCTTGTTGCCGACGATTCCGCTGGTCAGCGTCTTGACGCCTATTTGGGCGCCAACGATGGCTGTCCCACGCGCTCTGCCTGCGCGCATCTGATCGAGGGAGGCGCCGTTGCCGTCAACGGTGAGACTTGTCTCTCTAAAAAGTACGCCGTACGCGCCGGCGATCGCATCTCGGTCGACTTGCCCGAGCCGCACGACCCGACCGACGTGATTCCCGAGGCCATTCCCCTCGATATCCGCTACGAGGACGACTACCTTATCGTGCTCTCCAAGCAGCGGGGCCTGGTGTGCCATCCCGCCCATGGCCACGAGAGCGGCACCCTTGCGAACGCTCTGGTCTACCACTGCGGCATCGATCATCTTGGTACTGTGCAGGGTGAGGACCGCCCCGGCATCGTGCATCGCCTGGATCGCGATACCTCGGGCCTTATGCTCGCGGCAAAAGACGACGACACCCAGCGCGCGCTTCAGAATCTCATCCGCACGCGCACGCTCGACCGTCGCTATATCACGCTCGTTTACGGTCCCATCGCCATGGACGAGGGCACTATCAACACCGGTATTGCCCGTTCCACGCGCGACCGCGTGAAGATGGCGGTTTCGGATGACCCCTTTGCCCGTCAGGCCATTACGACCTTTAAGGTCCTCGAGCGCTTTGATTCCACGCGTTTTGACGACGGCTATACGCTCGTTGAGTGCCACCTGTTTACGGGCCGCACACATCAGATTCGCGTGCATATGCGCCATATCAACCACGCCTGCGTGGGCGATCCGCTCTACGGCAAGTGCGATGCGCGTGCCGATCAGGGCCTGACCAGGCAGTTCCTGCATTCTTGGCGCGTTGCGTTCGATCATCCCGTAACGGGGAAGCGCATTGAGTGCCGTGACGAGTTGCCGTGGGATCTCGCTGCGGTTCTCGACGATCTGGCTCCGCGCTCGCTCGGTCGCACGGCCGTTGGAGATGAAATCGTTCCGCAGCTCGGTCTTCTCGAAGCCTAGCCAGTATTAGGTGGTTTCTTGAACTCGGTAAGCCTGCGGTAAGATATACGATTGTTTACGTTACACGTTGCTGGGAGCCTGCATGCTCGCCTTTTTACAAACCAACACACCCATCGTGATCTTCAACCAGATTGTCGTCACGCTGCTCACGGTCTGCTTTCTGTACCAGGTGGTCTTCTTTGTCATTGGCGCTCTTCGTGGCGAGGTCGCGCCTCCCAAGGCCAAAAAACTCCATCGCTATGCCTTTTTTATCGCGGCGCATAACGAGGAAGCCGTAATTGCCAATCTCGTACGCTCCATCAAGGACCAGGACTATCCGTCCGAGCTTATCGAGGTCTTTGTCGTTGCCGACGCCTGCACCGACAACACCGCGCAGCTCGCACGCGAGGCCGGTGCCATTGTTTACGAGCGCAATGACCTGGCCCGAAAGGGCAAGAGCTGGGTCATGGACTTTGGTTTCGATCGCATTCTCAACGAGTATCCCGACACGTTTGAGGGCTACTTTATCTTCGATGCCGACAACGTTATCTCCCGCGATTACGTGTCCAAGATGAACGATGCCTTTGACCAGGGCTTCCATGTGGTCACGAGCTATCGCAATTCCAAGAACTTCGGCAGCTCGTGGATCTCGGCTGCTAATGCCACGTGGTATCTACGCGAGGCGCGCTTCCTCAACAACGCGCGCAATATCTGTAAGACGTCCTGCGCTGTTTCGGGTTCGGGTTACCTTATCTCGTCAAGCGTTATCGAGGGCATGCACGGTTGGCAGTTCCACACGCTGACCGAGGACATTCAGTTCACTACGTTCTGCGCTATTCACGGTATTCGCATTGGCTATGCGCCGGCGGAGTTCTTTGACGAGCAACCCGTGACGTTCAAGGCATCCTGGAAGCAGCGTATGCGCTGGACCAAGGGCTTTTACCAGGTGTTCTTTACCTACGGTAAGCATCTGGTCAAGTCGATGTTCCGCTATCATCGCTTTGCCGCCTACGACATGTTCATGACGATCGCCCCGGGTATGCTGCTATCGCTGATCTCGATGCTCGCTAATGCGACGTTCTTGATTGTGGGTGGCCTTTCGCATGGTTTCTTGGCAACCGAAGTCGAGATGCAGGCGTGCGCCGCTTCGCTCATTATGACCTTCGCCATGATGTATCAGACGTTCTTTATCCTGGCGCTGCTCACGACTATCTTTGAGTACAAGCATATTCACTGCGCGCAAAAGTGGCGCCTGGTGACTAACCTGTTTACCTTCCCGATCTTTATGTTCAGCTATATCCCCATCACGGTGGCCGCGCTGTTCCTGAAGGTCGACTGGGTGCCGACGCAGCACGCCGTCAACGTTACCCTTGACGAGGTCATGCAAGGCGCCAAATAACCACCACCAAAACCACCGCAAAGGGGACAGGCACCTTTGTGGTGGTTTTTGCTTTTGCGATGCAGCTCGAGGAGGTACTCGATGTTTTATATCCCGTTTTGGATTTGCATCTTTGCCGGCGTGGCAAGTGATGCCCGAGAGCGACGGTTTCCCAATGGGCTTGCCGGCGCATGTGCCGTGGCGGCGTTGGCGGGCGTTTGGCTCGACCTCGGTTTGAACACAGCGCTTGACCACGCCGGTCTTGCGGTCATCGTCTACCTTGCCCTTGTGCTCACTGAGTCGCTCTGGCGGCGCCTTCGCCACGCCCCGGGCATCGGCATGGGGGATGCCAAGGCGCTCTTCGCGCTTTGCACGCTCGACCCTATGGGTGGCATCGTGGCATTTGCCGTCGCACTCCTGGCCCTGGCCCTCTCCTGCCTCTTCACAAAATCACGCTCCCTGCCATTGCTCCCGTTTTTGGTGCCGATTTTTGCCATAATCGAGGTCGTGGGCTGCACTTTGTAACCGATTGCGCATCCTTCTTAAGGAGCATGCCATGGCAACTAATCAAGAAACGGCCGTCATTAAGGCGCGCATGGACCGTATTCCCTCGGCGTTGTCGCCCGAACTTGTCGAGCGCATTGCCGCCGATCGTGCTTCGGGCTATGTCAACCCGTATCGTTGCAACGACGATCAGGTCATTCGTCGTATTGATCGCGCCGCCGACAAAGGCACGCTTATGCGTCCGGCGTTTATGCGCGATACCGAAAAGATACTTCATCTTCCGGCGTACACCCGTTATGCAGGCAAAACGCAGGTCTTTAGCTTCCGTAGCAATGACGATCTGTCACGCCGCGGTTTGCACGTGCAGTTCGTCTCCCGCATTGCGCGCGATATCGGTCGCGCCCTGGGGCTCAATTGCGATCTGATCGAGGCGATTGGCCTGGGTCACGACTTGGGACACACGCCTTTCGGCCATGCCGGCGAGCGTTTCCTCAACGATATCTATCATGAGCGTACGGGGCGTTATTTTTTCCATAACGTGCAGTCGGTCCGCGTGCTCGACACACTGTACGGCCGCAACGTGTCGCTCCAGACGCTCGACGGCGTGCTATGCCATAACGGCGAGTACGAGCAGCGTGTGTTTGAGCTCTCGGACATGAGCTCCTTTGACCAGTTTGACCAGACGGTTGAGGATTGCATTGCCACGGGCTATAGCGCAATTGGGCATCTGCGTCCCATGACGCTCGAGGGCTGCGTCGTTCGCATCTCGGATATTCTTGCCTACGTCGGTCGTGACCGTCAGGATGCGATCGCGGCGGGCCTGCTTTCGCCCGACGTTTTTGATGATGGCCGGGGCGGTGCCTACAACAGTTGGATCCTTACGCACGCTTCCATCGATATCGTTGAGCACAGCTATGGTAAGCCGCGCATCGAGATGAGCGAGGACCTGTTTGGGGAAATCCGCCGAGCCAAGCGCGAGAACTACGAGAAGATCTATAGCAAGGGCGGTATCGAAGGCGATTCCGAGGTGGAGCTGCGCGAGGCCTTCGAAAAGCTCTACGACCGTTGCCTGCGGGATCTAAATAGTGGTGACGAGTCCTCTTACATCTTTAAGCACCATATTTCGCGCATTGAGCAGCAACTTTCATACTACGATCGCACCTATGCCTGGCAGGACGACAAGGATCAAGCCGTGGTGGATTATATCGCGAGCATGACGGACGGTTATTTCTGCGAACTGACGAGCAAGCTGTTCCCGGGTCTAAAGTTTCCGCATCGTACCTATATTAACGAACGGTAGTTCGTATCCTTTCGGTATACTGGTTAGTTGAAAACGTTTTTGATTGATGCACGGGATGGCTATGGACGACCTTTTTTCTGCCTCGACGCGCGAGCGTTCCTTTAAAAATGCGCCGCTCGCGGTGCGCATGCGACCCAATTCGCTCGACGAGTACGTGGGCCAGCAAAAGGCCGTCGGTAAGGGCTCATGGTTGCGTGCCGCGATCGAGCACGACGTGCTTTCGAGCGTGATTCTGTACGGGCCGGCCGGTACGGGTAAGACGACGCTGGCCCACATTATCGCCAACCATACCAAGAGCGAGTTTGTCGAGGTCAGCGCCGTGACGGGTACCGTGAAGGATCTTCGCCGCGTGATTGACGAGGCCAAGACGCGCCTGAATACCTACGACCGCCGCACCATCCTGTTTATCGACGAGATTCACCGCTTCTCCAAGTCTCAGCAGGATGCCTTGCTGCATGCGGTTGAGAACCGTACCGTCATTATGATTGGCGCCACGACGGAGAATCCGTACTTCGAGGTCAACTCGGCATTGCTCTCGCGCGGTCGCGTGGTGGAGCTTGAGCATCTTAAAGACGAGGATATCGCCACGCTTATCGAGCGTGCGCTCGAGGCGCCGCAGGGTTTGAACGGCAAGTTCTCGGCCGATGAGGATACGGTTAAGACCATCTGCACGCTGGCAGCGGGTGACGCTCGCTCGGCGCTCACGACGCTCGAACTTGCGAGCGAGATTGCCGTCACGCGTCCCGATACCGAGGGAACGCCAGCGCCCGTGGCGGGGGAGCGCTATCCCATCACCGTGGATGACGTGAAGATCGCCAACCCGCGTCGTGGATTTTCGTATGACAAAAACGGCGACATGCACTACGACATCATCAGTGCGTTTATTAAGTCCATGCGCGGTAGCGACCCCGATGCCACAATCTATTGGCTCGCGCGCATGATTGATGCGGGGGAGGATCCCAAGTTTATCGCTCGCCGTATTATGATTCAGGCTTCTGAGGATGTTGGCAACGCCGACCCGCAGGCGCTTTTGGTGGCGCATGCCGCGTTTAAGTCTGCCGAGGTCATTGGCTATCCCGAGTGCCGCATTAACCTGGCTCAGGCTGCACTCTATGTGTGTTTGGCCCCTAAATCCAACGCGTGTGAGGCTTCGATTGATGCGGCGCTGGCCGATATCCATTCTAGTGGGCTTCGCGAGGTGCCGAGTTATCTGCGCGATCGCCATCGCCCAGGCAGCGACGACTACGGTTTGTATAAATACCCGCACGATTATCCCGAAGGCTGGGTCGATCAGCGCTATTTGCCCGAGGGGCTGGAGCGCGGTGCGTTCTGGCAGCCTGCCGGGCGCGGCTGGGAAGAGTGGCGCGTAGAGCAAAGCGAGCGCGACCGCAGCGGGAATGCACCGAAGTAGCTGCTGATAATTTTGTCCCACGTTGCTACTCTTGGCATGTTCGGTCCCCTTTGGGGTACCATGAAAAGCGTCTGTATTTCGATTTTTCCGGGAGGCTTGTATGAGTCCCATTCAAATCGCCCTGCTGCTGCTCGCCGTTGCCGGCGTGTGGGCCATCGCTGAGCTCGCGCTTACCCTGCGCAAGACTCGCAATGTTGTCGACTCGCTCGATAAGACCGTGAACGACCTCAACAACACCATCGCCGAGGCTCAGCCTGTGGTGGCAAAGCTCGATGGCGCTGTCGATGAGCTTACGCCGGCGCTTGCCCAGATGGAGCCGCTGCTTAAGTCGAGCAAGACGGCAGTTGATGCCCTTACCTCCAATCTCGTAGAGGTCGAAGCCGTGGTTCGCGACATTTCTGAGGTTACGGGCAGCATGGCCGAGGCCAGCAATGCTGTGTCTAGCGTGACCGACTCTGCCGCCGGTGCTGTGCAGAAGCTCTTCAATAAGGTGAAGGCTCCTGCAGCCGACGCCGATCGCAAGCTCGCCGCTGCCGCTGCGGAGGCCGAGCTGCCTACCGAGCGCGTCCTAATTGGCGAGGACGAGGCTGCCGCGGGCGACGATGATGGTCAGAAGTCTGTATCCAAGCCGGCTCAGTATTACACCTACACGCCCGCCGAGACCTCTGAGGAGTCCTGCGATGAGTAGCGAAGCAACTTGCCCCATTACGCTGACCGTTGCCGGCGACCCGCGTCTGGCGCGCCTTGTGCGCATGACGGCGGCAAATGTCGGTGCGCTCTGCTCCATGTCCGTCGATCGCATCGAGGACATTCGTATGGCTGCCGAGGAAGCATTTATTTTCGGCTGCACGGCTGTTGATTCCGATGACATCTCGATCAAATTCGATGTCGACGAATCTCACGTTGTCATGACCTTTACCTTTGGCGACCAGGCCACCGTCGACGAGGATGACCAGGCCGCTGTGTATGCCGAGCTCATTTTGGCGAGCGTGTGCGACTCCTACGAAAAGACTGCGGCGCCCCTGACGCTTTCCCTCGACCTCAAGGCGGATATCTAATATGACCGAACGTTCCCGGAGCGGTAAGACCGCTTGGGACAAGGAGAAAACCCGCGAGCTGTTTCGTCGCTATAAAGAGACCGGTGACCCGGACGCACGCGAGCAGCTCGTCATGTCCCACATGAACCTGGTAAGGTTTCTTGCCAACAAGTTTAAGAACCGCGGCGAGCCGCTCGATGACCTGATGCAGGTTGGTTATTTGGGCCTGCTCAAGGCTATCGATCGCTTTGACCCTGAGCGCGGACTCGAGTTCACCACGTTTGCCACGCCTACCATCTTGGGCGAGATCAAGCGTCACTTCCGCGACAAGGGCTGGAGCGTGCGCGTGCCCCGTCGCTTGCAGGAGCTCTCGGCCAAGGTCAACCAGGCTACCGATAAGCTCACCAACGAGCTACAGCGCTCGCCTAAGGTTGAGGAAATCGCTGAGTACTTGGACGTGACGGTCGATGAGGTGCTGGAGGCCATGGAATCGTCTTCGGCCTATACCTCGGTGCCCATCGAGGCTCCTGGTGCGTCCGATTCGGACGATGCCCCCTCGATTCTCGACCGTTACGCCGACGACGACAACGAGCTCGACTTTACCGATGACCGCCTAGTGATCGAGGAAGCCATCCGTGATTTCTCGCCGCGCGAGCGCGAGGTGATTGAGCTGCGCTTTGTGAAGGGCATGACCCAGATCGAGATCGCCAAGAAGCTGGGTATTTCTCAGGTACAGGTTTCGCGTCTGCTGCGCCGCACGCTTAAGAAGATTCAGGACAAGATCGACCCCGACGGAGTGATGATTCGTTCATGAGTGAGCACCCCCAGCAAACCGATCGCGTGCTGCGCGACACCCGCATTCTGACGCTGCGCATTTGGGCTGTTGTCGGCTGCATTGTTATTGCTGCTGTCATCTTTAACCTTATGGGCATCCTGGCACCGGTTATTGAGTTTCTTGCCGTCGGCTCCATCATTGCTTTTGTGATGTCCCCGATCACCAACTGGCTCGAGCACCATGGCGTGAATCGCGGCATCGGTTCGCTTATCGCGCTTATTGTTGTTGTTGCCGTGCTCGTCGGTGTCGTTTGCATCTTGTCGCCGATTCTCTTTGGTCAGATCATGGAAGTCCTGAGCCGCCTGCCCGAGCAGCTTCGTGTTGCGGGTGGCGATCTCAATGAGATGATCTCGCATGCCAAGACGCTCAACAACACGCCGCTCAAGGAGTATTTGGACGATAATCTTTCGTCCCTGGTTACCGTGGCATCGAAGTATGTGTCTCAGATTGCTGCCGAGCTTGGTCGCGGTGTGTTCCCGCTCATCACCAATACGGCCTCGCAGTTGTTCGTGATCTTCCTTGGTCTGGTGCTTGCCTACTGGATGGCCTGCGACTACCCTCGCATGCATCACGAGATTTGCACCATCATCGGTCAGGAGAAGGAGACCTCGTACCGCTTTATGGTCGCCATCCTTTCTCGCTCTGTCGGCGGCTACATGCGCGGTATGGTCGTGACGTCCATCTGCGGTGGTTTCCTCGCCTTTATCGGTTTTTTGATCATCGGTCATCCGTATGCGGCGCTCATGGCTATCTTTACCGGCATCATGCATTTGGTTCCGGTCGTCGGTCCCTGGGTGAGCGCAGCAATCGCCACGGTACTCGGCTTCATGTTCAGTCCCATGTTGGCGTTATGGACGCTCATCGTGACGATGGTCGCGCAAAACGTCACCGATAACGTGATTTCGCCTAAGGTTATGCAGAGCTCGGTGCAGGTGCATCCCATCATGAGCCTCACGGCGCTCGTTATTGGCTCGGCACTCATGGGCCCCATCGGCATGATTATTGCCATCCCGCTATGTGCGGCCCTCAAGGGTATCTTCGTGTACTACTTCGAGAATGAGACCGGCCGCCAGCTTGTGGCCTATGACGGCGCCGTGTTTAAGGGCACACCGTACCGCGATGCCGATGGCAACCCGGTCGCCGCCTACGACGCGCTCGGCGACGACACCTTCATCTACGAGTCCGAGCTCATCGGCAACGAGACCGCGCCCGAGGCCCAGGCCATGCCCAAACCCGAGCTCGATAATCCCTGGATGAAGCTCTCGGGCCTTCAGCCCGATGCTACGGGCTTTTTCAAGAATCCCTTCGCCAAAGACGACGATTTCAATATGAACGACGAAACCAAAACCGGCATCGACGGCTCCATGGACGATTCGGATTCTAAATAGGTTCTATTAACGTTTCTTGAAGTTGTAAATGACAAGAAACGCGACCAAAGCGATTGATAAGGGGCCGGCTACATAGAAAAAGAGAACGTCAATTGCGCGTAGAGTGTAATAAGCCTTATCGCCGGACATTACTGTATACGATACGTATCCAAATGATGGTTGGTTTGCGTACCAGCATGAGAAGGCTAAGAGCGCTAAAAGTGCTACAACCAGAAGTGCATTCAGGACAAATCGTTTGCTTTTCATCGATCGCTCCTTCCGGGTGAATCTTATATGCAATTATACAGCAGTCCTTTTTCAAAGGATCGCGCAGTACTAAATAACGTGCACTTTCGCTGGAGGGTCGCTGTTTGGCGACCCTCTTTTTTGCACAGGCGCGGCGGGATGGTAATATCGTTACGTTTGAACTGTTTCGATGTGAAACCGAGGAGATTCCCTCTATGAGTGCTGACTACCCGTCAATGACTACGGCCGAGATTCGCTCCAAGTTCCTCAACTTCTTTGAGGAGCGCGGTCTTAAGCTCTATCCTTCTTCGTCCCTCGTCCCTGACGATCCTTCGCTGCTGCTTGCCAACGCCGGCATGAACCAGTTTAAGGAGTACTACCAGGGCAAGAAGACCATGAAGGAGATCGGCGCTATCTCCTGCCAGAAGTGCGTCCGCACCAACGACATCGATTGCATCGGCGAGGACGGCCGTCACCTGTCCTTCTTTGAGATGCTCGGCGACTTCTCCTTTGGCGGCGTCTCCAAGCAGCAGGCTTGCGCCTGGGCCTTTGAGCTCATCACCAAGGAGTTCAAGCTGCCGCTCGACCGCCTGTACTTCACCGTCTTTACCGAGGACGACGAGACCCACGACGTGTGGCGTTCTCTGGGCGTTGCTGAGGACCACATCTCCCGCCTGGGCGAGGACGATAACTTCTGGGCCGCTGGCCCCACCGGTCCCTGCGGTCCGTGCTCCGAGATCTACTTTGACATGGGCGAGGAGGTCGGCTGCGGCAGCCCCGACTGCAAGCCTGGCTGCGACTGCGACCGCTTCCTGGAGTTCTGGAACCTCGTCTTTACCCAGTACGACCGCCAGGAGGACGGCTCCATGCCGGAGCTGCCGCACCGCAACCTCGATACGGGCATGGGCCTGGAGCGCATGGCCGCCATCATGCAGCACAAGACCGCCAACTACGACGGCGATCTGATGCAGCACCTCATCAAGCTGGGCGAGAAGATTAGCGGCAAGACCTATGACGCCGACGATTACTCTGGCGCCAGCCGCTCCCTGCGTATCATCGCCGACCACTCCCGTGCCGTCGACTTTATGATCTCGGACGGCATCCTTCCCGGTAACGAGGGTCGCGAGTACGTCCTTCGCCGCCTGCTCCGTCGTGCCGTGTTCCACGGTCGCCTGCTGGGCATCGAGGGCGCCTTCCTGACCAAGTTCATCGACGAGGTTAACGCTCAGATGGGTGAGGCTTATCCCGAGCTGCTCAAGAATGTCGCGCTCGTCAAGGGTATCGTCGCCTCCGAGGAGGAGCGCTTCTCCACGACGCTCGACAACGGCCGCGTCTATCTGGACGAGGCCCTGGCAGCGCTTGCCGAGGGCGCCGTGCTTTCGGGCGATGTCGCCTTTAAACTGCACGACACCTTTGGTTTCCCCATCGATCTGACCGTCGAGATCGCCGGCACCGCTGGCCACGACGTCGATATGGACGGCTTCACTGCCTGCATGGAGGACCAGAAGGCCCGCGCCCGCGCCAATGCCAAGGGCGACGCCTGGGGCAGCTTCAACGACGTGTGGGTCGAGCTTTCGGACAAGGTCGCAGCGACCGAGTTCGACGGCTATGACAACGATGTGATCGAGGGCGCCAAGGTTGTCGCCATCGTGCGCAACGGCGAGTCCGTCGAGTCCGCTGCCGCCGGCGAGGATGTCGAGGTTGTGCTCGACCGCACCCCGTTCTATGCCGAGATGGGTGGCCAGCAGGGCGATGCCGGCAAGCTTTCCGCCGAGGGCGTTGTTCTGACCGTTGCCGACACCAAGAACCACAACGGCCTGTATGCCCACGTCGCGCACGTTGCCGAGGGCACGCTGGCTGTCGGTGCCGCTGTTACCGCCGCGCTCGACGCCGAGCGCCGTGGCTTCCTGCGCCGCAACCACACCGCCACGCACCTGCTCGACGCTGCCCTTAAGCAGGTCCTGGGCGAGCACGTCTCCCAGGCCGGCTCGCTGGTGACGCCCGAGCACCTACGCTTTGACTTCACGCACTTCGAGGCCCTGTCCTCCGAGCAGCTCAAGGCTGTCGAGGACCTGGTCAACCAGCAGATCTTCGCTTCCAAGCCGGTCGTGACCCGTGTCATGGGCATCGACGAGGCTAAGGCTGCCGGCGCTGTCGCTCTGTTTGGAGAGAAGTACGGCGATGTCGTCCGCGTCGTCTCCGTGGGCGCTGAGGACCAGCCGTTCTCCCGCGAGCTCTGTGGTGGCACCCATGCCGCCAATACCGCAGAGATTGGTCTGTTCAAGATCATTTCCGAGTCCTCCACGGGCTCCAATGTCCGCCGTATCGAGGCCGTGACCTCTAAGGGTGCCCTCGACTACATGGCCGACCGCCTGGCGCTCGTTGACGCCGCCGCCGCTGCGCTCAAGTGCCGCGTCAACGAGGTTCCCGCCCGCGTGGAGAACCTGCAGGCTGAGCTGCGCGAGACGTCCAACAAGCTCAAAAAGGCTCTGACCGGTGGCTCCTCCGACGCCATCTCCAGCGCCATCGAGGGCGCCGTCGAGCTCGACGGCTATAAGCTCGTTGTCGCTGAGCTCCAGGGCCTTGAGGCTGCCGACCTGCGCAACGTATGGGATACCGTGCATCAGAAGGTCGCCGGCCCTGTCGCTTGTGTCGTCGCCAGCGTGACTGAGAAGGGCACTCCGGCCCTGCTCGCTGCCGGCTCCGATGACGCCGTCAAGGCCGGTTTCCACGCCGGTAACGTGATCAAGCAGATCGCGGGTCTGGTCGACGGTCGCGGTGGCGGTCGTCCCAACATGGCCCAGGCCGGTGGCAAGAATGCTGCCGGCATCGCCGATGCCCTCGCGGCCGCTAAGACCGCGCTCGGCGCCTAAGAATCTAAGAAGTCGCTGTGGTTGCGCTCGCGCTGGACATAGGGGAGACCAGGATTGGCATCGCCGTCTCGAGCCGTGATGGCAAGATGGCGATGCCTGTCAAGGTGCTTCCGGCTGCCGAGGTCACCGGTATGGCCAAGACGTTCCGCTACCTGGTTGAGGACTATGAGCCCGACATCCTGGTAAGCGGACGCCCCCTGACCATGGCCGGTGAGCCCGGCCCCCAGGCCGAGCGCGTTGCCGCCGTGGCGCAAAAGATTGCCGACGAGCTCGATCTTCCGCTGGAGTTTGAGGACGAACGTCTGTCTTCGCAAGAGGCCAAGCGTATCCTGCGCGAGCAGGGCCTCAACGAAAAGCAGATGAGGGGCAAGATCGACATGATTGCCGCCAGCCTGTTTTTGCAGACGTGGCTCGATCGTAAAAACGAGGAGGTTTCGCATGTCTAGCGCTTCCGATCCGCGCCAGCAGAATCGTACACGGCAGCCGGCGTCGCGCCCTGCCCAGCCTGGCCAGCGTCCGGCACAGCCGACGCAGCGCGCAGCTCAGTCTGCCGCGCGCTCGGTGCAGTCCTTCTCTCATTCGGCCCAACCTGTTCAACGGACGGGTCAGCAGCCTTCTGCTCGTTCGGTTCAGCATTCGGCTTCTCACGCGGCTCAACAGCCCACTGCTCGTACGGCCCAGCCTGCAGGCGGTACCCGCTTTAAGCAGCAGGCACCTACCCAGCGAACTCAGGTCCCTCAATCGCATTCGCATCACGCTCGCGGTTCGCATGGCGTTGCTCCGGCGACCCGCTCGAGCTACAACACGCATGCTCGTCGCGGTGCTCAAAAGAAAAGCTCCCCGGTGCCTATGATTATCGGCGTTGTGGTGGCGGTGCTCGCGCTTGCTGCGATCGCTTTCTTTGTCGTGCCGGCCGTCAAGGGCTTCTTTGCCGGTGAGGATACGAAGGTCACGGCTGGTCAGCAGGTTACGGTGACCATTCCCGATGGTGCTTCAGGCGATACGATCGCCTCGATTCTCTCCGAGAACCATATCGTAGAAAATCCCAAGGATTACTATGCGGCGGTGAAAAAGCTCAACGCCGATATGTCGCTCAGGCCCGGTGATTATTCGTTCACCACACTCATGGATGCGACCAAGGTTGTTCAGCAGCTCATGGAAGGCCCCAACGCGGGCTCCAGTGCGCTGACTATCCCTGAGGGCCTGACGGTCGATCAAGTCGCCGACCGTGTGGCCCAGGCCTACGACGGCATCTCTAAGGAAGACTTCCTCAACCAGGCCAAGGCCTCCAACTACGTGGACGACTATAGCTTCCTTAAGGGCGCCGCCAACGATTCGCTCGAGGGTTTCTTGTTCCCCAAGACCTATTCGTTGGGTGATTTGCCGACGGCCGATGGCGTGATTCGCGCTATGCTCGATCAGTTTAAGACCGAGTACAAGTCGCTTGACTTTGCGAGCTGCGAAGCCAAGATCAAGGAACGCTACGGTGTGGAGATGTCCGACTACGACATCGTCAACTTGGCCTCTATCGTTGAGCGCGAGGGCCTCAACGCCGACCAGCGCGCGCACGTGGCCTCGGTCTTCTACAACCGTCTTGCCGGCAAGCTCGATGGTCTGCGCTATCTCAACAGCGATGCGACCATGATGTATGTCACCGGTGGCGAGGTTACCGCCGACGACCTGCAGAGCGATAGTCCGTATAACACCTATAAGCACGAGGGCCTGCCGCCCACGCCCATCTGCTCTCCGTCGCTCGAGGCACTCAAGGCCACGCTTGAGCCGACCGACTCCGATGACCTGTATTTCTACATTACGCAGGACGAGGAGTACTTCTCGCAAACCTACGAAGAGCATCAACAGTCTTGGAATTAGCATGAGGATTTTTAGCCCCAAACGTTACGTTGCCTCGGTCGATCGCATCGACCTTGATACCCTTTGGGCCGACGGCAAACGCGCCATTCTGCTCGATCGCGATAACACCCTGGTGCCGCGCGACACCGAGCAGGTTCCCGCCGCGGTTTCCGCTTGGCTCGATACCGCCCGCGCCAAAGGCTTTAAGCTGTGCATGGTGTCCAACAACTGGCATCGCGACCAGGTCATGGCATCAGCACGCGAGCTGGGACTCGAGGCCATCAGCCATGCCATGAAGCCGGCGCCGTTTGCCCTCAAGGCGGGTCTTAAGCGCCTCGGCGCCACGGCTGACGAGGCGGTGCTGATCGGTGATCAGCTCTACACGGACGTGTGGAGCGGCAACTTCGCCGGCGTCGATACCATCCTGGTAAAGCCGCAGGCGACGCAGGACCTGTGGTATACGCAGATCTTCCGTATCTTTGAGCGCCGGGCCCTGCGCGACCTTCCTTGCGAGGAATAGGTCTCGTCATGTCCCAGCACATCAAACACGGCTGCGACCATATCTTCTTTATCGGCTTTTTGGGCGCGGGCAAGTCGACGCTTGCGCGCAACGTGGGCACCATGTTCAAGCGGCGTTTTATCGATACCGACCGTCTGGTCGTGCGCCGTTGCGGCAAGTCGGTAACCGAGATTTTTGAGACCGAGGGCGAGGATCGTTTTCGCGAGCTCGAGACCTCGGCGCTCCGTTCGCTCCAAAGCGAGCGCAGCCTGTTGGTTTCGTGCGGGGGCGGTATCGTCGAAACGCCGGTGAATATTGAACTGATGCACGAAATGGGTACGTGCGTGTACCTCGAGGGCGACTTCGAGGATTCGATTCGACAGATTCGTCGGTCCGACACGCGCCCCGATTTCCGTTCGCCCGAGCATGCTGCGCGCCTGTTTGAGCATCGCCGTCCGCTGTATCGCCAGGCCGCCGACCTTACCCTTGATATTCGCAACAAGTCCTTCGAGGACGTTTCCTACCTTTGTGCCGAGATGCTTTTGGAGCGTGGGCTGCTATGATTCGCCGTCAACTGATCAATTTCCAAAACCGCAGCGTCGATGTCCGTGTCGGATTGGGTGCGTTCGATGAACTGTCGCGCATGTTTGCCTCGGCCGTGGGCAAGCCTAAGCGCGCGATGGTCGTTTGGAACACCGCCACGTCAGAGCGTTTTGGTGAGGTCGTCGAGCATGCGCTGGTCGACGCCGGTTTTGTCATGTCACAGCTCTTCCTCGAGGTTTCGCCTGCTGGTGCCACGCTGGCCGATGCCGATGCGATCTTTGGCGCCCTGTCTGCCAACGGCATTACCTGCGACGATCTGGTTGTCGCCGTTGGCGATGCCCCGACCTGCTCGGTTGTTTGCTGGTGCGCCAACCAGTGGTGTGGCCGAACCGAGTGCGCACTGCTGCCGACGACCTTCGACGCCATGCTCACGGTCGCGACGACCATGAAGCCGCTCGTCGCCTCGTCGGCCAATGCGCTTCCCGCTATCGCGTTTCGTCCCGAACCGGGCTTGGTTGTGTGTGACCTCGACCTTGTTCGCGAGACGGACCCCGAGGACCTCAAGCTCGGCTACGCGGTACTTGTTGGCACCATGCTTTCAAGTAGCAAATCCCGCTGGAATCAGTTTACCGAGACCGTCCCCGAGATTCTTGCCGGCGACGAAGTTGCACTCGTCAATGCCGTCCAGTGGTCTCAGACTGCCCGCAAGGACGTACTGATGGCCACGAACCCGAGCGCCCGCCATGCACTCGATTTTGGTAAGACGGGGGAGCGCACCCTGCGCGCCTGCTTGGGCGATGCCGCTTCGCAGGTCCCTGCCTACCAGCTGTTGTCCGAGGGCATGCGCTTTGAGGCGCGCCTAGCACATGATGCCTGCGACTTTGATATCGATTACGTCTTTGAGGTCGATGACTGCCTGGAGGACTTTGGCATCGAGGAACTTGCCTTCGACCTGGAGCCCACCGCGTTTATCGAGGAGTTCCGCAAGCAGCAGTTCGCCCGCTCGAACCGCAGCATGTTGCCGCTGCCCGCAGCGCTCGGCGCCATTCGTCTAACGAGTGTTGAGGACGAGGTTCTTGAGCGCCATGCTCACGCCTACTTGGCTTCCCGCAAAGAACTTCTCTAAGATTTATTGACATCCATCGTCTTTCGTATCATGTTGAGGGACGGGTTTCCAATCGGTTGCGGTTCGTATGCGATTCCGACGTTCGGTTGAGACCCGTCCCGCACTTTTTGAGACAATAAGAAAGGAATCTGCATGTCTGAGTTTGCTGCCGGTCCTGCCGGTCGTATCGAACGTGTCCGTGCCCTGATGGTCGTGCGCGGTTACGACGCTATCGTGGTACGCGATGAGGCCAATCTTCGTTGGCTCACGGGCGTGAAGGGCGTCTTCGACTACACCTTCGAGTTCCCGCACGCGGCGTTTATTACGGCTGACCAGTGCCTGTTCCATACCGACTCGCGCTACCTCAACAGCTTTGAGGAGAACACGCCCGCCGACAGCCCCTGGGTCTACGACATGGACGAGGGCACCATCCCCGGTTGGGTCGCCGGCAAGATCGCGGCCAACAAGTGCCGCGTCTGCGCTGTCGAGGACGACATGCAAATCAACTTCTACCAGGGTATTCAGCGTGGTCTGGAGGACCGTTCCGTCGCCTGCATGTTGCCGCTGATGCATGACGACATTCGCAAGATGCGCGCCATCAAGGACGCCGAGGAGATCGAGCTCATGCGCCATGCGCAGTCGATCACCGATGCCGCCTTCCAGCATATGCTCGGCTTTATTAAGCCCGGTATGACCGAGAAGCAGGTTCGCAACGAGCTCGAGAACTTTATGTTCGCCAACGGCGCCGACAGCCTGGCCTTCGGCTCCATTGTGGCGAGCGGCCCCAACACCGCCAACCCGCATGCCGTACCGAGTGACCGTGTCATCGAGAAGGGCGACTTCGTCCTCATGGATTACGGCGCGGGCTACTGCGATTATCGTTCCGACATGACGCGCACCGTCGTGATGGGCGAGCCTACCCAGGAGCAGCTTGACCTGTACGCGCTCGTGCGCCGTACGCACGAGGAGTGCGTCGCTGCCATCCATCCGGGCGTCGAGGGCAACGACATTTTTAAGCTTTCCAAGAAGATCATCGGCGATGCCGGTTATGGCGATTACTACAACCATGGCCTGGGCCACGGCGTTGGTATCGACATCCACGAGCTGCCCAACTTCAACCGCAGCAAGAACAGCATCGAGGTCGGCTCGGTTATCACCATGGAGCCCGGCGTGTATCTGCCCGGTGTGGGTGGCGTGCGTCTGGAGGACTACGGCGTGGTCACCGAGAACGGCTACGAGCCCTTCACCAAGACCCCGCACGACCTGCACGTCATCGATTGCTAGCCCATTTCGATAGATTTTTGGGGCGGGGCGTCCGGAGCAATTCGGGCGCCCCGCGTTCTCTTTTTATGCGCTCGCTGCAGGCGCCGTCTGCAAGTGTATAATTTCGGTCGTATGTAATTTGGACGCTTGTGCGTTCTGCCCATAACAAGAAAGGTCGCTATGCCTACCATTTCTACCGCCGACTTCAAGAACGGCCTCGGTCTCCGCATTAAGGACAAGGTCTACACCATCGTCGAGTTCCAGCATGTCAAGCCGGGCAAGGGTGGCGCGTTTGTGCGCTACAAGACCCGCGACATCAAGAGCGGCCGCGTCGTCGAGAACACCTGCAACGCCGGCACCAAGTTCGAGAGCGTCATGCTCACCACCCGTGAGTTCCAGTACCTCTACAACGATGGCGCTGACTACATCTTCATGGACAACGAGACCTATGAGCAGGTTCCCGTTCCCGAGGACATGGTGGGCGAGAACTCCAAGTGGCTGCGCGAGAACGACATCTGCCAGCTGCTCTTCGCCGACGATGAGCTCATGGGCGTGACGCCGCCGATGTTCATCGAGACCACCATCGTCCAGACCGACCCGGGCTTTAAGGGCGACACCGTCCAGGGTTCCACCAAGCCGGCCACGATTGACACCGGCGCTGTCATCCAGGTCCCCATGTACCTCAACGAGGGCGAGGTCATCAAGGTTGACACCCGCGACGGCAAGTTCGTCTCCCGCGTCTAGCAACCAACTCTTCTAGGAGGACTCATGCCCCAGGAAATCAAGATTGACGGCATCGGCATTTCGCCCGATGTTCTGACCGCCATCGTCTCGCGCGCCGTGTCGGATGTCGAGGGCATCGCCTCCGTTGGCGTCAAGGACCTTGCCACCAACCTTGTCTCCATGATGCTCTCGTCCAAGGCCCCGGCTTCCGAGCCGGCGGTCGAGGCCGAGGTCGTCGGCGACAAGCTCGCACTCACCGTGCGTGTCGTGGTGTTCTTTGGCTATCCGTTCAAGAAGCTCGCCGAGGCCGTTCGCGCCGCCGTGGTCGCTGCCATCGATGCTCAGGTGGGCGTCGAGGTCGAGCGCGTTGACGTTTGCATCGACGGTCTCGTTTTCCCCAAGGAGTAACCTTTGAGCCTTAAGGTTTATCGCGGGCGCACGCTTGCCCGCAGTCAGGCGCTACAGTTGCTGTTCCAGGCCGAGGCCACGGACAGTCCGCTCGAGCGCGTCCTCGAGGGCGATTTCCTGATCTCGAAGGGTCCCCTCGACCCCTATGCGCTGGAGCTTTGCCGCGGTGCCTACGAGCATATCGATCGTATCGACTGTGCCCTGCGCGCCGTCGCCAAGAACTGGGATCTTATGCGCATGCCCGGCGCCGACCGCAATTTGCTGCGTATCGCCGTCTATGAGATGCGCTTCCTCACCGACGAGGAGGTCTCGGACGCCATCGTAATCAACGAGGCCGTCGAGCTTGCCAAGGCCTATGGCACCGACCAGTCCGCTTCGTTCGTCAACGGCGTGCTGGGCAAGATTGCTCGCAGCGAGGAGCTGCCAGGCGAGGACCTGTACCAGGAGCTGCTGGCCGAAGATCGCGCTCGCGAGGAGGCGCAGGCTGCCGAGGCTGCCGCCAAGGTTGCGGTTGCCCAAGCTGAGGCTGGCGTGCTGGCCGAGGATGCGGACGCCGCCGAGGCTGTTGTCGACTCCGTCGAGGAGTAGCCATGCCAGAGGGTTCTGTCCGTAACTTTGATGAGATCTCGGACCGTCTGGATCAGATCATCGCTACCGTTCGCTCCAAGGATACCTCCTTGGAGCGTTCGCTCGATTTGTTTGACGAAGCGATTGAGCTGGGCTCCCGCGCGGTCGATATGGTCGACAAGTTTGAGTTGACGCCGCGTGAGGCCGACAAGCTCGAGCAAGAATACGATGAGGATGCGACAAACGAATCCCAGGATAGCTAGGCCGCATCTCCGGATACGAATGGTTGATGGCATTCATGAAACGCGTGCGTCTTGATGACGAACTGATTTCACAGGGCATCTGCGCCGATCGCGCGGATGCCCTTCGCACTCTTATGGCCGGCTTGGTCTCGAGTGGCGGTGAGCGCTTGACTTCGCCGGGCCTTAAGGTGATCCCGGGGCTGCCGCTGCACGTGAAGGGGCGCATTCCCTATGTTGGCCGCGGTGGTCTTAAGCTCGAAGGCGCGCTTGATGCGTTTGGCATCAATCCGACGGGCCTTGCCTGTTTGGATGTGGGCTGCTCTACCGGCGGTTTTACCGATTGCCTGCTCAAGCGCGGAGCTGCGACCGTTGTCTCTGTGGACGTGGGTCACGCCCAGTTCGATTGGTCGTTGCGTCAGGACGATCGCGTGACGCTGCATGAGCGCACAAACATGACGCAGCTGCCTGAGCTTGGCTATACCGGCGCCATCGACCTGGCTGTGTGTGATGTCTCGTTTACCAGCATCGCGAATATTATCGATGCGGTACTGGCGTGCCTCGCGCCTACGGGTGCATTCTGCACGCTCGTAAAGCCGCAGTTTGAGGCTCCGGCGGCGCTGGTGGGCGAGGGCGGCATTGTGACCGATCCCGCCGTGCGCCGTGATACACTCGTTGCGGCAGTTGAACTCTTTGCCTCTAAGGGGCTGTTCCCGGTCGATGTGTGCGTGTCGCCCATTCATGGTGCCAAGGGAAACGTTGAGTTTTTCCTGTACGGCACGAGATTTGACTCTGGCGACCGCCCGCAAGACGAGTTGCAATCTCAGGTATCGGTTTTGAGCGAGAAAGCTGCAACGCTATGAAGGTCTTTCTGGTTCCCAATTACTACAAGCAAGAGGCGGTCGAGAGCGGCCTGATGATCGAGCTTTGGCTGACGCGCCAGGGCTATGAGGTCGCATGGGCTGCCGACCAGCGATCCAAGATTCAGAGCACGCCTGATATTGACGGCTCCGATCTGGTCATTACGCTCGGCGGCGACGGTACGTTGCTGCGCGCTGCCCGCATCCTCAACCATCGCGAGATTCCTATCCTCGGTCTTTCCTATGGTCACCTGGGCTTTTTGACGGCTGCGAGTCCCGAGGAGCGCGACATTCTGCAGGTCGTGAGCGACGCCCTGTCCGGCGAGCTGCATGTGAGCCGTCGCGCTACCATCGCCGCGGATATCGTGTCCGTGCGCGAAGACGGTACGAAGGATGTCGTGCGCACCTTCGCCCTCAACGACATGGCGCTTACCCGCGGTCCGCTGTCCGATATGGTCGAGTTCGACATCACGGTGTCGGGCCACCATATCGACCGACTGCGTGGCGACGGCGTGGTCGTGTCCACGGCGACTGGTTCTACGGGTTACGCGCTCAGTGCCGGTGGCCCCATCGTGAGCCCCGACTATACGGGCATGGTCTGCGTACCCATTGCGCCGCACACCATTCAGGCCCGTGCCTTCTTGACTTCGCCGAGTGATGTCGTCGAAATCTTTATGTCCGATGACCGTCCGAGCGTTCCGGCGATCGCTATCGATGGGCAGTTTATTACCTGTGATGGCACCGTTGAGAGCGTGGCTGTGCGCCGCGGGCCCGGTGATGTGCTGCTGCTGGATTACGGCCCCGAGAGCTTCTATAACTCGGTGAGCCGCGTATTCTACGGAGTCCGTCATGATCGATGAACTGCAGGTTTCTAACATTGCACTCATTCGCGAGGCGACGCTGGTGCCGAGTGCCGGCCTGACTGTCCTGACCGGTGAGACCGGCGCCGGCAAGACTGCGCTGCTCTCGGCGCTCAAGCTTATTTTGGGCGAGCGCGCGGATTCGTCGACGGTGCGCGAGGGCGAGACGCTGGCGAGTGTCGAGGCGCGGCTGTTCGACGGTCCACACGACACGGAAGGCTTTACCGTACAGCGCAGTCTTTCTGCCGAGGGCCGCAGCCGCGTGAAGATTGACGGCCGCATTGCCAGTGTGCGCGAGCTTTCGGAGCGCGTTGGCGTGATGATGGATCTGTGCGGCCAGCACGAGCACCAGCGCTTGCTCGATCCGGCGCATCACGTTGCGATGGTCGATGCGTGGGCGGGGCGCTCTGCGCTCGAGGCGCTCGAGCACTACCGTGCTTGCTTTAAAGCCTCGCGCGCGGCCGCTAAGGAGGTCCGTCGCGTCGAGGAGGCCTCGCGTGCGCAGGGGAGCCGCGTCGAGGAGGCGCGCTTTGCCCTCGAGCGCATCGGCGAGGTCGACCCTAAGCCGGGTGAGTATGAGGAACTCGAGGAACTGCTGCCGCGCTCCGAACATGCCGAGGTGCTGGTTGCCACAGCTAACGATGCCCATGCATCGCTTGCCGCCGAAGGGGGAGCGCTCGATGCCGTGAATGGCGCCGTGGCCGAGCTTTCACGTATGGCGACCGTTGACCGCAAGCTGGGCGACATTGCCGATGCGCTTTCGGATGCCTGCATCTCGCTTGAGGATTGTGCCAACGAGCTGCGCGCCTATCGCGATGGGGTCGCCTTCGATCCTCGTGAGCTCGCTCGCATGCGCGAGCGGTATTCCGACCTCAAGGGCCTGCTGCGTCAGTGGGGTCCGACCATGGACGATGTCTTTGCCATGCGCGACCGCTCACAAGAGCTGCTTTCGCTGGTCGATGATGGCGATGAACAGATCAAAAAGGCGCGTGAGGCACTTGGGAGCGCCGAGCGCGAGCTGTTCGCTGCTGCCAGGGCACTTAAGCGCGCTCGCAATACGGCGGCCCCGCGCTTCTGCCACGAGGTGGGCCGCCAGATGGCTCGCCTGGAGATGGGTAGTGCCGAGCTCGTCTGGGAGTCGCGTGATCTTCCCCGTGCTGAGTGGACGCCCGTTGGTCCTTCGAGCTACGAGCTGCTATACCGCAGCGGTGCCGGCTTGACGCCGCGTCCCCTGCGTCGAATTGCGTCGGGCGGCGAGCTCAGCCGCGTCATGCTGGCAAGCAAGGTTGTCCTCGGTAACGCGGACGGTGTTGATACGCTGGTGTTTGACGAGGTCGATGCTGGTGTCGGTGGCTCCACGGCGCGTGCGCTCGCGGGCGTGCTGGCAGATCTCGCCGCTACGCATCAGGTGATTGTCGTAACTCACTTGGCGCAGGTCGCCGTCATGGCTGACAAGCATTATGTCGTCAGCAAGGAACCGGGCGATGTTCCCCAGACGCATTTGGACGAGGTAACCGGCGAAGCGCGTACCGCCGAGATCGCCCGCATGTTGAGTGGCGATCAGTCCGAGGCAAGCTTGGCCCACGCAAAGCAGATGCTCGAAGAAGCTCGAGGTTAGGTCGTATCAGCGGTGTAGGTGGGACAAAATAGACTGAAATTTTTGTCCCGCTACGCGTTTTACTCAACGACCTTGTCCGGCTGGATGAGCTCCTCGTAGTAGCTGATATGTTCGCGAGCGTCTTCAATCTCGGGCAGCAGGAAGTTGTAGATGACTTCGATGATCATCGTGGCGCTGATCTTAGAGAACGCAAAGTCGCCCGTCGTCAGCAGCGCTTCGTGGTTGACGGTATTAAAGGTGTAGTCTGCCAGACGCGCGAGCGGGGATTTACTGTCGCTGCTGATGACGACTACGGTTGCGCCGCAGTTGCGAGCCGCTTTTGCCATGCGATTCAGTCGGCGCGATTTGCCGGAGTTTGAGATAAGCACGATGACGTCACCCGGGCGTAACGTGAGCGCAAAGCCGATTGATGTCTCGCTAATGGTGCTCGCCATGCAGCGCAGGCCCAGCTGCGAAAACTTAAACGTCGCATCGAGCGCGACCGCGTTCGTATTGCCCACAGCCGCAAACTCAATAACCCCTGCATGCTTAAGGGCATGCACAACAGCCGCCAGCGTATCGTGGTCGATTCCGTCGATGGTCGCATTAAGCTCGCTCACCTTGGCAGCCAGGATGTTCTTGAGGCTCTGCTCCATATTGTCGAGCGAGACCTCGTCGGTCAGGCCCTCGTTGCGCTGGCTTTCCAAATCCCTCGCCAACGAAAACTGAAAGCTGCGGAAGCTGCCAAACCCAAGCTTGCGGCAGAAGCGCGAAACGGTCGCCTCGGACGTGGCAGCGGCGCGTGAGAGCTGAGCCGCCGTGAGGCGTGGAGCCTCGGACTGGTGCTCCAATATATAGTCGACAATGCGCTGCTCGGACTCGCTGTATCCCTGGTGGGTGCTAATGAGGGAAAGTGCGCTCTTGCTACTATCGGTCATGGATGGCTCCTGGTTGGCATGAAAATCTAATTTGATTCGCAATGCCATAGTATACGGGCATTTTCAATTACAAGATACACCTTGCCGTTTCAAGTGTTGATGGTAAACTTTCACTTACCGTTTACGGTTATGAAAGAACCTTTCACCGGAGAATTGCACCTTGTCTCTTCTCACGCGGACGGTAGGTTGGTATCTTTCAGTTGTGGAAAAACGCGCATCGAAGCGCGTGTAGGGGAGCGCCCGCGGGCGCTGTACTCAAGAAGGAGGGACACATGGCTAAGTTTGACATCATCGCTGCGACCGGTTGCCCGACCGGCATTGCGCACACCTTCATGGCGAAGGAGGCGCTGGAGAAGGCAGCTGCCGAGCGCGGTCTGACCATTAAGGTCGAGACTCATGGCCAGGTCGGTGTCGAGAACGAGCTCACCAAGAGTGAGATCGCTGGTGCCAAGGCCGTCGTCGTCGCAGCCGACAAGGATGTCCAGGCTGAGCGTTTCGCCGGTAAGCCCATGGTTTCCGTTGGTGTTTCCAAGGCCCTGTCCGTTGAGGCCGCCGGTAAGCTGATTGACCGCGCGCTCGCCGCCAAGGGCGACAGCACGGTTGCAGCCGCTGCCGATGTCGAGGACGAGGTCGAGGAGAAGGAGTCCATCGGCCACATCATCTACAAGCACCTCATGAACGGCGTCAGCCACATGCTGATCTTCGTCGTTGCCGGTGGTGTTCTGACCGCCGTTTCGTTCCTGTGGGGCATTACGTCCTTCGATTCGACGGCGTCTGACTACAACAGCTTTGCTGCGATGCTCAAGATCATCGGCGGCATCGCCATGAACCTCATGGTTCCGGTGCTTTCCGCCTACATCGCCGAGTCCATCGGCAAGCGCCCGGCGCTCGTCCCCGGCTTTGTTGCCGGTATGATCGCCATCCAGGGCCTGCCTGTTAACGCCGAGACCGGCATGATCGACGCCGGTGGCGCCGGCGTGGGCTTCGGCTTCCTGGGCGGCATCGTCGGTGGCTTCCTCGCCGGTTATGTCATCCTGCTGCTCGAGAAGGTCTTTGCCGGTCTGCCCAAGAACCTGGACGGCCTCAAGGCTATCTTCCTGTACCCGCTGTTCTCGACGGCTATCGTCGGCCTGGTCATGCTCGGCATTTCCGGCCCCATGGCTGCCATCAACACCGCCATGATGGACTTCCTCAAGGGCCTGTCCGCCTCTGGCGCCGTTGTACTGGGTCTTGCCATTGGCTGCATGTGCGCCTTTGACATGGGCGGCCCGGTCAACAAGGCTGCTTACGTCACCGGTACCGCTATGCTCACCGAGGCTTTGGCCGCCGGTGTTGGCACCGATACCTACAACTTCGGCACCAACTTCATGGCTGCCGTCTCCGCCGCCTGCATCGTTCCGCCGCTGATTACCACCTTTGCCGTCGTTGTCGGCAAGAAGTACTTCAGCCAGGAGGATCACGACGCCGGTGTCGTCAACCTCATCCTTGGTTGCACCCACATCACCGAGGGCGCCATTCCGTTCATGACCAAGAACATCTGGCCCGTCATGCCCATCATGATGCTCGGTTCTTCTATCGCTTCGATCCTGACCATTATGTTCAACGTTCACGATCCGGCGCCTCATGGTGGCTTCCTGGTCCTGCCCGTTGTCGAGAACGGTCCGCTGTGGGTCCTCGCGATCCTCATCGGCGCTGTGGTCGGTGGCATCCTGTTCGTAGCCTTCAAGAAGTACGACTTCGAGAAGAACCAGAAGGCCGCTCCTGCAGCCAAGCCCGTTGAGGCCCCCAAGGCCGCTGCCGTCGAGGCCCCCAAGGCCGAGGCTGCCGACTTCGTGAAGGTCGAGAATGTCTTTGTCGCCGAGGACTTCGCTTCTCGTGACGAGGCTCTGAGCTTCGTTTCCAACCAGGCCGTCAAGGCCGGTATCGCAAGCGACGCCGACGCCGTGATGAACGCCTTCCTGGCCCGCGAGGCCGAGGGCACCACGGGCATGATGGAGGGCTTCGCCATCCCGCATGCCAAGTCCGACGCCATTACCGAGGCTGCCGTCATCGTCGTCAAGGACGAGTCCGGCGTGACCGGTTGGGACACCATGGACGGCGCTCCCGTCAACGTGGCCATCGCTCTGCTCATCCCCGGTGCCCAGGCCGGCACTACGCACCTCAAGATCCTGTCCAAGGTCGCTGAGGCGCTCATGGACGAGGACTTCCGTGCCACCGTCAAGGGTTCCACCGACGCCGCCGAGATCGCCAAGACGATCAACGCTCGTCTGGTCTAATTCCACGGTACGCGAATAACATCGCCCACTGTATATAAGGCGGAGTCCCTCTCCAGGGCCTCCGCCTTTTTCATCCTCAAATATGTTGCGGTGAAATAGGGACTGTTTAAACGATTCAACCCCAAATTCAGTCCCTATTTCACCGCAACTTATAAAAGGGCATAGAGGGGACCGCCTATCGAGTCCTTGTCGCGAACAGATCATCAGCCAGAATTCTTTTCAGCCGACATTACTTTGGACCGACTGGGTTTCCGCAGCTTGCTCGCCCACAGGGGCCCGCGCGCGGCCTGTGAGATTTATCGCGAGTTCCGCACGAGCCGAAGAGCACTTAATGTGCTCTTCGTGCGAGCAGGACTGTAGAGCAGGAAATCTCACAGGCCGCGCGCGGGCCCCTGTGGGCGAGCAAGCGGAAGACAAACACATCTGTCCAACAATTCGTGTGAAACACAATGAAAAACCGTTTGATGTGAGTTAATATAAAAAACGTCGTGAATCTGACTCCTGCCACATGCATGACAGGGGTTAAACACAAAAAGGAGTCAACTATGGTTTCTGAGAAGGCTACCCTCGTTAATCCTCAGGGTCTGCACATGCGTCCGGCTGGTCTGTTCGCCTCCACCATGGGCAAGTATGCCTGTGACGTGACGGTCGTTACCCCCGAGAAGGAGGTCAACGGCAAGTCCCCGATGGCCCTCATGGCTGCTGGTATCCCCTGCGGCACCGAGGTCGAGGTCAAGTGCGACGGCGCTGACGAGGCCGAGGCTCTGGCTGCTGCCATCGAGCTCATCAAGAGCGGTCTTGGCGAGTAGAACTCAAACGGGTCGCATGTTGAACAACTAAGTTCATATTTGGGGGCGCAGTGACCTGTTGTAAGGTAGCTGCGCTCTTTTGTCATGGATATGGCAAAACGCTTTATCACATGACACGGAGAGAGGAATGGGAATGTATCAGGGAGTCAACGCTTCCGAGGGCATCGGTATCGGCACCGTCATGGTTGCCGTCGATCCCGACTTGACGTTTGAGCCGCACGAGGTTGCTGATTCGGCAGCAGAGAAGGAGCGCTATCAGTCCGCTCTTTCGGTCTTCTGCGAGAAGACCCAGGCTCAGGCCGACCACATGAAGGAGACGGTGGGCGAGGCCGAGGCCGAGATCATGAGCGGACACATTGTCTTGGCTCAGGACCCGGGCATGACCGACGCCATCAACGCCGCCATTGACGGCGGTACCTGCGCCGAGCAGGCGCTCATGGACACCTCGACCATGTTCGAGAACATGTTCCTGTCTATGGACGACGAGATGTTCCGTCTGCGCGCGGCCGACATCGCCGACATCCGCACCGGTATTCTGGCCGAGCTGCTGGGCAAGGAGGTCGTCGACCTCTCCGTCCTGCCCGAGAACACTGTCGTTGTCGTGCACGACCTCACGCCGTCCATGACCGCCACGATCGATAAGGCCCACGTTGCCGGTATCGTCACCGAGACCGGTGGCCGCACGTCGCATTCCGCGATTATTGCGCGCGCCCTTGAGATCCCGGCTGTCCTTTCGGTTTCCAACAGCTGCACCGCGCTGCGCAACGGTATGACCGTTGTCGTCGACGGTGGCAAGGGTATCGTTGAGGCCGATCCCGACGAGGAGACGCTCGCTGCCTACACCGCCAAGGCCGAGGCCTTCGCTGCCGAGAAGGCAGCCCTCGAGGCCTTCCGTGGCAAACCGTCCGTGACTGCCGATGGCATCAAGAAGATCATCGCCTGCAACATCGGTAACCCCGATGACGTGCCCAACGCGCTCGATCACGACGCCGAGGCCATCGGTCTGTTCCGCTCCGAGTTCCTGTTCATGGACTCTGCTGAGCTTCCTTCCGAGGAGGAGCAGTTCAACGCCTACCGTAAGGTCGCCAGCGCGCTCAAGGGTGCTCCGGTCATCATCCGCACGCTCGATGTGGGCGGCGACAAGGAGATTCCGTATCTGCACATGGTCAAGGAAGATAACCCCTTCATGGGCTTCCGCGCCGTGCGTTACTGCCTGGCCAATCCCGACCAGTACAAGGTCCAGCTCCGCGCTCTGCTGCGCGCTAGCGCCTTCGGTGACGTCAAGATCATGATCCCGCTCGTCACCTGCGTCGAGGAGGTCTTGGCTGTCAAGGAGCTCGTCGAGCAGTGCAAGGCCGAGCTGACCGAAGAGGGTCGAAAGTTCAACGAGAACATCGAGGTCGGCATTATGGTCGAGACGCCCGCCGCTTCGCTGCTCGCAGACCGTCTTGCCGAGGTCGCCGACTTCTTCTCCATCGGCACCAACGACCTGATCGGCTACACCATGTGCGCCGACCGTGGCAACGACACCATCTCCAACCTGTACCAGGTGTACTATCCCGCCGTGCTCCGCTCGCTCAAGAACATCATCGAGAGCGGCGTGAAGGCCGGCATCATGGTCGGTATGTGCGGCGAGGCCGCTGCCGATCCGCTGCTCGAGCCGCTGCTGATCAGCTGGGGCCTGGAGGAGTTCTCGATGAGCGCTCCGTCGATCCTGCGCGCCCGCAAGACCATCAGCCAGTGGACCAAGGCCGAGTGCGACGAGCTCGCCGAGAAGGCGCTCGCCTGCAACACCGCCGCCGAGGTCAAGGCACTGCTCGAGTCCGCAGCTCGCTAATTTGGTATCAGAGGTAACCGCGTGGTTGGAATGGGCCGGCCACGCGGCCCTCACATATACAGGGGGTACTGTAAATGTTCTACACGCTAACCGCTAACCCGGCTGTCGACATGACGGTTTCGAGCTCTCCGCTCGAGCCCGACGAGAACGTCCGCACCGGCTCGGCCAGCTACACGGCTAACGGCAAGGGCCTCGACGTGTCCTTCGCCTTTAAGAAGATGGGCGTCGACACCGTCGCGCTCGGCTTCTTCGCTGGCTTCACGGGCAAGTTCATCGTCGAGGAGGTCATGAACCTGGGTTGCCTCTGCCGCCCGGTCTGGACCGACGGTATCACGCGCATTAACACCTACGTCAACGATGGCCAGCACGAGTACGGCATCCTGAACCCGGGTGCTCCGATCACGCCGCAGCACCAGGAGGAGCTCTACAACATCCTGGACACCGCGGGCGATCTCGAGTGCCTGATCGTTTCCGGCTCCGTGCCTCCCAAAGCTACGCCTGACTTCCTGGCTCAGGTCATGGAGCACGCTCAGGCTCGTGGCGCCGACGTCGTCCTGGACCTGTCCTCCGACAAGCTCAAGGAGCTCGCTCACAAGAAGCCGCTGCTCATCAAGCCGAACCATCACGAGATGAAGGCCATCTTCGGCGTGCCGGTCGACACCGACGACGAGGTTCGCGTTGCCATGAAGATGGCTCACGACGCTGGCGTTCAGAACGTGCTGCTCACCCGTGGTAGCCGCGGCGACGCTTACTTCTCCAACGGCGAGGACATCTGGTACGCCAAGCGTGAGTTCAACATCAAGCTGGTTTCTTCCGTCTGCGCCGGCGACTGCACCCTCGCTGCGTTCCTGCACAAGTGGTACAGGGATCGCGACAACGTCGAGGAGGCCATGAAGCTCGCTATGGCCACCGGCGCCAACGTTGCCGAGTCCGTCGGCATCGGCGATTTCGGTCACGTCGACGAGTACAGCAAGCGTGTTGCTGTCCGCAAGCTCGATCGTCAGTAATCGAAACGCGACATATTCGTGCGCATACGGCGCCCCGGTTTCGGCTGGGGCGCCTTTTTTTGTTCCGTCATTGGAGAGAGATGTTCTGCCGTACTTCATCGCTTCCACACCGTTCACCGAGTTGTCCTAGCCTTTTACCGATGGGTGGAATATACTTTCATTAACACGTTGCTTCGTGAAAGGAACATTCATGATTTACACGCTCACTGCAAATCCCGCCATTGACTACAACATCGCCTGCGACGGCCTTGCTGCCAACACTGTCACGCGTACCCGCAACGCGGTCTACACGCCCAACGGCAAGGGTCTTAACGTCTCGTTCACTCTCGATCACTACGGTGTCGACACCACGATTCTGGGCTTCTTCGCTGGCTTCTCGGGCGAGTTTATCGTCAAGGGCGCCGAGGCCCTGGGCGTGCCCGTCAAGCCCGTGTGGACCGACGGCATCACGCGCGTCAACGTGTTCCTCAATGCCGGCCCCGACACCGAGTACAACATGGTCAACGCCGGTGCCGCCATCAACGAGGCCAACGAGCAGGAGATGTTTGAGCTTATCGATTCGCTCGATGACATGACCTGCCTGGTCATTAGCGGCTCGCTGCCTCCTAACACTTCCGAGGGCTTCTTGGCCGAGGTCCTGCGCCGTGTAAAGGCCAAGGGGGCCGAGTTCGTGCTCGATATCTCGAGCCATCAGCTGGCAGACCTCATTGCCATGGAGCCGCTGCTGATCAAGCCCAATGACGACGAGCTGCTCGACATCTTTGGCATCAAGGTGAGCGGTGGCGACGATGAGTCCGTCAAGGGCGCTATGGCCGAGCTGCATGCCAAGGGCGCCAAGAACGTGCTGCTGACCCTCGGTGGCGCCGGTGCTTACTTCTCCAACGGCGAGCACATCTGGTTTGCCAACCGCACCTTCGACGTCAAGCTGCTGTCGACGGTGTGTGCCGGCGATTCCTCGCTCGCTGCCTTCCTGTCCGTGTGGCACGACGCCCCCGAGCGTGTTGAGGATGCTTTGCGTCTTTCGATGGCCACCGGCGCCAACGTGGTCGAGTGCCCCGGTCTGGGCGATTTTGCCAAGGTGGACGAATATAAGAAGCACATCGAGGTTCGCCAGGTCTGCTAGCAGCATCGATACATCGTTGCCGAACACCCGCTTTGGATTACCAAGGCGGGTGTTTTTTGTGCGCTGAACGTATGTGGCGTTTGCTGTCTCGTTTTATCGAATCGACGACGCGATTGCGTGTGCGCGCTTTCTCGTTTCTTGTTAGACTTCTTGAGAACCATCGATTAACGCTCGCAAGTGCAGGAGGCCATAGGCATGTGCAATGTTTCGCTCAACGGTACGCAACCGTCTGATGCCTCCCTGCGCGTCCTGCGTTCGCTCGAAGCAGCCGGTCTTGAGGCTTGGTACGTAGGCGGTTGGGTGCGCGACGCCCTGATGGGGCGCCCCAGCCACGATGTTGATATGTGCTGTAGCGGCCTGTGGCAGGAGTCCAAAGCGGCGCTCGAGACCGCCGGCATCGCGGTCGTGGAGTCGGGCATTAAATTTGGCGGAATCACGGCTATTTCCGATGGCGAGCGTATCGAGGTCACCACGTACCGCCTGGATGGCTTTTACACCGATGGTCGCCATCCCCAGAGTGTGGAGCGTGCCGCCTCGCTCGAGGACGATCTAGCGCGCCGCGACTTTACCGTCAACGCCATGGCCTGGCATCCCGAGCGCGGGCTTGTCGACCGCTACGACGGCCAGGGTGACTTGGAGCGCAAGCTGATTCGTGCTGTCGGCGATCCCAAGCGTCGCTTTAACGAGGATGCACTGCGCATGTTGCGCGCGGTGCGCTTTGCCTGCCGCCTTGACTTTATGATTGAGCCCGAGACCAAGCGCGCGCTTGCCGAGTGCGCGCCGCTGCTCGATGCCGTAGCGCGCGAGCGTGTGGGTATTGAGCTCGAGGGCATTCTTTCGACCGGTCACGGGGGAGACGCCATGTTGCGCTACCCTGAGCTCATCTGCGTCGCTGTGCCCGAGTTGGCAGCGGGTCGCGGGTTTGATCAGCGAAGTGTCTATCATGCGTTTAACGTCTACGAGCATATCGCCCGTGTGCTGACGGTGGCAGGGGAGCTGGCGCTGTGCGACGGCGTCGCGCCATCGTCGAGCCTGATGTGGGCGGCGTTTTTGCACGATGTCTCCAAGCCCGAGTGCTTTACGGTCGATCACGCCGGCAGCGGACACTTCTACGGTCATCCCGAGCTCGGCGCCAAGAAAGCGCGCGTCATTATGGATCGCCTGGCACTCTCGCACGACTTGGTGCGCGACGTGTGCCTGCTCATCAAATATCACGATAAGCCGCTGCGCCCCGAGCGATCCTGCCTGCTCAATATGATGCGCGCGCTTTCGGGCGAGGGCGTCGACACGCCGCGTCTGATGGACGAGCTCATGGACCTTAAGCGTGCCGATACGCTCGGCAAGGCCCCGTCTTGCTTCTATTACGTTGAGACGATTGAGGAGATGCGCGCGATGGCGCACGAGCTGCTGAAGGCAGGGGAGCCCTATACGCTCAAGATGCTCGCCATCAACGGCGGCGACCTGATCCGTGCCGGAGTCAAGCCCGGGCCGGAACTGGGTCAGCTTCTCAACTCCGCCCTCGACGCCGTGATCGAAGACAATATTCCCAACGACCGCGAAGCTCTTTTGGTCCATCTCAACTTGAATTAGCTACCCAGTTTACCTGCGTGTTCCATAACCTGCCGACATTTTTTCGGCAATTTGGAATTTCTTCTTGCGCTGACGTTTTTTGTCCCGTAATATATTTCCTCGCAGCACGGCAGTGCAGATGTCATGTGGCCCGTTCGTCTAGCGGTTTAGGACGCCGCCCTCTCAAGGCGGAGATCACCAGTTCGAATCTGGTACGGGCTACCACTTCTTTTCTGCTGAGGCTTATGGCCCGTTCGTCTAGCGGTTTAGGACGCCGCCCTCTCAAGGCGGAGATCACCAGTTCGAATCTGGTACGGGCTACCACGCATTTGATTCCCGGGCTTCCCATGGAAGGCCGGGTTTTTTATTTTCAAACAACCGGCTGCAATTCCCGTTTGAACCAGAGCTTTTCGTTCTGTCTATGGTCCTTGCGGGTACAATATCCAAGATATTTTGACTGTTAGAAGGAGTCTCATGACGGAGTCCTCTCAGCATACGTCTAAGCCCCAGGTCGAGGTTGAGGCCTCGGGCGGAGATGACAATAAGAGCGCACGCCGCGGCGCCATCTTTATCGGCGTCGTGCTGGTGGGTTATATCGTCTATCTGGTGGTAACCGGGCAGATGGGGCAGTTCTGGGCCGCAATGTCGAGCGTCCAGGCGTCATGGCTCTTTGTCGCGTGTCTTTGCATGTTCATGTATCTGTTCTTTGGCATTGTGGCCTATGCGATCGCTGTCTGGCTCGACCCCAATTCACCCGTCGGCATTCGCGACCTCATTTCGGTCGAGGCGAGCGGCATCTTCTTTGGCAACCTCACACCTATGATGATGGGCTCGACTCCTGCTCAGATCTACCGCCTGACCAAGGCGGGCCAAAATGTCGGCGAGGCCGGGGCCACGCAATTCACGCGCTTTATCGTGTATCAGTTTGGCCTCGTTGCCTGGGGCGCTATCCTGCTGCTTGCTCGCATGCCGTTTTTTGCCGAGCGCTATGGCGACATGACGCTGCTGTGCGTCTTTAGCTTTGGCGGGCACTGCTGCATCTTGCTGGGCATCTTCGCCGTCGCGCTCATGCCTAAGACCGTCACGCGCGTTGCCCATTGCATCATCAATTGGCTTGAGCGCATTGGTGTCTCGGCCACTAAGATCGAGGGATGGCGCACGTTTGTCGACGGCGAGATCTACTCCTTCTCCGAGAAGTTCAAGCTTTCAGCCGGACATTTTTCTTCCATGCTGCTCACCGTGTTTATCACCATGCTGCAGCTTGCGTTTTTCTATCTGGTGCCGTATTTCCTGATGCTTGCCTTTGGCCACCACGAGGTCGACTTTTTCTCGGTCATGGCCGCGAGCGCCTTTGTCCAGTTGCTGAGCTCTGCGGTCCCCTTGCCCGGTGGAACTGGTGGCGCTGAGGGTGGCTTTGCATTGTTCTTGGGTCATTTCTTTGGGTCGGCTTCGACCGCCGGCTATCTGCTGTGGCGCCTCATTACGTTCATTGCGCCGACCATTTTGGCTGCGCCCCTGTTGGGCCTTAAGAGCGCCCACAACGAGAGCATCCATGCGCGCTGGGATCGCGTGATGCGCAAACTCGGCCGCACGCCTCAGATGCCCTCTGTGGCCGCGAAGCCGCACCCCACGAATGCTGTTACCGTTGATCCCAAGAAGCACGCTCAGAAGGCTTCTGGGGCCGCTAAGCCGGCTCATAAAGCCTATGTGCGCCAGACAGGCGATGGTATTCGCGTATCTCCGTCGGCACTCAATAAGAAGAAGCATCCTAAGTCGCAGTAGGGCAGTCGTGCGTTCTTCATGACGCGGCGCATATTTGTGCCGTATGGGGGATAATCCTCTTACGTAGATTATCTCTCATCTGTTGATGAATGCTCGCATATCGAAGGGACACGCCCATGGCAACCAGCAAACCGCGTCTTGACCGCCGCATCGTTCGCAGCCGCAATGCCATCCTTTCTGCTTTCGAGCGCCTGCTCATGGAAAAGCCGCTGGCAGACATTACGGTGAGTGCCATCGCGCGCGAGGCCAATGTCGACCGCAAAACCTTCTACGTTCACTTTGGCACGGTTGACGGCCTGCTCGATGCCATTGCCGTCGATGTTGTGGAGATGATTGTCGACTCGGTCGAGAAAACGCTTGCTTCCATGGACGGCGACACCAACGAGCGCGCCCTTGGCGCGGCGGCGACCTTCTTTAAAACCGTTAACGAGGCGCTGTGCAACAACCTCGTGCTCAATCGTCAGCTGATCGAGAACATTCCGCTCGATGATTTTATGGCTCGTCTTCGTGCACCGCTCGAGCACGAGATTGCCGAGCGCGATCTGCTGCCCCAAGGTCTCAAGGACGAGATGTTCGACTACTATCTGGCGTTTTTGCTGTCGGGTATTATCGGTATCTATCGCACGTGGGCGCTGTCTGACGGCTCGGTTCCTATTGAGCGCGTCTCTGAGGTCGCCAACGACCTGACTCTCAACGGCCTGTCGAGTCTGGAATCTCGCTTGGACTAGGCCTAGTTGGGCTCGTCGGCGTGGAAATTCTTGTTCACGAGGTTCTCCGGCGCCTTGTAGACCTCGCCGGCGTAGGAGCTGTAGCCTGAGGATCCTTAAAATAAAGTCCAGTTTATCCTTCTCACTCTAATTGGGAATCCTCCGATGCGCCTTCGCACGCTCGCACGACCTCGATACCATGCGAGCGTGCGAACTCGACGAGCTCTGCGTTGCGGGCGTTTATGGTGCCGAAGGCGGCGGGGCACACAATAAGGCGCGCACAGTGGACGAGGAGCTCTTTGGCGCGGGCTATGGTTTTATCCCCGATCGGCTCGAAGGCGCGCTCGGCCACGCATTCCGTCGCCAGGTCGCGCGCGAGCTCGCAGTCGATGTCCCCTTCGTGCAGAACGCCCGCGTAGAACGCCTTGCCCTGCCGGATGAGCTGGCGAAACACAGCCGACCCCGTACCTGCGCCGGCGATGACGAACGTGTGCGCATCACCGTGTGGGCGCCCAATTTCCACGCTGCCGAAGCGCTCGTTGAAGGTGCCATGCTGAAGGCCGTAGAGCTCGCCAATTGTCTCGCGCGTGAATATGTCCTCGGGTGCGCCGGCGCGAAAGACCCGGCCGTCCTTCACGCAAATCACCTTGTCGGCGCTTTTCTGCGCGAGCTCGAGTTCGTGGATGGACATGATGACAGCCACATTCCGCGATTTCGCAAGGTGGCGAAGTATTCGCAGCAGGTCGATCTGGTAGCGGATATCGAGATACGACGTGGGCTCGTCGAGCACGAGCACACGCGGATCCTGCGCGATGGCGCGTGCGAGCATGACGCGCTGGCGTTGCCCATCGCTTATCTGCATGAAGTCGCGCTCGGCGAGCTCTTCCACATGTGCGGTTTTCATGGCCTCATCGACCCGACTATGGTCGTCGGGCGAGAGTGTGCCCATTCGCCCGGTGTAGGGATGCCTTCCCGCCTCTACGATATCGCGGCAGGTGAGGAGCTCGGTCCGGGGGCGATCCGTCAGCATAACGGCAAGGTTCCTTGCGAACTCCGCCGTCTTCCATCGGGAAATCTCCCGCCCGTCGAGCTCGACCGCGCCGGCAAGCGGTGCAAGATGGCGTGTGATGGTTTTCAAGATGGTCGACTTGCCCGAGCCGTTCGGCCCGATGAGCGCCACGACGTCGCCCGCGCGAACCTCCAGATCGACGCCTTCGACTACGACCTTCTTGTCGTAGCCCGCCGTCAGGTCGCTTATGCGGAAAAGCGGCGCTCCGTCAGCCTGCGTTTCGACCGGGGTTTCGAGGTTCGACTCCGCTCGGAGGAGGCGTTCCGCGCGCAGTTCCGCACGAGCCGAAAGTGCCTTCTGGCGCTTTCGTGCGAGCTTTGGACTGTCTAAGCATGGAATGTCCCCTCCGAGCGTTTTGGGCTGCGGCACGAATTTCCCCATCTACCTCACCCGCTTCTTCAACATGAGTGCGATAACCACCGGCGCGCCGAAGATGGCGGTGACGGCGCTGATGGAAAGCTCGACGGGGGAGAACAGCGTGCGCGCGATCAAATCGCAGCCCGCGCAGAAGATGGCGCCTCCCAAGAAGCACGCAGGAATCACGCGGATGGGCTTCGACGACTTTAGCGCCGACTTAACGAGATGCGGAACCGCGATGCCTACGAACGACACCGGACCAGCGAACGCGGTCACGCAGGCGGAGAGCATGCTCGCTAGAAGGACGAGCACCACGCGGAAGCGTGCGACGTTCACGCCGACGCTTTTCGCGTAGGCTTCTCCCAGCTGGAAGGCGGAAAGGGGCTTCGATATCGCGAATACGCATGCGCTCACGGTGATCACCACGACCGCGATGACCGCGATGTCGTCCCAGCTCGAACCCGAGAAGCTGCCCAAAGACCAGTTGTGCAGGTTCACGATGGACTGGTCGTCGGCGAAGGCGATGAGGAAGTTCGTCCCCGCCGAGCAGATGTATCCCACCATGACGCCCGCTACGATGAGCATGGCCATGGAACTTATGCGCCGTGCGATGAGGAGTACGAAGCCGATGGTGATAAGCGAGCCCAGAAACGCTGCGGCCACCATGGCCGGCGAGGACATGGCCTGGTTCGCGCCCAGAAGTACGATCATCGTAAGCGCGACGACGAACTTTGCGCCTGAGGAGACGCCCAAGATGAACGGGTCGGCGATGGGGTTGTTGAAAAACGTCTGCAGCAGGAACCCGGAGAGCGAAAGTGCCCCGCCGAGAAGCACGGCTGAAAGCACGCGCGGCAGGCGAATCTCCCAGATGACCTGGCTTTCCATGGAATTGGCCGCGCCGCCCGAAAGGATGCCGGGGATGTGGTCTGCGGGCACGAGCACGCTCCCGATGCACAGGTTGGTCCCGACGAGCACGATGAGGGCAACAGCGAGCAGCGCCGTCACGACGCGACACCGCGCGGCGCGCCCCGATTCGTCGTATGCCATGGAAAGTCGGCTTCTCATGGTGCTAGCCGAGCTTCCTCAGATAATGGAAGTCGCTCGCGTCATCGCCGGCGAACGCCCCGTGCAGCTCGTCGATAATGTCGGCGGTAGAAGTCATCTGCTGGTACATGTCGGCGCTTGTGACCCAGACGTTGCCGTTCTTCACGGCTTTGAAATGCGACAATAGCGCGTTTTTGCCTACGAAGTCGTTCAAGGTGGCAACCGATTCGTCGATGGTGCCGTTGTAGACGATGATGTCGGCATCCTTCGCCGTCGCGTAGAAGCGCTCCATTTCGAGCGTTACTGACGAACCTGACGTCGACGCCGTCTGCGCGTCATCGAGCGCGTAGCTGCCGCCTGCAAGCTCGATCATCTGCGCCACGTAGTCGCCCGCCCGCCGCGTGACGGCGGCCCCGTTCGAGTTAATGTAGAAATACGCCACGGTTTTGTCTGACGACGCGAGCCCCGACGTTTGCTCGACGCGGGCCTTCTGCTCGTTGAACAGGTGCGTGGCCTCGTCTTCCTTGTCGAACAGGACGCCGAAAAGCTTAATCCACTCGACGCGCCCGAGTGCTTCGGGCTCGCTCGACGACTGTTCGGTGAGCACGACGAGCCCGAGCTTCTGCAGCTTATCCTTCACATCGGGCGTGTGGTTGATCATGGTGTTCTCGATGGCGAGCGTGCAGCCCGAGGCCGATATTCGCTCGTAATCGGGCGCGCTGTACTTGCCGCCGTAGGCGATCGCCCCACATTCGAGCGCGCTTTTGAAGCCTGCGACCGAGCAATCGTCGGCCTTCGTGCCCGACATTAAGATATTGTCGTTCGCATCGAGCGCGTCGACTAGGCACATCGTCGCCGACGACACGAGGTACACCTTGTCGGCGGGGCGCCTTATGACCGCGATGTCGGAGCTCAACCCATCAGGTACCTTCGCATCTTGCGGCACCACGAGGAAGCGCTCCCCGTTCGAAATGCAGATAAGCCGCAGGCCGCCTTCGTACTCGTCGACAGTGAAGTGCTTGGCGTATTCAAGCTGAAGCGCCCCCGTCGGCTCCCAGCCGCAGCCCAAATCGGCGTTGTGGAAGTCGGCCGCGGCGCTTGAAGCCGTTCCCGCAGGGGAGCCGCCGCTTGCATCGTTGCCCGATTTCTCCTTCATGGTGGATGAGTCGAAGTGGAGCGTGTAGTCGATGGTGTGCGGCGTCGACATGACGACGGTCTCGGCCGACACGGCGATGTCCTCGTCGAGTGTGACGGGTATCTCGAACGTGGAGTTGCCGCCGTCGTTTACGGGCGCGTAGTCCACGCCGTCGGCGGTCATCTTGTCGTAGTTCGAACTCGACCAGGTGATGGTCGCGGTGTAGGTGTCGCCATCCTTCACAATTGTGGTTGGTGAGGCGATGCTTGCGCGCCCTGACCCGCCGGAAAGCGAGACGCTCACAGTGTATTCCTGAGAGCCCGCCGTGGCACCGGTCGCGTTCGGGCTCGCACTGCACCCCGCGAAGGGAAGCGCGAGCAGGGCGACGAGAACGCAGGCGATTACGCGCGCCGCGATGCTGCGGCGCTTCCTGTTTTCCCCCTTGGGAAGAATCGACCGCATGGCGTTACTTCAGTGCGTCGGCGCGCAGATCGACGCCGGCGGATTCGAATACGAGCGTGCGGTCGTACCACCGCTCCCTTTTAATGCTCCACGCGGCGCAGGCGGTGTCCTCGTCGAGCGCATCAACGGGCACGTCGTAGGTGTACTTGCCTTCCGCGTTTTCCACATAGGGGATGAAGTCGGCCTCGCTCGCGGCGGCAGCCTCGTCGCCCGTGCCCATGAAGAGCTTGCCGTAGCCCGTGCCGGAAAGTGTCATCACGCAGTGCATGGAGCCGTTTTCCACGATGAGCTGGGCGTCCACAATCCTGAACATGTTCGAGCTGGAATCTACGGTGATTGGATAGGTGCCGTCAGCCACCTTGTCGGCGGTAATGGGGGCAGCGCTTGCGCCCTCGGGCGCATCGGCCGCCTGTTCGGTCTTTTCCTGGGAATCGGCATCGCTTGCCTTTGCGCTGTCGATTGAATTTCCGCCGCAGCCGGCGAGCGAGAACGCGAAAAGCGCCGCCGACAGGGCGAAGACGAGGGTTTTCTTCAACATGGAGGGGTTCCTTTCAATCGCTTCGACCGCCCGTGCAGTGCGGTGGGCGGGCGGGATGCGAATGCAACGGGCATGCGCCGTCGGTCGGGGAAAGGCGCATGCCCGTTGCACGGGGACGCGACCGGTGCCCGCGTGCGCGGCGAGTTTACAGCTTGGCGATGGCGTCGTCCACGTGCGAGACGTAGATGTCGTCGACCGCGACGTTCTGTCCCAGACCCTGGAGCAGGCACGTCACTTCGAAGCCGGCGGCCACGAACTTCGCAGCCCAGCTGTCGGGGTCGGTCTCGTCTGCCATGTCGTTGTTCGCGTGGTCGCCCGCGACCACCATGAACGGCGCGAGCACGGCCTTCTTGTAGCCTGCGGCGCTCGCGGCGGCGATAACATCCTCGCAGGTCGGTTCAGCCTCGACGGTGCCGACGAAGAACTGCGTCAAGCCCTCGTTCTTGAACACTTCCTGCATCTTGGCATAGTCGGCGTTGGAATCGGCTTCGGTGCCGTGGCCCATGAGGCACAGCGCCGTCTTGCCGTCGTCGAAGGACGCCATGTTCTCCTTAATGGCTGCGGCCACCTTCTTGTAGTCATCGTCGGAGGTGAGCAGCGGGTCCCCGAGCGAGATCTTGTCGAACTTGTCGGCGTACTTGTCGAGCTCGTCTTTCACGTCGGTGTATTCCAGGCCACCCATGAGATGCGTCGGCTGCACGACGATTTCCTTCACGCCGTCTTCCACGCAGCGGTCGAGCGCCTCGGTCATGTTGTCGATCGTGATGCCGTCGCGCTTCTTCAGCTTGTCGATGATGATCTGCGCGGTGAAGGCGCGGCGGATGTCGTAGTCCTGCCAGTACTTCTCGCGGATAGCGTCTTCGATGGCGCCGATGGTGATGTGGCGCGAGTCGTTGTAGCTCGTGCCGAAGCTCGTGACGAGGATGACCGGCTTCACGGCCTTCTCCTTTTCGCTCGATTTTTCGGAACTTGCGGAGGTGTTGGAGCAGCCCGCGAGCGCGACTCCGGCGAGCGCGACGGCTCCGGTTGCTGCGGCGCTCATGAAGCCGCGGCGTGACATCTGGTCGGACATGGTTTTTCCTTTCCTCGGTTTGCCGGTCCCCCGGCGACAGTTGCTTGTCGGCACAAGCGAAAGAAAAGCGCACCCCTCGGGGTTCACAAGGAGCTAACGCCACGGCGATGCCGTGAGGAAAAGGCGAAGCAGTCTGGCTTGGGGCGCGAGGCGGTTCGCCCGCGCGTCCTATACAGTAATGTCCCTTGCCCAGGATTCCCACCTGGTTCCCTCCGCAAGCCAGCGCGGGCTGTGCGGGCGCCGCGCCGGTCATTTCCTTTTATCCGATTGTCATATGCTCGTTGCCGAAACTTTTACTATGATAGTGGGCACTTGTGAACGTGTCAAAGCCAGGGCGGGCGGCATTGCGCCTCCTGCCTGCGTATTTGCGCCGATTGCTGCCGCAGGCGCCGTGTTTTGCCCGCTGCGCGAATGGCGGCGTAAACGGTTGCGATGAGAAACGGGAAGGGAAGGCTCGGATGATTCATATCGTTGGCGCAGGCTCGGGCGCCGCCGACCTTATCACGCTGCGCGGGGCGCGCCTTCTGCGCGCGGCCGACGTGGTCGTTTGGGCGGGAAGCCTTGTGAACCCCGAGCTGCTCGCCGAGTGCAAGGAATCCTGCATCGTCTACGACAGCGCGCACATGACCTTGGAGGAAGTGCTCGACGTGATGTGCGCGGCAGATGCGCGGGGCGAGGAAGTGGTGCGCCTGCACACGGGCGACCCGTGCCTGTACGGCGCCATCCAGGAGCAGATGGACGCGCTCGACGCGCGCGGCGTGGACTACGAGGTGGTGCCCGGCGTGTCGAGCTTTTGCGGTGCCGCGGCGGCGCTTCGCCAGGAATACACGCTGCCGGGAATCAGCCAGTCGGTCGTGATCACGCGGCTTTCTGGACGTACCCCCATGCCCGCGGGCGAGGGCATGCGCACCATGGCGGAAAGCGGCTCGACTATGGTCATCTTCCTGAGCTCGGGTATGCTCGCCGAGCTTTCCGCCGAGCTTTTGGCCGCGGGCCGCAGCTCCGACGAGCCGGCGGCGCTCGTGTACAAGGCGACCTGGCCTGAGGAGCGCGTGGTGCGCTGCACAGTGGGCACGCTCGCCGATGCGGGCGCGCGAGAGGGCATCGACCGCACGGCGCTCGTGGTGGTGGGCCGCGTGCTCGGAGCTCGCGGCGGACTTGCGCACGACGGCGCGCAAGCGGAGTCGTACGAGCGCAGCAAGCTTTACGATCCTTCGTTTGCCACGGGGTATCGGAAGGCGAGCAGCTAACGTGGCCTTCGAGCACTACATATATACGGGGACGACCCGCCTGCGCTGCGGCTATACCACGGGGAGCTGCGCCACGCTCGCGGCGAAGGCGGCCTGCGAGATGCTCTTGTCACGAAAGCCCGTCGGCTGCGTGTCGATCGTCACCCCCGGCGGGCTGCCCGTCGAGGCGAACGTGGTCGACGCATGCATCGGCGAGGGGTCCGCCCAGTGCGCCGTGCGAAAGGACGCAGGCGACGATGCCGATGTGACCGACGGCGTGCTCGTGTACGCGCGCGTGGAACATGCGGGGTCGGGCACGGGTGCTGCGGGCGGCAAGGGCGTGCCCGCGCGCGAATCGGAAATTTCCGTCGATGGCGGCGTGGGCGTGGGGCGCGTGACGTTGCCCGGGCTCGAGCAGCCGGTGGGGGCGGCCGCCATCAACGCGACGCCGCGCGCGATGATCACTTCGGCCGTGCGCGAGGTGTGCGCCGCGCACGGCTTTTCTGGAAATATTGCTGTGACGATTTCGGTGCCCGAGGGTGTTGCCCTTGCCAAAAAGACCTTCAACCCGCACCTGGGGATAGAGGGCGGCATCTCCATCCTGGGCACGACGGGCATCGTCGAGCCGCGCAGCCTCGCTGCCTTGCGCGACAGCATCGAGCTCGAGATCCGGCAGCATGCGGCTATGGGGCGGCGCGGAGTCGTGCTCACGCCCGGCAACTACGGCGAGCAGTTCATCTCGGGGCATTTTCACCTAAACGGAGCGCCGATGGTCTTCATCTCCAACTTTGTGGGCGATGCGATTGATTGCTGCGTTCGCGAGGGATTTACCAATGTCCTTCTTGTGGGACACATCGGCAAGCTGGTGAAGGTCGCGGGCGGCATCATGGACACCCATTCGCGTACCGCCGACTGCCGCGCGGAGATTCTGGCCGCCCACGCGGCCTTGGCCGGCGCGGACGCGAAGACCGTGCGCGAGATCATGTCGTCGGTCACGACCACGGCGGCGCTCGAGGCAATCGAGGCCGCCGGCGTGGGGGACGCTGCGCGCGCCTCGCTCGCTGCGGCAACCGAGGACAGGTTGCGCCGCCGCGCGGCGGGCGCATGCGATATCGCCGCGGTCGTGTTCGACGCCGAGCGCCGCGAGCTTTTCCGCACGTCGGGCGCCGATGCAGTTATCGGGGAATTGGGGGCGACGTATGAGTAAAGGCGTGCTGTGCGGGGTGCGCCGCGCAATCGGCTGGCCGGGGACGAAGGTGGTCATGAAGGCGCGCCGCTCGCTTGCGGACACGAAGCGCATTCTTCGCGAGGAGGGCGCCTTCGACGGTGCCGAGCTCGTAGAGGACTGTGGGCTTCCGGGCGAGCGCGTGTACCGCTCGCTCGACGATGTGCCCGATCGGGGCAGCTACTTCTCGACGATGGTGGTGCGCTAGATGAGGGTTTCCTGCATAGCGTTCACTGAGAGGGGGTATGCGTTGGCGGAGCGCACCGCACGCGCGCTTTCCGATTACGCGCAGACAGGTGAAGATGACCCTGGCTGGGACGTTTCCGTTTCGCGCGGGTTCGGCGAGGGGAAGGCCGACCTGCGCGCATGGACGGCGCTCGCGTGGGAAGCATCGGACGCGCTTCTGTTCGTGGGTGCGGCGGGCATCGCCGTGCGGGCGATCGCGCCGCATGTCGCCTCGAAGGCAAACGATCCCGCGGTTGTGGCGATCGACGAGGCGGGGCGCTTTGCCGTCCCGCTTTTGTCGGGGCATTTGGGCGGTGCGAACGAGCTTGCGCAAACTGTGGCACGCGCGGCAGGGGCCATCCCCGTCATCACCACGGCGACTGACGTCCGCGGCGTGTGGGCGGTGGATACGTGGGCGCGCCGTGCGGGGCTCGCCGTTTCGAATCCCGAGGCCATCAAGCGAGTGTCGGCGCGGCTGCTTTCGGGCGGGCGCGTGGCGCTCTATTCCGACATGCCGATTTCGGGACAGCCGCCTGAGGGGGTTGACATTGCGTCCGACCGCGCTCGGGCCGATATCGTCGTGTCGCCGTTCGCTGGCGCGAATGCAGGTGCGTCCGTTCGTGCGGCGGAGACAACGGGCGAGGTCGTGCCCGCCGGTGAGACGGGGAAGCCGGCGGGGGGGCGGGCGCCGGCGGCCGCCGCCTGCCTTCGACAGGCGCCTGCGCCCGAGCCGCTTCGCCTTGTCGTGCCCTGCATCGTTGCGGGCATAGGATGCCGTCGCGGTGCGTGCGCCGAAGCGATCGAGAAGGCGTTTCTTCTCGCGTGCGGGCAGGTGGGTATCTCGCCTTCGGCCGTGCGCGAGGCGGCGACGATCGACGTGAAGGCGCACGAGGAGGGTCTGCTCGCCTTCTGCTGCGCGCGCAATATCCCGCTTGCGACGTATTCCGCAGAGGAGTTGTCGCAGGTCGAAGGCAGCGTTTCGCCATCTGATTTCGTGCGCGCGACGGTGGGGGTCGACAACGTGTGCGAGCGCGCGGCGCTCGCGGACGGGGGCAAACTTATCTTCCCGAAGCTCGCTCACGGCGGCGTGACCGTCGCGTTTTCAAAGGTAACTATCGAACTTTCGTTTAAGGAGCGGTGATGGGAAAGCTCTTCGTGGTGGGGATCGGCCCGGGCGGCCCCGACGGCATGACGATTGCGGCCCGGCGCGCGCTCGAGGCGGCGGACATCGTTGTGGGGTACACGAAATACGTGGAGCTCGCGCTCGCCGCCGTGCCTGACGCGGCGCATCTCGCGACGCCGATGATGCACGAGGTCGAACGGTGCCGCCTGGCGCTTTCTCGCGCGCAGAGCGGAGAAGCCGTGGCGCTCGTGTGCAGCGGTGACGCGGGCGTGTACGGCATGGCGAGCCCCGTGCTGGAGCTTGCGGAGGACTACCCCGATGTAGACGTGGAAGTTATCGCCGGGGCCACCGCGGCTCAGAGCGGGTCGGCGGTGCTCGGCGCCCCGCTTGCCCACGACTTCGCGGTCGTGTCGCTCTCCGACCTGCTCACGCCGTGGGAGGTCATCGAGCGCAGGCTCGCCGCCGTGGCGAGCGCCGACTTCTGCATCTGTTTGTACAACCCGCGCAGCAGAAAGCGCGCCGACAGGCTCTCGCGCGCGGCGAAGATTATGCTCGAATGGAAGGCCCCCGACACGCTCTGCGGTTGGGTACGTAACATCGGGCGCGAGGGGCAGCAGTCGGGCATGTGCAGGCTCTCCGAGCTGGGGGAGCTCGATGCCGACATGTTCACCACCGTGTTCGTCGGCAACGCGGGCACGAAGCGCGTAGGCGGCCGTATGGTCACGCCGCGCGGGTATCGGGAGATTCCATGCGAAAGGTAACGATCATCGGGGCGGGGCCCGGAAACCCCGACTTGCTCTCGCGCGCGGCGCTCGACGCGATCGACATCGCCGACGTGGTCATCGGCGCTCATCGCGCGCTTGTCGGCATCGACGTGCCGCCCGACGTGGTGAGATGCGAGCTCGTGAAGACGGCGGACATCGTCGCCGCGCTCACCGATGCGGCGTCGTGGCAGCGCGCCGTGGTCGTGATGACGGGCGATGTGGGGCTGTTCAGCGGCGCGCGCCGCCTGGTGGAGGCGCTCTCCGGCGACGCACAGGTGGACGTGCGCGTCATTCCCGGCATAAGCTCAGCGTCGTATCTCGCCGCGCGCCTCGCGCGTCCATGGCAGGATTGGCGCTTCGTGAGCGCTCACGGCGTGGCGTGCGACATCGTGGCCGAGGCCGAGCGCGCAGGTGAGCTCTTCCTCGCCACGTCGGGTGGGGAAGACCCCTCGCGGCTTTCGGGCGAGCTTGTGCGGGCGGGCTTCTGGGACGCGCGCGTGACGGTGGCCGAGCGCCTGTCGTACCCCGACGAGCGCATCACCTGCGCGACCGCAAGTGAAATCGCAGGTCAGACGTTCGACGACTTGAACGTGATGCTTATCGAGTTCGCAGGCGGCGCCGGGTCGCCCGCTGGCTCTAGCGCAGCCTCCGAGGCGCCGGCCGGCGCGTCTGCGCCCGCGGCGGCTTCTTCCGCGGTGGACTCTGCGGGCGCATCCCGCGCCGCGAGTTCCCGCTGGCCGTACGCTTCCTCGGGCATTCCCGACGAGCTCTTCATCCGCGGCGACGTTCCCATGACCAAGCAGGAGGTGCGCGCCGTCGCGCTCGCGAAGCTGCGCCTTACCGCGACCGACACCGTGTGGGACGTCGGCGCCGGCACGGGGAGCGTATCGATCGAGGCAGCGCTCGTCGCGCGAGCGGGGTCGGTATGGGCGGTCGAGCGCAACGCGGCCGGCGTGCGGCTCATCCGAGAGAACGCGGATGCATTCGGGTGCGGCAACGTGCATGCGGTCCCCGGCGTCGCCCCCGAAGCGCTCGCGAAACTGCCCGTCCCCGACGCCGTGTTCGTCGGCGGGAGCGCGGGCGAGCTTTCCTCCATCGTGGAGGCGGCGCTCGAGAAGAACTCGCAGGTTCGCCTGTGCGTGCCATGCGTCACCGTTGAGACGCTCACCGAGGCGTGCGCGCTCCTCTCGGGTTCGCGCTTTAAGGGGTTCGAGGCGTGCCAGGTGTCGGCCGCCCGCGCCGAGGCTGTAGGCTCGCACCATCTTATGAAGGCACAAAACCCCGTGTTCCTCGTCAGCGCGCGTGGTGCAGGTGGGGAAGGCGGAGCCCGGTGAGCACGACCATCCCGCGCTTCATGGTCGCTGCGCCCTCGAGCGGGAGCGGCAAGACGGTCGTTACGTGCGCGCTCCTGCGCGCGCTCGCGCGCCGCGGTCTCGCATGCGCGGCCTTCAAATGCGGCCCCGACTACATTGATCCGCTCTTTCATCGCCGCGTCGTGGGCGCGCGCTCGGGCAACTTAGACGGCTTCTTCACCGACGCCCCGACGCTGCGCGCCCTGCTCGCACGCGGCGCCGCGGGCGCGGATATCGCGGTGCTCGAGGGGGTCATGGGCTTCTACGATGGCATGGCGCCCGGCGTGGCCGACGCGAGCAGCTACCAGGTTGCGCGCGACACGGAAACGCCGGTCGTTTTAGTGGTGAACGGGCGCGGGGCGTCTTTATCGCTCGCCGCCGTAATCCGCGGCATCGCCGAGTTCCTGCCTTGTGCGAACGTGCGCGGCGTCGTGCTGAACAAGACGAGCGCCGCTGCCTGCGCCTACGCGGCGCCAGCGATCGAGAAGCACACGGGCGTCGCGGTTTTGGGGAATATCCCCGCCGACGAGGCGTTCTCGCTCGAAAGCCGGCATCTGGGGCTTGTGACCGCCGACGAGGTCGAGCAGCTCTCCGCGCGCATCGACAAGATGGCCGAGCTGGTGGAAAAGAGCGTCGACATTGACCGCTTGCTCGAAATAGCGGCGACGGCACCCGATATCCGCGAGGAACCTTACCGGTTGGAGCCGATCGCGGGAGCGCGGCCCATCGTCGCCGTCGCGCGTGACGAGGCGTTCTCGTTCTACTACGAGGAGAACCTGCGCGCGCTCGAGGACCTGGGTTGCGAGCTGGCCTTTTTCAGCCCCCTGTGTGATAGCGAGTTGCCCCGGGGGACAAGCGCCCTCTATCTGGGAGGCGGCTACCCGGAGCTCCATGCGCGGCAGCTCTCCGAGAACGCGCCGATGCGCGAGGCGGTGCGGCGCGCGGTGGAATCTGGCATGCCGACGGTCGCCGAATGTGGTGGGTTTCTGTACCTGCAGCGTGAAATCGCCGATAGCGAGGGTCGGCGCTGGCCTGTTGCGGGCGCCCTTGAGGGCGCAAGCGAGAACGGGGGAAGGCTGTCCCATTTCGGGTACGTGGAGCTCGCTTCCCAGCGCGACGGGCTCTACGGGCCGCGTGGCACACGCATCCGCGCGCACGAGTTCCACTACTGGCAGTCCACCTGCCCGGGCGGCGACTTCTGGGCGCAGAAGCCCTGGCGCGACAAGGGCTGGCCGTGCATGACGACCACCCCGTCCCTGGTTGCGGGCTTCCCGCATGTGTACTATCCTGCGAACCCCGACGTTGCGCGCGCGTTCGCGTCTGCCGCAGCGTCGTTCGCAGAGAGGAGACGGTATGGCTGAAGCAACTGAAACCGCGCTTGCCTGTATCCGCGAGGAAGTCGAGCGCACGTTCTCGTCGGCGCCGGGCGCCGTGCTCGAAGCCGCGCTCTCCCGGATCGCGCCCGCAGACGAGTGCGCCCGCGCCGCCGCGTACGCCGCGTGGGACTCCATCGCGCACCCCTTGGGGGGATTGGGCGACTTTGAAGACGCCGTCGCGTGTATCGCCGCAGCTCAGGGGAGCGCCGAGGTGGCTGAGTTCCCCCGTGCGCTCGCGGTATTCTTCTCCGACAACGGGGTCGTTGCCGAAGGCGTGTCGCAAAGCGGGCAAGACGTGACGCGAGCCGTCGCGCGCAACATGTGCGAGGGGGCCACGAGCGCCTGCCGCATGGCGGCGTTCGCGGGTGCCGAGGTCGTGCCCATCGACGTGGGTATGGCCCGGGGCATAGAAGACGCGCGCATGGTGCGCGCGAACGTGCGGCGGGGGAGCGGCAACATCGCGCATGGCCCCGCTATGTCTCGTGATGGGGCCGTGCGCGCGATCGAGGTCGGAATCGCCGTCGCGTACGGGCTTGCCCGCGCCGGCGTGCGCCTTCTCGCCGCGGGCGAGATGGGCATCGGCAATACGACCACCTCGGCGGCGGTGGCCGCAGTGCTCATCCGGGCGGACGCGCGGAGCCTCGTCGGGCGCGGCGCGGGGCTCTCGGACGCCTCGCTCGCGCGCAAGCGCGACGTGGTCGAACGTGCTATCGACACGAACTCGCCCGATCCCGCCGACCCGATCGACGTGCTCTCGAAGGTGGGCGGCTTCGACATCGCGGCGATGTGCGGCTTCTACCTGGGGGCCGCCGCCTCGAAGGCGCCGGCGCTCCTCGACGGGGTCATATCCTGCACGGCGGCCCTGTGCGCGGCGCGCCTGTGCCCCAACGCCTTGGGCTACCTCGTGGGCACCCACGCATCTAGCGAACCCGCAAGCCAGGAGCTCCTTCGCGAGCTCGGCATAAAGGCACCCCTCGTCGCAGGCATGCACTTGGGCGAGGGCGCGGGCGCCATGGCGTATCTGCCCCTTCTGGATTCGGCGCTGCGCGTGTACCGGGATGGGAAGACGTTCACGGCGACTGGCATGGCTGCTTACGAGCATTTCGAGGCTGGGAAATGACGGTGACGTTCGTTATCGGCGCCGCAGCGAGCGGCAAGAGCGCCTATGCCGAGTCCCTGTGCCTCGGGCACGACGGCCCCCGCGTGTACCTGGCAACGATGGAGCCCTTCGGGGAAGAGGGCGCCCGCCGCATCGCGCGCCATCGGGCGCTGCGCGAGGGCAAGGGGTTTTCCACCCTCGAGCGCACGCGTGACGTGGGCGCCGCAGCGTCCGGGCTTCCGTGCGGCTGCACGCTTCTTTTGGAGGACGTGGGCAACCTGGTTGCGAACGAGCTCTTCGCGGAAGGCGGCTTGTCCCCACGTGACCCCGATGCTGCGGCGCGCGAGGTGCTCGGAGGCATCGAACGGCTCGCTCAGGCCGCTGCGCATACGGTGGTGGTCACCGTCGACGTGTTCGCCGATGGGATGCGCTACGATGAGGGGACCGAGGCATGGAGGCGCGCGCTCGCGCGCGTGAACGCGGGCGTGGCGGCGCTGGCCGACCGCGCAGTCGAAGTGGTATTCGGGATTCCCGTGTGGATGAAAGGCGAAGGACCTACAAGGTGAAGATAGTAGAGGCAATCTGCGCGGCGTTCGGAACGTTCTCGCGCATCCCCGTCCCGAAATCGGCTTGGACCGATTTCGGGTCAACCCATGCTCTTGCCGCGTTTCCCCTGGTGGGCCTTGCGGAAGGCTTACTCATGACGGCGTGGGGGCACGTGGCGAACCTGCTCGGCGTGCCCGCGACCATCGTCGCGGCTGTGCTCGTGGCGCTGCCTGTGGCGGTGACGGGAGGCATCCACCTAGACGGGCTCTGCGACACCTCCGATGCGCTTGCAAGTTGGGCCCCGCGCGAACGAAAGCTCGAGATCATGCACGACCCGCGGGCGGGCGCCTTCGGGGTCATCGGTGTTGTCGTGTACCTTATTCTGCAGTTTTCCCTGTTCACCGCGCTGCCGCTTACGGCGGGGACGTTCCTCGCGCTTCTGTGCTCGCTCGTGTTCTCCCGCGCGCTTTCGGGGCTCGCCGTTGAATGCTGGCCTGCCGCGCGGGCGGACGGCATGGCCGCGGGACTCTCGCCTGCTAAGAAGCGCGCGGCGATCGTCGTGCCGCTTTGCGCTTTCGCTGCGGCTTCGGCTGCAGGGATGGTCGCGTGCGCTCAGGCCGTCGGCGCCCTTATGGCGGTGGCGGGGCTTTTGGCGCTCGCGTGGTACCGTCATGTTGCCCTGTCCCGCTTCGGCGGGGTGACGGGGGATTTGGCCGGATGGTTTCTGCAATGGGCCGAGCTCGCGATGCTTGCCATGCTGGTGGCGGGGGGTATGCTCCTATGATTCTCGTGGTAGGTGGCGCGCATTCGGGGAAGAGGACCTTCGTGCGCGAAAAGCTCGGGTTCGCGGCGGACGATTTCGTCGACGCGGCGCAGCTTGCGGAGGGCGGCGTGCCCGCGGCTTTTGCCGGCCGTGTCGCGTACCGTGCTGAGGAACTCGTACGCGCGCTCGACGCTGACCGGGCGCTCGAGCGGCTGATTGGCTTCGACGCAGTGATTCTGCCCTTGGTCGGCTCGGGGGTCGTCCCCATGCGTGCGGAAGACGCCCAATGGCGCGAGCGCGCGGGGCGCTTGGGATGCGCGCTCGCTGCGCGCGCCGACGTCGTCGTGCGCATGACGTGCGGGATTCCCCAGGTCATCAAAGGAAACCTTGCCGATGCGCCTCGAGGGACGCAGGACGCGGGCGCGCCTTTGGAAGTCGTCTTCGTGCGCCATGGTGCCACGGCGGGCACGGAAGACCATCGCTACAGCGGGGCGGGCACCGACGAGCCCCTGTCGAGCGCGGGGGAGCGCGCTTTGCGCGAGCTCGCGTGCGATCGTGACGTGTTCCGTGTTATCACGAGCGGCATGGCCCGCACCGACCAGACGGCACGCATCCTCTTCCCGAATGCGGAGCTTATGGCATGCCCCGGTCTGCGCGAGATGGATTTCGGTGACTTCGAGGGGCGAAGCGCCGCCGAGCTTAAAGAGGATGCGCGCTACCGCGCCTGGGTAGACTCCTGGTGCGAGATGCGCTGCCCGCATGGCGAGGGCAAGAGCGATTTCACCCGCCGCGTCGTCGCGGCGTTTCGGGAGGCGTGCGAATCGGAGCGCGCCCAGGGGAGTGGGCGCGCCGTCTTCGTCGTTCACGCGGGTACCGTGAAAGCGCTGCTTTCCGAGCTTGCTGTCCCGAAAATGGAATACTTCGACGTGCATACCGAGCCGGGCGGCGCATGGGCCGCCACCTGGGATGGGCGCTGCCTTCGCGACGTTCGCCCCGCTTCGGGGGGCGATGCCCGGTGATGACGATTCTTGCCGTCGCCGCCGGGTTCGCGGCCGACCTTGCCTTCGGCGACCCGCGCTGGCTTCCCCATCCCGTCGTCGCCATGGGGAGCGCGATCACGTGGGCCGAAGGCCGCCTGCGGGGCGCATTCCCGCAAACGTCCGCGGGCACTCGCGCCGCAGGGCTTGTGCTCGCCGTGGCGCTTCCGCTTACGTGTGGGCTTTTGACCTGGGGAATCCTGCATCTTTGCGGCATGGTTCACCCCGGCTTGCGTTTCGTGGCCGAGGCATGGGCGAGCTATCAGATTCTCGCGACATGCGAGCTGCGCCGCCAGAGCCTGGCCGTGGCCCGCGCGTTCTCGAAGGGCGGCCTTGTCGCGGCGCGCGAAGCCGTCGGGCTCATCGTGGGACGCGACACGTCTGTTCTCGACGAGCAGGGCGTCGCGCGCGCCGCCGTGGAAACGGTGGCGGAGAACGCGAGCGACGGCGTCATCGCGCCGCTTTTCTACCTTATGATCGGGGGTGCGCCCTTGGGCATGGCGTACAAGGCGGTGAACACGCTCGACAGCATGGTGGGCTACAAAAACGAGCGCTACATCGACTTCGGCCGCGCCTCGGCGCGCCTCGACGATGCGGTGAACTGGATTCCCTCGCGCTTATCGGCCCTGTTCATGATCGCCGTGTGCCCGATCGTCGGGCTCGACGCGCGCGGGGCGGCGTGCATCTGGCGCCGCGATAGGCGTCGCCATGCGAGCCCCAACTCGGCGCAGACCGAGTCAGCGTGTGCGGGCGCGCTCGGGCTGCGCCTGGCAGGACCCGCGGTGTATTTCGGCAAGCTCGTTGAGAAACCGACGATAGGCGACGCGTCCCGTGAAATCGAGTGGGGCGACATCGCCCGGGCGACAAGGCTCATGCTCGCCGCGTCCGTATGCGCGCTCGTCGTCTTCGGCGCCGCGCGCGCGGCGGTCGTGCTCGCCGTGGGGGCGATGGCATGAGGGAAGACCACGCCGCGTCCCGGGCTGCCGGGGGAATCCTGCGCGCCCGTGCGCATGGGGGCAGCTCGCAATCGCTCGGCATCGCTTGCGAAGGGGGCGCCTCCGACCTCATTGACTTCTCGGTGAACGTGAATCCGGCAGGCCCTTCGCCGCGCGCCGTCGCCGCAGCTTGCAAGGCGCTTTCTCGAATCGACGCCTACCCCGATAGGGAAAGTCTTGCCCTCGTTCGCGCCCTAGCGCGCGCCCAGGGCATTCCCGAAGATACTATCGTCTGCGGCGCGGGCGCGTCCGATATCATCTGGCGGCTCGCCGCGGCGGTGCGCCCGAAACGCCTCGTCGTGTGCGCGCCGACGTTCTCTGAATATGCGGAGGCGGCATCGTACTACGGCGCATGCGTGCAGGAGTTCCCGCTCTCCGATGCGGACGACTTCGACGTGCCCGCCTCCTTCGCCCACGCGATCGAGGGGCCGGGAGACGTGGCGTACCTCTGCAATCCGAACAACCCGACGGGGCGCCTCGTCGACCCCCGCGCGATCGATGCCGCGGCTTGCCGCTGCGAGCAGACGGGCGCGCTGCTCGTCGTGGATGAGTGCTTCCTCGGATTCGCGCCCGACGCCCGCGAAAGGAGCGTGGCCGCACGCGCCGCGTGTTCGCGCCATGTGGCCGTGCTCTCCGCGTTCACCAAGCTCTACGGAATGGCGGGGTTGCGGTTGGGATATCTGATCAGTGGAAACGCCCAACTCATCGAGGGGATTCGCCGGGCGGGGCAGGCGTGGCCCGTCTCCTCGGTCGCCGAGGCCGCGGGCATCGCCGCCCTGGAAGACGTCGAATACGTCTCGCGCACGCGCGATGTATTGGCGGGCGAGCGAGCGTGGCTTTCTCACGAGCTCTCCTCGCTCGGGCTTTCCGTCGTGCCGTCGGATGCGAACTTCCTTTTAGTCCGCACGCCGGCGAAAGACATCCCCGAGCGCCTGTATAAACAGGGGGTTTTGGTCCGCACGTGCGACTCGTTTTCGGTACTGTCCCGTTTCTGGTGCCGCGTCGCGGTGCGCACGCGCAAGGAGAATGCCCGGCTTGCGATGGCGTTCAGCCGCGCGCTTCGGGCGGAAGGCGCATCGGGCGAAGGCGAACCCGTCGAACGGGGCGGCGCTTCTTGCAGCGGCGCTATGGCGGGCGCGGATGGCCGAGGCTCGGCGAAGGAGGTCGATACCCGTGGGTAGGGCGAAGCCCATCATGATCCAGGGCACCATGTCGAACGCGGGGAAGAGCCTGCTTGCGGCGGGGCTGTGCCGCGTGCTTTCGCAGGACGGCCTGCGCGTGGCTCCCTTCAAGAGCCAGAACATGGCGCTCAACAGCGGTGTCACGGCCGACGGGCTCGAGATGGGGCGTGCCCAGATCATGCAGGCCGAGGCGTGCGGCATCGCGCCCGACGTGCGCATGAACCCCATCCTGCTCAAGCCCGAAAGCGACCACCGAAGCCAGCTCATCGTGGCCGGTAAGGCGCAGGGAGCCTTCGCTGCGAGGGACTACTTCGCGCGAAAGAAGGCGCTCATGCCGCAGATTTTGGAGGCGTTCGATTCGCTCGCGGAGGAAAACGTCGTCATCGTCATCGAGGGCGCCGGCAGCCCCGCCGAAATCAACCTTTCCGAAAACGACATCGTCAACATGGGGCTCGCGCGCGCCGTGTCCTCCCCCGTGCTGCTCGTGGGCGACATCGACCCAGGCGGGGTGTTTGCCCAGCTCTACGGTACGGTCGCGCTCTTTGCGCCCGAGGATCGCGCGCTTTTGCGGGGGCTTGTGGTGAACAAGTTCCGCGGCGATGTGGAAATCCTGCGCCCGGGTTTGGCCCCGCTGGAGAAGATGTGCGGGGTTCCCGTCGTGGGGGTCGTGCCGTATCTTACGCTCGACCTGGACGACGAGGACTCGCTTGCGCCGCGCCTATCTGCCCGCGAGGCGCGCGGCGTCATCGACGTCGCCGTCGTGCGCCTTCCGCATCTGTCGAACTTCACCGACTTCGACCCGCTTTCGCGCGTGCCCGGCGTGGGCGTGCGCTACGTTTCCTCGACGACCGATCTGGGCCGACCCGACCTGGTGGTGCTTCCCGGCTCGAAGACCACGCTCGACGACGCGCGCTGGCTTGTGGCTAGCGGCATCGGAGCCTGTGTACGCGCTCTTTCGGGCGCGGGCACGCCGGTGCTCGGCATATGCGGAGGCTACCAGCTTTTGGGAGACGAGCTTTCCGACCCGCATGGCAGGGAAGGCGCTGGCACCGCGCGCGGGCTCGGGCTCATCCCCGCAAGTACGGTGTTCAAGGAGGAAAAGCGCCTCGCCCAGTCGGAGTTGCGCATCACGGGCGCCCAAGGCGCGTTCTCGGTGTGGAACGGCATGACGGCGCGCGGGTACGAGATTCACGACGGCGAAACGACCGTCTCCTGCGTCCCTGCGGGCACGATTAGCGGCAAACCAGAAGGCGCGGCCTGCGGAAACGTGTTCGGAACCTATCTCCACGGCTTGTTCGACGAACCTGGGGTGGCGCTCGCCCTCGCGCGCTCGCTCGCGCGTATGCGCGGCCTGCCCGAGAGCGTCGTGGGTGCTGCGGGCGCAGCGTCCGCGGCCGATCACCGTGCGCGCGAGTTCGACCGCCTTGCCGACGTCGTGCGCGGGGCGCTCGACATGGAGTATGTCTACCGCATTATCGAGGAGGGCGTATGATCCACGTGTATCATGGCGACGGCAAAGGCAAGACCACGGCGGCGATGGGCCTCGCCCTTCGCATGCTCGCCGCAGGCCGCCGCGTCGTCGTCGTGCAGTTCCTGAAAGACGGCGAAAGCGGGGAGGTGCGCCTGCTCGCCGAGCATTTCGGCGTGCCCGTGTTCGCGGGGAAGGCGTCGGACAAGTTTACCTGGTCCATGACGTCGGAAGAACTTGCCGCGACGCGCGAGCTGCACGATGGGAACCTCGCTTCCGCGCTCGCCGAGCTCGAGGGCGCGCAGGAGGGGCTGCTCGTGCTCGACGAGGCGCTCGACGCGCTTTCGAAGGGGCTTGTCGACGAGGCACTCGTGGACCGCGCGCTCGATATGTCCTCGCGCGGCGTCGAAGTAGCGCTCACCGGGCGCGCGCCTTCCCGCAAGATCGTGGAGAAGGCCGACTACATAACCGAGATGCGGTGCGAGAAACACCCCTACGCTCAGGGGATAGGTGCAAGGGAAGGAGTGGAGTACTAGATGGATTCCAAGGAGATGGCGCCCGGCGACATCGAGCGGCGCAGCTTCGAGATCATCACCGAAGAGCTCGGCGGCCGCACGTTCCCGCCGCTTGAAGAGCCCGTCGTGAAGCGCGTCATCCACACCACTGCCGACTTCTCGTACGCCGATTCCCTCGTATTCACCCATGACGCCGCGCACTGTGCTCTCGACGCACTGCGCGCAGGGGCCACGGTGCTCACCGACACGAACATGGCGCTCGCAGGCATAAGCAAGCCCGCGCTCGCAAAGCTCGGCTGCAAGGCCGTGTGCTACATGGCCGACCCTGATGTCGCCGCGGCTGCGCGCGCCGCGGGCACGACTCGCGCCGTTGCGAGCATGGACAAAGCTTGCGGCATCGAGGGTCCGCTCATCGTGGCCGTCGGTAACGCCCCCACGGCACTTCTGCGCCTCGCCGAGCTCATGGACGCGGGGAAGATCGCGCCCGCGCTCGTCGTTGGGGTGCCGGTCGGGTTTGTGAACGTGGTCGAGGCGAAAGAGGAGCTACTCGCGCGACGCGTGCCGGCCATCGTCGCGAGGGGTCGCAAGGGCGGTTCGACCGTGGCGGCCGCCATTATGAACGCGCTGCTCTACCAGATCACGCGCCCAGGCGGCCCGAAGTGACGGCGCCCGCATCCGCGCCGGCGCTGCGCATCTTCGCCGGCACCACCGAGGGCCGCCTTCTGTGCGAATGGGCGAGCGGGGCGAGCATCCCCGCCCGTGCCTACGCGGCAACCGAGTACGGAGGCGAGCTTTTGGGCGAGCTTCCGGGCATCGAGGTGCATGCGGGCAGGCTCGACGAGGCCGACATGGAGCGCGAGCTTTCCGGCGCGTGCATCGTCGTCGATGCCACGCACCCCTTCGCCACGCTCGCAAGCGGCAACATCCGGGCCGCTTCGCTCGCCGTGGGTGCACGATGCCTGCGCCTTGCGCGCCCGGCCGAGGCGCTGCCCAAAGGCGTCGTGCCGGTCGCGTCGATCGCCTGCGCGGCGCGCTTTCTCTCCGAGAACCCGGGTCGCGCGCTTCTCACGACGGGGAGCAAGGAGCTTGCTCCCTACACGCGCGTCGCCGATTTCGCGGAGCGCTTCTTCGTGCGTGTGCTCCCGCTGCCCGGTGCTATAACGAAGTGCATCGACGCGGGGTTTTCGCCGTCGCACGTCATCGGCATGCAGGGGCCCTTCACCCGCGAGCTCAACGAGGCGATGCTTCGGCAGGTGGGCGCCCAGTGGCTTGTGACCAAGGACTCGGGAACCGTAGGCGGCACGGCTGAGAAGCTCGCCGCAGCGCGCGACGCTGGAGCGCGCTGCATCGTGGTCACCCGTCCCGCCGAGGGAGGCGGGGCCCTTTCGCTTCGGGAAGTGGAAGACGCACTCTTACGGGAGTTCGCGCGCTAGGCGCTCGCCGCGCCTGCGCGCCCTTCCGCCCGCGAGGAGGAGCGCCCCGAGCAAGCTCGACCCGTACAAGCCCGTCATCCACCAATAGCTCGATGACGACGCCCGGAAATGGCGGAAACAGCCCTTCAATGAGTTGCGGTGAAATAGTGTCTGTTTTTGCTGCTAGATAGCATATTCAGTCCCCAATTCACCGCAACTTGTTGGTGGTGGCTTACTGGTAGCGTAGGCACTCCACCGGGTCGAGCTTAGCCGCGCGGCGAGCGGGGTAGAAGCCAAAGATTACGCCGATGCCGACGGAGACGGCGAAGGCCAGCAGCACCGTGGCGATTGAAAAACTCGGTGTGATTTGCCCGCTGGCACCGAGCTCGCCAAGAACCCCTGATCCTGCGGCAAACATCGCGAGGCCCCAGGCCAGCAGATAGCCAATCAGGACACCCAGCAGGCCACCGGTGACGCACAGTGCCGAGGACTCGGCCAAAAACTGCGCGGTGATATCGCGACGACTGGCGCCCAGGGCACGGCGAATACCGATCTCGCGGATGCGCTCAGTCACGTTGGTGAGCATCATATTCATAATGCCGATACCGCCGACAAGCAGCGAGATGCTGGCGACAGCGCCCATGATGAGCGAGAACGCGCCCATAAAGGAGTTGAGTGCATCGATGGCGCTTTTCATGGATGTCGCCGATACACTGTCGTACTCATCCTCCTCCTCGATGCCCTTCATCGCGCGCACCTTGGACTCGATGGTCTTACAAAGCTCATCCATGTCCGTGCCCTCGGCGGCAAGTGCCGTCACGCTGGGGAATGAAGGATTCTCGTCGCTAAACAGGCCGGAGATGGTTTCGCGTGGCATATACAGCGTGAGCGAGCCCATGGAGTCGCTGCCGCCATCAATCACGCCTACAATCTGCACCTCGCCGTTGGACACCTTGATGGTTTTCCCCAGCGCATCCTGTTCGTTGCCGTAAAGCTGATCGGCGCCGTTGCGGCTGATGAGCGCCACGCGCGAGCCTGATTGGGACTCGGCCTGGGAATAGGTGCGCCCCGCAACGAGCTTGCTGGCCCCCACGGCGTCGAGCATGTCGCTATCGACACCCTGTGTCATGACGGTATAGCTTTTATCGCCGGTCTTATACTCGGTATACGCGCTGTCGACAATGCCGATCTGCTCTATCTGCGGCACCAGTTTTTGAAGCTTCTCGATGTCCGACTCGGTGAGTTCTTGCGACGAATAGATTTGCACCATGCGTGCCGCATTGAGGCCCAGACTGTTGACCAGGCTGTTTTGGATACCGCCGATGAGCGAAGTCATGGCGATAACCGAGGCGATGCCGATGACAATGCCCAGGATGGTGAGCAGGCTGCGCCCCTTGTTGGCCTCGAGCGAGTGAAGGGCTTCCTGGATGAGATCGCGGGCGCTCATGCCATCTCTCCTTTCGGCGGGTTGGCGGAGGCGGAAATCATGGGCAGGCTATCTACGGCGCTGCGCAGGGTCCGCGGTGCATGTGGAATATACGCGCCGTCGTGAATGCGACCGTCGCGGATGGTCACGGCACGGTCGGCCTCGGCGGCGATGCCGGGGTCGTGTGTGATAAGCACGATGGTTTTGCCGCGCTTCTGGAGCTTATGGAAGGTCTCCATCACAAGCGCTCCAGTGGCGGAGTCTAGGTTTCCCGTCGGCTCATCGGCCAGGATGATGGGCGGGTCATTGACGAGGGCGCGTGCGATGGCGACGCGCTGCATCTGGCCGCCCGAGAGCTCGGATATGCGGTGGTCCCAGTGGTCGACAGGCAGCGTGACAGCCTGCAGCGCGTGCACGGCGCGCATTTCGCGCTGGCTACGGGGCACATTAGTGTAGGCCAGCGGCAGCATGACGTTTTCGATAACCGACAGGCGCGGCAGCAGGTTGAAGCTCTGAAAGACAAAGCCAATGCTCAGGGCGCGGACTTCGGTGAGCTCGTCATCATCGAGCTCGGCCACGTTGAGCCCTTGCAGGTAATAGTCGCCCGCCGTCGGCTTATCCAGGCAGCCCAGGATGTTCATGAGCGTTGATTTGCCCGAGCCCGAGGGGCCAGTGATAGCGACGAATTCGCCGGTATTTACCGCCAGACTCACGTTGTGCAGGATGTGGGCGTAACCCGCCTCGCTCTCAAAAATGCGGTGCACGTTGCGGATGTCGATGACGGGACGCATTACATGCCCTCGTCGGCAGACATGCTGCCCGAATTCGCGTTGTAGCCGCCGTCAGCCGTTGCGTCCGCTCCGGTGTCCATGACGAGGGTGTCGCCATCGCGCAGCTTGGTAACCGGCACGTTGGGGTTGGTCTCGTTGCCCTGGTCGTCGCGCTTGACCTGCTTCTTGCCGACTACGGCTTCGTTGTCGTTTTGCGTCACGACGGTCACCTTCACGCGACGGGTTTGCTTGCCCTCGTCATCAGTCGCCACGTTGACGTAATAGTGTTCGCCGTCTTCGGTCATGAGCGCCATCGTCGGCACCATCACCACGTCGTCGAGCTGCTCGGTCACCACCGATACCTCGGCCGTCATGCCCGGCTTCAGGCGCGCGTCGGGCGCCTCGATGAGAATGTCGACGTTAAAGGTTACGCTGCCGCCGCCACCGTTGGCGGCGTCGGAGTTTGCCACCGACGCGATAGCCGTGACGGTGCCCTGGCTCACGATATCGGGAAACGCGGGATACGTGACGTTGGCGCTCTGCCCAACGGCGATCTTGGCGATGTCCTTTTCGCCCACCTGCACGGTCACCTTCATCTTGGACAGGTCGGCGATCTGCATGCACTGCTTGCCGCCGGTCGTATCGCTTTCGCCCATGATCATGCCGCCTGTAACCGTGGCGCCCACTTTGGCATTGAGCTCCACGATGCTACCCGAGCTCGGGGCCGTGACCGTGCGACTAGAGGCCTTGGCGTTCGCCTGGTCGAGGTTTGCCTGGGCTGATGCGAGGCTGCGCTGCGCGGCCGATACGGCGTTCGTGTCCGCTGATGCGGCGGAGACGCCAGCCGCTGCGGAAGCTTCCTCGACGTCCGTCGTTGGGGTGGCCTGCGCGGCAGCTGCGGCTTTCTGCGCGTTGGCGAGATCCTCCTGAGCGGCTGCAACTGCACGCTGCGCCTCGGCAACGTTGCGATCGAGCTCGTCGTTTTTAATGGTCATGAGCACGTCGCCCTCGTTGACGGATTGGCCTGCCTGCACGTTGATCGAATCGACCGTGCCGTCGACAGAAGGGGAGACCACTGAGGACGAAATTGGTTTGAGCTGGCCTTTCGCCTCGACCGTTGTGGTAAACGTGCCCTCGGTCACCATGTCGGTCACAGGCCCACTAGCGCCCTGTGGCTGCGCATTGATAACCAGGGTTGCGACAATGGCAATGAGCGCGATGGCACCCACGACGCCGGCGGCAATACCGCGGCGAATCAGCTTTTTGCGTCGGCGCTCGGCACGTTTTGCCTTGAGCTTGGCATACGCCTCTTCATCGGAAATCTCGGCCGTATCGTTCGTGCGTTCGCTCTGCTTGTCGGCATGTACGTTTGTAATCAGAGGAATCGTTTCGGTGGCACCTTCGGGCGTGCGCTCGGTATCATCTGGGCCCGGGGTGATCGTGGGGACATTCGGCATAGCGTCTCCTTTATAGAAAGAACCTCGATAATTATATGCGCCCACCGGTTGGGGCGGGCGCATGGGACGGTTTCTTTCGGAACTGTTAGATTGGTCGCTGCGGTTCCACGTTGTAGGAATGCGCGCGTTGCACTACGAGTGGACAACCACGCACAGGCCGACTTTGATGCAGTCGTGAAGTGCCTTGGCGTCTGCCAGGCGCAGGTTGATGCAGCCGTGGCTGCCGCACCATTTGTACGACTCGGCATTATCGAAGCTCTTGTCGTTTTGCCATGTAGCGTCGTGGAAGCCGATCATATTGCCCTCGAACGGCATCCAGTAGCTCACCGGGCTCTCGTATTTGGGCTTACCGGTCTCGGGGTCCTTGGCTCCGATCAGGGTGCTGCCGCCGTCGTTGCTGTTGATCTGCCACACGCCCTCGGGGGTGGCGTCTTCGCCCGGTTTGCCGGAAATGAAGTTGGCCTCCCAAACGATATTACCGTTCTCGTCATAGTAGCGTGCGTGCTGCTCGGACAGATCGACGTCGATATACGCCTTCCAGTCGGGCTCTCCCTTTGCGGTAAAGGTGTCGGCCTTCTGGGAGTACTTGATCTCGATTTCGGCGGTCTGCTTGTTGTTAATGGCGTCTTCGACCTGCTTGGCGAGCGAGCTGCTGTCGATGGACCAACCAAAGTCACCGCCTTCGACGGCGCACTGCTTGCCATCGGCGCGCGTCCACCAGCGAGTGGAGCCTACGGTATTAAAGCCGTTGGCGAGTTCGGCTGCCCAGCTGCTGATCTGAGACGTATCGAGCGTTGGGTTGGCCGGATCGGCAAAGCTGATCCACTGCAACACGGAGCTGCCATCAACCTTACCGGCATCCTCGCCGTTGAGCTTGAGGGTCACGTTGACGCCCAGGAAGTTGTTGGCGGCATCGCATGCGGCCTGAATCTGATCATCGGTCAGCGTTCCATTGAGCGGCTCATAGGCATCGTTGCCGAGCTTGGACAGATCTACGGTCTCGGCCAGCGAGGCAAGCTCGAGCTCGGCATACTTAATGACATGCTCGCGGTTGAGTTTTTCGTTGGAGCGCGCCTTCTCGACGGTAAACTTGCCCGCTTGCTCTTCATAGGAGCTATTGGCCTCGAACGTGCCCGAACGCCCCTCGTTAAACTCGTCGATGGCGGCGCCCAGATCCTTCTCAAACTTCTTTTGGTCAAAGGTGTCGGAGAGCATGGACAGGTCGACGTCTTGATCAAGATTGACTTCGTTGGAGGTAGCGGTTGTTTTGGTCTTGCCGCTTAAGGATTCCACAAGGCGGACCGGCCATACAAGGGCTTCGTTGTGGCCGATGATCTCTTTTGCGGCAGCTTCGCCGTCGACGATGGGTTCATCGGACTCGGGCTGATAGGTCCAGCTAAAGTCATCGCCTGTCACGGAGAGCTTATAGTGCTTCCATGCCGAGTTGACCTTGGTGGCGGCAGACGAAGCGTTGGAGAACGAGACGTCGACGCCGGCGATGGTGGTGTTGGGGTAGGCTAGCTGGGAAAACGCTACGATGCCTACGATATAGACAATGGCGATAAGACCCAGGACGACAAAGAGCGTCGTCTTTTTGCCCGACTTATTGTTCTTGGCGGGTTTGCGTGCGGGGCCGCGATCGCCTCGAGCGTGCGTGGGGGGCTGCTTGGGCGCATTGCCGTTTGCCTGGCGCTGCTGTCGCTGTTGGTTCGGGCGTTGGGAAGCGTTTGCCGCACCACGCTGCTGACCGTGGCTCGGCGCGATAGGACGCGGTGACTGAACGCCGCCGGTGTGCCTGCTCGGCTGCTGCGGATCGGGAATCAGTTGAGTTCGATCGTTTTGCGACATCGTATGCATATCCTTCGAATTTCGCCTTATGGCTCATCGTGTTTTTACTGGGCTTGCATTATAGCGATTGCCCTGCTGTTTGTGGTACGGAAACGGTGGCATTCAAAAGAGGTGGGACATTTGTCCCACCTTTGAGTCATTCTTTGCCGTTATCCGCACACACCGCATTTTGCACAGGCCGAAAGTGCGGCCGGAGCCTGCGCGATGCCGCCCTTTGCCGTCTCGCGCAGCGTGGCCGGCAACGCGTGACCCACCGAGAGCATGACATGTGCCATCTGGTCAAACGGAACCAGGCTCTTAATGCCTGCGAGGGCGAGTTGTGCCGAGCTAAAGGCCGCTGCCACGCCTATGGCGTTGCGGTTTTGGCAGGGCACCTCCACGAGGCCACCGACGGGGTCACAAACGAGGCCCAGCAGGTTACTCAGCGCGATGGAACTGGCGTCGAGCGCCTGCTCGGGCGTGCCGCCGAGCATCTGCACCAGCGCGGCGGCTGCCATGGCAGCGGCGCTTCCCACCTCGGCCTGGCAGCCGCCCTCGGCGCCGGCGACGCAGGCGCTCGTGGTGAGGTTGAGGCCGATGGCGGCTGCGCAGTAGAGCGCTTCCATGACCTGCTCGTCGTCGAGCTGAAGGTGATCGGCGAGCGCCAGCACGCAGCCGGGCACGACACCCGCGGAGCCTGCCGTGGGGGCGGCGACGATCACGCCCATGGTAGCGGAGCGCTCGAGCACGGCCATCGCGCGGGCCACGGCATCGGTCTGAACGGGGCCCATCAGGCTTGCACTCAAATCGTTGCGGCTGGTGGCATCGACGAGTTTGGCCTCGCCGCCGATAAGCCCGCCGAGCGAGCGCTGCGGATTGACGATGGGGGTTGTGGTCTCCTCGCGCATGACGTCGAGTACGCGGCGCATGGCGGCGACGGCGTGCGCCTCACCGGTCAGACGCGCCTCGCGCACGGCCATAACGGCGCCGATATTCAGGCCGAGCTCGGCACACGCATCGAGCAGCTGCTCGCCGTCGTCGAAGATCTCCTTGGCCGAGACGCCGGGGGAGAGCGACGAGGCAGAACCGGGGAGCTCGATAAAGGTCGCGTAATCGACATTGTCGAGTTTGCGTAGCATGGGGATAACGGTGTCGTCGGGCGCGCCGTCGGTCTCAAAGACGGAGTAGGCCTGGCCGCCCACTTCGGTGCGGTAGGTGCGGCAGAAGGCGATGTTCACGTGGGCGTAGGCGAGCAGGTTGGTGAGCGCGGCGAGCACGCCGGGGACGTCGTAGTGCGCCACGAAGAGCGTGGAGTACATGCCCGAGATGTCGACGCCGACGCCGTTAATGCGGCTGATGCGCATCTTACCTCCGCCCAGGCTCTCACCGCGGACCTGTGCCGTGGCGCCCGTGTCGTCGACCATGTCGATGTCGACGGTATTGGGGTGGATGGAGGCGTCGTCACCCTTGATGTCAAAGTGATATTCGAGGCCCTGCTCGCGCGCGAGGTCGAAGGCCTGCTTGATGTTCTCGTCATCGGTGTCGAGGCCCAGTATGCCCGCGACGAGCGCGCGGTCGGTGCCGTGGCCGCGGTAGGTGTGGGCGAAGGAGTTCCACAGGCCAAAGGTGACTTTGGTGATGCGGCCTTCCAGCAGGCTGGCGGCAACTTGGGCGCAGCGCAGAGCGCCGGCGGTGTGCGATGAGCTGGGGCCGACCATGACGGGGCCCAAGATCTCGAATGCCGAGGTCGTAGCTAGTGTTTGCGGCTTGCCTGCCATGGGTGCTCCTTATCTATCCCGTCGTTCCGAGGGCTTTGGTATTTGGTCGCCTGCTCTACAGTCCTGGCTCGCACGGAGGCCACATTAAGTGGCCTCCGGCTCGTGCGGAACTCGCGATCGACCAAATACCAAAGTCCTCGGAACTTAGGATACATGGTTGGAGTCGCTCTGCTGCGAAATTTATCGGCCTGTGACCTATTCCATGTCCCAGGTCGGCTCATCTTCACCACCTTTAAATAAAAGAAGTACCGGTTGGGGCCGGTACTTCTTTTGGTGCATCGATATGTGGCTGCAGCTTTTGCCGCTGGCTTACAGGCCGCAGGCTGCTTTGAGTTCTTCGACTCGGTCGATCTTTTCCCAGGTGAAGTCGGCGTCTTCGCGGCCGAAGTGACCGTAGGCTGCCGTCTTTTCGTAGATGGGGCGACGCAGGTCTAGGTCGCGGATGATTGCACCCGGGCGTAGGTCGAAGGTCTTCTCTACGGCTTCAACGATCTTGTCCTCGGCGACCTTAGCGGTACCGAAGGTGTCGACCATGATTGAGAGGGGCTTGGAAACGCCGATGGCGTAGGCAAGCTCGACTTCGCAGCGGTCGGCCAGACCGGCGGCGACTACGTTCTTGGCGACCCAGCGCGCGGCATACGCGGCGGAGCGGTCGACCTTGGTGCAGTCCTTGCCGCTAAAGGCGCCGCCGCCGTGACGGCCATAACCGCCGTAGGTGTCGACGATGATCTTGCGGCCGGTGAGGCCCGTGTCGCCCATGGGGCCGCCCACGACAAAGCGACCGGTGGGGTTCACGTAGATGTCCGCGTTGTCCCACGGCATGTTCTCAGCGGCCATGACCGGGGTGATGACGTGCTCGATGAGGTCGGCCTTGATCTTGCCCATGTCCTCGATCTCGGCGGCGTGCTGCGTGGAGATGACGATGGTCGTGACCTCGACAGGCTTGCCTTCCTCGTAGCGCACGGTGACCTGGGTCTTGCCGTCGGGACGCAGATAGGCGAGGGTACCGTCGTGACGCACGGCGGCCAAGCGCTCGGCCAGGCGGCTTGCCAGGTAGTGCGGCATGGGCATGAGGGTCTTGGTCTCGTTGGAGGCATAACCGAACATCATGCCCTGGTCGCCGGCACCGATCAGATCGATCGGGTCGGTGGTAGCGCCGGTCTGGGTCTCGAAGGACTCGTCGACGCCCTGGGCGATATCGGGCGACTGCTCGTGGATAAGGCTCATAACGCCGCAGGTGTCGCAGTCAAAACCGAACTTGGCACGGTTGTAGCCAATGCGGCGGATAACGCCGCGGGCGATTTCCTGTACGTCGACGTAGGCCTGGGTGCGGATCTCGCCGGCGACGATGACGGTGCCGGTGGTCACGAGGGTTTCGCAAGCGCAGCGGACGTTCTCCACATTGGCTGGCACGCCGTTGGGGGCGATGTAGCCCTGCTCTTGGAGCTCTATTTCTTTGGCGAGGATTGCGTCGAGGACGGCGTCGCTGATCTGGTCGGCGATCTTATCGGGATGACCTTCGGTCACCGACTCCGACGTAAAAACAAAGGACCCGTGTTGGGGTGGGATGGAACGAAGTTCTTCTGACATGATTGTCCTTTCAAAAACGTGTCCCGGCGACCGTTACCATTCCGCCGGGCTCTCTATGCAAGGGCACATCATAGCGCGTAAATCAAACATTCACACCCTTTCCGCACCTACTCATTGGGGACAGACTTAAATGACCAGCCTTCCATAGTGCCGACAGGTTGCCCAAAGACTGGTCATTTAAGTCTGTCCCCAATGAGTAGGTCGGTGCCCTTTGTGCGGAGGTTGCTTTGATGCTTTATACTGATGCGGTTAGACATCCATCCTGCAATCGAGGAGATTTCCATGGCATCAGACGTTCGCGTCCGCTTTGCACCCTCACCGACGGGCAAGCTGCACATCGGCGGCGCCCGCACCGCTATCTATAACTGGGCTTTCGCCCGCGCAAACGGCGGCACGTTCATCCTGCGCATCGACGACACCGACCCCACCCGCTCCACCGACGAGAACACGCAGATCATCCTGCGTGCCATGCGTTGGCTGGGCCTGGACTGGGACGAGGGTCCCGAGGTGGGCGGCGACTTTGGCCCCTACGCCCAGACCGAGCGCCTGGACCTGTACAAGCAGGCCGCCCAGAAGCTTTGGGACGAGGGCAAGGCCTATCCCTGCTTCTGCACCAAGGAGCAGCTCGACGCCGACCGCAAGGCCGCGCAGGAGCGCAAGGACCCCTTCCAGGGCTATCAGCGGCGTTGCCGCGATCTTGATCCCGAGGAGGCCCGCCACCGCATCGAGGCCGGCGAGTCCTACGTCCTGCGTATCAAGGTGCCCGAGGACCGCGGCGACGTCGTCATCCACGACGCCGTCCACGGCGAGGTGACCTTCGACGCCAAGGAGCTCGACGACTTTGTCATCTTCCGCTCCGATGGCACGCCCACGTACAACTTCGCGACCGTCGTCGACGACGCCATGATGAAGATTACCCATGTCATCCGCGGCGACGACCACCTGTCCAACACCCCGCGTCAGGTCATGGTCTACGAGGCCCTCGGCGCGCCCGTGCCTACGTTCGCCCACATCTCCATGATCTTGGGTGCCGACGGCAAGAAGCTCTCCAAGCGCCACGGCGCCACCTCGGTGGAGGAGTACCGCGACGCCGGTTACCTGCCCGACGCCTTCGTCAACTACCTGGCGCTGCTCGGCTGGTCGCTCGACGGCGAGACCACGATCATCCCGCGCGATGTCCTGGCCAGCAAGTTCTCGCTCGACCGCATTTCCAAGAACCCGGCGACCTTCGACCCCAAGAAGCTCGACTGGGTCAATGCCGAGTACATCAACGGCATGTCCGATGCTCAGTTTGCCGACGAGATCATGGTCCCCGAGCTGCACGAGGCGGGTCTCATCGAGGGTAATGTCGAGTACGGCGAGGATTGGATCGACGCGCTCGCTGCCATCGTTAAGCCGCGCACCAAGATGCCGGCCGACGCCGTGACCGTCGCCGCTCCCATCTTCGCTACGGCCGAGACGCTCGAGTATGACGAGAAATCCGTCAACAAGGGCCTGGCCAAGGAGGGCATGGGTGCCATTCTGGACGCCGCCAAGGCCGCGCTCGAGGGTGTGGACGAGTGGACCGCCGCCAACATCGACGCCGCGCTTGAGCCGCTGCCCGAGCAGATGGACCTCAAGAAGCGCGTGGTGTTCCAGGCCGTGCGCGTCGCCGTTTGCGGCAACATGGTGAGCCCTCCGCTGGGCGAGACCATGGCGCTCGTCGGCCGCAACGACTGCCTGGCGCGCATCGACCGCGCCTGCACGATGGCGCTGTAATTGCTGCGCAAACGTTTGTATCCGAGCCCCGTTCACTCTGAGCGGGGCTCTTGCTTCTGTAGACGTATGGGATAGGAGGTGCTGGGGCCATGGCCGAGCAACTTTCGCTGTTTGGTTCGCCGGAACCGGAGGAAGCTCCGAAGTCCGCGGCTCCTGCCGCCGCCCCGGCGCAGCCCGAGCCCGCACCCGAACCCCTCGCCGCCTATGCGAGCGTAGTCCTCGACATCCCGACGCGTGCACTGTCCGAGCCGTTTGCTTACGGCATCCCGCAACCCCTCGCCTGCGAGGCCCAGATCGGCTCCACCGTCCTGGTTCATTTTGGCAACCGTGCGGCCGCGGGCTACATCGTCGACATCGCGCCCGAGCTGGCCGACCTGCAAGGTAACGACGCTCTCGATCCCGCGCGTATCAAGCCTATCGAGGCTATCCTCAGCAAGCCGCTCTTTACCGCCGAGGCTGCCCGTATCGCGTGCTGGATGAGCCGCGAGTATGTCGCGACGCTTTCCGAGTGCCTGCGCTTGTTCCTGCCGCCGGGCGGAAGCCCGCGCGTGGTCAAGGGCGACGACGGTGTGTGGACGGTTGAGCGCCCCGCCGTCAAGCCTATCCAAAACCGCTGGGTCATGCTCACGCCCGAGGGTTTCGACTATACGCCTCCCAAAACGGCGGTCCGCCAGCGTCAGCTCATCGAGGCGCTCCAGTGCGGGCCGGTCACGACGCGCGACCTCAACCTGCTCTATAACAGCATGTCGGCGACCATCAAGTCGCTCGAAAAACGCGGCGTCGTGGTTGTGGAGGAGCGCCGCGCCTGGCGTGGATGCAGCGAGCAGACCACGCTGTCCTCGGCAAGCGGCAAGGCGCCGGTCGCACTTACCAACGGCCAGCAGCAGGCGCTCACGCAGATTGAGCGCGCCCGTCTTGACGCCCACGGAGACGTGGTCCTTGTCGACGGCGTCACCGGCTCCGGCAAAACCGAGGTGTACCTCTCCGCCATCGAGCGCGTGCTCGCAGCCGGTCGCTCGGCGTGCGTGCTTGTGCCCGAGATCTCGCTGACGGCCCAAACCGTCGGCCGCTTTCGCTCGCGCTTTGGTGAGACGGTCGCCGTGTTCCATTCGCGCCTTTCGGCCGGCGAGCGCCTGGACCAGTGGGATATGGTCGCCAGCGGTGCCGCGCGCGTGGTCGTGGGCGCCCGCTCGGCGCTCTTTTGCCCGCTTGACGACCTGGGCCTCATCATCATCGACGAGGAGCACGAGACCAGCTATAAGCAAGGCTCCAGCCCGCGTTACCACGCGCGCGAGGTGGCGGCCGAGATGGCGCGGCGCTACCGCTGCCCGCTCGTGTTGGGCTCCGCCACGCCTTCTGCTGAGGCTCTCGATCGCTGCCGCCGTGGCACGTATAACGGTGCCACCTGGACGCGCGTCGAGATGCCCGAGCGCCCGGGACACGCAGTCCTGCCGACGGTTCGGATCGCCGACCTGCGCCGTGAGTTTTCTCACGGCAGCCGCTCCATGTTCTCAAAACCCTTGATGGAGGGCTTGGAGCGTGTGGTCGAGCGCCGCGAAAAAGCCGTGCTGTTGCACAACCGCCGCGGCTTTGCGCCGTTCCTGATGTGCCGCGAGTGCGGCTGCGTCCCCACCTGCAATCACTGCTCCACCGCGCTTACATATCACGAGCGCACGCACACGCTGCAATGTCACACATGCGGTTCGTCTTGGCGCGTGAAGCCGTATCCCGCGCCCACGAGCCGTTGCCCCAAATGTGGCAGTCGCTACCTGGCAAAAATGGGTCTGGGTACGCAGCAGATCGAGGACGCACTGCACCAGATGTTGCCCGAGGATGTCGCCATTATTCGCATGGATGCCGATTCCACGCGCGGAAAGGACGCGCACAAAAAGCTGCTTGAGCAGTTCGATGCCGCTGATTGCGCGGTGCTGCTGGGCACCCAAATGATCGCAAAGGGCCTCGACTTTCCTGAGGTCACGCTCGTGGGCGTGGTCAATGCCGACTTCGCCCTCAGGCTGCCGGACTTCCGCGCAGGGGAGCGCGCCTACGATCTACTGGAGCAAGTCGCCGGTCGTGCCGGTCGTGGTGATCGCCCCGGCGAGGTCATCATCCAGACCTACCTGCCCGAGGACCCGGTCATTCGCGCCGTCGCTGAGCATGACCGTTCGATCTTTACCGACTACGACCTGGACCAGCGCCGCGACGCGCTGTACCCGCCGTTTGTTCGCCTGGTCAACATCTTGGTGTGGTCGGCAAACCGAGACGACGCGCAGGACTACATCGGGCGGATTGCAAAGCTCCTCAAGCGCCGTTGGCATGCTGCCGCGCCCGACTTTTTGCGGGCAGGGAGTGCCGTGCCGCAGGTGCTGGGCCCGGCTTCGTGTGTAATCGAGAGAGCCAAGGACCGTTACCGCTTCCATCTGCTTGTGAAGTCGCCCGTGGGGTACCATGTCTCTGATGATATCGACGCCTGCCTCAAAGAGGTGGGCTCTGTGCGCGGCGTGAGCGTGAGTGTTGACGTCGACGCCTATGATTTGATGTAACAACCCGAAAGGATGGCCATGGAAGCCAACGGAATCGTACTGTCGCCCGACCCTCGTCTGCGCCAGGAGTGCGCCGTCATCGAGGAGATCACTCCGGCGATCGAGGCACTTTCCGAGAAGATGAAGAAAATGATGTTCGAGAACGGCGGTTGCGGCCTGGCTGCCCCGCAGATCGGCGAGCTTATTCAGCTCGTCACCATCGACTGCGATTACAGTGACAAGAGCGACTACGACCCGTATGTGCTCATCAACCCTGTCATTGTTGAGCAGAGCGACCATCTGGTGCCGTTTAGCGAGGGCTGCCTGTCCATCCCCGGCATTAGCTGCGAGATCGAGCGTCCCGATCATGTCGTCGTCGAGGCGTACGACCTGGATGCCAACCTGATTCGCTATGAGGCCACGGGCGACCTGTTCTGCGTTTGCCTGCAGCACGAGATCGATCACCTGCACGGCAACACCATGTTCGAGCGACTGAAGCCGATGCAGAGGATCAAGGCAGTCAAGGAGTACCAGGACGCCCTGGCCCGCGGCGCTCGACCGGGCGAGACGGAGTAGGCCTCCGTTCCCGGTGCTGAGCGCCCACATATCATCCCGTGCTCAAACATTCTCGCTTTGCTGCGAAACTGCGCGCGGGACGATATGTGGGCGCTCAGCACCGGGAACTGCGTTGTTCTGGCTCGGTTCGCCCGGGTGCCGTGGGCCAGGGAGGGGCGTCTTCGCTGATAATTGCTTTGTTGGAAGAGCTGCTTTTATTGCGGCTCTTTCTTTGGTTTTGGGTATATTTGTCTTTGTTGAACTGTTCTTGCGGCTGGGTGCGTTTGCGACCTGGAACGCTTTTTTGTAGCCGTCTCGGCTCGTTATTGAGAGGAGACTAACTTTTATGCGTATTGTGTTTATGGGTACGCCTGATTTTGCTGTGCCTTCGCTGACTTCGCTTGTTGAGGCTGGGAATGAGATTGCGCTTGTTGTTACTCGTCCTGATGCTGTTCGTGGGCGTGGTAAGAAGCTTGAGCCTTCTCCTGTTAAGGCCAAGGCGCTTGAGCTGGGGTTGACGGTTATTGAGGCCAATCGCATGACACCTGAGGTTGTTGAGGCGCTTCAGGCTGCCCAGGCTGATATTTTCTGCGTGGCTGCCTATGGCTGTATTTTGCCTGATGAAGTGCTGCACATGGCGCCGCTTGGTATTGTTAATGTTCATGCGTCCTTGCTGCCTCATTGGCGTGGGGCTGCTCCTATTCAGCGTGCGATTCTCGCTGGTGATGAGGTTGCTGGCGTTTCTATCATGCGCATTGGACATGGCGTGGATACTGGTGCTTATTGTGCTCAGGTTTCCACGTCCGTTGCCGGTAAGCATGCCGAGGCGCTCACGATGGAGCTTGGTGAGCTTGGCGGCAAACTGCTTGCCGATACGCTTCCTTCTCTTGCCGATGGCACCGCCGTGTGGACTGAGCAGGATGAGTCGCTCGTCACTCATGCTGCCAAGATTTCCAAGCTGGAGATGCGTCTGGATCCGCAGATGGCTGCGCTCGATTGTGTGCGTCATGTGCTCGCTTCGTCCGATACCGCGCCTGCTCGTTGCGTGATTGCCGGCAAGACCGTGCGCGTGCTCGATGCTGCGCCGGTTGATGTGTCGCTTGGCGAGGGTCAGGTTCTCATTAAGGCCAAGCGTGTTTACCTTGGTCTTTCCGATGGTGCGGTTGAACTGCTCGAGGTTAAGCCCGATGGCAAGCGTGCCATGGCCGCTTCTGCTTGGGCTGCTGGGCTGCAAGGCGCCGATCTTATCTGGGGTGTTTTGTCATGAGCAAGCTGTCTCCCGCGCGCAAACTTGCGCTCGATGTGCTAATGGAGGCCGATCGCCGCGGCATGTATGCGCGTGACGTGCTGTCCTCTCGCGCATCGGCCAAGGCTATTGACCAGCGCGATTCCGCTTTTGCCGCCCGCTTGGCGCTGGGTGTGGCCGCTACGCAGGGTATTTTGGACGAGCTGCTCGATCAGTTTCTCGATAAGCCTAAAAAGGTTGCGCCGCGTGTTCGCATGGCGCTTCGTATCTCGGCCTTTGAGATGCTCTATCTGCATACGCCTGGTCGCGTTGCGGTGAGTCAGGGCGTTGAGCTGGTGCGCAGCGGAGCTAAGTCTGCCGCCGGTTTGGCCAATGCCGTGCTGCATAAGGTCGCGGACAACGTTGAGGACTTTGCCACGGCGTCCGATGTAGATGAGTCTGAGCGACGCCTGGTTCGTCTGTCGCGCCTGATGGGACTGCCGCGTTGGCTGTGCGCTCGCATTATGGCATCGTTCGACACGCCTGAGGGTGCGCTTAACTTTGCCGGCAATCTGGCCCCCGCGCCGCTGGCCCTGCATGAGAACGCCTTTGCGACCAAGCCCGATCCGTATATCTCGCAGCTCGTCGCGCCCGTCTTCCCGGGCTGCCATGCCCCGGTAGATGCGCAGGTCACGGTTGCATCGGGCGTGTTTGAGCGTGCTGCCGCGGTGGCATCTGATCTCAACGCGCAGCTTATCGCCACAGCTGCCACGCGCCCTGGAAGCTGCCTTGAGATTGGTGCCGGTCGTGGCACCAAGACCTATGTGATGATGTGTCAGGCCAAGCGTGCGGGCTATGAACGTCAGCATACGGCGCTTGACCTGCATGATCGTAAATGTGATCAGAATCTCGCGCGCCTGCATAAGGCGGGTATTACGGGTGTTCGCACGGTCTCGGGCGATGCTTGCGAGCTTGATGAGGTGCTCACATCGTTTGATGCCATGCTTGGCAAGCCGGTTAAGTTCGACACAGTCTTTATCGATGCGCCGTGCTCGGGCACCGGCACCATGCGCCGTCATCCCGAGATCCCATGGCGTCTAACTGAGAATGACGTTACGACTGATTTGCCCAAACTGCAGCTGACGATGCTCAAGGAAGCTGCCGCGCGCGTGGCTGCCGGCGGCGAGCTCATCTATGCGACGTGCTCCGTCTTCGACGAGGAGAACACGCAGGTGGTGGATGCTTTCCTTGCTTCTCCCGAGGGTGCCGGCTTTAGCGTGGCACCGCTTTCCGAGGCACAGATTCTGCAACTCCCCGAGTTCGACCAGGCCAAGAAGCTCGTATCCGTACGCCAGAACGATCGAGGCCTCTTCCAAAGCGTGCCGGTAAACGCCGACTCCTACGACGGCCACTTCTGTGCCCGCCTGGTCCACAAGTAACGACTAAGTTGCGGTGAAATAGGGATTGAATAGCGGCTTAAGCCCGCCAAACAGTCCTTATTCACCGCAACTCATAGAGCTACCTGCAACAGAAAGAGGCAGCCCCGCGATCGGTGTCGGTCGCGGGGCTGTTTGGTTTCTAGTGGTTATGCGGGCAGTTGGCGCAGCAGCCGCTGGTGGCGCTGGTGCTGGAGCCGCCGCTTCGCTGATCGGTGTTGTAGAAACCGCTGCCCTCAAATTTAATGCCGCTGGCCGAGAACGTCTTGGCCGCCGGGGCACCGCAGCTGGGGCACACGACCTCGGGAGTCTCGGACATGGGATGCTCAACCTCAAACACGTTGCCGCAGCTCGAGCACTTGTAATCGTAGCGCGCCATAATACTTCCTTTTCAGCACAAAGCGGGCAGATTACTCTGCCCGCAAAAATTCAAACGTCTGTAACTGTACCCTATATCGGGGGTTTTATCACGCTTCGCCCCAGAATCTATGGTTGTTGCGCAGGAGCTGTGCGGTTTTGTTCTCGGCGGTTGCAATGTCCGCCTCGTCAGCCTGCCAGGTCCAGTTGCCCGTGGCAACGCCCGGAACGTTCATGCGCGCGTCGTCGCCAAGCCCCAGGATATCCTGTAGCGGCATCATCACTAGGGGAGCGTCGCTTGCCAGCGCGTCGCTCATCAGCTTGGCCGCCACCTCAACACCGCTCGGCTCGTCGCCGCCCGCAAAGGAACGCGTGCACCAACCGGCCAGCGTCGACGTATCGTGCGTCGAGGTGTACAGAATCTTGCCGGGCGTGGGATGCACACCGCAACGAACGTCGTAGTCGCTAAACTCCAGCACGTCCATGCCGGGGAAACCGCAGGTCGATGCCATGGCGCGAACACCGGGCGTCAAATAGCCCAGGTCCTCGGCGATAAAGTTGAGCGGACCCAGCTCGTCATAAGCGGTCTGGAACAGGTCCTTGCCCGGTCCCGCCAACCAGCGACCTTCGGCGCAAGCCTTGCCTGCGGGGATACTGAAGTAGCTGTGGAATCCCAGGAAGTGATCCAGGCGCACGCGGTCGTAGAGAGAAAACGCACGACGCAGGCGATCCATCCACCAGCTATAGCCGTTCTGCTTCATGTGGTCCCAGCGGAACGTCGGGTTGCCCCACACCTGGCCCTCGGGTGCAAAGTTGTCGGGCGGCGCACCGGAGATCTCGATTGCCTTGCCGGTATCGGACAGCCAGAAGTTCTCGGGTTCGCTCCACGCATCTGCCGAATCGTCGGACACGTACATAGGAATATCGCCGATGACCTCGATGCCTTTCTTGTGCGCATAGTTCATGAGCTCGCACCAAGCTAGGTCAAAACGGTACTGCATGTACGCCTGAAGCTCGGCCTCGTCGTGGAAGCGCTTGTCGTCGATCAGATGCTCGTTGTAGCGCGCGACATCTGCCGGCCAATCATGGCGCGACTCGCCCTCAAAGTACTTCTTAACGGCCATGTAGACGCAGTATTTCTCGAGCCAATCGGCATTGCGATGTTTAAACGCGGTGTACAGCGGATCGGCATCCTCGCCGCCGCGGGCCTTCCAGGTCTCAAAGTCGGCTGCCAGCTCCTCGTGGCTCTCGGGTAGCAGGTCGATATTGCCTGCAAAGGCCGAAGGACCAGCGTAAGGGGAGCGGAAGAAGTCCGTGGGGTTGACGGGGAGAACCTGCCAGTAGCGCATGCCCATGGCGGCCAGATGGTCGATAAAGCGACGCGTGGGCGCGCCGATTGTACCGGGCTTGCCGTCGTCGGTCGGCACCGATGTGATATGACACACAACACCCGCACCGTGATCGAGCGGCTCCTGCAGGCGCTGCTCGGCATGGTGGTAGATGATCGACGAGCCCAGCGGATAAAGATCGAGCGTGACCGTGCCGTTGTGGATCTCGCACTCGTGACCGCTAATAACATCGCTCGCGCATTCGCCGAGCGCCGGAATCGTCACACGATGCGAATTGCGCAGGCTGCGGTTGATGATGACTGTCGCGGACTCGCCGTCTTTACCGGTACGGTTGTAGGCCAGCACCTCGTCATTGAGCGCGAAGGCCTTGATCTTGCCATCGATCATAAACGGCAGCGCGCGGCGCACGGCCGAGGCATTCTTGACGATCGCGAACGTATCGAAGTCGTGCAGGTTTTCCTTGGTCGGCATGGTGCGGCGATTGCCCGGATCGGTGAGACCCTCCAAGCCGTACTCGTCACCGTAATAGATTGAGGGAACGCCCGGGAACGTCATCTGCATGAGCGTCGCCAGCCAAAAGCGGCTCTTGGCCAGGCCCATGGAGTTCTCGTCCAGGCGCCATTTGCTGCGCTCACTCTCGGGCAGCTGCGACTCGTCGGGGCCGCCGCCGAGCACCGAGATAATGCGCGGGCGGTCGTGGCTCGACAGCAGATTGAGCGCGCAGGATAATGCCTCGCGCGGGTAGTTCTCGCGCAGGGTCTCGATATCCTCGGCAGCTTGGTAGGCGTTTTTGTAGCCCATCAAAAAGCCGATGACCATGTCGCGGAAGGGGTAATCCATAGCAGAGTCCAGCTCGGAGCCCTGCAGGTAGCGACGCAGATGGCCGTAGCTGATCTTGTTGGAGGCATCTTCCCAGACCTCGCCGAGCAGCAGCGCGTCGGGCTTCTCGGCGAGCACGGCCTTTTTGATCTCGGTCAGGAAGTCATCGGAAAGCTCGTCGGCCACGTCTAGGCGCCAGCCATGAGCGCCGGCACGTAGCCATTTTCGGATCACGCCGTCCTTGCCCAGGAGCCGCTCGCGTACCAGTTCGGAGCTCTCATTGATGGCGGGCATATTGCCCACGCCCCACCAACAGTCGTACGAGCCGTCCTCGTGGAAATAAAACGCATCGCGCCACGGCGAATCCTCGCTCTGCCACGCGCCCACGCCGGGGTAGTTGCCGTAGCGGTTGAAGTAGATCGAATCGTCGCCCGTGTGGTTGAACACACCGTCCAGAATGATGGAAATGCCGAGCTTCTCGGCCGCCTCGCACAGCTCGGTAAAGTCCTGCTCGGTGCCCAGAATCGGATCGATCTTGGTGTAATCGGCGGTGTCGTAGCGGTGGTTGCTCGCGGCTTCAAAAATGGGGTTGAGGTAGATGGCTGTAAAGCCCAGCTCGGCGATGCGAGGCAGGTCTTCCTGGATGCCCTTGAGCGAGCCGCCGTAGAAGTCCCAAGTCTTGATGGAGCCGTCCTCGGCGCGCTCGTACACAGGCGGCTCGTTCCAGTCCTCGACCATGCGGCGCTGAATGCCCTTACGCGGTTTTTCGACCTCGGCCAGCGTGCGCTCGCGCCAGTGCTCGTCGCGGGCATAGCGATCGGGGAAGATCTGGTAGACCATTCCACGCTCGTACCACTCGGGTCGAACTTCGCGGTGCTTGTAGACGGTGACCTGGAATGACGGCACCTCGGCGTAATCGTAGGTTACGCCTTCGCCGCCGGTGCGGCCCTGTGGTGCGCCCAGGCGAACCTCGGGCTGGCCCTCGATATTGCATATAAAGCTGTACCAGATAAGACAGGGTTCGGTGCACTCAAGCTCTACGGTAAATATGCCGTCGCCCTCGTGCGTCATGGGATACCGAGACTCACCGATCTCATCGACCCAGGTGCGCAGCGTAAGCGTTGCCTGGTTGGGGTCGGCATCCTCCAAAATCACCGAGAGCGAAACGGATGTTCCAGTGGTCACAGCGCCAAACGGAGTGCGAAACTGCGGCAGACGGCTGTTGTGTATCAATCTCATAGTACGGTCCAGTTCAATAGAATCACGGCCTGCGGGCCATGGGCTTTACGCACAAGATGTAAGTATATCTGTTGTACACAGGCTGTATAAACAACATCCGTTTACCATCGGCGAACGGTTGTCCTAGAAAATCGTTTTACCATCCAAATTATCGCGATATTCAAAAACGCCTATACCGATACTATTTGTAGCTAAACAAAAGTACCCCGGTTTACTACGACGAATTGAATGATTTCAACCACGGTCATTTTGGTGATATTAAAACCGCAGGTAGAGGCGTTGCCAATTTCGTAGATTACCCGCCGTGGTCGGCCGGAGTCATTTTGTCGTAGTAAACCGGCCCTCTTTTAAATAGAGAAGTTCAACGCAAAAGAGGGCGCCTGGTTGGGGCGACCTCTTTTGCGTTGAGGATTAAGTTTTAATCGTCCGGATTAGCGGCGCTTGCGGGTGGCCGTTGCCTTGCGGACGGACGTCTTTTTGGTCGGAGCCTTTTCCTCGGTCGCGGCGGCGGGGGAGACCGGGGCCTTCTTGGAGGGCTCGGGCTTGGCCTTTACCTCGGCCTTGGGCTCCTCTTTGACGGCAGCGGACTTGGCCTCGGATGCCTTCGGTACCGGCTTGGCCTTTACTGCGGGCTTGGCCTCGACCTTAGCCTCTGCCTTGGTAGCTGAGGCCTTAGTCGTGGTCTTTTTGGTCGTCGTCGTGGTGCGCTTGCGCGTGGTGGTCTTGGCGGCCGGCTTTGTCTCGACAGTTACCTCGGCCTTGGGCTCGGCGGGGGTTTCCTCGACCTTGACAGCGGGCTTTGCGGCAGCCTTCGGAGCGGCCTTGGTCGCAGTAGCCTTGGCGGCCGTCGACTTCGTTGCCGTGGTTTTCTTGGCAGCTGTTGCCTTCTTGGCGGTCGTGGTCGTCTTCTTGGCAGCGGTCTTTGCCGGAGCCTTGGCGGCCGGCTTGGCCTCGGCGACCTCGGCCTTTACCTCGGGAGCAGCCTCGGCTTCGGCGGCCTTCTTGGCAGCGGCGGTCGTGCGCTTGCGCGAGGTCGTTGTCTTGGCAGCGGTGGTCTTTGTTGCCGCCGCCTTGGTCGCTGTGACCTTCTTGGCCGTCGTCTTACGAGTCGCGGTCTTCTTAGCTGCGGGCTTTGCAGCGGGCTTGACCTCGGTCTCTGCCTCAGGAGCAACCTCAGCCTTCACCTCAGGCTCGGCCTTTGCGGGCTCAGCTTCAACCGGCTTCTCCTCGGCCTTGGGCTCCTCTGCGGCCACCGGATCAGGTGCAGCCTCAGGCTCGTCGACAACCGCCGCCGGGCGCTCAATCTCCGGGTGCATAAAGAAGTACAGGTCCAGATATTTATCGGCCGAGCGCGTCCAGCTAAAGTCCTGGCTCATGGCCTGCGTGACCAGCTGGTTCCAGGCGTCGCGGTTATCCCAGAACAGACGCGCCGCGCGGAATACCGCATCGCCCATCTCGTCGCCGTTAAAGTTGCTAAACGAGAAGCCCGTGCCCTCGCCGGTAAACTCGTTGTACGGCTGCACGGTGTCCTTCAGGCCACCGGTCTCGCGAACAATCGGCAGCGTGCCGTAGCGCATGGCGATGATCTGCGACAGGCCGCAGGGCTCAAACTTCGAAGGCATCAGGAACATGTCGGCGGCGGCATACATGCGCTGCGACAGCGCCGGATCGAACTCGATGCGTGCGGCCATGGTGCCGGGGTACTTGTCCTGGAAGTAGCGCAGGCCGTCCTCGTAGTCGCGGTCGCCGGTGCCCAGCACCGCCACCTGCACGCCGCCGGACAGGATGCGGTCGAGCGCGTACATGACCAGATCCATGCCCTTCTGGCGCGTCAGGCGCGTGACCATCACCATGAGCGGACGGTCGTCGCGAACCTCGAGGCCCAGTTCCTCCTGCAGCTTGGCCTTGCACACGGCCTTGCCGGAACGGTCCTCCACGGTATAGTTGGCGGCAATTCGCTTGTCTGTTGCCGGGTCAAAGCCCGCAACGTCAATGCCGTTCAAAATGCCCTGCAGCGCGTAGGAACGCTCGCGCAGCACACCGTCCAGGCCCTCGCCAAACTCGGGCGTCTGGATCTCGTTGGCATAGGTGGGGCTCACCGTGGTGATGGCGTCGGCATAGCGCAGGGCGCCCAGCATGTAGTTGATGCTGCAGGCGTCGCAACGCAGCTGCGAGGCGGCCGCCGGAATGTGCGCCACACCAAGGATGTCCTCCATCACGGTGTCGCTAAACTGGCCCTGGAACGCCACGTTGTGGATCGAGAACACGGTCTTGACGCGGTCATACAGCGGCAGGCCCTGGTAGAACTCGCGCAAAAACACGGGCGCCAGCGCCGTCTGCCAGTCGTTGCAGTGCAGGATGTCGCACTCAAAGCCGGCGGGCAGGTGCTGCAGGCTCTCGGTGATGGCCTTGGAGAAGAACGCAAAGCGCTCGCCGTCGTCAAAGAAGCCGTACGGATAGTCGCGCGCGAAGTAGCGCTCGTTGTCGATGAACATATAGGTGACGCCGTCGTGCTCGAGCTTCTCGAGTCCGCAGTACTCATTGCGCCAGCCCAGGCTCACGTAAAAGTCGGAGAAGTGCTCCATCTGCGCCTTGTACTCGTCCTTGATGGTGGCGTACTTGGGCACCATCACGATTACTTCGGCGCCGGCGCGCACAAGCGCCGCAGGCAGCGAGCCCGCCACGTCGCCCAGGCCACCGGTCTTCACAAACGGTGCGCACTCGGCCGAGGCAAACACGATCTGCATCTTTTTGCTGGAATCAGCCATATTGTCTCCCTGTTGCAATTCGAGAATAGCCGCCTGGCGCAAACCGGGCGGCTATTCTACGTGTTACGAGCGATGTTGCGGTGCCAAAGCTAGCTCGCGTTGGTGATATCAGAAGTTAACGGGGCCTTTCCCAGCACCAGGATGTTCTCGGGCGTGCCGCGAAGCTCGGTGTTGGTGGGAACCACGTTGTTCTTGTCCAGGATGGCATTCTCAACGCGGGCGCCGCTCTTGATGACGCAGCTCTGGTTGATGATCGAGTTCGTCACCGAGGCGCCTTCCTCAACCACGACGCCGCGAGACAGGATCGAGTTGCGCACGGTGCCCTTGATGATGCAGCCGGCCGAGATGATCGAGTTGCATGCGTGACTGCCGGTCGCATAGCGCGAAGGCGGCACGTCGTGAGCCTTGGTCAGGATCGGACGCTCGGGGTCAAAGAGATGGTCGGCCACGGTCTGGTCGAGCAGGTCCATGCTGCGGCGATACAGCGACTTCTCGCTAAACACGCCCACGACCTCGCCCTTGTACTCGTAGCTGCACACGTCGATGTTGCCAAAGTCGCCCTGGAGCGCCTCGAGCAGGTCCAGATAGTCGGCGGCCTGGTAGTGGTCGATGATCTCGAGCAGCGTCTCGCGGTTGACGATGCAGCAGTCCATAGAGGCGTTGTCGCCGTACACGACGCCGGCGCTCACGCCCGTCAGGCGGCCGTTCTCGTTGATCTGCAGCTTGGTCTCGTCATCGACGTTGCGCGTGGCCTTGCAGTACACCACGGTCATCTGGGCGCCGGAGTTCTCGTGCGCATCGATGATGGTGTTGAGGTCCATGTTAAAGATGATGTTGGTGCCCATCATCACAACATAGGGCTTGTCCGAGCGCTGGAACAGCGTCTTGTTGGAGATAATGTCGCGCAGCAAGAAACGCATGCCGCCCTTGGTGGTGCCATACGCGTTGCCGGGCACCATGAACAGGCCGCCCTTCTTGCGGTCCAGGCCCCAGTCCTTGCCCGAGCCCACGTGGTCGATCAGTGAGCGGTAGTTGCCCGGCATGACTACGCCGACGGTCTTAATGCCGGCATTCATCATGTTGGACAGCGGGAAGTCGATCAGGCGGTAGCGACCCAAAAACGGAACGGACGCGATGGGGCGGTCCTTGAGCAGCACGCTGCCGTAGGTCGAAGAGTAGTTAGCGGTGATATAACCGATGGCCTTGCGATTGATCATCGGATCATTCCCCCTTCCCGATAACGACGTCATTTCCAACGACGGCCGTATCCTTGGTAGTATCGACAGAGCCGAGCTTCACGCCCTCTTCGACCGTGGAGTTCTCGCCCAAAATAGCGCGGCAGATGTGTGCGCCGCTCTTAACGTGCGCACCCGGCAGCAGCACGGAGTCCTCGACCACGGCGCGCTCCTCGATGATGACATCGGTCGAAAGGATCGAGTGGCGAGCGGTACCGTAGATCTTGCAGCCGTTGGAGACCAGGCAGTCGTCCAGGCGACCATCCGGACCAATGTAGTGCGGCGGACGCGTGGTGATGTTGGACATGATGGGGAAGTGCTTGTCAAACAGATCAAACTCGGGGTTGTTGCCCAGCAGGTCCATCGAGGTCTCGTGGAAGCTGGCGATGGTGCCGACGTCCTTCCAAAAGCCGTGGAACTCGTAGCTGTACAGGCGCTTGCCCTCGCCGAGCAGCTTGGGGATGATGTCCTTGCCAAAGTCGTGGCTCGAACGCTGGTCCAGAGCGTCCTCCTCGAGTGCCTCGATCAGCACGTCGGCCGAGAAGATGTAGATGCCCATGGATGCGAGGTTCGAATCGGGCTTATCGGGCTTCTCGGTGAACTTGGTGATGCGGCCGTCCTCGGGGTCGGTGGTCAGGATGCCAAAGCGGCTGGCCTCCTCCCACGGCACGGGCATGACGCTCACCGTGAGGTCGGCGTTGTTCTCAATGTGCGTCTTGAGCATCTTGCGGTAGTCCATACGATACAGGTGATCGCCCGAAAGAATCAGGACGTACTTGGGGTCGTTGGCCTTGATGTAGTCGAGGTTCTGCGTAATGGCGTCGGCCGTGCCCGCATACCAGGCGCCGCCGGTCTGCGTCTCGTACGGCGGCAGGATCGACACGCCGCCGTCGCGGCTGTCCAGATCCCACGCCTCGCCGGAGCCCACGTAGGCATGCAGCAGGTAGGGGCGATACTGCGTCAGAACACCCACCGTGTCGATGCCCGAGTTGGAGCAGTTGGACAGCGAAAAGTCGATAATGCGGAACTTGCCACCAAAGCTAACCGCCGGCTTAGCGATCTTTTGGGTGAGTGCCCCCAATCGGCTGCCCTGTCCTCCTGCGAGGAGCATCGCGATGCATTCTTTCTTACTCATCGATTTCTCCTTCTGTCATCGATGTTCCTAAACCCATTTGCGACGGGCGCGGCGCAACGTCACGCCCGTCGAGTAATGCCGTGCTGGCATAGGGGAGCCCGCGGCCTTTACGCGTGCCAGATCTCGTCGCGGTACTCGCGAATGGTGCGGTCGCTTGAGAACCAGCCCGAGGAGGCGGTGTTGAGCAGCGCCTTGCGGTTCCAGGTCTCTTGGTCGCCGTAGCTGTTCGTGAGCTTCTCCCAGGCGTCAACATAGCTGCGGAAGTCTGCCATGACCAGGTCGGGGTCGTTGTTGTTCATGAGCTCGTTATAGATGCTCTCAAAGTTGCCCGAAAGGCCCGCAAAGGTATTGTCCTTGAGCTCGTCCATCACACGGCCCAGACGCTCGCGGTCGCCGTTGAGGGTATCCCACGCAAAGTAGCTGTTCGATGCCCAGAGCTGCTCGACCTCGGGAGCGGTCAGGCCAAAGATAGCCTCGTTCTCGCGGCCGGCCAGGTCGGCGATCTCGATGTTAGCGCCGTCGAGGGTACCCAGCGTAATGGCGCCGTTCATCATGAGCTTCATGTTGGACGTGCCCGAGGCCTCCTTGCCGGCCGTGGAGATCTGCTCCGAGATCTCGGCGGCAGGGTAGATGAGCTGGGCGTTGCTCACGCGGAAGTTGGGGATAAAGCAGACCTTCATGACCTCGTTGACGCGCGGGTCGTTGTTGATGACCTCAGCCACCGAGTTGATCAGGCGGATGGTCTCCTTGGCAAAGGTGTAGCTCGAGGCAGCCTTGCCGCTAAAGATGAAGGTCGTCGGCGTCACGTGGAAGTTGGGATCGGCGATGCGACGGTTGTAGATGTCCATCACCTTCATGATGTTCATGAGCTGGCGCTTGTAGGCGTGGAAGCGCTTTACCTGAACATCGAAGACGGTATTGGGGTCGATGACCAGACCGGTCTCGGCCTTAACGTAGGCAGCCAGACGCTCCTTGTTGGCGCGCTTGGAGGCGCCTACGGCCTTCAGGAACTCGGTGTCGTTCTTAAACTCCTTGAGCTTCTCCAGCTCAAAGGCGTCCTTCAGCCAGCCATCGCCAATGGCCTCGGTCACGAGCTTGGCGTAGGTGGGGTTGGCCTCGGCAAAGAAGCGGCGGTGCGAGATGCCGTTGGTCTTGTTGTTGAACTTCTCGGGCGTAAGGGCATAGAAGTCCTTGAGCACGATGTTCTTGATGATGTCGGAGTGGATCTTGGCCACACCGTTGACGCTGTGGCTGCAGATCACGGACAGGTTGGCCATGCGAATCTCGCCGTCCCACAGAATGGCGGTCTGGCGCAGACGCTCCTGCCAGCCCTCCTGCGTAGTGTCGAACGACTCGTGCCAACGACGGCTGATCTCGTCGATGATCTGGTACACGCGGGGGAGGAGCTTGGAGAACGTGCCGATGGGCCACTTCTCCAGAGCCTCGGGAAGGATAGTATGGTTGGTGTAGCTCACGACCTGCGTCACGATATTCCAGGCGTCGTCCCACTCGAGCTTCTTTTCGTCGATGAGGATGCGCATGAGCTCGGGGCCGCACATGGCGGGGTGCGTGTCGTTGGTGTGGATGGCCACAAACTGCGGCAGCAGCTCCCAGTTCTCGCCGTGCTCCTTCTCAAAGGTGTCGAGCAGGCTGTAGATGCCGGCCGAGACGAACAGGTACTCCTGCTTCAGGCGCAGCAGTCGACCGTGCTCGCCGGCGTCGTTGGGGTAGAGGATGGCGCTGATGGCCTCGGCCTCGGCGCGCTCGGCGTCGGCCAGGGCGTAGTCGCCGCGGTTGAAGGCCTCAAGGTCAAAGTGCTCCTCGACCGGCTCGGCGGCCCAGACGCGCAGCTTGTTGACGGTCTCGCCGGCATAGCCCACAACGGGGATGTCGTAGGGGACGGCCAGGATGTCCTGCGTGTCCACCGTGCGGTAGAACGTGCGGCCGTTCTCCTCATAGCCCTCAACGTGGCCACCAAACTTAATGGTCACGGCCTTGTCCTGACGACGGACCTCCCAGGGATAGCCGTGGGTGAGCCACTCGTCGGTGGCCTCTACCTGGCTGCCGTTGACGATCTCCTGCTTAAAGAGGCCGTAGCGGTAGCGCATACCGTTGCCGTAGCCGGCAATGCCCTCGGCTGCCATGGAATCCAGGAAGCATGCGGCCAGACGGCCCAGGCCACCGTTGCCCAGCGCCGGATCGGGCTCCTGGTTCTCGATGACGGACAGGTCAAAGCCCATGTCGTCGAGCGCCTCGGCGACCATGTCGCGCACGCCAAAGTTGAGCAGGTAGTTGTCGAGCAGGCGGCCGATCAAAAACTCGATCGAGAAGTAGTACACACGCTTCTTGCCCTCGGCGGTAACACGGGCGTCACTCTTGGTGGCAACGGTGCGGGCTTTCTCGGCCACGAGCTTGGCCAGGGCGTTAAAGCGGTCCAGGTCGCTGGCGGCCTCGACGCTCTTGCCGCTGATGCTCATGACGGCATCGCGATAGAGCTCGGTAAACTCCTGCTTGTTGTCGAAGATCTTATTCATACGTTCCTTTCCCCCGGGGATGTTTCTCCCGGAACGGCTATGACTTGTATCCTACGCCCCCGCGGGGCGGGTAATTACAGCTGTAACGGCTTTGTTACGCTTTCTTGGCAGAAGCCTTAGCTGCAGCTGGCTTGGCCTTGGGAGCAGCCTTTTTGGTGGCTGCCTTTTTGGCCGTGGTGGACTTTGCCGAAGCCTTGGCGGCAGACTTGGCAGTCTTTGCCTTGGCCGGAGCCTTCTTGGCAGCCGCGGTCTTGGGTTTCACCGAGGACGCACGCTTGCGCGTCGCCTTCTTGGGCTCCTCAACCACTGGCGGCTTATAGCTGCTGGGACCGCGGCGCTTAAGCACCACGCCAGCCAGGCCGGGCACCTTAATCTCGATGGAGTCCATCTGCCCGTTCCAGGGATAGGGCTCACTCGAGCAGGTGTAGGGCTCCTCGCCGGCATAGCCGCTGCCGCCAAACTCGGGACGGTCGGAATCAAAGATGACCTCCCAGTCACCCTCACGCGGCACGCCCACGCGGAAGCTCTCGTAGCTCGCCGGGTCAAAGTTGATCAGGATCACCAGGTCGTCATCGACGTCCTCGCCCTGGCGTACAAAGCTCACGATGGACTGCTTGGAGTTGTCCGCGTCAATCCAGGTAAAGCCGTCGTCGGTGTAGCCGCGCTCGTACAGAGCGGGCTCGGCGGTGTACAGGTGGTTGAGCGCCTTGATAAACGCCTGATGATGACGGTGGGTCTCGTACTCCTCGGTCAGGAACCACTGGATGGACTCGTAATAGCGCCACTCGATAAACTGGCCGATCTCGTTGCCCATAAAGTTGAGCTTGGCACCGGGGTGCGTCATTTGGTAGAAGGCCAGCGTGCGCAGGCCGGCAAACTGGCGCCACCAGTCGCCCGGCATGCGGCCGATCAGCGAGCACTTGCCGTGCACGACCTCGTCATGGCTGAGCGGGCAAATAAAGTTCTCGGTAAAGGCATACATGATGGAGAACGTGAGCAGGCCGTGGTTGCCGGGGCGCCACGGAAAATCGGTCTGCATGTAGTGCAGGGTGTCGTTCATCCAGCCCATGTCCCACTTGTAGTGGAAGCCCAGACCGCCGTCCTGCGGCGGGTAGGTCACGAGCGGCCACGCGGTGGACTCCTCGGCCATCATCATCACATCGGGGTAGTGAGCCTCCACGGCGCAGTTAACCTGACGGATAAACGCGCTGGCGTCCAGGTCCTCCTCGGTACCGTACTTGTTGAACTTCTTTTGGCCGGGATCGTCGATGCCAAAGTTGAGGTACAGCATGCTGGACACGCCGTCCATGCGAATGCCGTCCACGTGGAAGTTCTCGAGCCAGTACAGCACGTTGGAGACCAGGAAGGAGCGGACCTCGCCGCGGGCGAAGTCAAACTTGTGCGTGCCCCAGTTGGGGTGGATCTCGTGTTCAAACAGCATGTGGCCGTTAAAGGTGGCAAGGCCGTGGGCGTCGGCGCAAAAACCGCCGGGCACCCAGTCCATGATCACACCGATGCCTGCCTCGTGGCATGCATCGATAAAGTGCATGAGCTGCTGCGGGTTGCCGTAGCGCGACGTGGCGGCGTAATAGCCGGTCGTCTGGTAGCCCCAGGAGCCGTCGAAAGGATGCTCCATGAGCGGCATGACCTCGATATGCGTGTAGCCCATGTCGCGCACGTAGTCCACGAGCTCCACCGACAGGTCGTCGTAGGTGTAGAACTCGCCGCGCTGCGCGGGGAAGGGATCCATGGGGCCGGGGTAGTTGCCGTACTCGTCCGGTTCGCCCTGCGGCGCGTCGCCGTGGCGCTTCCATGAGCCAATATGCACCTCGTAGATGTTGAGCGGCTGCGACATGTGGTTGTGGCCGGCGCGGCGCTTGAGCCACGCGGCGTCGTTCCACTTATAGCCGTCGAGGGTCCACAGCACGCTGGCGGTACCCGGAGGGCACTCGGCCTTAAAGGCATACGGATCGGCCTTGTAGAGCTTCTCGCCCTCGTTGGTCTCGATGAGGTATTTATAGAGCTGGCCCTGCTCGGCGCCAGGAATAAAGCCTTCCCAAATAGCGCTCGTATGCACGGGCACCAGCGGGTTGGCTTCCTCATCCCAGTCGTTAAATTCGCCAATGACATGGACACTCTTTACGTCGGGTGCCCAAACGCAAAAGCGCCAGCCGCGCGTACGGTTCTGCGTGTCGGGATGCGCGCCCATCTTTTCCCAGCTGCGCTCCCACATTCCAATGCCAAACAGGTAGACATCGTCCTTGGAGAGCTCCGGTGCGTGCGGAGCCGGTTTGCGGGTTGCGGGCTTTTTAGCCGTTGGCTTTAGCTTTGTATCGCTCACGTTTGATCCCATCATGACGCGGCAGCGTGTTGCCTTGGTGACTAGATGCGAAAGGTCCAAGGCTGCACGAATCGAAGGGACGGCGAAGTTTCTGTGATTCGTTCCACCTCGCGTGCTCGGTGGAACTTTCGGCAGAAACTACGATAACACCTGTGCGTTAGTTTTATGGACGAAAGCGGATTTGCGGGGGCGTTTAATCGGTAAGCGACATGTTTATACCACTGGCAGAATTGCTGTGGTAAAACTCTTGACAGTTTTACCAATTAGGGTTTCAAAATTGTTAGCCTGACGTTTGGTAAAACGTTTTTAGCAGGTTGTTTACCATTTGACATCGAAAGGTTCGTTTATGTCCCATACCGCCGCTCCCAAGGTTGCTTTTATTTTCGATTGCGACGGCACGCTGGTTAATAGCACCCCCGTTTGGGCCTATGCCCAGCCCGAGTTATTGCACCGCCACGGTGTCGACGTGACGGTCGATGATTTTGCCCAGTTTGAGCATCTGTCGCTCGAGGACGAATGTCAGGCCTACCACGACACGTGGGGCATTGGCGCGAATGGCGAGGAGCTGTATCGCGAGCTGGGTGAGATTTTGATTGATGGGTACTCCAAGGTGCCTCCGCGCGAGGGTCTGCTGACGTTTTTGGAGCAGGCGAAGGCGGCGGGCATTGCCATGTGCGTTGCCACGTCCACGCCGGCCGAGCTGGTGCAGTCCGCGCTCGCTGGTGCCGGGCTCGATGCTTACATGGAGTTTGTTACCACGACGGGCGAGGCGGGACGCTCCAAACAGTTCCCCGATGTGTACGAGCTGGCGCTGCGCCGCCTGGAGGAGCGACATGGGCACAAGTTTGAGCGCGCTTGGGTATTTGAGGACGCCGTTTTTGGCCTAAAAAGCTCTGGCTCCGCCGGCTTTAAGCGTGTAGGCATCTATGACCCGCACGGCCGCATGAAGCGCGACGATGTGCGCGACAACTGCGATATCTTTATCGACAGCTATGAGGACCTGGATCTGGCTCGCGTGCTTTCGTTTGAGGGATAGGCGAGGGCTGTGGCTTGCAAGGTATTAGTTGTCTGCGGCTCGCCCGTGGTGGCGAGCACGGATTTGTTGAGTAGGCTAGCAGGGGAGTGCAACCACGTTGTCGCCGTGGACCACGGGCTCGACGCGCTGCTGGGCGCGGGACTGGGCTGCGACGTGTATGTGGGGGATGCTGACACGGTAAGCGACGCGGGTCGCGCATTGGTTGATGCCGCCACCGACTTTGAAGTTGAGCGCCACGACCCTTACAAGGACTATACCGATCTGGCTCTGGCGCTCGATTCCGTCCGCCGTCGCTGGCCGGGTGCCGAAGTGGTTGCGACCTGCGCCACCGGCGGCCGTCCGGATATGGCACTTTCCGTACTGGGGCTGCTCGCTGGTTACGAGGGTGCCCCGGTCTGGATTGCCGAGGACAGGGTAGTCGCCCGCATCCTGCACGTAGGCGAATCCTGGACCATCGAAAGCGCCGAAGGCAAGACATTCTCCATCATCGCTATTGCCCCCAACACCGAGGTAAGCGAACACGGCCTAGAATGGGAGCTAGACCACAGCCCCCTGGGCCTGTTGGCTGACACGGGCATTAGCAACGTCGTCAGGTCAACAGCCACGATCCAGGTCCACATCGGCACCGCCATCGCTTACCTATATCATTAGGCATTCAAAGTCTGACCCAAAAAAGTCCTTGCACGTCGCGCCAACTTCCCCTATAGTATCTCCTCGTCACGGGGGCGTAGCTCAGCTGGGAGAGCGCTTGACTGGCAGTCAAGAGGTCAGGGGTTCGATTCCCCTCGTCTCCACCATCGTGAATGCAAAGGCCTTCGGTATTCCGAAGGCCTTTTTTCATACCAAAACATCTTGCGCCACAAACCCAATCCATGCCAACAAAAAGTTGCTCAATTTATTTCCCATGTCTGTACATAGTTTGTTAGTCAAAGGCAATTACCAGTGCAGCTCGCTACTTCATTCAGGCTTCAGGAACGTCTCTAATCACTGCTTGCACCCCAATAACCTGCACCAACGTGAACAACATCCCAAAACAACCCCCTAAGCACGCCAAATGAAGGATATGTTGTCCGATGCAGCCTAAATCAGTTTTGCTACCAGCTTGTGCTAGGATACCTAACGTTACATGAGTTCAACTGTGCTCGCGGCTCCAGCAAGCCACAAAGCGCAGGGTCGATCAGCATCCGGCCGTAACGGCGGTGCCAGAAACACCACGAGCTCCAATATAGAAGTCATGCGACTTTATTTTTTTGCATCGAATTAATTCGTAGGTGTTAATAGCTATTGTTTGCATGATAAAGCGTAGCAGTACTGCAGCTGTTTGTGTGCAGTTCAGTTTTGTACTCGCTTGACTGGATTTCACGCAGCCAGCTGAGGTTGTTGGTGTATTTGCGATACACCAACAACCTCAGCGCTGCTTCTATACATACCGTTCACGGTGGGGCAGAGCCACGTGCTTGTCTGACTGGGCTCAGGGTTTGAATATGGAGCGCCTCCGCGCACAAGCGCCCTGGCGAAGCCATACCCAAACCCCGTGAGCCACACGTAAGACAGCAAGGGGGTGGTGCTCGTGTGGTATGTGATTCAGGTCATTAACGGTCGCGAAGATGTAATGCGCGAGCGCATCGAGCGCGTGGTGCCAGTGGGCGCCATGCAGGAGCTCTTTTATCCCCAATATCAAACCGAGATTAAGGTACACGGCGAGTGGGTCAAAACGGCCAAGCTGCTGTTCCCCGGTTATCTCATCTGCGATACGGCAGATCCCCGCACCGTGCAACAGTATCTGCTACGCATGGGCGACTTTGCCCGGGTGCTATCCCAGGACGGTCAGTTTGTGCCGCTGGCAAAAGAAGAGGTCCAGCTTATTGGTAGCTTTACGCACAGGGGAGACCGCGTAGTGCCCATGAGCGAGGCCCTAAAGGATGGCGACCAGGTCGTAGTGACGGCTGGTCCGCTGTTGGGCCACGAAGGCCTCATTAAAGGCATCAATAGACGTAAGTGCACGGCTTATTTGGAAGTCAATCTGTGCGGCAGACGTGTAACCACTCGCGTTGGCCTCGCCGTGCTTTCAAATGAGCAGCGTGCAATGCGCAACCTCAAAAAAGCGATCGCCTAGCTGCTGGCGATTGTCGCTCAAAACAAGGAGGACCTTCGGGTCGGGGACGTAGTGTTGGAAGAGAACGTGTCAAATAAAACTGAATATATAAAGGATGCGCCCGTGGATGCGGCACTGATTGGTCAAGTTAGGGATTGGCGGGCAGACTCTCAGACTCCTGTTGCTACGGAATTACCTCTCCCCGTTGAGAACCCTGCTCCGGCGCAAGGTTTCGTGGCGACAGGAAGCTATAGGGCGCCTGCTGCCGATCCCAACGCTGCTGCCCCTAGGAAAGGTGGGCCAGGCTACTTTGCCTTCAAGCGAGCCTTCGACATTGTGTTTTCGGCTGGTGTCTGTGCGATGTTGGCAGTCCCCGTCGTAGCTGCATGCGTCGCCATTGAGATTGACTCTCCCGGAAAGCCGTTCTTCCGTCAAAAGCGAGTCGGTAAGGGCGGCAAGCCTATCTATATCTTCAAACTCCGAACCATGGTCTCAGACGCTCACGAGCACCCTGAGAAGTACATGACTCCCGAGCAGTTGGCGCAATGGCAGCGCGAACAAAAGGTAGAAAACGACCCACGCATTACGCGCGTTGGTCGTTTTCTACGTCACACTTCACTCGACGAATTGCCGCAGTTCATCAACGTTCTTATAGGGGATTTATCCGTTATTGGACCAAGGCCTGTGACGCTCGAAGAAACCTACGAGTACGGTGACGCTCGCGACGAAGTGCTTGCATGTAAGCCTGGCATTACTGGCTGGTGGGCAGCGACAGATCGCAACGACTCAACGTGGGGGAGCGGTCAGCGTCAGGCACGCGAGCTCTTCTATGTACGACACCAGTCGTTCGGTCTTGACGCTCGCGTGTTTGTAAAGACCTTCAAGGCGATGAGGAAGGGTAAGTAGATGGGTCGCCCCTCATTCAAGGAATCAAAAACAGCCATCGTGATTATTGCTTGGAACTCGGATCATTTCATCGGTGCATGCGTTGAATCGGCGCTTTCTCTAAGATGTCGAACCCTTGATGTTTGGGTTGTGGACAACGGCTCGAGTGACTCCACGCCCGATATTCTTTCAGCTCTTGCTAAGGACGATAAAAGGCTACACGTTATCTCTGCTGGTAGAAATCTCGGTACAACGGTGTCTCGTAACTTAGTTTTGAAGCAGTTGAGCGTTGATACCGATTATATTTGCATTCTCGATTCTGATACCGTCGTGAACCAGTCGGCCTTTGAGTGTTTGGCGGCAGTGCTTTCTGATAGCTCTGTCGGGGTTGTCGGGCCCACGATGATTAACTCCTCCGGCGAGACACAGCTCTCCGGTAGGGCCTTGCCCACTTTGCCTATTAAGCTAGCGAAAGCATTTCCCTTCGGTGAATTTGCACAAAAGGCCGCTGATTTAGAGATTCCAAGTACTTCAGTTGTACGAGGTCTGCAAGACGTTGGCTATTTACTTTCGGCTTGTTGGTTTATACCGCGCGAGACTCTCGAAGTCGTAGGCTTTCTTGATGAAAAGATATTCTATGCGCCCGAGGATGTCGATTGGTGCTTGAGATGTCATGAGTCAGGGCTTCGTGTCGTTCGTTGCCATGAGGCTTACATCGTGCATGAATATCAACGCCTTTCGCACAAAAAGCTTTTTAGTAAAACTAATTTTGAGCATATTAAAGGGCTTTTATATTACTTTGCAAAACATCGTTATCTGATTAAGGCCCCGGAGCTGCAGAAAGGCCCATTTAATGCTTAGTAGGGATCTTATTTTCTTTTACATAGATGCCTTGGGCCGTTCTTGCCTTGGGGGTAATTTATGAAATATCTTTCACGGATTCTCGCGTCAAACCATCGTTCTGATGGAATCCATGTCCTTTGTTATTCTGAAGCCTGGGGACAGGGCGGTGTTGAGACGTTCCTAATGTCGATATTTCGACGTTGGCAGGGTAAGGGGTTCTATTTTACGCTTTTCTCCTGCTGGGACTGGAACCTTGCGCTAGATGCTGAACTCGATGCATTGGGGATTGATCGTTTCACAGTTTTCCCCGACAGCAAGCCCGGGCAGGTGAAGCGCCTTTGCGAGGGCTCTGCTGCTTTCGGTGCGTTAATCAACGAGATTCGTCCCGACGCCGTCTACGTTAACACCATGAACGGGATGGGCTTCCTTTATTCCGAGGTCGCACAGAAACACGGCGTTCCTGTGCGAGTGGTGCACTCGCACAACTCGGCCTTCGGGTCAGGGCAGGCTGTCGTCAAGGCCGTCATGCACAGCTTCGGCAGGGCCGCGTTCGGCGGTAGCGCCACTGTTCGACTCGCCTGCTCCGCCGACGCAGGGCATTACCTCTTCGGTGCCCGCCCCTTCGAGGTCGTGAACAACGGCATCGACACTTCGCGCTTTGCCTTCGACCCTGCTGCTCGCACCGAGATCCGCTCGCGTTTCGGCATTCCACAAGACACGGTGCTGTTCGGCAGCGTGGGTCGCATCGCAGAGGCGAAAAATCCGCTTTTCCAGATAAGGACTTTCGCCGAGGTCTTGCGCGCCGTGCCCGGTGCTTACTACCTGATGGTGGGTGACGGCGATATGAAGGACCAGGTTAAAGCGTTGATTCGGGAACTCGGTATCAATGACAGAGTGATTATGCCTGGCTACCTTCCCGATCCCGCCCCCGTTTACTCAGCCCTCGATTGCTTCCTTATGCCCTCCTTATTCGAAGGTCTTGCCATTGTGTGCATTGAGGCTCAATGCGCGGGATGCCGGATTGTGTGCTCCGAGGCTCTCCCTCCTGAGGCCCATGTAACTGATGCTGAGGCCTTGCTGCCGCTTTCCGCCGGTGAGCGCGCATGGGCTGAGAAGGCAGTCGAGATGTCGTACATGGATGTAGACAGGCCTGCGTACGCTGCGTCGGTGCGTGAGGCAGGCTTCGATGCCGATGACACTGCTCGAATAGTTGCTGGAGTTCTAATAGGAGATAAAAATGCCTGATTATTTGACCCCAAACGAAGTTAAGGCAGAGGAGCTCGCAATGCTTGTCGAGTTCGGGGAGCTCTGCAAGAGGGAGGGGCTTAGATACTCGCTCGCTGGCGGCACGCTGCTGGGTGCGGTGCGTCATAAAGGATTCATCCCTTGGGACGATGATATCGATGTGTCCATGCCACGTCCCGATTTTGATAGTCTGGTCGCACTTGCGCGCTCAGGGGCTTTGCCGATCAACCGTTCACTTGAACCTTATTCGGGCGACTGGGGACATCCGGTTTTTCTGAAATACATTAATCGCGATATTGCTGTAGATGCCCATTACGAGAACGGGGAAGGCTTTCTCTGGATGGACGTTACTCCCGTCGAGGGGCTTCCCGCCGACGAGAAAGAGCTTGCTCGCATATACAAGCGAGCAGGGAGGCTCCAACGGATTCTCATGTTCTGCAAAGCAGACTCCAAGGAAGGAAAGACACGGCTGAAACGCGCCTTTAAGCGACTATTTGTGCCTGTTGCAAATGCTGCAGGGGCTTTCGACCACTCGCTCGCCAAGCTGGACGATCTGGGAAGGGGATGCGTTTTCGGGAGCACCCCTTGGGTCGGCTGCACAGTATGGGGTCTATACGGAACGGGCGAGCGATACTCCTACTCGGGCTGGGAAGAAACTGTTCAACTCGAATTTGAGGGACAGAAGCTTAACGCGATTTCCTGCTGGGATGCTTATCTTTCGGGTCTCTACGGCGACTATATGCAGCTGCCACCCGAGGACAAGCGCATAACGCATGAGATTAAGGCATGGAGAACCAATGATACTGAAAAATAAAGATACCTCAGTGACCGCCGTAATATTCGCCGGCGGCGTCGGGACGAGAATGCATTCGAAGGACCTTCCGAAGCAGTTCCTTCGCATACATGGCAAGCCGATTATTGCGTGGACTATAGGTGTCTTCGAGAAGACACCTTGCATCGACAATGTCGTTGTTGTGTGCAATGCCAACTGGCTCGACTACTGCCAAAGCATTATTAGCGAGTTCAGTCTGAACAAGGTAAGAGCCGTTGTCGCTGGTGGCGAGACGGGTCAGCTCTCCATCCACAACGGCCTTTTGGCCGCAGCGAAACTATCCGACCCGAAGAAGACGGTAGTACTCATTCACGATGGCGTTCGTCCTCTCATCGATGCGGGCACCATCGAGCGCAACGTGGCCTCGGTGGAGGAGTTCGGCTCCTCCATCACATGCGTTAAGGCGAAGGAGACTATCTTGGTTAAAGCCGACGACGGAGTAGAGATTGTCCCACGTGAGAACGTGTTGCTGGCTCGTGCCCCGCAGGGATTCTGGTTGAGCGACATCCTGGCCGCACATAAAATGGCACTTGACGCGGGCGAAACTGGCTGCATCGACTCTGCAACAATGATGAAAGCGCAGGGAAATGACTTACACCTAATCGTTGGGCCCGATGAGAACATAAAGATAACCACTCAAGACGACTACTATTCGATGCGCTCCATCCTTGATTCACGCGAGAACAACCAGCTATATGCAGAGGGGGAAGATGAATAATGGGTGCATACGGGATAAACAACGCCCTTGAGGCAGACTTCGCCGGAATAGATCGTGAGCTGATCGCCACCTTATCGGGTAAAGTCCTTGCCATCTCCGGCGCCACAGGGTTCTTGGGGTCCCTGCTCGCTCGTCTCGTTATTTGGGCCAACGACAAGCTAGGATTGGGCACGAGACTAATCTTGTGCGTACGTAACGCCGCTAAACTCAACGTCATCATGCCCGGAATTGCCGCTAGGGAGGATGTTACTGTCGCAGTAGTCGATTTCTCAGAGCCTTGTGAGGCTCTCGGCGTAGATTTCGACTGTCTTGTCCACACTGCCGCCATTACCACTTCGAAGGTTATGATCGAGCGTCCCGCAGACGTAATTAACATTATGATCAACGGCACGAGATGGGCTCTTGACAGTGCATGCACGAATTCGAAGTCGAAAGTACTCTTCTTATCCTCCATGGAGGCCTGCGGAAGCTTTAACGATGCCGTGGACGTATACGAGGGTACGATGGGTGCTATTGATATGGGCTCGGTACGATCTTGCTACCCCGAGGGCAAGCGGCTCGGAGAACTGATGTGCCTTGCTTATGCAAGGCAATTTGGCATCAACGCCGTCGCTGGGCGACTCGCCCAGACTTTCGGAGCGGGGATTCTGCCGTCCGAAAGTCGCGTCTTCAAACAGTTTGCCACGAGTGCCATGGCTGGGGAGCCAATCGTGCTCCATACGGACGGAATGAGCGAAGGCAATTACGTGTATTCGACCGACGCTCTCTCAGCTATTCTTTTGCTCTTATCCCAGGGCATCGCTGGGGAGACCTACAACATTGCGAACGAGGCATGTCACTCGACGATTCGCGGCATGGCAGAAATGGTGGCAGAAAGATTCGGGGGTGACCATTGTGGCGTTGTAATCGAAGGAAAAGATTCCTCACAGTTCGGATACGCTGCACCTACGAAGATGACGCTGCGTTCGAACAAACTTCGCGCGCTTGGTTGGGAACCGAAAGTTAATTTAGAAGAATCTTATTGCAGGCTGATTGGGTTTTTGACTGATAGTAACAGAAATTGTTAGCCAATCTTATTTAACTATATATAACAGTTCTAGCAGTGTTTTCGGTTCCGGATGCCATTAGTGTCCGGATCTCTCTATTGTTTAAAATTGGGATCTTGATGATAAGTACTATGAAATCCAATAAGCCCCGTGTTTTAGTTTCAGGAGTTGGGACACGTTATGGTGGCACTGAGACCGTAGTGAGCCGCTATATTGGCGCTTTGTCTGATAAATATGCTTTCGACACTATTAGCTCAAGACCATATCAACAAGTCGAGTACTCAATGGGAGACAATAGAGTCATCAATATACCGGGGTGGAAACAAAATCCCATTGAACATATAACCCGACTTCGCCGCTTATTTTACGGGCATGATACTGAATATTGTGCTTTTTGGCATAATGCAAACTCTTATTGGAATATTGAAACAATTGAGCTTGCGGCTAAGGCGAATATTCCTGTTAGGATTTGTCATTATCATTGTTCACAAGCACTGGGTGGGCCAGCGAAAAGGTTTTCCACCTGGGCACTTAGAAAACATGTTGCGGATTTAAGCAATGTTTTACTCGCCTGTTCCCAGGAGGCTGGGGAATACGCGTTCCCTGGTCATACTTTTGACATTTTAAATAATGCTTTTGATGTTTCTTTATTTTCATATCAGGAATCAAACCGTCTTTCAGTTCGAGCTGAACTTGGTTTAAGGGATAGTTTCGTCATCGGCCATGTTGGACGGCTTTCATCAGTGAAGAATCAGATATTGTTGGTTCGTTCTTTACCCGAAATTATTAAATTTAGAGCTAATGCAATGCTAGTGCTAGTGGGTGAGGGCCCCTCAAAAGAATTGATCATGGAAGAGGCGCGATCTCTTGGTGTCGAAAGCCATTTGGTTCTTACGGGGCCTCGCATGGATGTAGCCTCTCTTTTGTCCGCATTTGACGTGTTTGCTTTTCCCTCGGTATTCGAAGGGCTCGGCATGGCTGCGGTTGAGGCGCAAGCAAATGGATTGCCCTGTGTGATTTCTGATCAGGTGCCTCGAGCTGTTGCCGTCTCAGACTCAGTTTGTTTTCTACCTCCAGAAAACCCCTCTTTGTGGGCTGACACGCTCTGTGCCTTTGATCGTTCTTCCTTTTGCCCCAAACCATATTTAATAAATAGATTCGATATCAATAAAGAGTCATTAAAACTTGCGGAATATTTCAAAGGCTCCAAGTCCGGATTCGGTGACTAGGATACATCATCATCCTTAGACCTTCTTGCATTAGAACTAAGCGGCAAATTAAATAATTTTGCATTGCATATTATGCCGGACTGTAATTTGAGCAGTTCTTTTTGAAACAGGTGATTTAGATTGTCAAGGTTAAAGGTCGATGAAGCTCTATATTACTTTGCATTTGCCATCTTCTCTATTCAATGCGCAATCGAACGTACGACATTTACTGAGATTCTTTTCATCCCAATAGATGAATTTACTTCACTTACTCAGGCTCTCATAGTATTCTCTCTAATCTCGAAATACATCATGCAGAGAGCATCATTTAAATGTTGGGCATTCTCGTTAGCAATTGTTCTTATAAGTTTCATTTCCTGGCGTCAATCGGGAGAAAGCTCGTTATTTTGGGCTTCTATATTTATAGTCTGTGCAAACAATGTAAGGATCCGACCCCTTGCAAAAATTGCATTAACCGTATCCTTTGCTACTCTTATTATCACAATATTATCTGCCGGTTTCGGAGTTATCGAGAATAAAGTATTTGTTCGCGGTGGAATCACTCGATATGCCCTGGGATTTAACCATCCGAATGCATTAGGCCTATATCTCTTTAATGCCTGCGTTGCTTTTTCCGCGATTCGCTTCGGCAAGAATCCTGTACCCGATTTCGGTTTAATTGCTGTTTCTATTTTAATCAATTTAACTTTTGCCGACTCACGAACTTCTGCACTCCTCTTAGTTTTACTGGCAGTATTCTTGACCATATTTTTCTTTGTGAGAACAGACAGATTGCGTAAAAAGGTATTAACCTATTTCCTTGTGGCTGTATTTATAGTTATTATCGTAAGTGCATACTTAATGATTGCCTATGATCCTTCCAATCCTATTCAATTTGAACTTAATAAACTGCTTTCTGGTAGGCTGAGACTTGCAAACGGTTATTTCGAAATGCAACCGATTACTTTGTTTGGATCAGATTTCTCCGGCTTACCGCCAATCTATTGGGAGAATGGTGTTCCGTCTGCATTCGTTGTGGACAACGCTTGGTGCCACCTATTGCTTAGGTTTGGCTTGATACCAGCATTCTGTTTTTTGTTCGGCTATATCGCTATCTTAATCAAGGCTGTACGTCAAAGTTGGTGGAATTCAATCTTCTTCGGGCTTGTCCTGATGAGCATTTATGGACTGTGTGAAACGCTTGGTATCCATTTCGAATGCAATTATTTCTTATTCGCTGTTGGAGCTGAACTACTCTATCCAAACGTTTTTATGAGCGAAAAGTCATCAGCGACGGGCCGTTCGTATTCATATTTCGAGATTGGTAACGATTGTGTCTAGCATCAATACCCGCAAGTCGGACATTGTTTGGAATTATATTGGAACGATTATTTCGATGGCGAGCGGCTTCGTACTTCTCCCGCTGCTCATGCATTTCCTTTCTAGCTCTGAACTTGGCCTTTGGTATGTGTATGTAGCATTATCCAACTTTGCCATGCTATTTGAGTTTGGCTTCAACCCAACTTTTGCTCGAAACATAGTCTATGTGATTAGCGGAGCACGACATCTATCCATTGAAGGCTGCGACATAAATTCAGTTCAAGAGGGTATCGACTGGCATCTCCTGAACACTGTAATAAAGGCTTCAAAAGTTATATATGCAATACTCGCTGTTGTAGTTTTAGCTCTGCTCTCGACGATAGGCTCTCTGTACATATCGTTTGTGGCTTCTGGAATGGGTTCGTTCGATATTTGGGTCTCCTGGGGTCTATTTTGCGCATCAGTTTTTCTTAACCTTTATTTTCTATGGTCGATTACTGTTCTTCGCGGATACGGTGATATAGCTGGCGAGAATAAGGCAGTCGTTATCGGAAGAGCGGCTCAGCTTTCCGTTAGCGCCATACTGCTGCTATTGGGTTACGGTCTTGTTGGCGCAGCAATCGGATATCTTGCTAACGCTATACTGCTTAGGCTTTCTGCTGTAGTCATGCTCAGGAAGCATAAGGAGATCGAGAAGGGGAGACATACAGACACGATGCCGGTAGAGGCATCGTCGATCCGAGAAATTTTCCTTACTATTTTCCATGTAGCATGGCGAGATGGCCTCGTGCAACTTGCGGTATACGCCTCGACCCAAGCTATGAGCATTCTAAGTTCGATTTTTCTTGGGCTAGCCGAGACGGGTACATATTCAATCCTTCTTCAGTTTGCAAACGCCATTTATAATTTTGCATCAACGTATCCAAAGTCTTTCTTTCCGGCGATGCAATCTGCTTTCGCAGGGGGAGACATGGAGAGGCAGAGAGAATATGTCTCTACAGGAATCGTAGGCTACTGGGGTCTGTTCGCTATCGGGACTGCTGGTGTTTACATTTTCGTTCTTCCTCTGCTACCCCTCTTTAAGCCCGACGTTTCCGTTGATTACGGTCTATTTCTGGGCATGTGTCTCTACCTCGCGCTGCTTCAGCAGCATTCAATCTTCTGCAATTACATAATAAGCATGAATGAAATACCGTATATGTGTGGTTACATCGCTGCGGCGGCACTTGGCACCGTGCTTGTTTGCCTTATGTGCGGTGTCTTCGATATGGGCGCTTGGGGAATTGTCCTGGGTCAGGCCTTCTCCCAAATTGTTTACAACAATTGGAAGTGGCCTATGTATCTTTGCAATAAATTGAATATGACTTACCGTGGTATCGTTGCTGAAGGCATTCGTAACTGGAAGGGAAAGCTCACGCGGAACAGATGCTAGCCGCATCTCGCCTCATTGTGATTTGCCTATCGTTGAGGTACATAACTCAAGGCATTAGCCGGTATTCAAATAACTTTATTAACCAGCCTTAAACTAGGGTTAAGTTTGCGACTGTACAGAATCAGATTTGCGATTCATGATAGGTGCGCAATGCGGCTAACTTCACATCAAGCGTTCCGCCAATTTCTCGAAAGCACCCATTTGGTTTGAGTAAGAAGTTTAAGCGAGTTTCTTTTTTAATCAACAGCAAGCCCGTTAAGTCGTGCCCCGAAAATTGCTTTGGCTTAGGTACAAGAAATATCCGAATAATTAATTTAATTAAGGAAGAATGGGTATAACTGTGGCTTCGACTCATAAAACAGCTAAGGTTAACTATCCAAATTTGGATCTCATGAAGTTCTTTCTGGCCTTGCTTGTAGTTGAGATTCACACAAGGCCATTGAAGTGCTTTTATTTTGCAGAAACCCTGATTGAAGGGATTGATGTGCTGGCCGTACCCCTCTTTTTTCTCGCGTCCGGCTTTCTTTGTTTTCGAGATCTTAACTATGCATCCTTTGGCGTTGCTATTTCCGCTGGCACTGAACGCGTCCGCAATACCATTATTAAATTATTGCGCTTGTATTTGATATGGACTCTTCTCTATCTTCCCCTCACCATCTTCGGCAATGTGCTTCTCGGTAAAAACCTTCTTCATGGTTCTTTATCCTTCATCCGGGGAACTTTGTTCGTAGGGGAGAATTATTATTCGTGGCCTTTATGGTATTTGCTGGCGAGCATCGTTGGTTTCACGCTTGTCTTTATTTGCCTTCATAGGGGGGGGTGGCGGTTTAAGCACATAATTCCATTTTCCCTAATCTTATTACTCCTTGGCTTCGGTATTACTTACGTGCAGGTCTGGGATGGCGCTCCGGTGTATTTAGCGGTTCCGATTAGGATTTATTGTCGCGTGTTCGGCAGTTCTCGCAACGGTCTGTTTGAAGGGTTTTTCTATATTGCTGTGGGTGCAGCACTTGGTTTGAAATGGGATCAACTGAACAGAGTCCCATTGTTACTTGAATTTGCAGCTGTTGCGCTTGGGCTCGCTGGCACCTATTTGGTGAGCAACGACGCGCATCTGCCATTCTGCGCAATTGCAAGCATTGGTTTGTTTTTACTATCAGTCCGCAAGTACGGCGTGAACTTGAATTCCTGTGCGCTAGCGCGCCGTATGAGCACAATTATTTACCTTGTGCATATGTATTTCGTTGTCGTGTTTGTCTACGGAATCTGCGGACAATCAAATCCAGATCTGTATGCGAGTAACGTAAATCGCCCGTTGTTGTTTCTTTTTACTCTGAGTGGTTCAATTATAGTTTCTACCTTAGTAATCGGCGTTTCAAAGAGGATGCCGATAATTAAAGCGGCCTTTGGAATTTAATTAGGGGTATCTCTCATGCTTCCTCCGCCCGTAGGAAATAGGCGAGCACTTATCTCTTATGAATTCACTTGGCTGGTACCTACAAAGCTGCTCGTGTAATGCCGTTTCCCAATCAAGTTAATACGAGCGAAGCGCAAGCCGCTATGTAGATCGCCCCCCAGCAACGAAGTTCCTAAACTCGAGTGATTCGTTGCTGGGGGGCGATCTAATATTTTCTTTATGAAGACCGAGAAAGGATGCCAAAACCCCCAGGTAGTCGTATGGCGCTGTAAATGCTGTGACAATCCTCCGTCCAGACGTTGGAGGTCCATTTACCTCGATTTATATCGCGACTAAACTAAAATTTTACTGATCTTTAGCGAGAATGGCAAAAGCCAGGAACATATCTGCCCTTGCGGACCGGGTCTCTTGGTCGTCACTGCACATACGCGCGACGCATCCTAGCGAAGCTCGCTCAAACTCAATTCTCAATGCGAAGACATACGTTGCGGAAACTTTTAGAGAGAATAGCCCATAGGCATCAATGCTCATCCCAGGACGCGCAGAGGTGCACGGTTCCCGACCAGGCGCTCCAGCCGGTCTCCCACCCGTCCGGCAGCAGGCGGTAGGAGCAGCCGCCGGGGAGCCTCCCGTCCTCGAGGGCGACCCAGCCGGCCCTGCCGTCCGGCATGGTCGCCCACCAGGTGTTGTCCCAGTCCCTGTAGGCGCGCCATCCCAGGAACTTCGCGGAGCCGTTAGAGAACCCGAGCTCCGAGGCGGTCAGCGTCGGCGTCGGGCGACCGTAGGCGACCGGGGTCGACTGGGGCGAGGCGCCCGAGGCGGCGGCGCTGTGGTACCTGACGTCGTAGGCCTTGTCCCAGGACGCGTAGAGGTGCACGGTTCCCGACCAGGCGCTCCAGCCGGTCTCCCACCCGTCCGGCAGCAGGCGGTAGGAGCAGCCGCCGGGGAGCCTCCCGTCCTCGAGGGCGACCCAGCCGGCCCTGCCGTCCGGCATGGTCGCCCACCAGGTGTTGTCCCAGTCCCTGTAGGCGCGCCATCCCAGGAACTTCGCGGAGCCGTTAGAGAACCCGAGCTCCGAGGCGGTCAGCGTCGGCGTCGGGCGACCGTAGGCGACCGGGGTCGACTGGGGCGAGGCGCCCGAGGCGGCGGCGCTGTGGTAGAAAACCTCATAACCAGTCTTTGGTTGATACGTCACTTCGAAATTCAGCTTTACGTTCAATTTGTTACTTGATGATGTTATTACTTTAGACGATGCTGAAAGATCAGCCTTGATGGCGTTCGACTTCCATTCCCACAGGCTTATCTTATACGCAATTATTCCGTTTTGAATGCCGCTAATACTGGGCGGAAAACTTTGGTTGTCAGCGTCTATCGAGAAGCTGGTCTCCTTGGCGTTCAAGTGCTGCTGGATGCGGTCGGCGTAGGCGCTCGCCCATTCGTCGGCCTTGCCATTGCGCACGAAGTAGTTATCTTTTAGACTGCCAGAACGCGTAGCATAGCCCTCAACAGAATATATCTTCTCGTGCACCGGATGCGCAATTGCCATTAGCTCGTCAGTAAGGCAGAAGTAGAGATGACGCTGATCTAGATCACCGTAAAAATTATCAGACGTGTCATCCCAAGTGCAGTCAACCTGATACCATTCGTCATCGAGCTTGACCGCATTCCACGTGTGCCCATCATAGGCATCGCGGGTTTCGGCGTTTTCTATACCTGCGGCGGAAAGTAGTTTCGCATACGCTGATTCATAGGCTTGACACGTCCCAAGCCCCCTCGTAAGAGCGCTTTCTGCCGAAGACCACTTGAGCGAATTGTCGTACTCAAGCTGATCGAGAAGCCAGTCGTGAAGATAGAGAGCCATTTCGTATTCAGACCCATCTGTCTTTTGCTTGGCCTGCGACACTGCTTTATTGACAATGCTTGCAACGCTGGGATACGCATCATCTGCAACCTGGATATACGAGTTGGTGCGCAAGTAGTAAACGCCCGACGCCTTGTCCATGAGGTAAAAGCGGAAGTTATATGATCCGGTAGCCGTCGTTGTGAACGTAAAGTCGTGGCTAGCGCACGCGTCGGTGAACTTTGTCCACTCTCCGCGGCTTGGGTCGGCGACCGACTCGTAGGCATACTCATTGGGGTTGGAGTAAGAGGGCGCATCCATGCGGAAAAGATAGCTGCCACTGCCACCTGTTGCGCTCACGTGGAAAGTCGTTGGCTGTCCAAGTACTGGATCGTTCCATTCGACGGTGAGGGTGACACTGCCGCTGGTGGCGCTACCGCTGTGCTGATATCCACTTACTGCGGCCTTTGTGGATTGTTCCGAATCAGACGACATGTCGGAAGTTAGGGAAACCTGAGGTTTCGCATGGTGTGAAATTGGATTCGCGAGATCTGAATCATTTTTGATGGACTCATTGCCGATCTCGCTTGTATCAATGTCGCCCGTCATACTGGCGTCCGAATTGTCCGCTGCGCCAGTATCAAACTGCTCCAAGGTGTTTTCTTGAAGCCGTTCTTCTTCCGCTAAAACCCTTACAGGTATTGCTGCGCTAAGCATGGATACGCAAAGAACTGCGCAGAGCGAGCGGTAAAAGACTCGTTTCATAGCGGTGCCTCTCGATAAGGTGGGCGCCAAGGCCCGGAGGCGGCGCCAGGCCAACACTCCGTGTATATGTAAGTGGGGTTAATTTTACGGTAACACCAGTCAACAACTGCGAACTTTTTGGACAAAGTTGGGGAGGGGAGAGGGGTACTTGGGACAGTTTGGCACTGATTGATTTTTCGTAATCATGTCTATAAATTTTGATGAACAGTGATATGGATTCATTGTTATAGTTTGGAGCCAAACATGGAAGCACCCGCCGTTCTCTATCATTATGCAAGCCTAGATACGCTGGCCTTGATTCTGCATAATCGGACTATCAGGTTCAGCCGGTTAGATAAGGTTGATGACCCGCAAGAACAGCGTTCAGCAGACTCTCAAAATCTTGGAAAAATGAAGCTCGTCAGTTGTTGGACCTCTTCTGATGAAGAGAGCATCCCCATGTGGCGCGAGTATGCTGGAGCTGAATGTGGAGTAAGAATCCAGATGAAGAGCTATCCGTTTAAGCAGTACTCTGTTTCAAATGACAGCCTCAATATGTTATCAAGTGAAGCGGTTTTGAAAGCCCTTGGTGGTTCATTTGATGGGCTTCATCTGCCCCTCGAGGAATTTTGGGATAAGAATTACCATTTTTTTGAAACGGCTCGTGATCGTGAGATTCTTCACGAGGTTGAATACACAAATGATGAGTCTCTTTTGTTTCCAAAGGTAATTAACACATTTGGAAACGGCGGACTCGTGGCTGATTTAAATGCACTTGGAGTTCACAAAACAACTGCATGGTCGTATCAGAAAGAATGGCGCTATATCTTGACAGCTGTTCCCATAGGTATCGATTCCGTAATAAACGGACGACTAGATCAGATTGTCAGAGCAAATGATGTCATACTCGATAAATGCGATCCCGGAATCCCACCCTATTACGATCTTGTTATCTCCGATGAAGCTTTTTCGTCAATGAAGATCGTTTCTTCGCCAAAAATGACACCTGGCAACCGCGTGATTCTGAACACGTTGATAGAGAAGTACGCACCCGGTATTGAGGTTGCAGAGAGCTCGATTGAGCTTTCCTAAGTCGACAACCATGCGTAACCCAAAGATAGCTCCGCGTTTGCCTATGGCAAGATGCGCCGGTTTTCATTACCGATTGTTAGCAGCCGTGGAAACAAGAATAGGGCCAATACTGAAATTAGACTCGAAAGCTGTTCCAGATAAACTTCAAGGAAAAGGTGTAAGTGGACGACTGCTTAACTGGAGACATCATCCACTGCGGCACGTGTCAAGGGAGGAGGAGACAATGGGTCTAACAAATCTACCTGAGTACATCTCAGCGATTGTGGCAATCATCGCGTTGCTCATTTCTTGTTACCAAGCTCGTCTCAGCAATAAACAGTCTCTATTCAATCGACGTTTAAATATATGGATAACCGTCGATAAGCTCATGAGCGTTTACGCAAAAAACGCGAAGAACTTGGAACATGACGACGAACCGCAAATGGCTATCGACCTACTATTTGTATGGCTGACTAACACCACGTACCTGCAATCAATTTCAGCCTCAATTAATAAGGTGTTAGATGCCGACCTTCAACTCAAATTGCATTTAAAGCTTGATGAAATGAGATCGCTCGCCATGGAGGCGAAATTTTGCTTCAAAGGAAAGAGTGGAGAGGCGATTGCCGAATTCATAGAAGATTATCAATCCCTTTTGTTTTCAATGTATCAATATCAGGTTCTATTTAATAAGATGCTCCAGAATGCAAGGGAATATCAATGGACGCTTGAACAGGCTTCTGAAAGGTTAGATGAGCCCAATCAACGGCAAGATCTCTTTGAAAAAGAAGACGCCCTTGCCGCTTCATACAAGACTCTATTTCAGCAAAACAAGTGGGGAGCAATTCAGCGGCAAATACAACTAGCTGGTCCTATATGGCGCTGGGTGAATTGACGGTTTACATGTTGATTTATAGCAGCACTCTTTATCTACCGATAGTCCAAGCAAGCTATCTCGTGACGTAGTTTGAATGCTCCTGCTGGCTCATTTGATGGCCTTCACCTGCCGTTGGAGGACTTTTAGGATAGATGTAACCATTTTAAGGATATGCCTCACGGGGGCATGATTGAGCCAACTTAAACGGACAAGCTCATAGTGGAGACAGGGCGTACGCATGAGACCTGATTAGTGACATCTGGGGAGTGCGATGACCCTGCTTCTTTCAGACCTCAATATAATAAGCGCAATTTAACTAGCACGTATTGGTTACGTAGATTCGAGCCAGAATTTAGGTATAAGCAATCGGGTCGGTAATACTAGGTCGTCAACCCTGACGGTGTCGCACAGCGCGAACCGGTCCTAGTAGCCGGTTACCGTGGCGAGCGACTTGCGACAATGCTCGAGAACGGTACTCGTGAGGGAGGTAACCCCCTGTCGCAGCAGCGGCAGTGTCATCTCGGCACCTCGACTGCGATAGACCCGTCCCTTCAGGCGCCGTGCGCGCCGCGCTCCTGGTACTCCGGGTCCGGCAGATAAGCCGCGGCGTTCTCGGCGAGCTTGCCGACACCGACCTCATCGCGGCAGCACCTCTCGTCGACGGCCTTTCTGAGCAGCAAGAACTCGTCGGCGGTGAGGACCGCCACAAGCTCCCCGAATGGGTTCTCTCTTCCCATATAGATCTACCCCATGCGCCCGACCCCCCAGAGGGGTTTGTCACCATACATAGATTCGTGTGGGCACTCGGACAAATTCTCTGTTTGGCTGGGAAGAGCATGGCATTCGGGGGCCTTTCGGTCCCCGAATTATCACCTGTTATCTAAGCTGTAAGAAACGCAGTGAAATTAGTCGGCAAAGACCTTTGAAGTGTAGGGTATATTTGATTTGATTGGTTTCATTTCATAGGAACAGCCAGGTGAGGTTTTGCGATTATTCTTTTGGAATTTAGCTCGCAAGAGTCTTGCAGATCTTATTTACGCCGCTATTCAATTGAATGACGTTGACGTGGCGGCTTTTGCCGAGGTTGACCAATTAGACTTTCAGCGATTGGCCGAGCTGCTTGATGATCATTATCAAACAGTGGAAACAATTGATGGAAAAGTGAAAACGAGTATGCTTGTCAAGAGAACAATTCGCTGGCAAGAAGCCTCTGCGGTGGTAAATAATCTTACCTGCACTTTGAACCTTGACGATATCCCCGTGAATATCTCAGTTGTCCACCTGCCGGACAAGCGCAATGATCCACTGGGTCATCATCGCGAAAGAACTATCCAACAACTCGTGAGCGAACTGAATACAATAAAAAAGTTGCACCCCGGCAGTGTTAACATGCTTTTAGGTGATTTTAATTGCAATCCATTCGACCCTGAAATGGTAAAGCTCAATTCCTTAAACTCGACCTTTTTTAAAGAGGTTGCAATGAGACTAAAAGTCAGAAATAGTGATGGTTCTGCTTTTCCAATAATGTATAACCCTGCGCTAGAATTTTTATCAGAGTCCAATTCTAATCAGGGTTCATTTTATTGGAGCTCGGGAGACTGCACTTATTATTGGCATTCTCTCGATCAAATCGTTGTAGATTGGCAACTGGCTGACTGCATTGTCGATTGTCGCTATCTTCATCAAATTGGCGATACTAAACTCATTGTTAAATCACAGCCGTGCTCAAAATATAGTGACCATTTGCCACTTTTGGTAACCATGGAAATGGGGGAGTGTCATGGTAGGTAAAGAAAATTTCTGGACGGACATAATTGATCAACCCTTGGCGAATTCTGCCGAGAACGTCGAATCGATCATGCAGGGACAGTGCGAGGATGTAAAAGCTGCATCCCGAGGTCTGATTGAAGCTCGTTTTGTCAAACTTGCTTTTACCACCAAAACAACAGGCAGTATGTGGAGCACTCAAGAAATGAAGCTGCAATTCGGTAGCCCAAAAACAATAAAAGTAGAGAAAACCGCCTTGAAGCTCAGCGATGTTAACGACTCTTATTCGCCTTCCGATTATGCTTTTGATATTTTCACGACGCAGTACAAATTCAGGATCCTAACAATGAAATTAGGCGCCGTCTATCCAATTGAATTAGTCTTAGATGAGGACATATTCTGTCAAACAAGGGATTTGTACCCCGATGGAATTGCAGTTTCCAAGCATAAAGGGTCAATTGTTGTTCAAAATGACAACGAGCTTAAAGGTTGCTTGGAAATTATCATTTCTAGGAATGAGAAAATGAAGTTTATCGTCCATAAGATGATTGAATTGGAAAGCGCATTGCATGCAGATGCTAATGATGAATAACGCGAACTCATTACTATCTAGGGATTCATTTAGTCTTCAGCTCATAATAGAAGAAGGCATATTTCTCGGACGATTGCTGGACCAACATGAACGATTTCCAGATAATTCTCCGTGTCTCATACTCACGGCATTACCTTTTCTAACAATTGCAGAACATGATGCAATTCCCTTTCTCAATAGAAAGTTGGGGCTTGGTCTACCCACAGAAGATGCGCGACTAACTTCTATAAGACATATGACTAAGTCTCTAGACTCAAAGCATTTTGATTTTGAAGCCTATTCTTGCCAAGCAAATAAGGTGATCGAACACCTCAACAAGCAGTTTTACCTCTTTAACAGAAAGACGGGATCTTGGATCGATTGGGGGAGAACAAACGTTGGCATTTCTTATTACGAAGATGCCCCCATTTATGCTAGCTACTCGTCTACCCACCTGTTTACACAGGATAGCCCTGACCTATTAGGCACAGACGAACATAAGTATGAGGACCAAATTGGATTTTCGACAGGGAAGTCCGGGAGGGTCCTTTTGGAATTCGCAAAGAGCTATTTCCCGTCACCGGAGATGTATCAAACCCATCGGTTTCACGTAAAAGCAAATGACTGGAAATATGGAAAACTAACTGCATCCCTAGAAAAGCAGGGCATTCATGACGATTCAATTTTCTTTTTCTTTTCTGAACTCCTTATGTTACTAAGCTCAGTATGTGCACTGAGATCCGCGGGTTATTTCAACGATGCGGCATGGCTGAAGTATTCCTCCCTAACACTTGATCACGCTTGGAGAGCCATTGAGCGCTTCTCTGGTTACCATCGTAAAAAGGGGGATAAGTCAACAATTCCAACTGACTTTTTAAATTCTGTCAGTAGACTCTTAAATCGAGATGAAAAGAAGTTTATTAATAAGACACATCCGCTACGTAACGCCATGATGCATTACGACTTTAGCGACAAAATTGTTCCTATAGAGGTGGATGGTTCTGACCCTTGGACCGTTATGAGCGTAGCTTCTGAAACAGTTGCTGGAATGTCAGCTCTTGAATACGGATGTGAACTGTTTAGGGTGAGAGACAAACTGATAGATTCAATTTCTGAATTAATATCATTTCCGAACTATAAACCGACTAAAAGACCACTAGGATGGCTGGGATGACTATCTCTTTAGTCTGATCTTTGAGCACAAATTACCCAGATCTTAAATTCACACTGTCGGGCCTTCCCGCTTAAGACGAAATCCAGTTCCAACAACTTTCTTTCTGATTTCATTCGGGGCGTCATCAAACGTACGAAGACCAAGGGCGTTTTCATGCTGGTCTTAAACAACCCTTCCTTTCACCGGCTGGCAAAACGATTTACACCTAATTGTGGACATTGCCCACGCGATTTCTCTTTGCTCCCGCATCGATCTCGCTAAACTAATAGGTGCTGCTACCAGGGCATTTTTCGGGTGCATATTCTATTGGCTCCTGCGAAGATCGGAGCGGGTATGTTTGCCGCCGAGTCCCACACCGGCCGTCATCACATCGCGATCGCTGCCATGGCCTGCCTATGCGTTTTGCTGGGCGGGCCTTCTTGTGCCGTGGGCGCGGAGAGCCTGTTTATCGCGGGCGCGACGTACTGCGAGCCGGGCGTGTCGGGCCCCGGCTGGGCCTGGACCGATGCCGGCCATCTGGAGCTTGACGGCTACGCGGGCGAGGCTATCGGCGCCGACGGCGACCTGGTCGTGACGCTCGCCGGGCAAAACTCGGTGACGGAGTCGAATGCGCCCGATGCGGACATCACGCAGTGCGGCATGGAGGTGTGGGGCAGCCTGACGCTTCGCGGCACCGGGTCCCTGGCGGCGACGGGCTCGCAGTGCGGGATCCACGTCTCGCAGGCGCTCGTGGTGGACGGTTGCACCGTCGATGCCCGGGCGGACGGGGCCGATATTACGGACGAGGCGGTTGCCGGCGTGATCGCAGGCGACATGGCCGTGCGCGGCGGCGGGCGCGTCGTTGCCGCGGGCGCCGGGTTCGGGGCGGGCGTGCGCGCCTATGGCGTGTATCTGCAGGATGCGGGCCTTGGCGATGGTGCGGCCGGCTGTCGGCTTTCCGTCGATGCCTCGTGGCTCGATGCGACCGGTGCCGACGGCGGTGTTGCGTGCACGGGCGGGTCGCTTGTGTCCGCGCGGTTTGTGACGCCTGCTGACGGAGTCTTTGGTGCTGGTGGCGTGGTGGATGCTGCAGGGGTCGTGGCAGCGCACGTGGTGATTGAGCCCGATGTGGCCACGCCGCCGGCGGAGGAGACCGATGGGGTCGTTGTGCCTGGCGATAGCGTGGATAAGTCTCCCATCGATGCTAGCCCCGCTGCCGGAGAGCCCACCACGGGGTCCACGGAAAATCCCGCGCTGAAACCCGCGGCCACGACAACCAAGACCACGGTCGCCAAGACGGTCAAGCCCAAGCCTGCCACCGCAACAACTGTGGCACTCCCCAAGACCGGCGACAACAACTGGATAGCCGCTTCTTTGGCGCTTTCGCTGCTTGGGACAGTGCTCATGGCTGCCGCATGTCGGTGCTGAAGCACCCATTTCGATAGACTATGTAGAAGGCCATATTCTTAACGACGCATTAGTAGATTAATTTATTACGACAATTGCTCAGGATTTATCTAACATGTACCACGAATCGGATCATACAGTTGACGCTGCCAAGAAAGAATTAAACGCCGGCCTTCTTGAGCTGCTTGAGCGTTGCAGCTATCTATACAACGAGGCATTTTATGCCAACACGAAACTAGCAATCCTTCGCGAACTGTCTAAAGCATCTTCCGACTATGAGAATGAAGTAATTTGCGCTGGCTGCTTCTTCAGCTTTACACAACTTGCATTAACCGAATCCTGTTTCATGAATTGCGCACGGTTATTTGATGCCAAAAGCGACGTCAGTATTGGGAACTTGATAGAAGACGTCAAGTCTCATTCTGCTGAAATCGACGCACTTGCAATCTCCTTATTTAATGATCGACCAAACTTTGACAGGCTTAATCCAATCGTTCATCCATTGGCAAAGGACGAGGAGCGTTTCTACCCCAAAGAAGTTGAGTCACAACGCTCAGATGAAAAGCTGTTCGGAAATCATTACAGAATGGTTACTGTGTGTATAACCACTCATGACCTTTCCAATTTATGGAAAAAACGACTCAACAGTCTCCGTAAACTAACTGACATGCTTCGCGATCAGCGAAATAAGGTTTTCGCCCATAGCGACATGGAAGCACTGAAATATGATGAGCTTGTTAGGCGACTTCCTTTAACTTACGGCGAAATTCAAAAACTAATCGACTTCGCACTCGATCTGACAATCGAATTATTTGCAAAAATTACTGGCATTGAAAAAGATCGATTGCCCAAGAACTACAACGATATACAAGGCCTCCTAAAATATGCGGAGGTTGGCATGGAGGCTGTTGAGCAGCATTTGGGTAATCTATAGGATTCAAGCGCCTGCAAGTAGTTAAGCATGCGAGCGCTTGAATCTGAAGACGATCCTTGACATAAAGTCCGACTTTCGCACAATGACGGTTTTCCATGCCAAAAAGACACTGAAGTGTGAGGTGGTTCAAATCTCAGTAATACAAATAATCAGCAGTTCAGGTCTTATGGGAATAATTCAATTCGCATCACGTTGCATCTAAGCGGCTGTTTATACTTGGATATAAACACTAAGGAGGCAGCAATGCTTTGGAGCTATGTTCAGCTAGATGACGGCACTCAGTTTGCCTACTCAGAAACACGAGACGACGGGACCGTTCGCGTAGCCGTCGAGCGCCCGGTTGATTTTGGTTTTGACCATGCAGAATGCTTTCTACCTGCGGTCAAATGGTTTAACGTCGAAGGATTTTCTACTGACGAACTGGATTTTTTGACCGAGTTCGTTAGATCAAACGCTCCGTTTATCTTCGAGCTTGCAGAACGGCAAAAAGCTGGACCGGCGGTGGCATAATGCCTCGAATTCTTGTTTTTGGACAGTTTGTTCTGTTCTTTTGGATCGCGGAAAACGGAGAACCCGTTCGCATCCATGTAGGGGTAAAGAGGGCGGCTGCTAACTCGACTAAGTTTTGGCTCACTAAAAATGGCGGATGCACACTTGCGAACAACGAGAGCAAGATTCCGGCTAAGGATCTCAGGGATCTTTCAAAACTAATCACCATGAACCATCGATACATTTGTGACAAGTGGCGCGAAACCTTTGGTGATGATTCCCTGACATTCTATTGCTAAACCGCAATTGAACCATGATTACGCTTGTCAACTCATGATTGCCGATGTTGACGGGCGGGACCTTCCTGTTACGCCGCTAGTGCTCCAATCGTACTTTCCGATAGCCCGGAACCCAAAGACAACCAGCACTACGCCTGGATCCAGGACCTTGTTTCCGGAAACCGCACGCGAGCAGAACTCGCCGACGAGCTGCGCCGCAATTGCGTTGTGTGTCTCGACGGTGCGTCGCACGTATAAAATCTAAGCATCCAAACTCTAACTATGAAATGGAATGGACGCCACATGGAGATCCCAAACACCCTGTGCAGCAATGTGTACGACTTCGCGTTTTGCCCCGAGCCCTGCTACGACCGCCTAGTCGACCTCGCCGATCCCGAGGACTGGGGTCCCAGTAACCGCATCCTCAAAAACTACCTGTCGTTCTCGTTTAGCCGCGCAGTGTTCCTGACCGAGCGCGACGTGGACCAGACCGCGCCGTCCAACCTGCCGTTGGTGTTCGACGACGATCGCTGCCTGTTTGACACCGGCCTGTACACGCGCCGCTACGAGACCATCTACGGCCTGTTTGAGCCCAATACCAAGCCCGACGCGCGCCAACGCTGGTTTTTGAAGGGCTTCTTTAAGGAGAGCGACCCCATGCTGGTCTCGTTTGAGTACCTGCCGTGCCGCGTGCGCTTTGCCGAGGACCCCTCCGAGCTGGTCTTTGACTACCGACTGCCCATCCGCTCCAACATCGACCACATTCTGGGCGACGAGGAGAACCTTACGCGCATCCCCGCCAGCCTGATGGGGGAGGACAACTCGCTGCTGCTGCGCCGCGCTTTTGAGGGCGCCGTTGTCGAGGCCGCCCGCCGCGCCGCCGCAAACTACACGCTCGCTGTGCCGCAGTTCTACGGCGGCCGGATCCAGCTGCTCTTGCCGCTGTGCCTGACCGGCGACAAGCCCGAGCTGGCGCTGACCATCCAGCGCGAGGACGGTTTCTACGCCGCGCGCACCTGCCTCACGCTCGACATGGCCTACAACAACGCGCGACTTATCTGCCGCCCCGAGACTTCGTGGATTAAGCGATAAATGGTGGTTTAGCTGAGGTTTTGCCGATTGCTTTGGTTGTTTTGGCCTGGCTAGCACCCACGAATTTAAAATCGATGGCAAAAAGTTCTTGGTAAACCACGCGCGGCTATGATAGTATCTCTTTTGCCGAAAGGCGATGGGCGATTGGCTCAGGGGTAGAGCATATCCTTCACACGGATGGGGTCACAAGTTCGAATCTTGTATCGCCCACCATCAAAAGATCAGGTCAGAGGTGTTAAGCCTCTGGCCTTTTTCTTTTTGACACCAAGGGTGACACCAAAACTGACACCAAAATCGAATCGAATTCGTATAAGGCGTCATTTTTTATCGCACCCTTTTTGATGACGCCACTGCATGTTTTGTATAAAACACATCCGTAATTTCATTGAACTCCCCATGTGATTCGAGCGCAAATGTGGAGACAGGGACCGCATGCCCAGAGTGTCTTCCAGCGGATTTCTATCACACGACGGTTTTTCGGCAGAACTCGTCAAGCTTTTGGTCAGCGTTTGGTCAGCTTCCGGTACTTACCCGCATGATGCCCCGGTAGATAATCGTCCACGACCACAACCGCATGGTCTACGGCCGATACCAGGGGAGGCGCAAATGGACGAAATCGTCTGCGCAAACACCGCATTCCGCTATTGGCGCTGCCCACCGCAGGTGCGCGATCTCTACCCGCGCCTGCCCAACTCCGAAGACGGCTGGCGAGCTCTATCCCAAGCCCCTTTTGTAACCGACGTCCTCAAGACGCCAGTCATCACAGCAGCATCAACACGAAGCAACCTGCATTCCGAGACAAGACGGACCATCCGATGGAACAGCGCCTATACAGAGAAGGTCTCGATCGACACGGGCATGGGCTGTAGCGTCACAGACCCTCTTCATACGCTATTCACCATGACTCGAAGCGTTTCTTCATGCGACCTGGTTCTGGCCATGTACGAGCTCTACGGATGGTTTTCGGTTTTTAAACCATCGCCCGCGGTCGACATGGCACTTGAGCAAGCAAAATCAGAAGAAGAGCAGTACACCACAGAAAGTCTTTTTGAACTAGATGAAACCCAAGACGAGGCCCCATGGAAGCGAGTCTATGCTCGGGCGAGCCAGAAGGACAGCGAGAATGATCTAAGTGGGCAGCAGAATGACGGATCCGGAAATAAAGCAAACGGAAAAGGCACATCGCTCTGGATGAGAAAGCCTCTTATTGAAATAGAAGAACTGCACAGATTTGCAGCGAAGGTTAAGGGCGAGATGTGGGGAAAACAATTCTACGAAGCCGCACGGCAGGTAATGGGTATTGCGGCATCCCCGCTAGAAGTTGCTGGAATCATGTTGCTAAGTCTTCCGAGGCGTACTGGCGGAGCGGAGTTTAAAAACATATACGTCAACGACTTAACACCGCTGTCGAATTCAGCTCGAAAAATCGCAGGTCAGAAAATCTGTTACGGCGATATCGTCATCGTAAACCCAATAATAATGAAAGCTGTGATTATCGAACTTCAGGGAGAGGTTATCCATGGTTCAGGCGCCGTGCTGGACCACGATGCCGCACGAATGACAGCATTACAAAGCATGGGATACGACGTATTTCTTGTAACCCATAACATGCTCAATGATCACGATCAGCTTGATGCCATCATTCACAGTGTGTGTGAGCGATTGGAGTTGCGCTACAAACCAAAAACCGAGGCGATGAGATGCGCTGAGACCAGATTGCGAGCCAACGTTCTGTGCAATTGGCTTGGTATTGGTAAGTAATAATGTTCAAGTGAGCATTATTACTACTTTATATGCTGCCAGTAATTAAGTGCCATTTTAAAACCACGCCGGTTTACTACGTTGGATTGGGGGTAGCTGAGCACACCGAATTCGTCGCTCGTAAAACCGCAGGTAGAATGCCTGCCCGTTTTGCGAATGTAGGCGTGTGGTCGGAAATCCGGGAATCGTCGTAGTAAACCGGTCCGTTTATGAAGCGACCAGCTGGCGCGAGCTGCGCACGGTTCAGTAAATTGACCCGAAGGCGCGGAGAGGGGCTCAGACGAAACCCTCCCGCGGAAGCACCGCGGATTGCTTTGTTCTGGCCGGCGGCACCTGGGGCGACATGCGCGCCCCGGAAAGGAGGGCGGCGAGCTTGCCGCTGCCCGCGGGGCGCGCCCCGCGGGCTATTTCGGGCATCGTGTGTCCCTTCGGCCTCGCGCCGTTCCACGCACCGTAAAATCTTTTCCAAAATTGTCCTTGCATCGGCGGGGGAGTTCCCGTATAGTTCCTTCTTGCACGGGGGCGTAGCTCAGCTGGGAGAGCGCTTGACTGGCAGTCAAGAGGTCAGGGGTTCGATCCCCCTCGTCTCCACCCGAGCATTGAATGAGGCTCCAACGCAAGTTGGGGCCTTTTTTCATATCTATCGATTTACGCCATGTGTTGACTGGGCAGCATCTTGGCGACATACCCATTGTTAATTACGAATATGAATGTTAATAACTTTACGTTTCTGGATAGCAAACTTAGTCTGCAGCGCCAATAACAAAGAGGCCGGGCGTAATGCCCGGCCTCGAAATACTCTGGTGGGCCCTCCGGGATTCGAACCCAGAACCCAGGGATTATGAGTCCATCTTCTAAACCAAATTCAAGTGCAGAAACGTAAATCAAAGTGTGGATAGCAGCGGATAACAATAAACACTGTAATCTCGTTTTACTCGAAATGGCAAATTGATACATTTTGACAAACTCCTTCTTTGGTATCCGAGAAACGCCGTTGATATTCAAGGTCAACAGGTCTTCCTATGCTTGCGCTGTGGTTATCCGTCAGATCTATGCGCTGAGGGTCGAGCCTGTGGTTGCCCCCAATCACTCACCATCGTGACAGGGCTATGTGTGACGAGGTTGGCTGCAACCAGAATTTTTTCGGTCAAGCCGGCGCTCACGCGATGGCATATGAGTTTGAGCGTCGCGGCATCAGCGTTGAATTCCGATAACCTGGTGAGGATGCCGCGCGCACACTTGGCAGCTGGTGCCAATTGACCCTTGAGCTGACATCGATGTCTAAATGCTCTCGATGGGTTTCGGCCCATGCTCATAATCCCTGGGTTCTGGGTTCGAATCCCGGAGGGCCCACCACTATCTACCAGCGGTTTCCCTGAAATAAAGTCAATCAGGGGAACCGCTTTACTATTGGTTATTCCTTCTAGAATCCACTGGTTTCTTCTGGCTATCCACCACTATCCACCACTGATTTGTGAATAGATATGGGTTCCGTCTGTATCAGAGGATTTAAAATGAGCTTACTGATCGACCAATCGATGCGTTTTCTTTCGCCAAAAGGATTGGAAGTACGAAGAATTTATGGTCGAAGTTTTCGGCAGATCTGGATGGGCTAAGCGTTCAGAGGCGTTATAAGGACATCTGAAAGTCTGGAAATCATCAGTGTACTAAGATATCGATTCGGCACCTTGTATCGCCTCTCATTGCCTCAGGCGCAGTTTGTATTGACTTGTATAGAAACTAGTCGCGTTTGGCTTTTGAACATCTTCTAGAAGTCCTTTTTCTCAATATACGATTCGAGAGTGAAACCGCCGCTTGCCATGTCTGAAGCCATGAATGTGTCGACCTTATCTGCGGCATCAAGGATCGCTTCGACATTCAGGTCGATATAGTGCTGGAAATCCGTCTTAAACTGCGTGTGTCCGTGCATGCTTGAAATTGTCGGAGTCGAAACTCCGCTGGCGGCCATGAGCGTCTCTGAGGTATGTCTCAGGTTATTCACGGGGATAAACCTCAGGCCGTGTTTCCTCAGCGTGGTTTCCCAGTGGCCACGCAGCGTTTCGCCGGCACACGGAAGGATTCGCCGGTTGCTCCACTGCTCCAGAGCGTGTCGCGTTGCATCTTGCTCGGTTCCAATGAACGCCTCCGGCGCGATGGTCCTCTCCATGGTGTCGACATATCCGTTAAAAACGGTGACAGTCCAAATTCCATCGGCGACTTCTTTCAGTTTTGGGTTTGAGCCCAACTTATACTTTGCTGCCGTTTCTGCGGCCAACCGACTCGCAAGCGCCTGGGCATCTTTCCGATTTCCCATGACGGTTTCGATCCTATATTTGGCTTTTCTGGACTTGTGCCAGCTTGTCTTGTGTCTGATGAGCCAGCAGCCCTCAACTTGCTCGATTGAGGGCTTCGTGGCCTCGAGGGCTGAAAGAAACCTTTCCGTAAACTCTGGAAGAACCAGAGCGTGCCTTTTAGACTCTTCTGTTTTGGTGACCTTAAGTCCGTCCTCGTCGGTATAGGCCGCATGGACGTTCAGGAGCACATACTTTTTTACGCCCTGGGAAGTCGGCATTTTCAATATCTGTACGTCGGCTGGCGTGATTGCAAGGTTCTCTTCTTTGCGAAGACCCGCGCTACCGACCAGCAGGGTTAGATATGCCATCTCATCGTCAACGAGTGCATCGGCAGCCTTCTTTAATTCCAAGGGTGACCATGGCGCGGGGCGTTTCTGTTTCTTCGCTCTGGCGTCGAGTCCCGTTAGATCCATTTTATGGCGCATGAAACCATCCGATTTGGCTCTGTTCAAAATCGCCCTGTACGTCCGCAGCGTGTTTCTCGGGGTGCCAGATTGCTCTATGAGATTTCGAACATTAGCCTCATCTAGATTCAAGAGGACTCGTTCGCCATGATTCGGGGAGATCCATTTTCGGTAGTTTTTGACATATCCGTCGATTGTGCTGTTGGTCTTACCTTCCTTTTCCAGGGCTGGGATAAACCTGCCATAAAAGTATTGATTCAGCGTAATCTCAGGAATGTCGCGTTCGGAAAGGCTGGAATTCAACTCGACATAGAGCATAGATGCGGCTGCTTGGGCATCTCTCATGGTTCCATGAATCGTTACCCTTTTTGTGGCACGCTTTTTACGAGTGCCGGCCTCGACCCTAACTCTGAATATCTCTAAGCCATCGGCATCGACACCTATTTTTTCAATTACACCAATTTTGTTTTTAGGCATCTGGTCCTCTTTGAATCAAATTCCAATCTGGAGTCAGAACTATCGTGCTGAAGCTGCCGCTTGCTTTTCTAAGCAATTTCTTGGGCACTCGAAAATTGAGAATGCCCGCCAAAGTTTTCAAACTTCCCAGAGCGAACCATCGTATCGGATTCTTCGACTAGTTTTGTCTTGCCGCTCTCGTTGAGCTTGGAGAAGTTTGAGAGCAGCTCGTGTAAAAGCGATCGCTCTTGGGGTGTAAGGATGGTAACTATTGCATTGAGAAACGACCTTGTTTTTGCGTCCTTTTGGAACTGTGGGGATGTTGGGTCGACCTTGTAAGCTGTGCCAAGAATTACATCTATGGAAACATTGAAATAAGAGGACAACTGCACGAGTTTTTCGTCAGAGATCCTCCTGGTCCCGTTTTCATATTTCCGATATGTCGACAAGCCGTACCCTAAATCCTCTGCCGCCTTAGGCTGCGAGATGTTCTTACTCTCACGAATCTGCTTCAGATTGTTTTGCATTTGCATCACCCCTCAATATGAGCCTAGGTGGTACAAAATGTTGTGACGCGGTACAAATTGGGTTATAGTATATACGCGTAGTACAAATAGGGTCACAAAAGGAGGGTTTTATGCCGAATTGTATCGGTGCGGAACGAGTGAGGCTTCGCCTTTCGCAAACCGATCTTGGCGATAAGCTCGGCGTCAGCAGAAGCATCATCGTGCGAATCGAACGCGATCCGAAGTCGGCAACTTACGATCAACTCGAGAGAATGTCGCAGTTGTTCGGGTGCTCCATCCAGTACCTGCTCGGTGAAACTGATGATCGTCTTCCCCAGAAGGACGAGGTTGCATAATGAGCGGCAAAGAGAGGCTGGAGCCGTGGGCGAGCAGCAAATGGCTTTCCAAATCCGCGGCGGCCAAATACATCCATCGCCATGTCGATGCGGTTCAGGGACTCATTGAATCTGGCGAGATCCCCGCCGTCTACGGTGCTTTCAATCGCGGGGGTTCGCGGACCATCTACATCAACATTGACGACCTCGACGCCTATATGCGCAGGACGCCTTTCATTAAGGAGTCGAGCCATGACATGCCGTACGAGGAGTACGCCTCTCTGCAGTCCCTGCAAGAGAGCATGTCAAAGCGCATGGCCCGCGACGGCCGTAAGGGGGCCGCATGATGTGTCCCGAATCGTTCCCGAAGACTGTTCAATTTAGGGTGTCAGAAAAAAAGTGCGACTGGGAAATTAAGGAAGAGCCCCAGCCGCACCCGAAACGTGAGACCGTAGAAGAAGGGAGTTCACGGATGTGGAAAGGTGAACAGCGTCGACACGATCTCGACGACATAGGACGGTATCGCGCCCTCGTCGGTCAGGTTAATTCTACCATCGCAGTAGAGGCTCTAAACAATCAAGATCTAGCCGAATACGCGAATTCATGCCGAATGTGGACTGGATTCGCCGAAATTGCAAAGGCGAGGGGCCGGGGCTATAACCGACAGGCGCCGGTGCCCGTTCTCCCCGAAACACCGAGGGCGCTTTTGGCGGCGGGGATTCCCAACCTGCCTATCTGCCACACCGTGCGGCATATCGTACGGGAGACAACGATCTCTAATCGCTCACACAGGCACGGCATCGAGCCTTCGCTGCTTGCATCGGTTCCCGAACTCCTTCAGTCTCCTGTTGCTATCTTTAAGGCTGGCGCTGGCAGGGTGGCGGTTGCGCTGGATGCGATCGATACCATCGGCCAGCCGCTTGTCGCCTATTTCGACCTAGCGGTTCCCCTGTCTGTCGGCGGTGGTCATTTCCGCTCCGGTGAGCTCGTCAACTTCATGCTGTCCGTTTACGGACGCGAGTCCCTGATAAGTGAAATCGAATCCGCGAGGGCGGCAGGGGAGTGCAATGTCTTCAACGAAGAGGCGTTGTTCTCCCTGGCGGTCCAGGCGCTGCAAAGGAGAAAGGCCGCATAGTGTCGAAGATTCTCGAGACAGAGACCGAAGGCTACGGTCCTTCGTTCGCCATACACGGCTTCATGCGCTATTTGGGCCTTAGGCCCGCACAGCTCGTGGCGTATGCCCTGATCTACTCCTGCACGGTAGATAAGGGTTGCTACGATTTTGGAGCCGCCGTTCTCGCGGACTGGTCCGGCACGAGCGAGCGCACTGCCCGCACGACCATCGCCTCCCTACTCGAGATGGGCCTTATCGTTGAGCGCGGATCCCATGTCCATGGAATGAATACTGTCGGCAGGTCCCTTGTTGCAGCTGCGGATCCAATTTCCCGCGCCAGGGAGGCTTGGCAGGCGGACCATCCGGACGCCGAACGGGTTGCCCCTCTAGTTTCACCGGAAACTATTTCACCTGAAAATACTTCCTCACCTGAAATATCTTCACGTGAAGATTCTTCCTCACCTGCAAGAGTTTCACGTGACGTTTTTTCACCTGAAGTTTCTTCACCTGAAAAAACTTCCTCACCTGAAATTTCTTCACGTGAAGATTCTTCCTCACCTGCAAGAGTTTCACGTGACGTTTTTTCACCTGAAGTTTCTTCACCTGAAAAAACTTCCTCACCGGAAAGAATTTCACCTGAAAAAACTTCCTCACCTGAAATTTCTTCACGTGAAGATTCTTCCTCACCTGCAATTTTTTCAGGTGAGCCCCCCTATATACCTATAAGTAATGACTATCCAGAAGATTGGACGGATGGATGGATGGATTTTCAAACCAACCAACCGGACGTCTATCTCGGAATGGACTCTCAGGTCGATACCGCAGGCGATTTCAGGAAAATCGCCGACGAGACGATCAACCGCAACAAGCTCGACGCCGCACGCCAGCCCTACGATGAGCTGCGTCGTTTGGGCTTCGGGGCCGACGAGATCGGCACTGCTTGGGCTCGCCGGCAGGCTGAGGCCAAGGATGCCGGCTGCGAGGACAAATTCATGCCTCAGCTGCGAAAATGGCTGATCGACACGAGCGTCAAGGGCTGCCAAAAGATGGTCGAGGCCGCACGCCAGCGAGCGGGCCGCGGCGAAAAGCACCTGCGCAGGGCTCCCGACGGCGCCTGGCTCATCATCGGCGACGGGCCGGTCCATCCGGTTGTGGATGCGAACGGAATCGTCTATCGCGGCGATAACAAGGAGGCTGCGATAGACCTGGCCCGCAAACAGGCCACATCTTCGCTGTGAGCTGCTGAACGAACGATTTAAATGTCGAAAGGGGAAGTGACATGGAAGGGAACTCGTGGGAAAGGCTGATTAGAACCGAGAGTAATGGACAATCTGCAATCGTCGGGATCGAGAGCGAGAATCATGAGTCGTCTCTTTCCTCAGACGATGGCGGCATCGGCGCTCGAGAAGAGCGCGTCAGATGCGTTCTGTCCGAGCTGAGACATCTGGCCTCGATCAGAAGCCAGTGCGAGACAGCGCTCAGGCAGCTGCCGTCCCGATCGAATGAGAGGGAGCGGATGAGGAACCGCGTCCTGCAAATCGATTCGACACTGAATCTCGTAATGGTTGTCGTCGAGGCGCTGGACGATTACGAGCCGGGACTCGGATCTATCTTCCAGTTGTCCTATATCGACAACCTGACATGCGAGAGGATCGGCGCGCTCTTGGGTGTGTCGAAGAGGACCGTCATCAGGAGGAGAAACCATATCGTCGCGTTGGTAGCGTCAGACGACGATCTCTACAACATCATCGTTGGTGATGCGGCGTGAGCGCCGTAATCCTTTGGCGGGTACATATATGACCCGTAACATTATCCTACTTGCAGCCGGGCTGCTTCTTGCCCTCGCCGGCTTGAGCTACCTTCTCCAGCTGGATGGGTTGGCTTTACTGCTTCTTATTACTTCCGCTGCGATCGCGCTCAAGCTATTCGACGATGGGGAAGAGGACGATTCTGGGTGGAGGCCTTTATAGGAAAGCTACTCAAGATGAAGACGTAAGGCACAAGTACAATGATTTGATATTAAGTTATGACGCAGCCACGTTATTACACTGTTACGTAGTTACACAGTTATGCAATTACACGGCTACGTTATTACACAGTTACGTTTTTACGTCCTTCATTAGTTCATTGAATACGTATTTCTCTTCCTCGTATTTTCTTAAGTTCTGGTATTCCGTTTTAGCACCTTTATCTTTTTCGGCGTTTCATTTATTCATCTATTTCATAGTTCATTAGTGACGTAGTTCTGGTATTATTTAACTACAACCTTCAATGCGGGTTTTCCGCCATCGGTCCAGCTAGGGCATTGGAGGTTATATGTCTTCTTATCCTAATTACATTTCAATCATCAAATTTATCTTGGGTCTCGGCGCGCTCGTAGCCTTTTTTGCGAGCGGGCTCGCCTACGCCATCCTTCAGTTCATTGTCGGCGCGGCGGCGTGCCTCATCGCCATCCCGATCGCTCTTGTGGTCATGAGCATCGCCAGTCGCTCCTAGGTATTGCCTGGCTCAAATCGTTTTCAATTTCAGTTGAAAGGAATCACCATGCCGAATTTCACCCCTGTGATCGTGTTCACCAATCAGAAGGGAGGCGTCGGTAAGACGACTTCCGCAGATGCCATCGCCGATGGGCTTCGCCGCCGCGGCCTTAAGGTCTTGGCTGTGGACATGGATCCCCAGGGCTCCCTCGGGAGAATCGAGTCGGATTGCGTCGCGAAAGGCACCTGCTGCAGCTCCAGCTTCCTCAAGGGCGTTCAGGTGGTTTGCACCGAGGATGGGCAGGCGACCGTCCCCGGCGATCTCGATCTTGCCAACGTCGCCGACGAAAGGGACCTTGAGGGCAACGAGATCAATGAGTACTCTCTGGCGCGCGCTATCGAGTCGGCTGTCTCCCAGCACGGCTTCGATGCCGTCGTGGTTGACACCCAGCCTGGCATGACCTTCGCGACGATTTCCTCCACCATTGCCGCAACCCATCTTGTCATCCCGACTACCGCCGACAGGCTTGGCACCGAGGCTGTCGAGCAGACTCTCGAGCTCCTCAGCGCGGTATCTGATTCCTATGAGGTCGCGTGGGTGAGCGCCCCTGCCGTCCTCATCACGCTCTATCGCGGTATCGCCAAGCTCGCGAGAGCCTTTGCCGCTCAGATGGTCGAGGAGTTTCCAAAAATGGGGCTCAAGGTCTTCCAGCGCCGAATCGGTATAACTGTTGCAATCCAGGATGCGCAGGCGAATGGTCGCAGCATCTACGAGATGAACGTCCTCAAGGGCGCCGCATTCGAGTACGACGTCCTTGTGGGCAACATCATGAACTGGTGTGAGCTCAAGCCCGCCGCCGGCGAAACCGAAGGAGTTGAGTAGCTATGGCTTCCAACCTGCCCGAGAACCTTGTAGGCGACATGATGAGCAATGCCCCGCGCTTTACCTTGCCTAATTTTGGGGCACAGAACCGTCCTGCGCCCCGTCCTGCGGCACCCGCCCCGCAAGAACCTGTTCAGGACGGCGTCGCCGCATCGCCCGCTTCCCCCGCGAGTGCCCGCAAAACCAAACCCGCGACGGCTCCCGCTGCCAGCAAGGTATCTTCGGGATCCAAAAAAGAGAGGGTCACCTTCTCGACGTCGCCGCTCGAGGCTGAAATCCTTGAGAGGCGCGTTCTCGAGCTCAAGCTGAAAGGTGGCCCCAGGAGGGACGCCAATGTCAGCCGTGTCGTCGAGGATGCGCTTCGCGACCGAATCAGCGGCGGGGAGCTCGATCTTTCCGTTTTGGACAACCCCAAGCGATCTATGAGTGCCACGCGCTATAGCCGAACGGCCCTCGTCCTCTATGAGGTTTACAAGAATCTCATGACCGGACTCGTGAGCGCTCGCGCCGCACACCCAGAGATTCTGCCGTCAAACCTCACCGCCAGCGCATACATCAGGGCGTGTATCTTGGCCTTGGAAAACTAGTCCTAGCATCCACTGTGCCATCAAACAGGCACCCGCTTAACGTCCGTTCAGATACGGGACCAGACCTCGGGGGCGGCTCCGAGCTCGGAGCCGCCCCTATTTTTCTCCCGGCTGCCGCCCAGGGGGAGCGCTCCGGCGCCGCCTCCCCCTGGAC
>UQIT01000002.1 GCA_900541175.1 uncultured Collinsella sp.
TGGCCGCGTCGCGGCGCAGGCCGCCACTACGGGCTCGGCCTCCACGCCGCCTCCGAGACCGCGAGCGCCCACGGGGGCTCCGTCTCGCTCGCTAACAGCCCCTCGGGCGGCGCGGTGGCCACCATCGCGATCCCCCTGTGCGGGGCCTGACGACTCAGGCCCTCACACCGGCGTGCCTCGCAATCAAACGCTTCCCGGATAATAATACCCGTTGCAGGGATCGCCCTGTCTAGTCGCCGCCCATGTGCATGAGCATGCCGGCGATGCGAGTCGCCATCTCGTCCGCCGCTGGAATGAATCCTTACTCCCATTCCTCCGAGTACCGCCCCATGCCTTGTCGTCTTGAAACACGGGGAGTAAATGGCGAAATCGCAGATGAAAGGGAGTAAAAAGGCAAAGAAAAAGCCTCCATTCCAACATGGGAACGGAGGCTCGATAATTGAGTTTACTCACCAATGTCGCTGGTGGCTTTGCCGTGACTCTCGTACGAAACGAAACTCAGCGGCACAGTGCGGCACTCAAAAGTGCAGGTCAGAACCCTGTCAGCCTACTCCCACTCAGTGCCTAATCCAGTCCGAGTGTTGTCGATGCGTGTCGCGTCGTACCGTCTAAGGACTGAATCGTGCGCAATTTGGGCGAATCAGGCCCTTGATTCGCGATTTCGGGAATGACTCAATTGATTCGCAAAACCGCAGGCCGCTCCTTTAATCACTCCCTGGTTCCCGCCGGGGTTCGTAGCGGGTGGCGTGAAAAGGGGTGATTCAAAGGGTCGGAGAGATGCGTCTTAGCCGAGAATAAGGTTAGCCTTATCTTACTGCATGATTCGTGTGTTATAGTTAGATGTCTCTAACTATTTGGGGGCGATAGCAATGCACGAATGCAAGGGCTTCTGGGACAAGAATGCCGGTCGGTACGACCGTTTCATGCGAAAGGACCGGGCGGCGTATGAGAAGATGTATGGGCTGATCAGGCCGGTGGTGAAAGCAAAAACCGTGCTGGAGGTTGCCACCGGCACGGGGCTTATCGCAAAGAGCATCGTGAATGCGGCGGCGTACATCGAGGCTACGGACGCTTCTGCAAAGATGATCCTTGAAGCAAAGCGGGACAATCAATCCGCAAAGCTGCACTTTTCCGTACAAGATATGTTCCGCCTGCCCTATGCACAGAAGTCCTTTGATGTGGTGATCGCGTCCAACGCGCTTCACATAGTGCCGCATCCGGAAAAGGCCCTGCAAGAAATCAGGCGGGTGCTGAAGGACGACGGCGTGCTCATCGCGCCAACCTTCACCCACGCGGGGAGCTCGGTTTCCGGCAAGGCAAAAGCCTTTTTCATGAGTATGGCGGGATTCCCCCTCCACAGCAGGTGGACAAGCGAGGAATACCTACGTTTCCTGCGTCAAAACGGCTGGGCAGTGCAGAAAAGCGCGATGCTGAAGGCCTCGTTCCCGTTGACCTATGCGGAATGCACGAAATCGAAGGGGCCAGATGTCGTTCTTTGAAAACACCCGCAAGCCCGTGGGCCTCGGCGGAAAACTTATGGTTGCCATGATGAATCTGGGGCACAGCCCTGTGGCGCGGTGGGGACTTCGATTTCTACGACTTGCGCCAAATGCCAAGGTGCTGGATTGCGGCTGCGGCGGCGGGGCGAACATAAAACGGCTGCTGAAAAAATGCCCGCATGGCGTCGTTAAGGGCATCGACTATTCGCCCGTCAGCGTGGAGAAGGCTAGAAAGCTCAACCGAACTGCAATTCAAGAAGGGCGTTGCGCAGTTCTGCAAGGCAGTGTGGCGGATATGGCGTTTGAGGACGCCATGCGGGCATTTTTGCATCCAACCTGCACATGGCGATAGGCATGACGGTCATAGCGGCTGTTCTGGCGGCACTTATGACAGTTTTTATTCACTGAGGAAGAAACCTATGAAATGTAAAATTGAGAAAAACACCGTGCAGGAGACACTGATTCTCCCGCTGTATTCCCGAAAGCTGTGTACGGAGCTGTACCCGAACCTTTACAGGGATGAAACAGCGGTTCGTCTGCTCGACCAGATCGACTACGACTTTTCAGAGGCAGAGAAAAACTCCCGCAGTCTGATGCAGCGCTTTGGTGCGCTGGAGGTGGCCATGCGACAGAGTGATCTTGCTTTCGAGGTGCGGGATTACCTGAAAGGCCACCCCAATGCGGCGGTGGTCAATCTGGGCTGTGGGCTGGACAACACCGGCAGAACCTGCGACAACGGTAGATGCAAGATTTACAATCTGGACTTCCCGGATGTGATCGCCTTGCGGCAGCAGCTACTGCCCGCCGGGGATCGGGAACAAAATATCCCCTGCGACCTGAAAGAAACCGCATGGTTTGGCAAAATCGATGCCTCCGGCGGGGCGGTGTTCTTTGCCTCCGGGGTGTTCTATTTCTTTCTGACCCAGGAGGTCCGGGAACTGGTGCGGGGAATGGCGGACGCTTTCCCATGCGGTGTGCTGGTCTTTGATGCTGCCAATCGGACGGCAGTAAAGATGATCGCAAAAACATGGCTTAAGACTGCAAAAATCAAGGATGTGGGGGCATATTTTGCGGTTTCGAATGCCGCCAAGAAAATCGGCACGTGGAATAGCCGTCTGCAGGTCACAAGTCGCGGCTATATGCTGGGCTACAACGATTTGAGAGACCCTTCTGTCAGCGGCTTTTTCCGGTTTCTCGCAAGGGTCGGTGACAACGGGATGAAAATGCAAATCGTGAAAATAAGATTTTGAGAGACAAAAATGAAGCGCGCTCACTTTGACGTTGAAGAAGACGGCTTTTACGGCGCATATTGGGCGCGCAAGGGCACGGTCAATGCGTGCGCACCCAAATACCCGCGGGATTGTTCTATTCATGGACTTTAGTCCGTGCCGCGCGGCACGCGCGGCATAGAAAGCCACCCGCTCAGCGGGTGGAGGCCAATTTCCGCTACGCGGCAAAAACCTTCCCCCTAGCATGAGGATTGTTCAGGTCATCATGCTAGGGGGAAGGTGATTGCTGTGGCCCAGAAAGCCAACAGCCTCGCGCACACGAAATGGCTGTGCAAGTACCGCATCGCACCGAGGTCAAGCTCATCGCCGTCATCGTCGAGAAGCACCCCAAGGTGCGCTTTGCCGTAAGCTGCACCTCGGCCTACGCCGACCTCTACGGCCGCATGGAGCAGGCCCTGCGCGAGCGCGTGGCCAACGCGGTGGAGGTCGTCCGCTCCGACATCAGCCCCGCGCTTCTTGTCCACACCGGTCCAAACCTCGTGGGTGTGGCGGTCCAGGGACTCTAGCGGAGGCGGGGCGTCCTGCCCCAAAAACAAATGCAAAAGACGAGCGCTTCTTGCCGCCCAATTGGCAAGAAGCGCTCGTCTTTTCTTACCGTGTTGTATGGCGGAGAGAGCGCAAGTTACGCGAGCGTCCTTCTTGCCAGCTCGGCCGCGCCGAGGATTCCTTGGTCGCCGCCGCAGCCCGGGGCGCAGATGTAGCTCTCCATGTCCTTAAGCTCGGCGGTCTGGATGTAGCCACCCAGATATTCGAGGGTCTTCTTGCGGACGATGCCGTAGAGCTGCTCCTGGTGCATCACGCCGCCGCCGAGGACGATGCGGCGAGGCGAGTACATGAGCACGAGGTTCGCGCACATCTGCCCCAGATAATCCCCCTCGAGCGCCCACACCTCATCGTTGTCCGCGAGCTCGGCCGCGGGCTTTCCCCAGCGCGCGGCAATGGCGGGGCCGGAGGCGAGGCCCTCGAGACAGCTCGCGTGGCTCGGGCAGACGCAGCGTCCCTCCTCGGTGGGACGGGTCCTTACCAGCATGTGGCCGGCCTCGGGGTGCAACATGCCGTGAAGGAGCCTGCCCGCGCACATGACGCCCGCGCCCACGCCGGTGCCGATGGTCACGTAGACGGCGTCCTCGAGCCCCTTGCAGCAGCCGAAGACCACTTCGCCGAGGCAGGCAACGTTTACGTCCGTGTCGTAGGCCACCGGAATCCCGAGGGCGTCGGCGAACGCGGCGCGAAGACCATGGCCTCGCCACGCGAGCTTGGGCGTCTGGAGGATGGAGCCGTAGCGCTCGTCGTTGGGGTCGACGCAGGTCGGGCCGAAGGCGCCGATGCCCAACGCGTCCACATCGCGGGCGGTGAACCACTCGATCATCTGCGGGACGGTCTCGGCGGGCGTAAGCGTCGGGGTCTCCATACGGTCGAGGACCTCGCCGTCGCCGGACACCACGGCACAGACCATCTTGGTCCCGCCGGCCTCGAGGGCGCCGAGCCTCATTTGCTTTTCGCTCATGTGATCCTCCTTACAAAGGGGCGCCCGCAGTCATGGTCAACCGCGGACGCCCATAACGTTGGCTTGTTTCGAGGCGACCCTACCTGGGCACGCGGTCCTGCCTTGCGGCAAACGGGGCGAGCACGGCGTGCGGCTCGCTTTGGTACCAGTAGGCGACGGTGGAGATGTCGTCCTCGCGCTCGTAGAGCTTGATGTCGTCGTTGCCGAGGTCCTGGAACGTCACGCGCAGGTCCTCCTTGAACGAGATCGGGTCGGGAAGGTGCCACCTGTAGAGGCCGTGCCTGGGCAGCGCGTCGTCGTTGGTCGCGAGCATCGGGTTCGGGTTCGGCTTGCCCGCGCTGAAGCGGTCGCGCGTGGCGTCGCGCGTCGAGCGGTACGGGTAGCCGGCGAACAGCGTGTTGAAGCACTGCGCCTCGGGCAGCGCGTGGGGCGGCCTGTCGAGGAAGGCCCAGGCACCGCCGAAGTAGTCCTCGGCTCCCGTCGAGGTGACCGTGGGGAACTCCTCGTCGCCGTCGAGGAAGAACTTCATCTCGCCCTCGCCCCACCAATAGCGCTCCAGGGCGCACAGGGCCATGTAGGTGCCGACGTAGTAGCCCTTACCGCGCACGCCGTCGAGCACGGTGTAGTCGACGCCCCTGCGGGTGCTGCGCTCGCGGTTAAAACGGGCGTGGAAGTACATGGCGTCGTCCGGCACGTCGGTGAGCGCGTAGTTGAACGTGTAGAAGATGTACTTAATGAACCCGGGGTGCTCGCTCGTAAGCGTGACTTTGGCGTGCTTCCTGAAAGGCATCTCGAAGTAGCAGTTCATGCCGCCCGTCGGGTTCACGCAGATGGGCATCGAGTTGACGATGGCGCGCTCACCGAAGCCGTTGCAGAAGAAGTCGCCGACAGGGCACTCGACCGAGGGGGTCTCCTCGTCGTCCCAGTAGAAGCGCAGCACGAGGTCGCGCATGACGAAGCTGCCGGCGGCGGTCTTGTCGGGGACGGTCATCCAGATGTGGCGGATGATGCCGGGGCCCTCGATGTCCGCGAGCGTGATGGTCTCGCCGGACTCAAGGGGCACGCAGCACGAGCCCTTGCGGCCGACGCCGAGGTGGCTGGCCGACATGGCGGCGCGGCCCTTCTCGCCCGTGATGTTCTCGGGGGTGATGGCGCGGCTTTCCTCACCGCCGTGCATCCACACGTCTTTAAGGAACTCTCTCATCGTCGACCTCCTCTATTCGTCGTCTTCGCACTCGGCGGAACTGGCACCGTTCACGTAGACGATCTGCTGGCGCGCCTCGTCGACGAGGGCGTCGAAGTCGAGTTTCTCGTCGGGGCGCGCGAGCGCGACCGTCATGGCGAGCGGGAGGTTGACACCCGCGATCACGTGAATCCGGTCGGAGGCGAAGCGGGAGAAGCGCTGGTTCACGCTGCCGCCGAGCGCGTCGGTGAGGACGACGACTTCGTCAGTGCCCGAAAGCGCCGCCTCGACCGCCGCGTCGAGCCCCTCGCCGTTGTCGTTCACGTAGGCGCACACAGCGTTGACGGCGTCGCTCTTACCCGTAAGGAACTCGAGGGTGTCCTTGAAGCCCTGGGCGAGAAGGGAATGGCTCGCCACAACTATCTTTCTCATTGATTCACCAATCTCTTGGGTCGAAGCTAGGCAAGGATGCCGGCGGCGGAGGCGACCATCGCGAGGACGATCACCACGAGGATGAGGGCCGTCATGCTCGCGTTCTTCTTGGTAAGAAGGTAATACGCGCTTCCCGTGATGGCGGCGGGGATCATGGCAGGCAGGATCTTGTCGAGCAGCGGCTGAATCTCCATCGAGACGTCGCCGAAGCTGAAGCTAATCGGGCAGGTGACGCCGATGACCGAGGCGATGAGGCAGCCGACCACGGTGAGGCCGAGCACGGAGGCGGCGGCAGTGAGGTTGGGAAGCTTCTCGCTGAAGTCGGTGACGAGCTTCACACCCTGCTTGTAGCCGAACTCGAGGGCGTGCATGCGGACCCAGAAGATGGCCAGGATGAGCGCGAACCAGATGCCGGCTCCCACGGGGTTGCCCTCGATGGCCATATAGGCGGCGATGGAGCCCATGATGGTCGGGATCATGGTCATGAGCAGGGAGTCGCCGACGCCGGCGAGCGGTCCCATGGTGCCGATCTTCAGGTCTTGGACGGCGTCCGCCGCCGCGAGGCCGTCACGCTCCTCCATGGCCACGCAGGCGCCAAGGATGATGGCGGCGAGCCAAGGCTGGGTGTTGTAGTAGCGGAAGTGGTTGTTGAGCGCTTGCTTATAGTCCTCGTCGTTCGTGTAGATCTTCCTCAGGATCGGCGAGAGGGCGTAGGCGACTGAGGCGCCCTGCTGGGTCTGGTAGTTGAAGGTGCACACGCTCATGAGCCAGCGCCAGTTCGCGTTGCGCAGGTCCTTCTTGGTGACCTTGTAGCCGGAGGGCTTGCCCTCGGCGACGGCGGTGATGTTCTCGTTTTCCATGGTTACTCATCCTCTCCGATGAAGGCGTCTGCGGAAGCGTGGGCGGCGAGCTCGGTGTCCCTCTCGGCACGCTGGTAGAACGCGATCGCGAGGGCAACGCCGACGATGGCGGCGCCGATGATGGGCACGTTCAGGAAGGCCGAGAGGAAGAAACCGGCGAGCAGGTACTGGAAGTACTTGCCAGTGGGCATGTAACGCAGCAGCATCGCGATGCCGACGGCCGGGAGCATCTTGCCGGCGAGGGTGAGACCGGAAAGGAACCACTGGGGCATAACCTCGAGGAGCCAGTTGACGGCGGGCTGGCCGAGGGTCACGGAGACAAAGACGGGCAGGGCGGCGCACAGGCCGAAGAGCACGGGGCAGACCCACAGGATGGCGTTCATCTGCTTGAACTTGCCCTCGTCGCAGAACTTCTGGGACTTCTCGACGACGAAGCCGTTGAGGATCTTGACGATGACGTCGAGCTGGATGCCGAGCATGCCGACCGGCAGGCCGATGGCGAGGCCCGTGTCGGAGCCCAGGGTCACGCCGTAGGCGGTGGCGATGATGGCCATCGTGCCGTAGTCGGGAATCGACGAGCCGCCGAAGCCCGCGACGCCGAGCTGCATGAGCTGGATGGTGCCGCCGATGACGAGGCCGGTCTGCCAGTCGCCCATGACGACGCCGGTGATAAGGCCCCAGAAGACGGCATAGTTGACGAAGATCATCGGGATGCCGTAGTAGTCCACGTGCTTGATGAAGGCAAGCAGGGTCAAAAGGACGACCTGCAGGATAGTGAAGTTGACCATGATCCCTCCTTAGATGAGGTCGGCGACGGAGACGGGCTTGTCGGCGGGCACGAACTGTGCCGTCACCTTGACGCCGTGGGCGATGAGCGCCTTGTAGCTTTGGACGTTCTCGGCGGAGGCATAGGCGCGCTGGGTGAGCTGGACGCCGCCCTCCTTGACAAGAGAGCCGCCGACGATCAGCGACGGGAGCTCGATGCCCGACTCGACCAGGTGAAGCATCGTCTCGGGTTCCTTGGCGATGACAAAGACCTTCTCGCGGTCGTACTTGCCCGCCGCGAAGTTCTTGAGCGCGGTCTCCTCGGAGATGATCGAGACGGCCATGCCCGCGGGGCGCGCCATCCTCATGGTGGACTTCAGGACCTCGTCGCCGGCGACCTTGTCGTCGATGACCATGACTCGGGTTGCGCCCGACACCGGGGCCCACTGCGTCACGATGATGCCGTGAAGCAGGCGATTGTCGATTCGTGCCATAACAACACTCATGTTTGCTCCTATCAAATCAAGTTTTTCATTCAGCACTGCCTTGGCGCTATCCGGATTCGCGCCGGGCGAGGGGTTATCGGATTATTGAAGACGCGCGGTCAGCTCGTGACGGCGCGGGGGGTCACTCGTCGAACAGGAGGCTCGAGGAGCCGAGACGCTCCTCTCGCGCCGGGGCGGCGCTCACGCTGATGTAGTCGAAGACGTAGGCGATCTCGCTTACAGGAACCTCCACGCGATAGCGCGTCGAGATGTTCGAGAAACTCTGCCTGAAGGACTCGATGAAGTCGGTGTGCTCTTCCTCGAAGCGATCCTGGCCGACGTAGGTCTCGATGGGGTTGCGGGTGACGAGGCGCTCGACGAGGCAACAGAGGTGAACGTACAGCCCGATGATGGCGTTGCTGCTGATCTTCTCGCCCGTTCTGCGCTGAAGCTCGTGCACGGCGCTCTCGATCTCGTGGAACAGCCGCTCCGGGTCGAGGATGGTGATGGAGCGGATAACGTTCTGCAGCGTCATATTCGAAAGCAGCTTCTCGTGGAAAGAAGCGAGCTCGGAGACGTCGAGCCACCTGCCGAACACGGCATCGACCTTCGAGGCGGACGCCGTCGACATAATGTCTTCGAGGGCGACGAAGGGAACGGAGGCAATCCTGGGGTCTCCCGTGCCGATGACGGCGCAGACGCGGTGCTCGGAGAAAACGGCGTCGTTCGACCCGTTCGCGGCAAGCTGCTTGAAGGGCCTCGTGAGCAGGCGCGCGCCTATGGTGCGCGGGAGGCTCTGCGAGACGAGCTGACGTATCCTCTCGGCCGCGTCGACCCCGGACTCGGAGCAGAAGACGATGGCGTCCTCACGGTTGACGCGCTCGATTACCTTGCAGTGCGTCACGCACACGGCGGTCGCATCGCCAAGAACCTCGGCGATGGACCTGCCGCCGAGCAGCCCGGACCCGATCTCGAGCGCGAGCCCGGTGGAGACGTTGTTCACCACCCCGATGGTGGAGTCGGTAACGTTCTCGAGGGCCTTATAGGCCTCCTCCAAAGAGCCCATGTCAACAAGAAACACGACCCCGGTGCAGTAGGAATGGCGGTCGACGAGGCGCTGGAGCGGACCGACGATGTCCTTCAGCTGCTGGTCGTAGGGCATGTCGACCGCCTCGTACACATGCACGCCGAGCATACGGTTCGCCGCGTCGGCGATGCTCGTCGCCGTCGAGTAGCCGTGTGACAAGATGACGCAGAGCGTCCGAAGGGCCTTCGCGTCGCGAGACTCCGATGCGACGCACAGCGTCAGAAGCGTCTTCGTGAAGTGATCGAGCGAGATTCCGAGCGCCCCTTCCATGTCTGCGGCGACCTGATCGGAGACGCTCGAGGCAAACGGCAATTCGGAGGTCACGGCACCGAGGAGATGGGAAATTTGCTCCGCACAGGCAGACTTTCGCTTAGCCAGGCCGATGCCCGGCCACAACTGCAGGCAAATCTCCTGGGCCAGTAGAAAAGTGACCTTCCTCGAAAGCTCGATGCCATAAGAAGAGCCTGCGTCGGCAAGGACCGCGCCCACGACGCGCTCGAAGGCGCGCGACCTCGATGAGGCGACGCCGTGGCCGAAGATCAAGTGATCCTCAACGCCGCGCACAGCGGAGACAGCTTGCGAGACAAGCTCGGAGACAGAGAGCTCCCCGGCGCAGAATCGCTCATCGAGAGAGCACAGGGCATCGAGCGCCTGCTCGACCGGCCCTGTGCTCTCGGCGGCATCCAGGGACGCGTCGATCAGAACGCCATCGTCGGGCTGTTGATCGATCTGCGCGGAGGAGAGGAGCCCGCTGGGAAGAAGATACGGGCGAACGACGACGTAGTCGCCCTCGCGATTGAGGAACGCTTTGGCGCAGCAATTCGTCACGCAGGCGCGCAAGCCGGCGATGTTATCGGAAAAGTCCGCGTTCACGAGGCAACGGTATGCGCCGCGGCTGATCTTCACATCAGAACCGATTCGGCACCCCTCGCTGCGCAGGAAGCTCAAGATGAGATCCTCGCGCTCCTCGGGGGTCCGCTCCTTGAGTGAGGGGACGCGGGCACAGATGGGCATTTTGCTGTAGGCCGAGGAAACCTTCGGGTCATCGGCGGAAAGCGTCGTCGAAAGAACGAGGCGAGCGCGCGGCGCATCCTGGGAGGCATCGAGCCCGAGGGCCGTCGCAAGGCAGTGCTCCATCGCAGAGGGAGAGAGTGCCTCGATGCCGTTGACAAAGACCACACCCCCGCGCGATTTCGCGATCGACTCGTCAAGAAGCCCGTTGAACGAGGCGGCGTCCGGGACCCCGGCGCAGTCGATGCGCACATAGGAGGAGTCGCGGGACAGCAAGCCCTGGTTCTTGCCGTACTCGTACACAAGGCGAGAAAGGAAAGACTTACCGACACCCACGCCGCCGCTCAAGAGGATGGGCAGGCCAAACGGAGGGTACTGAACCGCAGCCTTGCACTGCTCGACAACGGAGCTGAGGCTCAGGTCGAAGCCCACGGCACGCGCAAAGTCGCGGTGATCGGCGATTCCCGTCGCCTGGATGAGGTCGGCGAGCGAGGCGTACTCGCTTGCAGAGAGCTTTACCTGAAAACGCTTCTGGAACGCACGGCGATGAAAATAACGGACAGGCCTGCCCGCCACCTTAACCACAAAGCCGGCGCGAACAAGGTCGTTGAGGTACTGGCTCGCCAGGCTCCTGGAGATGATGAGCGTCTCGGCGATGTCGGAGGTGGACAGACGGGCAAGGTCGTCGAGCGAGACGGCAGAGGTGAGGGCCTCGAGATGCTCGAGAATCCTGTCCCTCATGTCGACGGGCTTCTTTGCCAAGCTGTCCTGTGCGGTCTTGTCCATGACTTCTTACCTCCTCGTACAAGGAGTATAAGGGGAACACAGAGAACGGAAAGGGGCGCGTGGGGGAATCAACAGCCCCGAGGAAAAGTCCACCACTTGAGGGGCAGAAAACAACGGCCATTGAACATTCAGGGCCGACGCTCAACACTTCGGCTCGACACTTCGCTTTGGAAAGGGCCCTGCGCGCCGGGGTCCCAACATAAAGAAGGGCCCCGGCGCGCAGGGCCTAAAGCTTAACCATGCGCGCGGCGATGCGGGCGCAGTCGCAGGCGGCCTTCTTCTCGAAGGTGTTGTAGTCGACGACCTGGCCCTCGGCGCAAGGCTTGTCGCTGATGGCGCGCACGACGACGAGGGGCACGCCGTTGAGATAGGCGGCCTGCGCGATGGTGCAGCCCTCCATCTCGCAGCACAGGTCACCGAAGGTCGCGAGGATGCGCTCCTTCTGTTCCGCGGGCGAGACGACTCGGTGGGCAAGGTCCTCTCAAAAGGGGTCGTCCGACGCCGCAAGACCTCGATGACCGACTACCGCCTTGAGCAGGTGGCGGATTACCTCTGCACTATCGAACTTGCCTTGGTCAAGTACGAGGCCAAGGAGAACGGTGAGACGTACAACAAGTTCTTCGGAGGTATAGGCTCTTTCAAGAGGAACTGGCTCAAGCAAGCCCGCGGCAAGCGGATATAGGAGGTTCCGCGGCTCTGCAGGGAGCCGCCACCCCCTCCTTCGGCGGGAAGGCGGGGCGCCGACGCGGAACTCCCGACGACGTGCTTCGAGCAGCGAAAGCTGAAGCGCAAGCAGAAGCAGCGCGGGCAATGATCGGTGCCGACATGGGCCCAGACGTGAACAGCGCTACGTCCCCTGTTCACGGGGCACGAAACCATAAAGGTTGTCCAGCGGTTGCCAAACGAAAAGCCCCCGACCTGTTTGTGCAGGTCAGGGGCTCGGAAACGCTAGATATCAACTACTCCCACTCGATGGTCGCGGGCGGCTTGGACGTGATGTCGTAGCACACGCGGTTGGCGCCGGGAACCTCGGCAACGATGCGGCCGGAGATGCGGGCCAGCACGTCGTAGGGCAGCTTGGCCCAGTCGGCGGTCATGGCATCGCTGGACTCGACGGCACGCAGGATGATCGGGCGCTGATAGGTGCGCTCGTCGCCCATAACGCCGACGGATTTGATGTCGGGCAGGACCGCGAAATACTGCCAGCAGCTGTGCTCGGAGTTACGCTCGCCGGTCTGCTCAAACAGACGCTGGTTGTAGGCGTCGAGCTCCTCGCGCACGATGGCGTCAGCGTTCTTGAGGATCTCGAGTTTCTCCTTGTCGACCGCGCCGATGATGCGGATGGCCAGACCCGGACCCGGGAAAGGCTGACGGAACACGATGTGACCCGGCAGGCCCAGTGCCAGACCAAGCGAGCGGACCTCGTCCTTAAAGAAGTGATCGAGCGGCTCGATGAGGTCGAAGTGCACGCCCTCGGGGAACGGGATCAGATTGTGATGGCTCTTGATGGTGGCCGTCTTGCCGCCCGTCTTGCGAGCGCCGGACTCGATGATGTCGGGGTAGATGGTGCCCTGAGCCAGGTACTTGACCGGCTTGCCATCGGTCTCGAGCTGCTGCGCCACGGCGAAGAACTCTTTCCAGAACTGCGTACCGATGATGCGGCGCTTCTCCTCGGGCTCGGTCACGCCGGCCAGAAGCTCGGCATAACGGTCCTCGGCGTGAACGTGGATAAAGTCGACGTCAAACTGCTTGGTGAAGACCTCCTCCACCTGCTCGGGCTCGCCCTTACGCAGCAGGCCGTGGTTGATGAACACGCACGTCATCTGCTTGCCCACGGCGCGAGCGCCCAGCGCGGCCACGACGGAGGAGTCGACGCCGCCGGACAGGGCCAGAATCACGCGGTCGTTGCCGACCTTCTCGCGGAACTCGGCCGTCATGGTCTCGACCAGGTTGTCCATGCTCCAGTTGGGCTCCAGGCCGCAGATCTCAAACAGGAAGTTGCTCAGCAGCTGCTGACCATACTCGGAGTGCTTGACCTCGGGGTGGAACTGCGTGGTGAAGATCTTGCGCTCGGGGCACTCCATGGCAGCAACCGGGCACACGTCGGTGCTGGCGGTAACGGTAAAGCCCTCGGGCACCTCGGAAACGGCGTCGCGATGGCTCATCCACACAGCCTGCTCCATGGGTGTGGAGTTAAAGAGCTTGGCGCCGGCCGTGCGCGTGATGGTGGCGCGGCCGTACTCGCCCACCTCGGAGTGACCGACCTTGCCGCCGAGCGTCACGGCCGTGATCTGATGGCCGTAGCAAAAGCCCAGGACGGGAAGGCCCAGGTCAAAGATGGCAGGATCGATGGACGGAGCGTCCTCGGCATACACGGAGGCCGGGCCGCCAGAAAGGATGAGCGCAGAGGCGTTCATCTCGCGAATCTCGTCGGCCGAGATGTCGCAGGGGACAATCTCGGAATACACGTTGAGGTCGCGGACGCGACGGGCAATGAGCTGACCGTACTGCGCACCAAAGTCGAGTACGAGGACCTTTGCGGAAGCCTTTTGATCCATGGTTTCCCCCTCTTGTTGGCGGGGAGCCGGTGCCCACCCGCGTGAATGAACAAAAATAACTTTCATAGTGTACACGTTATATGGGGTTTCTCGCCCCTCGCAGCCATCAGCGCACGGCAAACGCACGACCTGGGCCCCTATTTGACGGCAATTGAAGTGTTACCAAACGTTACAGATGATGTAATACGTTTGAACATTGGACGCCCTGTGCCACAATACTGCCGAACGACTCCGCCTCTGCGGCGGCAAATACGATAGGAATACCAGCATGAAGCGCATCCTTCTCATCGCCACGGGCGGCACCATCGCATCGACCGAGGACGGCAACGGCCTCTCCCCCGCCCTGACCGGTGAGGAGCTCGCCCAGAGCGTCCCCGAGATCTCGTGCCTCTGCGAGCTCGACGTCGTGCAGCCCATGAACATCGACAGCACCAATATGCGCCCGAGCGACTGGATGCGTATCCGCGACGTCATCGTCGAGGGTTATGCCGACCACGACGGCTTCGTGATTCTGCACGGCACCGACACCATGAGCTACACCGCGGCGGCGCTTTCCTATCTGATTCAGGACAGCCCCAAGCCCATCGTGCTCACCGGCTCGCAAAAGCCCATGGGCAATCCCTTTACCGACGCCAAGCTCAATCTGTACCAGAGCCTGCTCTATGCGCTCGACGAGCACTCGCACGACGTCTCGATCGTGTTTGGCGGCGTTGCCATTGCCGGCACGCGCGCCCGCAAGCAGCGCACCATGAGCTTTAACGCGTTCATTAGCGTCAACTATCCGCCCATCGCCTATATCCGCAACGACCGCATCGTGCGCAATGGGCTTCACGGCACGCATCAGGGCGAAAACCTGGTGCGTTTCTACGACAGCATCGACCCGCGCGTATTTGTACTCAAGCTTACGCCCGGCGTAAACCCGGGCATCCTCGACGCCCTTGCCGATAGCTACGATGCTGTAATCCTTGAGACCTTTGGCATTGGCGGTATCCCCGAGTTTGGTGAGTCGGGCGAGTCGTTCCAGGAGGCTATTTTCCGCTGGGTCGATTCGGGCCGCACTGTCGTTATGACCACGCAGGTCCCCGAAGAGGGCCTCGATCTGGGCGTTTATGAGGTCGGCCGTGCTTACGCCGATCATCCGGGTATTCTGCGCGGCGATGACATGACCACCGAGACGCTCGTAGCCAAGACCATGTGGGCACTCGGCCAGTCACGCGATGCCGCCGAGATCCAGCGCCTGTTCTACAGCCAAGTCAACCACGACCGCATCCCGATGGCGTAATTCCTAAGGCAGTTCCACTTATCGCAGCCTCAAACGACAGGTGGTCCCCCTCGGGCCGTGCAAAAATCGGAGTATTCTGCAATTTCTCCGCCGGAGGCATAGAATCGGCCGATTGTTAGACGAACTTTTAGGGCGAAGAGGCCATCTAGTAAATATTTATTCCACATTTTTATTAAGGATGTGGATTAACTACTGTCAAAAAGGCAAAGCCAGCCGCTCGAGCTACCATCTACGGCTGAACAGGTGCTGAATACTCGCGATTTTGCACATCGCAACCAGGGGGACCCGCCCAAAGAGCGTCAATTAGCAGCGGGAATCGCCCTATTCGATACCCTCGAGAAGCTCTGACACCGTCATGCCGAGTGCGGGCGCGATCTTAAATAGAACCTTGAGCGTGAAATTTGCCGTCCCATCTTCGATTCGGTCGAGATAGGGTCGGCTGATTCCTGTCGCCACACAAAAATCAACCTTGGAGATACCAAGGTCCCTGCGTGTCTCTTCGACCCGCCTGCCAAGAATCTGTTTCGCACGTTCGTCCATGCAGCCGAGTTTGAAATAGAGCCGAACATAAACGTAAACTATAGTTTACGTTTTGCCGAATACACAGGAGTTTTCTATGTCGGGTTCTTCGGTCCGCATGTACCGAGCCACGCTTCGCACAAACAGCGCGCCGCCCAAGCTCGTCGTCGTTGAAGCAGAATGCCTTTCGCCCGATGAGCGCACAGCATTTGCATTGCTATCAAGTCGCGTCGCCGCCGTTCTGGTCCCTTGCCCGGCGCAAGGTGAACTTGCCATCCAATGCCAAGCGCACAGCTGCTCGCTCAATCAGGCTGCCGTAATCGCAACCAGCCAACACGGTCTGCCCCTTCTCCTGGAAGCCGGTATCGCACTTGCCCTTCGCGGCGCCGGATACGAAAACGAGGCCGCCGCCGACATGGTCTTTAAACCACGATCGAGCGGCGGCCTCGCAGCAGCCATTGAATATGTGTGCAGGCTCGTTGCCTAAAAGGACAAGCTAGAAACCAAAGCCAAAGCCCGTTCCAGTAATCGCCGAATACATAAAGTAGACGTTGATTACGTTGAGGAACACGCCCGTGATGCAGCCGTTACGCAGGTAGCGCTCGCATGCAAGGCGTGCCATCACAGCGGAGTCCTCGTTGTTCTTTGCCTGGCGTCCCGCCGTAAAGTACGTCGCCACGCTCAGCAGCAGGTTGAGCACCGGCAGTGCCAGCAACTCGTAGCTCTTGCCCCAGCGCGTCACCTCGCCGGCGGCGTTAAACTTCGTTGCCACCTCGGGGCCAATGTTGGGGATAACACACGCTGCAACCACCAGCGGAATCACCGCAAGTACGAGCAGCGCAATACCCATGTAGCCAGCTTTTTTGCCATATTTAAACATATGCGTCGTCCTTACACGTTGAAGCGGAAGTGCACGACGTCGCCATCGGCCATGACATAGTCCTTGCCCTCAATACGCAGCTTGCCGGCGGCCTTGGCGCCCTGCTCGCCGCCGAGCTCGATGTAGTCGTCATAGCCAATGACCTCGGCCTTAATAAAGCCGCGCTCAAAGTCGGTGTGGATGACGCCGGCGGCCTGCGGGGCGGTCGCGCCCTGACGAACCGTCCAGGCCTTGACCTCCATCTCGCCGGCCGTAAAGAACGACTGCAGGCCGAGCAGCTTGTAGGCCGCCTGAGCGAGCACGTCCAGGCCGGGCTGCTCCAGGCCCAGGCTCTCCAGGTAGTCGGCGGCGTCCTCGGGATCGAGCTCGGAAAGCTCGGCCTCGATCTTGGCGCAGATGGGCAGCGGCTTGACGCCGTCGATGGGTGCCAGATCGTCGTTGAGCATGTCCTCGTCCACGTTGGCCACATACAGGATGGGCTTCATGGTGAGCAGGAACAGGCCCTTGGCAGCGGCACGCTCCTCGTCGGTCATCTCCATGGACGCGGCGCGCTTGCCTTCGTTGAGCCAGGCAAGCAGGCGCTTGGCGACCTCAAACTTGGGCATGAGCTCCTTGTCGCGCTTGGCCTCCTTCTCGAGCTTAGGCAGCTGCTTCTCGAGTGTGCCCATATCGGCCAGGATGAGCTCGGTCATGATGGTGTCGGCATCGCCGGCGGGATCGACGAACTCGCCCGTGCGGCCCACCTCGCGCATAACGTTGGGGTCCTTAAAGTAGCGCACGACCTCGCAGATAGCGTCGGTCTCGCGGATGTTTGCCAAGAACTGGTTGCCCAGGCCCTCGCCCTCGTTAGCGCCCTTCACCAGACCTGCGATGTCGACAAACTCGACCGTCGCCGGCACAATGCGGCCGGGGTTGACGATGTCGGCGAGCTTTTGCAGGCGGCTATCGGGCACATCGACGATACCCACGTTGGGGTCGATCGTGGCAAACGGGTAGTTGGCGGCAAGGCCGGTCTTTTTGGTAAGCGCGGTGAACAACGTCGACTTGCCCACGTTGGGCAGGCCCACGATACCGATGGAAAGGGACACGACAGCTCCTTTTGGTACAGGTACTTCAAACTTCATAAGTATAGCGCCGCCGCAGCATCCGGGCGAATCCGGACACCGCGGCGGCGCAAATGAAGCAGAGATAGAGCTCGCTGACTAGTCCGCGAGCTTCTCCACCTGGTCGAGCATCTTGTCAAGCTTGGCCTTTGCCTCAGCCTTGACCTTCTCGGCTTCTTCGTGAGCCTTCGCCTTCTGGGCGGCCTTTTCCTCGGCCTCGGGATCGACGACGACCAGGTTGGATGCATCATGCTCAACCAACTTAAGCGCATGCTCGGGACACACCTTGACGCAAGCTCCGCAACCTAGACAATACGTGGACTCCAACGCAAAGCGGCCGCTTCCCACCAAATCGCAGGCAAACGTGGGGCACACGTTGACGCACTCGCCGCACGACGTGCACTTGTCAAAATCGCACTCCGGCGTGCTCACCTGCATGTTCTGGGCAAGCTCGGGGTGGTTCTGCAGCGTCGAGAGCACCAGCTGCCGCCCGTGCGTGAGCGAACGGCGACGCTTAGCCGTCGTGGTGCCGCACATGGTGTTGAGCGTACGCTCGAGCTGCGTGATCTGGTGACGGTGGGCCTTCAACTTTTGCGTCACCGAGGCCAGCGCCGCCGTCGCCGGATTGAGCTTGGTCACCGTCAGGCCCGTGGTGCGGGCAATCTTTTCCATGTACTCCTTGCGTTCGTACTCGCGAAGCTTATGGCACTTGAGGCTCTTGGGGTCGACCTCCAGGCCCATACCCGTGCCGGACCACTCCTCGGCCTTCGCAATCGCCTCGCCCAGAATGTCCTCACCGCCGGTGTTGCGGCATTTATCGCACACGCCCAGCGGCAGGTAGACGCTCACGTTGGGATAGTCGGCCAGCACCGAGAACCAAGTCTCGGCCGTAATATCGCCCACGCAGGCAACGACGACCTCGTTTTCGCGCGGCATGCGCTTGAGGGCGCGCGTGCAGGTGACGTAGGCGGTCTCATGGCTCGTAGCGGCAGAGACGATATCGTCATACAGGTTTTTGGGCGCCAGGCGCGGCGAGATGATCGCCTCGGTCGGACAGGCAGCGGCGCACAGGCCGCACTTGCGACAGGAGTCGAGGATCTCGATGGAGTCTTCCTCGACCTCGATAGCGTTGACCGGGCACACGTCCATGCACGCGGTGCAGCCGCTCTTTTCGTTTTTGCAGGTCAAACACGGAATGGTATTGCCGCGCGGGCGCTCCTTGTAGTCGGCAGGATTCCACTGCGGCGCCGACGGATCGAGTGCATCGGTCACACCGCCAAGCGGGTTTTTAAGAAAATCGAAACCCTTGCTGATCTCGATAATGTCATCAAACAGATCGTGTTCCTGCGCCATGCGCGGCCCCTCCCTGAGCAGTGCAAACAAGCAAGAGATAATGATACGCTATCGGCCCACGCCTCGGGCAAATTACACGTGGTGCACCTTTGAGGCAAATAGTCTATGGTCTATCGCCACCTCGATTGCACAAGGCCAATCAAGTGCCAAGCTATGCCTCGCACATGAGCTGCACGAGCTTTTGTTTGGTCACCTTGGCCTGCTCGTTGGCCATATTACGCTCGTTCTTAGAAGTTGCGTCGGCAACGCTCAGCAGATCGGCATCGGAAATCGCGCTACACGGACCGTCCATCGAAGCCGCCGTGGGGCATACGCACAACGGCAACTCGGCATAAAACGCAACGGCCTTGGCGATATCGAGCATCTTGCCGCCGCCAATACCCACCACCATGTCACAATACTCAGCCTGGGCTTCCTTAGCCATTTCGACAACGGCCTCTTCCGTACACGGACCGTCATAAATCTTAAAGAACGGCTCACTCAGATTGTCGTCCAGAAATCCATCGACGATCTGCCTGCACAGCCGATCCTCGGTGCCCTGGTCAAACAAGACATAGGCAGCGCAGCCCAACCATGACAAATACTTGCCTTGACGCGAAAGCTCCCCCGGTCCCTGAACATACCGACGGGGACCGCCATAAACCATAGGAAGCGCCATACGAGAATCCACCCTTCATCAAGCAACGATTGGTGCAAAGTAACCTGACCCCTTTGCACCATAACAAAAAGGGGCAAAGCCATCTGCTGGCTTTGCCCCTTCCTTAGCTTGATCTACTCATCCATGAGATAGTAGTGGCCCAGTGCGTCGGCACCCAGAATGGCGTTTGCGACCATCTCGGGCGTCACCTCAAAGGGCATGTTGCACATGGTGTCCTCGGGCGCGCACGCGGCCTCGGCAACAATCATGGCCTTCTCGCGCGTAACCTCGGCAACGCCCAGCTCCTTCATCGTGACCGGCAGGCCCAGCTCAATGCAGAAGCCCAAGACTTCCTCAAGCTTCTCAGTCGGAGCATCCTCGAGTACCAGCTGGACGATAGTGCCAAAGGCGACCTTCTCGCCGTGATACATGCTGTGGCACTCGGGCAGCATCGTCAGGCCATTGTGGATGGCATGAGCAGCAGCGAGGCCCGAGCTCTCAAAGCCAATGCCCGAAAGCAGCGTGTTGGCCTCAATGATGTGCTCGACGGCAGGCGTGAGCGCACCCTTCTCCAGCGCAACCTTGGCCTTGACGCCATCGGCCATAAGCGTCTCGTAGCAGAGCTTGGCGAGCGCCAGGCCGGCCATTCCGCCTTTGCCGCCGGCACAAGTACCACCGTCGGCATCATGCGTCGCCTGAGCCTCGAAATAGGTTGCGAGCGCATCGCCCATGCCGGAAACCGTCAGGCGCACCGGGCTCGCCGCGATAACCGTCGTATCCATAAGGACGATATTGGGGTTTGCCTTAAGGAAGAGGTACTTGTCGAACTGGCCGTCATCGGTATAGAGCACCGAAAGCGCCGAGCACGGGGCATCGGTCGAAGCAATGGTGGGGCAAATGATAACCGGGGATTCCAGGTAATAGGCAACGGCCTTCGCGGTGTCGAGAATCTTACCGCCACCGACACCGACGATGATGTCGCAACCGTTGTCGCGAGCGAGCGCAACCAGGCGATCGACCTCGCCCTTGGAGCACTCGCCGTTAAAGTCCTCAAACAGCAGCTCGGCCTTGGCCTCGGCAAAGCCGCCCTCGATCTTGGCACCGACGCGTTTCTTGCCCGAAGGCGTCACGATGACGAGGGCCTTAGCGCCGAGCGGCTCAACGTAAGAGCCGAGCTTGGCGAGCTCGTCCGGACCCTGGATGTACTTGCTGGGGCTATTGAAAATTGCAGCCATAACTATCCCATTCTCTAAAAGAAAAAAGAAAGGGGCTCCGTACAGATACGTGCGGAGCCCCTTGTTACGATAACAAGAGTCGATTAGAAATCGATGTCGGTGTCGTAGTAGCAGGCCTTGAGGATCTTCTCGAAGTCGGCAGCCTTGGTCTCACGCGGGTTCTCGGGCGTGCAGGCGTCCTGCTCGGCGTTCGCGGCGATCTCGGGCAGCTTGGCGAGGAACTCCTCCTCGGAAACCATCTGCGGGTTCTCGGCGTCGACCTTCACGCCACCATTCGCGTAATCCTTGATGGACTGCGGAATGTTGAGCTGGTCGTTGAGGTCGCGAATCTTCTGGACGAGTGCAGCGATGAGCTCCTCGTTGGTCTCGCCGGGAAGGTGCAGGATCTCCTTGGCCACGTAAGCGTAACGCTCGGCAGCACGGGGATCCTTGGAGTTCCACTGGATGACCTTGCCCAGGTACATGGCGTTAGCAGCACCGTGGATGATGTGGCCGTTCTCGAAGGCAGCACCGGTCTTGTGAGCCATGGAGTGAACGATGCCGAGCAGGCCCGAGGAGAAGGCGATACCGGCGATGCACTGAGCCTCGTGCATGTGCTGACGGGCCTCATGGTCGCCAGCATAGGACTTGGGCAGCCACTCGACGATCTCGCGGATGCCGTGCAGAGCGTTGGCGTCGGTGAACATAGAGGCGCAGGTGGAAACGTAGGCCTCCATGCAGTGGGTCAGAGCGTCCATGCCGGTGTGAGCGCACAGCTTGGCGGGCATGGTGTAGGTGAGCTCGGGGTCGACGATGGCGACATCAGGGGTGATGTTGAAGTCGGCCAGCGGGTACTTGATGCCCTTGGCGTAGTCGGTGATGACGGAGAACGCGGTGACCTCGGTAGCGGTGCCGGAGGTAGAGGAGATGGCGCAGAAATGAGCCTTCTGACGCAGCTCGGGGAAGCTGAACGGCTGGATGATGTTGTCGAAGGACTCCTCGGGATACTCGTAGAAGACCCACATGGCCTTAGCAGCATCGATGGGCGAACCGCCACCGATAGCAACGATCCAGTCGGGCTCGAACTCGCGCATAGCGGCTGCGCCCTTCATGACGGTCTCGATGGAGGGATCGGACTCGACGCCCTCGAACAGCTTGACCTCCATGCCGGCCTCTTTGAGGTCGGCCTCAACGTCCTGCAGGAACCCGCCGCGGCGCATAGAGCTGCCGCCAGAAACGATGATGGCCTTCTTGCCCTTGAGGTTCTTCACCTCGTGGCGAGCGCCCTCACCAAAGTACAGATCGCGAGGATTGGTAAAACGTCCCATACTGTGCCTCCTAAACAAGCCCCTCTTAGACTTGCGTATATAACGGAGCACCCGATTGGCTCCGTTAGGACCGTTTTGCGCGTTGCCGGCGATGACAATGCGCGATGTCTGAACGTCTCAACGCTCAGACAAACACTATTTTACCGTTCTGGTTGGTCAGTTATTCACCTAAAGCCGATAATGATGAAACGTTTTTTCTATCCCTGAAGACCCTTGTGGGGCATTCATACTCCCAAGCTGGGCAAACGTTTTATCAGGGTTAACCACATATCCCGGGCAGGACTGTGCCCCTCCAAAATGTGCCCCGTTCGCCGCCAAAAATCGACCGTTTACGGCACTGTGATACCACCCGCGCAACCGAGGTGCCGACATTTGTGCGACATCCGTCTTCGTGGTGCAAAGGTGCAAGTCCAAGCTCGGCACCCCCGGTGTGCCACATGCGGGTAAACTAGAACCTTATATAGAGACATTTGAACCCTAACCGCAGCAAAGGAGGCCCCATGGCATTCGATCCCATTCAAGAGGATTGCCATCGCCTCGTTCTTGAGGCCTTGCGCCGCGACAATATCCCGCTCACCGACGGTGCCGCCGTAGAGCGTCTGATGGAACAATTCACCCGCAACCCCGCGCCGCTCATCGTGCACGATCGCGACCGCGCTGGGCATCTGATCGCCAAGGTCGTCGAGGCTGTCGACTACCGCATCCCCTTTATCCCCGACGACGCCCAGGCAGAGCAAGAAGAAGCCGCAGCCGAGAACATGCTCCGCGAGGCAGCCGCGCTCGATCCGGCCAACTGGGATGCCCAGCGCATGCTGACGGCGCTCACAGCCGAATCCAACGAGGAATACGTACAATATCTGGTGTCCAAGTGCGACGAGGTGGAGCACGATCTGGCGCTCAAGATTGCCTCGGCGCAGGACCCCTACGAGCGTGAGGCCGCAGGCGACCTGACCCGCCGTCCCTACCTGCGCTGGCTTGCCGCCTTGGCATCGCGCGCGCTCATTAGCGGCCGCTACCGCATGTCGCTCGAAGCCGCGAATCGCAGCCTGGACTTTGCGCCCAACGACCCCGCCGGCGTCCGCCATACTGCGATGCTTGCCATGGCAAAGCTCGAATACCCCGCCGAGGAGCTCAAGCGTTTTCGTTCCGCCCACTCCGTCCCCTATCTCGCCAACACGCCGCTGCGCCGCCGTCCCAAGGACGCGGAGCGCGACCTGGACCCATGGACGCTCATCGCGCTGATGAGCGCTGCCTGGCGCGAGCTGGATTACGAGAGCGCCGAACACTACCTGCGCATCCTGGTGCGCTCATGCCCGCACGCAGCCGAAGCACTCTATTTCCAAACCGAGTTTCCCGATGGCGTCTATGCCCGCGTCAACGTGGGCGTGGGCTCCACCGATGAGCTTGTCCTTGCCCTGTCCGAGGCGACGCCGGTGCTGCAGGAGGGCCTAGGCGCGCCCGACAACGCCAGCTTTGCCGCCTGGGTCGCCACCAACGACATCGTGCGTTCCCAGATCGACGAGCGCATCCTGCGCGCGGCCGAGCAGGGGCTTCCATTTAAGGGAGGGGACCTCTAATGGATCCGAGCGTCTACATCCCCGCCTACCTGGAGCGCACCTATCTGGCATCGCACCCCGAACTCACCGATGCAGCACGCGAGCTTGTCCATAACGACATCAGCGCAAACCCTCACAAGTATGCGCAGACCGAGCATGCCCAAGCGCTGCTGTCCTATGCCGGCGTTCATCGTCACTTGCTTGACGAGCTTCGTCGCATCGAAGACATGGGCAGCGACGAGGAGTTTGAGCAGACGCGCAACCGTCTGTTCGACGATATGCGCGATGAACTGCTCAAGATCGTCCGCGTCGATGCACTTGCCGTCGATGCACAGCTGCTCGCCATCATCCTGGCGGACACGCCCGTCGATGCCTGCCTGGGCGACCTGATGAAGCTCGAGGCGAGCACCGCCGACTACCTGCAACAAAGCGTGCCCGGGTTTGATATGGAGGCTCCGCACTACTGGGCCAATAATGTTTTGGCCGACGGTGTCACCGCAGCAGACCTTACCGTGAGCGAGCCGGCGCTTATTGGCTGGCTTCACACGCTCGAGGCCATCTCGCAGCTGTGCATGGCGAGCGCTCGTTACCGTGCTGCTGCCAACTACGCCAGCCGCGTCCTTAAGGCAGAAGGTTATCCCACCCGAGCTGCCGGCACCGTGTTGCTCGCCCTCGCCCGCTTGGAAGACCAGGACGGCTTTTTTGCCCTGGCACATCAGCTCGAGGAACAGATGGGGGCAGACGCACTCGAAAACTCTCCTTGGTACCTGCTCGCCCGCACGATCCTCCTGTTCAAAACAAACAAGATGCGCCCGGCGACGCGCGCGCTGCGTGAGTTCGCTAACCGTTGCGAGGGCGGCGCGTTCTTCTTGCTGAACCCCATGTACCAGACGCCGTACCTTCCCTGCCGACCCGAGCCACGCGACCCCTGGGACCTCTCGCACCAGGCGGTTTGGGAAGCCGACGGCATTATCTCGGACACCCCCGACTTTGCCCCCTGGGCCAACGCCTGCGAAGATGTATCGCAGCTTGCCCAGGAATTTGCGCGCCGCTACGGCTTTTAGCGACGCGATCGCCCCGACCATGTCATCTATGTTAGGAACGGCTTCATGAACCTCCGCTCATCTCTCGCCTGCACCTCGAGCGATATCGCCCGCTGGGGGCTGCGCTCCGTCCTCAAACGCCAGGGCGGCGTACTCCCCGGCCGCATCGCTATGAAGATCGACCCCGAGCTGCTAAGCGACCTCGCGAGCCTGGTCGACCGCAGTGTGGTGATCACCGGCACTAATGGCAAGACCACCACCTCCAACCTCATCGCCGACGCCGTTGCTGCCAGCGGTGCTACCGTGGTGTGCAACCGTGCCGGCAACAATATGGAGCCCGGTGTGGTGGGTGCTCTGCTCGAGGCCCGCAGCGATCTTAAGCGTGTCGACAGCGGCAAGCGCGTAGGCGTCTTTGAGTGCGACGAGCTCTACACCGTACGCGTTCTACCCAAGCTCAAGCCGACCCACTTTGTGCTGCTCAACCTGTTCCGCGACCAACTAGACCGCTACGGCGAGATCGACCATACCCAGGATGTCATCGCCCGTGCGTTGGAGCTCTCTCCGGCAACAACGCTCATCTACAACGCAGACGATCCGCTGTGTGCCGCGATCGCCGCGCGCGTTCCCAATGCAAGCATCGCCTTTGGCATCGACGGCGCCACCGGCACCGAGTCCGACCGTATTAGCGACTCGCGCTTTTGCTCGCAGTGCAACGCCCCGTTGGAGTACGACTATGTGCAGTATGGTCAACTCGGCGCCTACCATTGCCCCTCGTGCGGTTGGGCACGCCCCGCACTGGTCCGTCGCGTGACGAGCGTGGAGCTCGGCTGCGACGGCTACGGCTTTGACTTGAACTTTGGACCCGATGCTGACGCACCTGCCACGCACATTGCCACGCGCTATAACGGCCTGTATATGGTCTACAACGTTGCCGCCGCCTTCTTTGCGGCGTGCGAGCTGGGCGTGGACGCAGCTCACCTGCAGCCCACGCTCGATGCCTACGTCCCCGCCGGCGGACGCATGGGCCGCTGGGAAATCGCTGGCCGTACCGTCGAGGCCAACCTGGCCAAGAATCCCGTGGGCTTCGACCGCCAGATCCAGTCCATTAAAACGGCAGGCGGCAGGCTCTGCGCCTTTTTCCTGAACGACAACGATGCCGATGGCCACGATGTCTCGTGGATCTACGACGTCGACTTTGAGCGCATCGCCGATACAACGGGGCTTGTCGCCTTTGCCGGCGGCACGCGTGCACATGATATGCAGGTACGCCTCAAGTACGCCGGCATCGATGCCGCGATTATCTCGGACGTCGCGCAGGCAATTGGCGCCGTGGCAGGTGAGGAGGCTGGCGACACTTTCTATGCCGTCGCCAACTACACGGCCTTTCCGCCGCTGGTCAAGGAGCTCGATGGGCTCAAAGACACCGATGCGGCTACGGTTGCCGCCCACGCTGCAACGTGCGCCGATGGAAGCGCCGTTCCCGTCGGCGTCGCGAAGGTCGAGCTCTCGCGCCCGCTGCGCATCGTCTACCTGTATCCCGATGCCCTCAACCTCTATGGCGACGGCGGCAATGTCATCGCCCTCGAGCGCCGCTGCGCCTGGCGCGGCATCCCCGTTCGCGTGGACGAAGTCCGCATGGGCGAGTCGCTCGATCTCACCGACGCCGACATCGTCATGATGGGCGGCGGCTCCGATCGCGACCAGCTGGCCGTGGCGCACGAGCTGCTCGCTCAAAAAGACAAGGTCGCTGCCTATGTTGAGGACGGCGGTACACTGCTTGCCATCTGTGGTAGCTACCAGCTGCTCGGCCGTTCATACTACATGGGTGAAGATCGCATCGAGGGCTTGGGCGTCATTGCCGCCGAGACTGTGCGCGGCTCCGACCGTCTGATCGGCAACGTCGCCGTCAAGACCGACCTGGCGTCTGAGCCCTTTGTGGGATTCGAGAACCACGGCGGCCGCACCCTGCTCGATACAGAGGCCACGCCGCTCGGAACGTCCGTCGTTGCGGGCACCGGCAACAACGGCGACGATGGCTTTGAGGGCATCATCTACAAGGGCGTCATCGGCACGTACCTACACGGACCGGCGCTGCCCAAGAACCCCGAGCTTGCCGACTGGCTCATCGCCCACGCCCTCGAGCGCCGCGGCGATGCACAGGCCACAGCCCTGCTTCCGCTCAAGCCCCTCGACGACACCTACGAGCACGCCGCCCACGACGCCGCCATGAAGCTCCTCCCCTAGCACCTAACCACCACAAAGGGGACAGGCACCTTTGTGGTGGTTTTGCCCCGTCCCAGCGGTTTGTCTCGATCTGTAACATCTAGACCGTTAAAAGTCGTCTTACTGTTACAGAATGAGATGTTCGTCCCGACGTCTGCCGTCTGTCTCGATCTGTAACACATAGAGCCGATTTGCCCGCCCAGATGTTACAGATTGAGATATTTGAAAATCGGAATAGAAGCCTACTCCTTTGTGGTGGTTTTCCAGTTTGCCAACGATATACGCGCCGGCAAAAAAGTCTGCTATACTCTTTCCCGCTGTCCCCATCGTCTAGCGGCCAAGGACGCCACCCTTTCAAGGTGGATATCGCGGGTTCGAATCCCGCTGGGGGCACCACAGAATCTGAGAAGCCCGCTACCAATTCGGTAGCGGGCTTTTTGCTACCCATGCGCCGGGATTCGAACCCGACAGGGTGCGAATCCCGGCATCATCGCAAGGCCTGTGGGCAAAAAATAGCAAATATGAGTACTGTTACCATTTTAGTAACAGCAATTTCATGCCTTCAGAAGACGATTTAGACGTCAGGCGTCCTACGGCGGAAGAATTGCAGACGTTTATCAGCTAAGTACTTGGACATATGTTGCGTAATACTGCATATTTTGTAAAAAGATAATGCTACGGGACTTGTGACAGTACTCATATTTGACGTTTTTTGCCCACGACCCCTTATTACGTGGGCGAATCAGTTGCAAAACGGACTCCAAAGCGTCCTTCGCAAACAAAAACCGGGGCCCGCATGATGCGGACCCCGGCTCAATACCGTGACGATATGTCAGTTACGCTCTACACGTAGAACAGGATGTCGTCGTAAGTCGGGACCGGCCAGTAGTCGGCGGCCACGATCTCCTCCATGGCATCCACGGCGGCGCGCAGCGTATCCATAGCGGGAACGACCTCGTGTGCGTACACATTGGCCTGCTCCTGGCCATCGAGGGCCTCGGCCTTCTGATGCACGGCGTCGAGCGCCTTGATGGAGTCGTTGATGGCGGTGATGCCGTTGCAGAGCTTGTTGAGCGTGTTCTGCTCGCACTGCATGGCGGCCTCAGCACCGGCGGCACGAATAGTCTCAAGGCCCTTCGCGACCTTGGTGGCGTAGGCGGTAATGACCGGGCGATAGGTACGACGCGCCTCGCGAACCATCGTGGTAGCCTCGATGTTCATGAGCTTGTTGTACTTCTCGAGCTTGCAGTCGTAACGGCACTGGGCCTCGGCCTTGGTCAGGACACCCGTCTCCTCAAAGAGCGCAATGGCCTTATCGGAAACAAAGGCGGGCAGGGCGTCGGCCGTGGTCTTGTTGTTGGCAAGGCCGCGCTTCTCGGCCTCGACGGGCCACTCGTCGGAGTAACCGTCGCCGGAGAACAGGATGCGCTGGTGATCGGTCAGCACCTTCTTGCAGTACTCGAGCGCGGCGTCCTGGAACTTATCCTCGGGCGTACCCTCGAGTGCGTCGGCGAAGGACTTGAGCGACTTGGCCACGGCGGCATCGAGCACCAGGTTGGAGTCGGAGACGTTCTGCTCGGAGCCGCAGGCACGGAACTCGAACTTGTTGCCGGTAAAGGCGAACGGGGAGGTGCGGTTGCGGTCGGTGTTGTCCTGCATCAACTTGGGCAGGGTATCGGCGCCCAGGTCGAGCACGCCGCGCGTGGCATGGACGGAAGCCTTGCCATCGATGATCTTCTCGACGACCTCGGTAAGCTGGTCGCCCAGGAAGATGGACATAATCGCCGGAGGAGCCTCGTTGGCGCCCAGACGATGGTCGTTGCCGGCCGAGGCAACGGAGGCACGCAGGAGCTCCTGATAGTTATCGACGGCCTCGATCACCGCGGTGAGGAAGACGATGAACTGTAGGTTGTCGAGCGGAGTGTCGCCCGGGTCGAGCAGGTTCTCGGACTCGGTGCCAAGCGACCAGTTGTTGTGCTTGCCCGAACCGTTGATGCCCTCGAAGGGCTTCTCGTGCAGCAGGCAGACCAAGTCGTGGCGGGAGGCGATGAGCTTCATCTTCTCCATCATGACCAGATTCTGGTCGATGGCCTCGTTGACCTCGCCATAGACGGGGGCGAGCTCATGCTGGCAGGGAGCAACCTCGTTGTGCTTGGTCTTGGCGGGAATGCCAAGCGCCCACAGTTCATCGTCCAGGTCCTTCATATAGGCCGAGACGGTGGGGCGGATAGCGCCAAAGTAGTGCTCCTCGAGCTCCTGGCCCTTGCAGGGAGCAGCACCAAAGAGGGTGCGGCCGGTGATGACCAGGTCCCTGCGCTTGCGGTAAGCGTCCTTCTTGATCAGGAAGTACTCCTGCTCATCGCCCACGGAAGGAACGACCTTCTTGGGGGTCTTACCAAACAGCGCCAAAACGCGCTTGGACTCACGCGAGAGCGCCGTCATGGAGCGCAGCAGCGGGGTCTTCTTGTCCAGGGCCTCGCCCGTGTAGGAGCAGAAAGCCGTGGGGATGCACAGGACATCGTCCTTGATAAAAGCGGGGCTGGTGGGATCCCAGGCGGTGTAGCCACGGGCCTCGAAGGTGGCACGCAGGCCGCCGTTGGGGAAGCTGGAGGCATCGGGCTCGCCCTGGATGAGGTTCTTGCCCGTAAACTTGGTAATGGCGGTGCCGTCGTGGTTGGGCTCGAGGAAGCTGTCGTGCTTCTCGGAAGTAATGCCCGAAAGCGGCTGGAACCAGTGCGCGTAGTGCGTCGCGCCCTTGGAGATGGCCCAGACCTTCATGGCGTGGGCAACGGCGTTGGCCACATCCAGGTCGAGCGGCTCACCGTCCTCGAGGGTCGCAGCAAGGCGCTTCCAAATGTCCTTGGGGAGGTAGTCCTTCATGACTTCCTCAGAGAACACCATGGTCCCGAAGCGGTCAGTAAGATCGGCCATACGGAACTCCCTTCGTATCGGCACCGCGTGAGAAGCGGTGTTGATTACTAACGAACGAGTCATAGATTAGGCTCGTCGTGTTTCCGCGACATTACCGTTATGTTGCTGTCACGAAACCAATCAATGAGGTTACCCTATCGAGGCGGCGTTGCCACCCTCAACAGCCAATCAACTGTATAAATTGCAGACCTCTCCCCATAGTTTAAGGGTAGTCAATTTGGGGCGGGGCTTTCTTAACTGGTATTTCGCATCAAATACCATTCAATATAGCCCCATCTTAGATTGACTACCCTGTTATAGGAAATGCCGATAGCGAAGCATTTTCGATTGGTATCCCCAAATAGCGAGAGAAACTCCACCTTAGCGCAGTGGTGCTGTAGAATCCTTGCAACAAAACATCGCACCCAGGCATCTAAAGGAGCACGATATGCGCGTCGACGAGGTTTTTAAGCAGGCAGCATCCCAGGGCACCGCACCCGTTTCGTTTGAGATGTTCCCGCCCAAGGGCGAGCTAACCCTCGACACGGCTCGCGAAGTGGCAGGCAATCTGTGCAAGCTTTCACCGAGCTTTGTCTCGGTCACCTGCTCGGCCGGCGGCTCGGGTAACGGTGCCACCACCGCCCCCATCGCGCATATGATTACGAGCGAATTCGATACACCCTCAGTGGCGCATCTCACCTGCGTGGGCCGCACCCACGCCGACATCGCCGCCAAGATTGACGAGTATCGCACCGCCGGCGTTGAAAACATCCTGGCCCTGCGTGGTGATCTTCCCGCTGGCGCGACTGAGGACGACAAGCTCGCCTCGGACTACGCCTACGCCCGCGACCTCATCCCCGAGCTCGTTGACGCCGGCTTTTGTGTGGGCGCCGCAGCCTACCCCGAGGGCCACATTGCCTGCGAGGACCTCAACGTCTCGGTCGAGCACCTCAAGCAAAAGCAAGATGCCGGCGCAAGCTTCTTTGTGACACAGCTCTTCTTTGATAACGAGTGCTTCTATCGCTTCCGCGAGCTTGCCGACAAGGCCGGCATCACCGTGCCCATTACCGCGGGCATCATGCCGTTTATGGGCAAGTCGCAGATCAGCCGCATGGTCTTTATGTGCGGCGCGTCGCTGCCCTCCCCCGTCATCAAGATCCTCGCCAAGTACGAGAACGACCCCGAGAGCCTGCAGGCAGCCGGTGTAGATTATGCTGCTCGTCAGCTTTGCGACCTTAAGGAGCACGGTGCCGACGGTCTGCACCTGTACACTATGAACCGTCCTGCAATCGCCGCGACCATTATGGAGCGCCTGGGGTAATGGAAAAACCGCACGTCGATACAACCGTTGTTGAAGTGCCGGCCGACCTTGCGTCGCCGGCGCTTTACCGTATCGACGCCGCCCACCGCCCTCGTGTCGACCGTGCCGAGATGCTGCGGTATCTGGGCTACGGCGGCCAGCAGATTGAGCCCGAGCTGTCACGACGAATTGAGCTTGTGGTCGAGCGCCTAGAGCTGGATATCGAGCCCCGCGGCGTGCGACGCGTGTTTGCCGTCGATGCCACGGGCGTTGACGAGCAGGGCGAACCCTGCATCCGCTTGGTTGGCACCAATGTTGAGCTGCGGGGTCGTGATATCTATCGCCACCTTAAGGACGCCCGCTTGGCGGCGCTCATGGCATGTACCCTCGGGATGTCTGCCGAACGCCGTCTGCGAACCACCGGAACCCAGCAACCCCTGGAAGGCGCCGTGCTCGACGCCGCATGCTCTGCCTATGTAGAAGCCGCCGTCGAGCAGATGGACCAGCAGGTCAAGGCTGCGGCCGCTGCACACGGGCTCGCCGGCAACTGGCGCTTCAGTCCCGGCTATGGCGACTGCCCGCTCTCTGCCCAGCGCTCGATCGTGGATGCACTCAATGCCACGCGCCTCATTGGACTTACCGTCACCCCCACCAGCCTGCTCATGCCCACCAAGAGCGTGACCGCTGTGATTGGTCTGTTCGACGGCGAAGTCCACGACGCCCAGAGCCGCCCCACCTGCAATATCTGCCGCATGCGCGAGCACTGCCGCTTCCGCGCCGCCCACACCACCTGCTATTCCAGCCATTAGGAGCCATCGATGCTTACTCCGCTTATCACTCATGATCTGGACGGCGCCGCGCTGGCGGCGCCCGTTGATGCCGCACGCCGCAATGGCGCTGTATACAAGACGCGCACGATCGACGACCTGCACATTAAGGATGACCGCCTGCGTGCCGCCATCGAGGGCACGGGACACCTGCTGTTCGACGGCGGCATGGGCACCATGTTGCAGGCGGCTGGCATGAAGGCAGGCGCCCTGCCCGAACTGCTCAACTTTGAGGAGCCCCAGGTCATCACCGATATCCAGCGTCAGTACGTCGAGGCCGGCTGTGACGTGATCACCGCCAACACCTTTGGCGCCAACGCCCACAAGCTCGACGGCGCCGCCACCGTGGCAGACGTCTTTGCCGCGGCAGTCACCTGCGCCCGCGAGGCCGGCGCCCGCTACGTTGCCGGCGATATCGGCCCCATCGGCGCCCTGCTGCGCCCCTTGGGTACCCTCAGCTTTGACGAGGCCTATGACCTCTTTGCCGAGGAGGTGCGCGCCGGCGTCGCCGCGGGCGTCGACCTCTTTATTATCGAGACCATGACCGACCTTGCCGAGATCAAGGCCGCCGTCCTCGCCTGTCGCGAGAACTCCGACCTGCCCGTCTTTGCCACCATGACCTTTGAGGAAGACGGTCGCACCTTCTTGGGCACGAGCCCCGAGGTCGCCGCCATCACCCTCGACGCCATCGGTGCCGACGTCCTGGGCATCAACTGCAGCCAGGGCCCGGCCGAGCTCCGAGGACTCGCTGCGCGTATGCTCACCGTCACCGACAAGCCCGTTATGGTGCAGGCCAATGCGGGACTGCCCCACGTTGACGATGACGGCAATACCGTCTTTGATATCCAGGCACCCGAGTACGCCGAGGCCGTCGCCGGCATGATCGCCGACGGCGTGAGCGTCGTCGGCGGATGCTGCGGTACCACGCCCACGCATATGGCGGCACTTCGCACCCTCATCGACAACCACACACCCAGCCCGCGTCACCGCAAGCCCAGCATGTCGGTCACGAGCGCCCAGACGGTCGTGGACCTCCCCTGTGACGGCCATAAGATCGCCGTCATCGGCGAGCGCATCAACCCCACCGGCAAAAAGCGCCTGCAGCAGGCCCTACGCGACGGCGACCTGGACTACGTCGTGAGCCAGGGCCTCAGCCAGCAGGAGCAGGGCGCCGACATCCTGGACGTCAACGTGGGCCTGCCCGAGATCGACGAGGTCAAGGTCATCCAGCAGGCGACCGAGCAGCTCCAGGGCTCCACGCTGCTGCCGCTGCAGATCGACTCCACCGACCCCGCAGCCGTCGAGGCCGCCGTGCGCCGCTACGCCGGCAAGCCCATCATCAACTCGGTCAATGGCAAACAACAGATCATGGATGAGATCTTTCCACTGGTGGCCCACTACGGCACCAACGTCGTCGGCCTTACGCTCGACGAGGGCGGCATCCCCGATACCGCCGAGGCCCGCTTCGCCATCGCCGAGCGCATCGTGGCCGAGGCCGCCCATTACGGCATCGGCCCGGACCGCATCCTCATCGACTGCCTGGTCATGACCGCCTCGACCAACCAGCGCCAGGCTGAGCAGATTCTACGTGCCATGTCTCTGTGCAAGGAGCGCCTGGGCGTCAAGTGCGCACTCGGCGTATCGAACATCAGCTTTGGCCTGCCCGCGCGGCCGCTGCTGGGCTCGGTCTTTTTGGCCGCCGCCTTTGGTGCAGGTCTGGATGCCCCCATCATGAACCCGGGTTCCAAGCGCTTTATGGATACCGTCTACAGCTATCGCGTCCTGAGCGTTGAGGACGAGGGCTCGACCGGATACATCGAGCGCTACGCCGGCTGGACCGATCCGTACAAGATCGCCGCGAACCCGGCGGCGGCTCAGGCAGTATCGACCGACACTGTGCCCGCTGCTGGCACCGACGGCAACGACGACCCCATCCGCCACATGGTCGTCTCGGGCCGCAAGGGCGAAATCGCGGCCGAGACCGAGCGTCTGCTGGCAGATCACGACGCCATGGACCTCATCAACAACCACTTTATCCCCGCCCTCGACGAGGTTGGCGTCCTCTTTGACCAGGGCAAGTTCTTCTTGCCGCAGCTCATGGCCTCGGCCGAAGCCGCACGCGTGGGCTTCGACACCATCAAGCGCCTGATGCCCGCCGGCGAGATTGCCGACAAGGGTAAGATCTGCGTGGCCACCGTTAAAGGTGACATCCACGATATCGGTAAGAACATCGTTAAGATGCTGCTCGATAACTACGGCTATACCGTCTTTGATCTGGGTCGCGACGTCGATCCGCAGGAGGTGCTCAGGACCGTACAGGAGCGCGACATCAAGCTTGTCGGCCTTTCGGCGCTTATGACCACCACGGTCGTCGCCATGGAGGAGACCATCAAGCTACTTCATGCCGAGGTCCCAGGCGTCAAGATCATCGTGGGCGGCGCCGTGCTCACCCCCGAATACGCCAAGCAGATCGGCGCGGACTACTACGCCAAGGACGCCGCCGAGAGCGCGCGCATCGCCGAAGAGGTCTTTGGGCAGTAACACAACGGAAACAACCGAGCACCAAAACGTGCCGCACGCGCCACTTGGCACGTGCGGCACGTTAGAATAGATAAGACTATGCTCGTTTTGGCAGATAGGAGCGCAAGGATGGCGATCACGCCCGCAGAAATCGCGGAAACCCGCGGCATGGTTGAGGAGCAGAACCTCGACATCAGGACCATCACCATGGGTGTTTCGCTCATGGGTTGCGGCGACGAGAACCTCGACCGCATGTGCACGAAGATCTACGACCACGTGACGCACACGGCTGAGCACCTGGTCGAGACCGCCGAGAACCTCGAGCGCGAGTACGGTATCCCCATCGTCAACAAGCGCGTCTCCGTCACCCCGGTGGCGCAGATCGCCGCGTGCTGCAAGGATGAGGACCTCACCCCCATCGCGCATGCCCTCGACCGCGCGGCCGAGACGCTCGGCATCGATTACCTGGGTGGCTTCTCCGCACTCGTTCAGAAGGGCATCGGCGACGCCGACCGCCGCGTCATCCAGTCCATCCCGCAGGCGCTCGCCACCACGAGCCGCGTCTGCTCCAGCGTCAACGTCGCCAGTCTGCGTGCCGGCATCAACATGGACGCCGTACTCATGGCTGCGCAGACCATCATCGACGCCGCTAAGCTCACGGCCGACCAGGACTCCGTCGCCGCTTCCAAGTTTGTCTGCTTTGCCAATATGGTCGAGGACTCCCCGTTTATGGCGGGCGCCGTCCACGGCGGTGGCGAGGCCGACGCCGTCATCAACGTAGGCGTTTCGGGCCCCGGCGTTATGGCCGCAGCCCTGGAGACGCTGCCCGATTCCGCATCGATGATGGAAGTCGCCGAAAAGATTAAGCAGACCGCCTTTAAGATCACCCGCGCCGGGGAGCTCATGAGCCGCGAGGCCGCCCATCGCCTGGGTGTCGAGAAGGGCATTGTCGACCTGTCGCTGGCTCCCACGCCTGCCATCGGCGACTCCGTTGCCCGCATCCTCGAGATCATCGGTGTTGGCACCTGCGGTGGCCCGGGCACGACCTGCGCGCTCGCCATGCTCAACGATGCCGTCAAGAAGGGCGGCGTCATGGCCAGCTCCAGCGTGGGTGGTCTCTCCGGCGCCTTTATCCCCGTGTCCGAGGATGCCGGCATGATCGCCGCCGTCGAGGCCGGCGCGCTTTCGCTCGAGAAGCTCGAGGCCATGACCTGCGTGTGCTCCGTCGGCCTGGACATGATCGCCATCCCCGGCGACACCCCGGTCGAGACCATCGCCGGCATCATCGCCGACGAGATGGCTATCGGCGTCATCAACAACAAGACCACGGCCGTCCGCGTGATTCCCGCCATCGGCAAGGGCGTGGGCGACTGCGTTGAGTACGGCGGCCTGTTCGGCCGTGCGCCCATCATGCCGGTGAACCCCAACGCCGGCACCGTGCTTGCCCACCGTGGTGGACGCTTCCCGGCACCGCTGAACTCGCTGAAGAACTAGCTGAGGGGTTCGGGCGAGGAGCCCCGGGGGAGGGCAAATATATAAGGTCGCCTGCTCGGACAGTCCTGACTCGCACGGAGAGCACATTAAGTGCTCTCCGGCTCGTGCGGAACTCGCGATCGACCTTATATATTTGCCCTCCCCCGGGGCTCCCGCATAACGGGACCTCGGTTGAGTTCTATCCCGGTTGCAGTTGCTTCGCTCCTGCACTACATGGTCGATGCGACGGTTTGGCGTTGGATCGGTTCTTTCTGATATATGCTGGTTGCGGCTCTTCTTTTGGGAGGAGTCGCTTTTTTGTTGCTAGGAGGTTGGCCCGTGGTTGATGGGGATGCTCGCTCTGAGCTGCTTTCTGCTGATTGGAATGGCGAATGGATGCGCTTGCAGGCTGGTCGGCGACGGGCTGATGATTCTTTTGAGTGGGATAAGCGGGCTCGGCATTTTCGGCCGCTTGAGACTGCTCCGTATGCTCGGGATTTTATGAAGCTGTTAGCGCTTGAGCCTGGTGAGTCGGTGCTTGATATGGGGTGTGGGGCTGGGTCGATTGCTATTCCGCTTGCGCAGGACGGACATCCTGTGATTGCTGCTGACTTTTCCCCTGCTATGTTGGGCACGCTTGATGCTGGCATTGAGTACTATGGGCTCGAGGATCGCATTACACCGCTTGAGCTTGCTTGGGATGATGACTGGGACTTGGTTGGACCGGTCGCGAAAGCGGTAGATGTTGCCTTTGCCAGTCGCTCTGTCACCACGACCAACCTAAAAGGCGCGCTTGCCAAGCTTGATCGAACGGCTCGTCGGCGTTGTGCCGTCACGATGGTCGCCAACTCCAGCCCGCGCTATGACCTGCACCTGATGAACGCCATCGGTGCCTCGGTTACCTGCAGTAATGGCTTTGTGTATGCCTTCAATATCCTCATTCAGATGGGTGCCCTGCCGCAGGTTACGTACTTTGAATCGCCTCGTCGCGATACCTTCGATAGCCTTGAGGCGGGCGTGGCGGACTTCTCCCGCATGCTCGAGCACGGTAACGAGGATAAGATTGACCGTCTGCGCGACTACGTCGCTCAGCATATGATTGAGAATCCCCATGCCGGCGAGCCAGGGTCCAAGGGCGTGCCGCAGGGGCGCTACATGCTCGACCACGTCCGCAAGGTCCGTTGGGCGTTTATTGCATGGGAGCCGGTCTCTTCGGTCCGTCCATAGACCGCTTTCGGCCGCCGTACACGTCCGCCTGTAACCCGCGCTGTTCTCCCGCTCGGCATCCGCATTCTTTTTGAACTGGGCAAACACGCCCCACACCGCGCCGTTCCTGCGCTATCGTGGGACAGCTCACGTAGATTAAGGCCCCATCGTAGGGCGCCCCATAACATAGAAAGCGAGAACCCATGGCACTGACAGGAGCCCAGGTCAAGCAGCTTCGCAGCATGGCCCATCACCTCAACCCCGCCATCATCATCGGCAAGTCCGACATCAACGAGGGCACCGTCGAGCAGACGGTCGCCTACCTGGAGAAGCACGAGCTCGTTAAGTGCTCCGTACTCGATGGTTCCAGCCTTTCCGCCCGCGAGGCCGCCGAAGAGCTCGCCGACCGCTGCCATGCCGAGGTCGTCCAGGTTATCGGCCGCAAGTTCTCGCTGTATCGCGAGTCCTCGCGCAAGGACATCGAGAAGATCAAGCTCGTCTAAGAGCCAATGACCGGCGAGCCGACACATAGCAAGCTTACGGGTGCCCAAGTACTTCGGGCGCCCGTTTTTTATCGTTCGACCAGCACGCGATTGAGCCGCCCCTCCACCAAGCGCTCGTATAGACGCCGTGTCTCGGGCTCGGGCACGCCATTGACCTGCTCCCTCAGATGGTGCATATGCCCGCTGTATAGCTCGACGATATCGCGCCGCCGCCCCGCCGCACTGTAGACGCGCATGGCGCAGCGCACCATATCCTCGCGCGCCGTTTCCTGCCGAAGCCCCGACTCCGCCAGCCAAATCGCCGACTGCAGATCGTTTTCTTCTAGAGCGGCATTTGCCCCCTTAATCATGCAATCGATGTACTTTGACTGCATAATGCGTCGCATGCGCAAAAAGTAGGTGGGATTACAGCCATTGGGAACATACAGCGGTCCGGCATAAAGCTGCTCAATCTTAAGGCACAGTTCAACTAAATGGGGCCCGCGCGCACCCGTGCGATTTCCCAAAACCTCGCGGCTTATCTGGTCAAACAGCCGTACATCGGTCTTGACGTAGTCGCCATTGAGTCCAATGCATTCATTTTGGATGAGCACACACGACTTGCCATCCGGCGTCGGTCCCAAAGCCGACCGCAAGCGCGATATCGTCGAGTACAGGTTGTTGCGGGCGCTATTGAACTCGGCATGGGGCCACAGCTCCATGGCCAGGGTCTCACGATCGACGAGCGCATCCATGCCCAGCGCAAGCCGCTCGGCAAGTGTCGCTGCCTTCTTGCGGCGCCACATTTTGTCCGTGATGGGAAACCCGTCGCGCTCGGCGCGAAACGCACCAAACATGCGAATCTCGATATGATCGATGGTATCAACGGCTTCAACCTCGCCGGCCTGGAATAGGCGCTCGCCCTCCCCTTCCAAATCGTCGCGCAGCGAGTACCGCGACAACTCGCGCACGGGAAGCTTCTTACGTATCCTGGCCGCCGGCTCGCCCAGACAATGCATGGCAAGGCGCGCAAAGAGCCGATACGATGGCTCTAGAATCCCCGCACGATTCATGGACATCCAGGCCGCAAGATCGCTGTCTCGGCCCGCACAGGCCAAATGCAGCGCCACCATCCAGGCTTCTGCGCCACCAACCTGCGTCTGGCTTATATCGAGCAACTCCGCTTCCTCGCGCACCGAAACCATCGAGGTGTTACGCAGATATGCCGCGCGCTCCAGCAGCAATGCGTTATCGCGCATGTACGCAATCGACTCCTCGGCAAGTTTGAGCACTTGGACCGCACGGAACTTCGCATTAACCGGCCGTCCCTCTGCCAGCGACTGCCAGCCTTCTAGCAACAGGCCAAACAGCTGAATCTGGTTGTCGCGCATGCGCACGGCAAAACGATCGAGCTCGTTGAACGCCGCGTCGTCGGTTACCGGCAAGCCGGAAAGGAGCCGCCGTGCCGCCAACACCATGCGCACCCAGATAGCCATCGCCTTAAGCCCACGTACGTCGAGCGCCTCCCGCACCACCGTCATTTCGTCGTCGCGCTCGTCGGTTCCCGCAAACGACCCGTCAAAGAGCTCCACCAGCAGGCTATCGGCCCGTATAACAATCCCCGCGATGTCGAGCTCGCAGTCGTAGGCTTTGCTCGTTTTGAGCTGCTGTAGGACGCCGCCGTCATCTCCCCGCTCGGTCAGGCATCGCTTGACCTCGATATGCGCAGACAACATATCGAGTGCGGTATGGGATGTCTCGATTTCTGGCACGGCCAGGTTCGCAGGAAGCCCAAGCCCGTTGTCCCCATAGCAAACAGCCGTCAGTGTCTGGGCCACCCTCCATGAAACAGGGTCTATTTCGCAGGCCGCCCGTTCACCCCCGCGCTCGATAACCGATGCCATATAGCGAGCGAGCTTTGTATTGGACACGCTGACCGCTGCCAGATATACGCCAAGCGCCTCGGCAGGCGTTGGCTCTGGAGCCGGATCGTCGGCATCGATCGTGCCCAGCGCTGCTCGGCAGATATCAGCCCCGTGGCCCGTCAGAGCAAGATCGACCCCATACTGCCCAGCAAGTTCAAGGACCGCCTCACGGTCCAAAAAGGCGTCCGCCAAGTCCATCGCCGCATCGCATCGGCCCGCCTTAAGCAAAATCCGGGCCGCCCTCGGAACAAGTTCGGGGCGAACCTCGGCCACCAACTTACGCAAGCGCAAGCGTCCGTTATCCTCCGTGCCCAGACACGTAAAACTCCGCTCGGCGGGGTCCATGCCAAAGATCGGGTAGTCGCGTACAAAGTAGGACTGGTCGACCATCGACAGCCTCACCCCACAGGCCTCGAGTTCTGCGATATTGCCCTCGCCCATCAAAACCATGAGACATGCCACGCAAAACAACGCATTATTGTCGAGCGAAGCTAGATCGACAAGTGCCGCGCCATATACGTTGACAATCTCGTTTTCGAGCAGACCGGCTACGTCGCCTTGGCCATACAGACCCGTCTGCAATGCCGAAACGAGCTCGGGCACGCCCTGCGTGAGCTGATAAAAGTCGAGCGATGTGCTGATCGAAAACGCCGATGCCCACGCCGAATACTCATAGGCATGTACCTTGAGCATCTGCGCATTAATCTTAACCGAATCGCCCAGCCCATGAATCAGCTGACGATTTGAAGGACGGCAGGAGATAAAGACCCCTACCCCCATAGCGCGCAGGCCGCGAATCCTGTCGATGAGGTCTTCGGTATCGTGCTGATCGAGGTTTGGCACATTATCAATCGCGATAAGGGAATGCGGTTTGTCTTTGAGTTCTTCGGTAACCACCTCGAGCTGCATAAACACCTCGCGCCCAATGGCGCGATCGGCCTCGATAATCCGCACGGGGCCTCGCGTCGGGTCGCATTTAACCTCATGGGTGTACTGCAGCAGCACCGAGGTCTTCCCAAACCCGTCGGGCGCATAAAGAACCACGATGCCGGCCTTTCGGCCCTTGGCGATAAGCTCATTCATCAAGCGTTCGCGTCGCACCATATAGCCTCCGCCTAACGGCATCAGCTCGAGGTCGTCTATACCGCTCAAATCGTTTACCATGCCCGCTCCTCAACTCGACCGTATGGACACTGTAGCCGCAAGACCATACAAGCCGCGCTATGAATAGAGCGACCTTGTGTTTTAGGTTGTCTTTTGGTACGCAAGCGGCAAGTTTTTGTACAGCGAGGGCCGATTGTTATTAATCCCCCGACTAATCGGTCTTTAAGCAGGTAAATGAGCTTGTCAGCTTGTCCCATCTAAGCGGCAGTGTAACGCAGATGAACAAGGTTAAGCCATGTCATTCAACTCGCCTAGCACCCGCTACCGTCTACGACCTTCTAGTGGCATTTTTGCATAGAATCTGGTATAGAATGAATCAAGCTGTTGGACATCCGGCATTCGTCAAGCTTGCGGCAAGTTTTTGGTCAAGTGGGCAAAAAGGGATAGCAAAAAGGCCCCCGCAAAGCGGAGGCCTCAGGCAAGGCTATGTCGAGCTGCAGGATTCGCGCTACTCGCAAAGCGAAAGGGCGGCCTCGTCGGCAACGACAACGCAGTTGGTGTGCAGCTGCAGGATCGAAGCCGGGCACTCGGGCGTAACCGGGCCATAGCACATGTCATGCACGGCCTGAGCCTTGGCCTCGCCGTTGGCGACGACCAGGATCATGCGGGCATACATGATGGTCTGGGTACCCATGGTGTAGGCCTGACGGGGAACATCGTCGATGCTGTCGAACAGGCGGCTGTTGGCCTGAATGGTGCTCTCGGTGAGGTCGACGCAGTGCGTACCCTTGGAGAAGTGGTCATCGGGCTCGTTGAAGCCGATGTGGCCGTTGTTGCCAATACCGAGCAGCTGCAGATCCGGGTAACCGGCCTCGGCGACGATCTTGTCGTACTCAGAGCAGGCAGCGGCGGCGTCGGGGTTGGAACCGTCGGGCACATGCGTGTTGTTCAGGTCGATGTTGATGTGATCGAAGAAGTTCTCACGCATGAAGTAGTGATAGCTCTGGGGATCGTCGTGCGAAAGGCCGCGATACTCGTCCAGGTTATAGGTGCTGACCTCGGCAAAGTCGACGTCGCCCTTCTCGTACCAAGCAGCGAGCTGCTTGTAGGCACCGATCGGTGTGGAGCCGGTGGCAAGGCCCAGCACACAGTCGGGCTTGAGGATAACCTGGGCCGAGATGATATTAGCGGCCTTGCGGCTCATATCCTCGTAGTCTTTAGCTTTAATGATCTTCATTACGCGTCCTTTCTCGTACAAGAGAGGCAAGGCTCCCTTACAAGCACTTGCCCGCGGCCCGCGTCGGCCGCAACCAACGTGTGCGGCCACCAGGGCGAGGTCGCGTAATGTATGTGTCTCGTGTCTAACCGCGTCGAGGCCCCTGCCCGTCCACGGTGACCCAAAGCCTTTTAGCTTCGGACAAATCCCATCTTGCCACGGAGGGCGCCCTCTTTCAAGGGCGCCCTCCGTAAACGTGTTTGAATTGTAGGCTAATGGCCACGTGCACTTGCTAGCGCTCGCGAGCAACGATGAGTTGATCCATCTCTTCGACATGCACGCCAACGGAGCCCTTGATGCTCGAGAACTCAACGGAGTTGCACACCAAGATGGGAACCGTCACATCGTAGCCCTCGGCAGCAATTGCCTCGCGATCGAACTCAATGAGCACGTCGCCCTTATGGACGATGTCACCCACTTGCGCATGTACGGTAAAGTGCTTGCCCTCGAGCTGAACGGTATCCAAACCAACGTGGATGAGCACGTCCAAGCCATCGACCGTGTTAAGCGCAACGGCGTGTCCCGTGGGAAAAATGGCCTCGACCTTGGCATCAGCCGGTGCAATCACACGCGTTCCGGTGGGCCGAATCGCCACGCCCTGGCCCAAAAGGCCGGTGGCAAACGTCTGGTCGTTTACCTCGGAAAGCGGAATGACGTCGCCCGAGATGGGAGCATCCAGCGTAAGGACTCGACCACGCATACCAAAAGACCTTAGGACTTTAGTGAACATGCTCCCCCTCGGACATACCAATCAATCAAAATAACCTTAACAGTTTACCACTTGGCACCGGTTTTTGACCATTAGGGAAGTTCGCGCTTGACAACCTCGACGATGTCGTCGACAACGCGCTGAGTCAGCTCGTGCGTCTCGGCCTCGGCCATCACGCGGACCAGCGGCTCGGTACCGCTCGGGCGCACCAGAATGCGGCCGCGGCCGTCAAGCTCCTTCTCGGCAGCAGCGACGGCATCCCAGATGGGCTGACAATCGTCCAGACCAACCTTGTTGTCGGAATGCACGTTGACGAGTACCTGCGGGTACTTCTTCATGATGCCGGCAAGATCGGTGAGGGTGCGACCGGTGCGCTTGAGCACGGCCAGCAGCTGCAGAGCCGTCACCAGGCCGTCACCGGTGGTGTTGTGCTCCAGGAAGATGATGTGGCCGGACTGCTCGCCGCCGATGACGGCGCCGTCCGCGAGCATGCGCTCCAGAACGTAGCGGTCTCCCACGGCGGTCTGAACCATCTCGAAGCCCTGCTCCTTCATAGCGATGGAGAAGCCCAGGTTGCACATGACGGTCGAGACGATCTCGGAGTTGGCGAGCTTGCCGCGAGCGGCGAGGTCGGAGCCGCAGATAGCCAGGATGTAGTCACCGTCGATCTCATTGCCCTCGCTGTCCACGAACAGTACGCGGTCGGCGTCGCCGTCGTGGGCCAGACCGATGTCAGCATGGGTGCGCAGCACGAGCTCGCGCAAGGGCTCAAGATGAGTGGAGCCACACTCAACGTTAATGTCAGTGCCGCAGTAATCGGTGTTGATGGCATGGACCGTGGCGCCCAGGCGCTGCAGTGCGGCGGGCGTGGTTTGGCAAGAAGCGCCATGGCCGCAGTCGACGGCAACGACCAGGCCATCGAGCCTCAGGCCGTCGAGCGTATCGATGGCGTGGTCGACGTATGCCTTGCGAGCGTCCTTCATCTTGATAATGTGGCCCACGCCGGCGCCAGTCGGCAGCGTATCGGCAGCCATGGCCTCCTCGGACATGACCCAGGCGCTGATCTCTTCCTCGACAGCATCGGGAAGCTTCATACCCTTGCGGCTAAAGAACTTGATGCCGTTGAACTCCGGCGGATTATGCGAAGCAGAGATGACGATGCCGCCATCGAGCTCGTTTTGAACAGTGAGCAACGCCACGGCGGGCGTGGGAATGACGCCGCAGCAGTGCGGACGGCCGCCCTCGGCCATGATACCGGCGGTCAGAGCGCTCTCGAGCATGGTGCCCGAAAGGCGCGTGTCACGGCCAATGCAGATATCCGGACCAAGAAACTTGGTCGCCGCGCGGCCCAGGCGAAACGCGAGGTCGCACGAGAGGTCGGCATTGGCGACGCCACGAACGCCGTCGGTACCGAAGATGTTCTGGGGCATAGGATCGCTCCTTCCCTAGCAGGCGATATGCAACCGCCCGCCCTAGTCGAAAAAGAAAAGCGGGACCCGCCGAGGAATCGGCAGGCCCCGCTTGTACATTGTATCTCGAAAGGAGATAAAACCTTAGCGCTTGGAGAACTGGGGAGCGCGGCGGGCCTTCTTGAGGCCGTACTTCTTGCGCTCGACCACGCGAGCATCGCGCGTAAGGAAACCGGCCTTCTTGAGGTCAGCACGGTAGTCGCCAGCGTTCAGAAGAGCGCGAGCGATGCCCAGGCGCAGAGCGCCGGACTGACCGGAGATGCCGCCGCCATCGCACAGAGCGATAACGTCGAACTGACCGGCGGTGTCGGTCACCTTGAAGGGAGCAAGGGCGTTCTCAACGAGCTGATGACGGCCGAAATACTGCTCGGCGTCACGCTTGTTGATGGTCACCTTGCCGGTGCCGGGGACGAGACGGACGCGGGCGACGGCGTTCTTACGACGGCCGGTACCCTGGTAGACAACGGTGTTCTCAGCCATCTTTAAGCCTCCAGCTCAATCTTCGTGGGGTTCTGGGCAGCATGCGGATGCTCGGCACCAGCGTAGACCTTAAGCTTGGTCATCTGGGCACGGCCGAGGGTGGTCTTGGGCAGCATACCGCGAACGGCGCGCTCGATGACCTTCTCCGGGTGCTTCTCCATAGCCTGGCGGAAGCTCTCAGCCTTGAGGCCGCCGTTGTAGCCGCTGTGGCGATAATAGGTCTTCGTGTCGGCCTTGTTACCGGTAAGCTGGACCTTATCGGCGTTGATGACGACAACGAAGTCGCCGCAGTCGCTGTTGGGCGTGAACTGGGGCTTGTTCTTACCGCGCAGGATCATTGCGATCTGGGTGGCAAGACGGCCCAGGACAGCACCATCGGCGTCGACGAGAACCCAGTTGCGCTGGACCTCGCCCTGCTTGGCGTAGTGAGTCGATTTCGAAATCACTTAGACTCCTCCATGTACAGTACGTGTTGTTACAGAGATTCACGGGGCTCTGCAAGTAACCCGTCCATATTACCCCGCTCGTCGCCCGAGTCAACAGGTATTTTGGCTCCGACCAGAGTTTCTGCACATGTCATCCACGAGCCGTGATTTTTCCAGCTCTTTAGCTGTTGCCATTTTTTAAGGGTTCGCCGTCGCTAGCGCTCAACGAACTCTTGGATTTCCGCGAGCAGGCGCTTTGCCTCCTGACGGCCCTGGATATACAGGTCCAAAAGCTTTGCCGGATCGTGCTCGACATGGCCGACCTCGACCGGCTTTTGCGGAGCGACGACCAACGCACGGCCCTCGCGCTCATACTTCCACAGGTGCATGCGCTGGATGTTGTAACGGTCATGGCGCGTCTCTATAGCCTCGAGCAGGTAGGGGTAGTCGGCATAGCGGGCGCGCGCGGCGGGCATAAACTCGTAGGGCTTTTTCTCGTACGAGCGGTCCTGCGTGACAATGACAACCGCGCGATCGAAGCCCGCCTCCTCCAGCACGTGCTCGATGGGGACCGAATCGGCTACGCCACCATCGACGTATTTGTGCCCGTCAATCTCGACCGGCGGCGTCACCAGCGGCAACGAGGTCGATGCGCGCACGGCATCGAGGTCAAGTACGGCGCTTTTGACCGGGAGGTACGTGGCGGTTCCAAAGAGCATATCCGTCGCGACGGCGTACATCTCGATGGGGCTCGCATCGAACGTCTCGTTGTCAAAGGGGTCCAGGCGGTCCTGGACATCGTTGAAGATAAAGTCGTAGCCCACAATGGAGCCCGTGGACGCAAACGATGCGGCGCCCATGAAGCGGTTGTCGTTGCAGAAAGCCAGGTTGATGCGGTTGGCACGGCCGATCTGGTGCGACTTGTAGTTCACGCCGTTGAGGGCGCCGGCCGACACACCGTAGACAGCCGGAATCTCGACACCGGCCTCCATGAGGACGTCGAGCACGCCTGCGGTAAACTGCCCGCGAAAACTACCACCCTCCAAGACGAGCGCGACCTTGCCGGCGTTCTTTGCCTTATCTTCTGCAGTCATATTGACCTCCTGCGATTGCGTTTTGGCCTTCTTCTACCCAGTTTTGGGATGGAGGGCGCGGGTTTTGGAGCAGAGTTCGATTCTCCGCGGTACGGGGGATCCGTTGATGCTGGGCGAGGCCAGCTGAAATTCGATAAACATCGCATCCATATTGGGCTGATAGATTGCGCGGAGAATCCGCGTATTTGCTTCGCAAATACGCACCGGCTTCGGCCGCCTGCCGGCGTCCTCGCCCGCTCGCTACAAACGCTCCGCGTTTGCTTAACGCTCGCGCCCTGCATAGAGTTCGATTCTCCGCGATACGGACTAGAAATAAAAAGGCAGGTAGATATAAGTATCTACCTGCCTGTTACTTATGGTGGAGGCGCGGAGAATCGAACTCCGGTCCACGAAAGCCCCCTGATTGGCATCTCCAAGCTCAGTCGCTGGTTTAGTCTCGGACGCTTTGCGCGCAGCGACACGCTCGCGACATCCCAACCGGTTCGGTCTTAGCCCGCGCCATACCGATTACGTGCGCGGGAGCATTCCCCTAACATGACGTCGCGCCGGTGTCGGGGAAATCACCGGGTTGACGCGCCGCTATAAACTAAGCAGCGAGAGCCATAGGCTCAAAAGAAGAGTTGTTGTCAATTCAATTTGACGGTACCCCTGTTTAACGAGGCGAGGAGACCTCGGCTTGCTTCCTCTCTCAGAGCTATCGTGTCGAAACCAGTCGCCCCCGAATGTTGGGAAAGTCTGGATGGTATCGGGTCTGCAAACACCCGATAACCGTCGACTTTTCAAGGAACATGCAGGGCGAGCCCCGCTTGTGGAGTGTTATCTTACCACGTTCTGAAAGCGGACAGCTGTTCTATGCACGAGCTGTGAAGACCCCAATGTGCGCCGCACTTCACATTTTTGCTACCGATCGCGTCACGTATATTTTCGCCAAGCAAAATTGACCCGTCGAAAGGACCGTTATGGATACCAAACAGCAACTCGTCAATGCCCTCGCAGGCCTGGGCTCAACCATTACCGAAGCTATGGATGTCATCGAAGGCTTTGTCCCCTGCGGACATCCCGCCCTCACGGTATCGAACGCCCTTGTTGCGCTGGACGCTGACGATGATGCAGCTCTCGCCCAGCAGCTTGAGACCGTCGAGGGCTTTATCGACCACGTGAGTGAGAACCGCGGCGTGGCCGCCTACCACGGCATCGAGGTCGAGCTCGCGGGTCCCAAAGCCGATCTGCTCGCAGCAATCCGCGAGGTAGGCGCCCTTATGCAGACCGCAGGCGTCAAGAACACCCAGGTCAACGAGTGGGTCTACCGCAGTCTGGCAGCACTCGACAGCTCCGACGAAAAGGCAGCCGAGCAGCTCGCAGAAAGCCCCGCTATCAAAGCTGCACTTGCCTAAAAAGGCCTGCGCCCAGACGGCAACGAAGCCGGCCGGGGGCCGCCGATATCACGTGGGCGAACACGTCTGCTAGCGCAGATATGCCTTCGCATTGCTCAGGCTGTAGGCAATCGTTGAGCCGTTGTGCAGCAGTGACGACGCCTGCGGAGTAATCATGCCGGTAATACCCAATGCCAACAGCGCCGAGTTGGTGAGCATCACCTTGGAATACGAACTCGTCAGACGGTCAATAAGCCCCTGGCTCATGCGGCGCAGGCGCACGATTGCGGCCAGATCCGTATCGGTCAGGATGATATCGGCGACCTCCTTGGCGATGTCGCTTCCGCCACCCATCGCCAGGCCCACGTCGGCTAAACCGAGCGCCGGCGAATCGTTGACGCCGTCGCCCACCATGGCAACGTGGCGCCCCTCGCTCTTAATGCGCTCCACATAAGCGTACTTGTCCTCAGGCAGCAGTTCGGCCTTGAACTCGTCGACTCCCGCCTCGCGCGCAATGCGTGCGGCTGTGCGCTCGGAATCGCCCGTGAGCATGACCACGTGCTTAACGCCCAGCGCGTGCAAGTCGGCGATGGCCTCGCGCACACCAGGTTTGAGCGGATCCTCGATACCGAGCACGCCCACAACGGTGCCATCGACCGCCAGATACAGCGGCGACAGGCCCTGCATCTGGGACTCGATGCGCTCCTTGATGTCGGATTCGAGCTGTGCACCCTCGTCATCGAACACAAAGTGAGCGGAACCGATGATGGCGCGACGCCCTTCGATGGACGAAGCGATGCCGTGCGCCACGATGTACTCGACAGCAGCGTGACGCTCGCGGTGCTCGAGCCCGCGCTCGTGAGCAGCGTTGACCACGGCACGCGCCACCGGATGCGGGAAATGCTCCTCCAAGCAGGCAGAAAGGCGCAGGATCTCGTCCTCGCTCCAGCCATCGGTGGTGAGCACGCAAGCCAGGCGCGGCTGAGCCTCGGTCAGCGTGCCGGTCTTATCAAACACAATGGTGTCGGCCTTGGCAAACGACTCAAAGTACTTGGCGCCCTTGACCATGACGCCCATCTTGGCAGCATCGCTCATGGCAGTCATGACGGCGACGGAACCCGTGAGCTTGAGTGCGCACGAGTAGTCGACCATCAGTGCCGCCGAGGTCTTGATGAGGCTGCGGGTGGTAAGCGCAACCAGGCCCGCGAGCAGGAAGTTCCACGGGACGATCTTGTTGGCGAGGTCTTCCATGTGCGACTGGCCCTCGGACTTGAGCGAATCGGCCGTCTGCACGAGCGAGACGATCGAGCGCAGCTTGGTCTGCGCCGTGTTGGCGCGCACGCGCACCAAGATGCTGCCGTCTTCCACGACAGTTCCGGCGAACACGTCGTCGCCTGCGCTGCGCTCGACGGCCAACGGCTCGCCGGTCAGGGTCGCCTGGTTGACCATAGCGCTCCCCTGTTCGACCACGCCGTCAATGCAGATGGACATGCCGGTGCGCACGGCGACCAGATCGCCGGGCTCAAGCTCGGTCGCGGCAACGCTTACCTCGGTGTCGCCGACCACTTTTTGTGCCTTATCGGGCACATCGAGCAGCGAGTTGATGAGCTCGTTTTCGCTCATGGCGCGGGTATAGTCCTCGAGCAGCTCGCCCACGTTGAGCAGGAACATTGTCTGGCCCGCGGTATCGACATCACGCTTGACGAACGAAATGCCGATGGCCGAAGCGTCGAGCACGGGAACGGTCAGGCGCGACTGTGCCAGTTCATGAAGGGCAGCGCGCAAAAATGCCATGTAACCGGCCACGACAAACACCGCACGCAGAGGCGTCGGCAAGAACCAGCGACGTGCGTAATGGGCGCCGACGAGTGTCGCCAGGTCCATAACGAGTTTGTGCTTGCGCGGCTCGAGTTGCATCACATAGCCCGACTTGGCATCGGCGATAGCTTGAGCATCGAGTGCGCCCAGGGCGTCGAGCACGCTCGCACGGCGCGGCTCGTCGTACTCCAGCGCCATCTGGCCAATACGGCCATAAACGCGCACCTTGTGCACGCCGTCGATATCGCCGCTGAGCTTAAGAAGTGCGTCGAGATCGCTCTCTGGCACAGGACCCGCCAATTGAAGACGGGTCCTGCCAGGGATCTCGCTAATAATCGAGAATCTCATAGTTTGTGCCTGAGAGCGTTACTCGGCTGCCTCGTCAGCAGCGGCCTCGCTCTGGGTGATGTAAGCAGCCTCGGCAACCATGTCGTCGACATTAGCCTTGGCCTGCTCGACCATGTCCTGGTAGCCGTTCTTGATGCGCATGCCGCACGCGATACCCTGCACGCAGGCATTCTTTACCGGAGCGCTGGTAAGCAGCTTGATGCCGGCCGTGCCAAGCAGAAAACCGCCACCGACAAGCAGGGTGTTAAAAGTCGACTTCTTCATGTTGCTTCTCCCTTTTGCCGCACAAGCGCGGCATGGTGCCTTAGCACCCGAGTTCATTAGTTTGCTCGAGCACGCTTTTGAGACTAGTTTAGTCGAACTATTATGGTCAACCAAAGTTAACCTTTGGAAATCTTGGTCCCCTTTCCTACAGCTGCCAGGCAGCCGCCTCCTTTTGCAGCGCAACCATACGGGCAAATTCTCCACCTGCCGCCTTGAGCTGCGCCGGAGTGCCCTGCTCGGCAACCACACCATCCTTGAGCACGACGATTTTGTCGGCATTTTCCACCGTACGCATACGGTGGGCAATAACGATAACCGTCTTACCTGCAAGCAGACGGGAGAGCGCCTGCTGTACCACGGTCTCATTCTCCACATCCAAGCTCGCCGTCGCCTCGTCCAGCAGCACGATGGGCGCGTCTTTGAGCAGCGCACGGGCGATAGAGATGCGCTGGCGCTCGCCACCGGAAAGTTTGGAGCCGTTCTCGCCGATCATGGTGTCGTAGCCCTGCGGCATGCGGCTCACGAACTCGTCGCAGTTGGCGGCACGCGCGGCCGCAAGCACTTCCTCATCGGTGGCATCACGACGCCCGAGGCGGATGTTTCCCATCACGGTGTCGTCAAAGAGCAGCACGTCTTGGAACACGATGGCGTAGTCGCGCAGCAGCACCTCGGGATCAACGCCCGCAACATCCACGCCACCCACGGTGACCGTGCCTTCGGTGGCATCCCAAAAGCGCGCGGCCAGGCGGCTCACCGTAGACTTACCGGAACCCGAAGGACCGACCAGCGCCGTAACTTCGCCTTCCTTGGCGGTAAAGCTCACATCGGTAAGAACTTTCTCGCCGGCACGGCCGTCCTCGCCCGCACCATAGCCAAATGCCACGTGATCGAACACCACATCGTGGCCCACGGGCTCAAATTTCTCGCTGCCCCGCGCCACAGGCTCTTCCATGATGGAACGCATGCGCTTGGCAGACGACTCGGCGGCAAACAGCTCGGACATTAACATTAACGCCTGGTCAAAGGGCGCATAGATACGGCTCACCATAAGCAGGAAGGCAAACAACACCAAAAAGTCGACCTGGCCGGAGGCGACCACCGCGGCGCCCGTAACCAGCGTGGTGGCAATGCCCAGACGCAGGATGACAAAGGCGGAATTGACCAAAAGCCCGTTAGCGAGCTCGCCCTTGGTGGTCTCGCGCTCCTCGGCATCGATCACGGCGTTGAGTCCCTCAAGATAATGGGCCTCCTGGTTGGTGGCGCGGATCTCGCAAGCGCAGTCGAGCGTCTCTTGAATTGCCTCGGTAACCTTGACCTTCTCGGCGCGCACGCGATCGAACACCGGAGTCATGGGGCCGCGTGTTAGATACAGCACGGCAAAGGCCACGGGAACGCTCCAAAACGCCGCGATCGCCAGCTGCCAGCAAAAGAACAGCGACGCCACGAACACAATGGCGCTTGCGATGATGGCACCCCAAAGCTCTCCCAGCACGTGGCTGTAGGCGTGCTCCATGGCCTGGACGTCACCCATGATGGTCTCGGTTAAATCGGCCAGATCACGACGACCGAAAAACGACAGCGGCAGTTTGCGCAAGCGCTCGGCAATCTCCATACGCTGCTTGCCGCACTCCTCGTAAAAGATGCAGTAGGTGTAGTAATACTGCTGCCAGTTAGAGGCAAAGAGCAACACGAAAAAGACCAGGAGGCCGCCCACAATCGGCAGGGCATCCGGTAGGTCGGCGCCGGTGGCGAGATGCTCGACAAAGCCGGCCATAACCAGGAATAAAAAGCCCATGCCGGCCATGGTAATGAGATTGGTGAGCGTGGTCCAGAAAATGCCGCGTTTTACGCCGGCGACGCCTTTATCGGATAGGAAATACTTCTTTTGGAATGAGGCGAACATTTAGGCCTCGCCTCCCTTCGTGACGGCGGCATCCGCGGTCGCTGCAGTGATTTTCCAGCTCGCGGCCTGTTCGTATTCGGCCCACATCTTGGCATACAGACCCTCTTGGGACAGCAACTCGGCATGGGTACCCGACTCCTGCACGCTGCCCTGGTTGAGCACCACGATTTGGTCTGCGCCCACTACAGTCGAGAGTCGGTGCGCAATCATAATGACCGTGCGACCCGCCGCCAGCTTGCTAAAGGCGCGCTGGATGAGCGCCTCGTTCTCGGGGTCGGCAAACGCCGTGGCCTCATCGAGCACCACGATAGGCGCGTCTTTAAGGATCGCGCGGGCGAGGGCCACGCGCTGGACCTCGCCGCCCGAAAGATATGCTCCGTCGGCACCGAGCATGGTATTGATGCCCTGTGGGAGCTTGGCCACAATATCGTCGCACTGAGCTGCGGAGAGGGCCGCACGCACTTCGTCGTCAGTGGCCGTAGGCTTGGAGGCGCGCACGTTATCGGCAAGTGTTTGCCTGAACAGCTGGTTGGTCTGGAACACAAAGGCGACCTGGTCCATAAGCTCGTGCGGATCCATATCGCGAACGTCCACACCGCCTACGAGCACTCGACCCGAGGAGACATCCCAAAAACGCGGGATCAGGCTTGCGCAGGTTGACTTACCGCCACCCGAGGGACCCACCAGGGCGAGGGTGCTACCCGCGGAAACGCTAAAACTCACATGGCTAACGGCAGGTGCTTCGGCACCCTCGTACGTAAAGCTCACGTCCTCAAATCGCACGTCGCCGCCGGCAGGGTGCTTGGGTTGGGCGGGCACGGAGAGCTGCTTGGAATCCATGATGCTTCGGATGCGAGCCAGCGAATCGGCACTCATCTGAGAGGCCTCGCCCACAAACATGAGCTTGGTCATGGCCGTCGGTACCACGACCGAAAATATCGCGTAAAACGTGAAGTTGGCCATAAAATGCGCGAAGTCCGTCTCGCCCGGCGCCAACAGCAACGCCACGGGCAGCAGGAATGCCACAAGGCCATTGAGCGCGGTTAGGTTGAGTACCTGCGGACCTCGGCAGAACGTGCCCGCATAGCTTTGTGCCATGTCGGCGTATTCGGCAATCGCATCGTGGAAGGCCTTGAAGGAGTAGACCGTCTGCTGAAACACCTTGACCACGGGGATGCCGCGTACATATTCGGTGCCGGTCTTGTTCATCTTGACCAGCGCTCCCATGTAGGCCTTCATGAACTCGGCGCCTTTGCCGCTCATCATGGTGGCCATGGCGCCAAGCGAAACGACGACCGAGATAAGGCATGCCACGCCCAAGCGCCAATCGAGGGCGAAAAGCAGCACGAGCAGGCCTGCGACCATGGCGGTGGCGCCGGCGATATCGGGCAGCATGTGCGCGAGCAGGGTCTCGGTGGAGGCGGCGCATCCGTCTACAATACGGCGCAGCTCACCGGTGGCGTGCGTGTCAAAGTAGCCAAGCGGCAACTTAAGCAGGTGCTCGCTCGTAGTCTTGCGGATATTGGACGCGCAGCGAAACGCAGACAGGTGCGTGCACATGAGCCCCACGAAATAAGCTACGATGCTTGCCAGCGCAAACCCCACGGCCCACCAACCGTACATCGCGATGTTAGTGGCTTCGCTCCAGTTGGGCGCCACGGCGATCAGGTCGCGCGCGACAAGCCAAATGCACACGTACGGGCCAAAGCTCAGCAGCTGCGAGAGCGCCGAGAGCGCCATGCCCAAATACGTTAGGAATTTGCGGTCGCCGGCATACGCGAGCAGCTCGCCGATGCCTCCACCTTCCCTTTTTGATTCCTTTGCCATGAGATTCCTTTCTAACGGCTTGAGAGTTAACCGTAATGATCTTATCATTGCTGTGTTAGCCATGGCTCACAATCAAGCCAGGCGTGGACGTTTCTGCAAAGGAAAGGAACGCTTTTGCAAATACGGCGGGCGGCGACCGACATAACCGAGCTCTATGCACCACAGTTTGAGCAGTTTGGCCTGGAGCTTTCCGGCAAGGGCGCAGTCTTTACCGGCGAGGTGGCAAACGATCGGGCGCACGGACGCGCATGGATCATGCCCATCTCCCCCACCTGCATCGTTATGGAGCATTTCATCACCCCGACGCACGATATGTACCTGGCCGAATACACACCCGAGCCATACGCCTGCGTGAGCGAGGTCAGCGCGCCTACACTTACATGCATGCCCGAGGCTGGCATAACGCCCGCGAACCTTAAACCATTGCATGGACCGTGGCCAAACAATGCCGTTTGCAGCTTTATCCAAGATAGCTGTGGCGAGGAATTAAGCCCACTGTTTGCAGGGCAACTCTACCACTCACGCTCGGTGCTCTTTTTGCCTGGATATTTTGACGAACTGGAGCACCGCTATCCCACCGAGTTCGCGGGAATCTTTGAGGCGTTTGCCGAACCATGGCACGAGGAAGCGACGTCTGCCATCTGCCACACGCTGCGCCGGATTAACGAGGACCGCGCCCACACCATAGGCGGACACGTCTATATGCAGGGCATCGTGGAGACCATGGTCGCGGAGCTCGCCTGTTCGCGCGCGGCCCACAAGCAGGCGCGGCAGGCGGCAGACACACGCGTCAGCATAACCATTGCCGAAGAAGCAACGGCAATGATTGAGCGCGCGCTCGACAAAGGCAGACGTGTGGGTATCAACGAGGTGGCCGAGAGGCTCTACACAAGCCGCTCCAAACTATGCGCCACCTTTAAGGCCCAAACTGGCGAGTCCCTGGGCGTCTACATTCGCAGACGCCGCATGGAGCGAGCACAGGACCTTTTGGCCGATAGCGCGCTCACGATAGCGCAGGTGGCAGAGCGTCTAGGCTACCCTCAGCAAGCCGCCTTCGCCCAAGCTTTCAAACAACACACCGGCATGACACCCACGGCTTGGCGAAGCAAGCATCGCTAAGGCCCAAGCTCCCTGGCCGTAACGGAGCGATTAATTAGCCGCCGCCCGTCAGCTCACCCAGGATCTAAACGTCAAGATGTGCACAATCAAGCGCCTTTTTGATAAGAGGGACAGATCGATCAGCCAAATACAACGGAATGTTGAGCACCCCGTCGTCGAGCTTTAGGTTCTTAAGTGAGTAGCGGACCCTCAATGGAGTCGTCTCCGCATGCTTGTCGGCATAGTACTTAAGGCTCTTGGAATGAACGACCTCTCCCGATTTGACCTCGACGGGAACAATTTCGTTTCCGACTTGAATCAAAAAATCGACTTCGTGCTTCGGCTTCTCGTTTGTCCAATAACGCGGAGCAGCATCTAACTGTGAAAGTAATGCCTGAAGCACATAGTTCTCGGCGAACGAACCTTTGAACTCCGAAAATAGCGCATCCGAGATGGCAAAAGCGGACGCATCCAGCCTTGCCATGCGGCGCAGCAAGCCGACATCAAGACAGTAGACTTTAAATGCCTTGAGGTCATCGTACGCAGAGAGCGGCACACCACCGGCAGCATTAAGGCGAACCGCCGTGATGAGCCCAGCATCGGCAAGCCATTCCAGAGCATCCTCGTATTCTCGAGCACGAGCCCCCTCGCGCACCGCACCCCAAACGAACTTTTTGTTCTCGCGCGCCAACTGAGCTGGAATCGAGTTCCATATTTGCGAAAGCTTGGCGAACTGCGCACGGCCACCATGCTTGGCAAAATCGCGCTCGTAGGAATCCAAGAGATCAGACAACACCTTATCGACCTGAACGATATCGCCCGTCTCCACCCACCGGCCAAGAGCCTCTGGCATGCCGCCGCATGCAAAATAACGACGAAGATGCTCGACGAGACGGACATGGAAGAAATCGGGCACTGTCTCGATCTGATCCAGGCCGCCAAGGTATTCGTCGTAGTTTGCAGCGCCCTCGGCTTTCAGAAACTCGGAAAAGCTCATGGGGCGCATCTCCATGAACTCGACCTTTCCCACCGGAAAAGCGCTGGTCTCACGGGACAAGCGAACGCCCAACAAAGACCCTGCGCATGCGACGTGATACTCGGGGGCCTCGTCACAGAAGTATTTAAGGGCGCCGACTGCAGAAGGACAATCCTGGATCTCATCAATAATAAGCAGCGTTTCGCCGGGCTCGATAGGCTGTCCAAGTGCCAGGGAAAGATTTGAGATGATCCGTCGAGGATCGCGCGTACCTTCGAAAAACTGAGCGTACTCGCTCTGTACCCCAGGTGACGGCTCCTCGAGCGTCAGATACACAAAATTGAGGTACGAGGTTCGGCCGAACTCCTTAAGCGCCCACGTCTTTCCAACCTGGCGCGCCCCCTTAAGGATAAGCGGCTTACGATATTCTGACGCTTTCCAAGCGTTAAGCTTGGCAATGATATCTCGCTGCATGACCGAACCTCCCGCAAAGAAACTTCCGCAAACGTGATATTTCCCACATTTTACCCTAGATAAAACGTGATATTTATCACATTTACGGAAGTTTTAAGCTCATTTCGCCACACTTTCATCACATTTAAAAGGCGGAGGCGCATTTTGCGCCTCCGTCACCATCTTTCCTATCAGCCTACCTGACCCGAACGGCCGAGTCGTTGCAGAACCCGGGAGCCCCGGCAGGGCGGGTGCTTGCTCAAAATGAGTTCCGCACGCAAAGAAGGCCACTTAATGTGACCTTCGTCTTGCGCAGGACTGTTCGAAATTTTGAGGAAGCACCCGCCCTGCCGGGGCTCCCGGGTTCCCGTTTACGAGAGCGACGTTCTCAGCAACTCGTTGAAGAGCTTCGGGTTGCCCTTGCCGCGGCTTGCCTTCATGCACTGGCCCACCAAAAAGCCGATGACCTTCTGGTTGCCGTCACGATACTGCTGCGCCTGATCGGCACAGTTAGCCAGCACCTCGTCCACGATCGGCTGTAGCGCGCCGGCATCGCTCACCTGGCGCATACCGCGCTCGTCGACGATCTTGTTGGGATCGTCACCGGTCTGAGCCATGGCCTCAAAGACCTCGTGCGCTTGGTTGGAGCTGATGGCATCGGTCGCCAGCAGCTTGGCAAGGGCTGCCACCTGAGCCGGCGCGATGCCGGACTCGGCCAGCGAGACGCCTGCACCCTTAAGGTAGGCGATCATCTCGTTCACCAGCAGGTTTGCGACCGTCTGAGCCTCCTTGCCAGCCATACCGGCAGCGGCCGCCTCAAAGAAGTCAGCAAACTCGGGGTCGCCGGCAATCTGCTCGGCGTCGGCCGTCTTAATGCCAAAGTCAGCCTCAAAACGGGCACGCTTGGCATCGGGCAGCTCGGGGATCTCGCCACGGCAGCGGTCGATGAACTCGTCGTCCAGATCGAACGGCGCCAGATCGGGGTCGGGGAACAGACGATAGTCGTCGGCCGTCTCCTTCACACGCATGACCACGGTGCGCTTACGGCTGGGCTCCCAGTGGCGGGTCTCCTGGTAGATAATGCCGCCCTCCTCGAGCACCTCGGCCTGACGGCAAATCTCGTAGGCAAGGCCATCGTGCAGGCTCTTAAACGAGTTGAGGTTCTTGAGCTCGGTCTTGGTGCCCAGCTTGGTCTCGCCGCGGCGGCGCAGCGACACGTTTCCGTCGCAGCGCATGGAGCCCTTCTCCATGGAGCAGTCCGAAATGCCCAGCGTCACAAAGATGCGACGGAGCTTCTCCATAAACAGGCGCGCTTCCTCGGGCGTGCGCAAATCGGGCTCAGTCACGAGCTCAATCAAAGGCGTGCCGCAACGGTTGTAGTCGACGAGCGACTCGGCCGCGGCGGTAATGCGGCCCTCGGCGCCGCCCACGTGCACCATCTTGGCGGCGTCCTCCTCCATGTGGATGCGCAGGATGCGGATGGGCACCGTGTAGGAACCATCCTCGCGACGCTCGGGCATCCGCAGGTTGGACGCGTCATAGCTGGCCAGGTGGCCGGCGCGCTGGTTGCCCTCGCGCATGGTCGACGTCATGGACGTGGACAGGCCCTCGGCATTGGCCGAGGCGCTCGCCAGGCTCTGGGCCTCGGCCTCACCAAACGCGCAGTCGGGGCGCTCGGCGGCACCGCGACCGGTCACGTCCAGGTCCAGGTGGCCGTACATGGCAAAGGCGACCGGACCCTGCGTGGTCTGGAAGTTCTTGGCCATATCGGGATAGAAGTAGTGCTTGCGGTAGAACATCGAGTGGCGCTGGATCTCGCAGTTGGTGGCGAGACCGGCCTTGACGATGCTCTCGATGGCGCGCTTGTTGGGCACCGGCAGGGCGCCGGGCAGGCCCAGGCACACCGGGCACACGTTGGCGTTGGGCTCGTCATCGTGGCTAAGCTTGCAGTTGCAGAACATCTTGGTATCGAGTGCGGTGAGCTCGGTATGGATCTCCAGGCCGATCACGGCCTCCCAATCCTGCAGGACCTCGGAAAGCTCCTTCATTACAGCTCGCCTCCCTTCCCGGCAAAATCGGGCGCGACGGAAAGCGCGGGCGCACCCGTAGCGGCATCGGCAAAGCCGCGCTCCAGGGCGCGGGCAAACGTGAGCAGCTGACGGTCCTTAAACGCCGGACCAACCAGCTGGGCAGAAACGGGCAGCTTGGTGTCCTCGCCCAGGCCCAGCGGCACCGAGATACCACCGTTGCCGCAAATGTTGAGCGAGATGGTGTACAGGTCGGAAAGGTACATCTGCGTGGGATCGCTGATCTCGCCAAACTTAAAGGCCGTGCGCGGCGAGGCGGGCATGAGGATGGTGTCTACCTTGGCATACGCGGCGTCGTAGTCCTGCGTGATGAGCGTGCGGGCCTTTTGCGCGGCGTAGTAGTACTTGTCGTACACGCCCGAGCTCAGCAGGTAGGCGCCGAGCATCTGACGGCGCTTGGCCTCAGCACCAAAGCCGTGGGCGCGCGAAAGCGAGCTCTGGTCGGACAGGTTGGCGCAGCCCTCCTCCTGATAGCCGTAGCGAATGCCGTCGAAGCGGGCCAGGTTGGAGAACGCCTCGGCCGGGCCGATGACGTAGTAGGCAGCGATGGCGGCGTCCAGGTGCGGCAGGTCGACCTCGACCAGCTCGGCGCCCTGGCTCTGCAGCTCCTGGGCGGCGCGCTGAACAGCGGCCTTGACCTCGGACGTCAGGCCCTCGGCCTCCATAAACGCAGGAATGATGCCCACGCGCTTGCCTTCGATGCTGTCGTTGAGGCGCTCGGTAAAGTCGACGGCACAGTCCTGGCTGGTGCAGTCGTACGGATCATGACCCGCGCCGGTAAGCGCGTTCATGGCCAGCGCAACGTCCTCGACCGTGCGGCCAAAGGGGCCCACCTGGTCGAGCGACGAGCCAAAGGCAACAACACCGTAACGGCTCACGGCGCCATACGTGGGCTTAAAGCCCACCACGCCGCACAGCGACGCCGGCTGGCGAATGGAGCCGCCGGTGTCCGAGCCCAGCGAGAGCGCGACCTCGCCCGCGGCGACGGCGGCAGCGGAGCCGCCCGAGGAGCCGCCGGGCACGCGCTCGGTATCCCAGGGGTTGTTGGTGCGGTGGAACGCCGAGCTCTCGGTGGAGCTGCCAAAGGCAAACTCGTCCATATTGGCCTTGCCCATGGGCAGGCAGCCGGCATCGAGCATGCGCTGGACGCAGGTGGCGGTGTAGACGCTCTGGTAGTCCCCGAGCATGCGGGAAGCGCAGGTGGTGCGCGTGCCCACGAGGTTCATGTTGTCCTTGATGGCCAGCGGCACGCCCGCAAGCGGGGGCAGCGGCTTGCCTGCGGCACGGTCGGCATCCACGCGTGCAGCGGCCTCGAGCGCAAGCTCGGGCGCCACCTGCAGGAATGCCTGGACCCCGCCCTCACGCGCCTCGATGGCGGCAAGGGAGGCCTGGGCCACCTCGGTAGCGGTAAAGTCGCCGGCGGCAACGCCCGCGGCAATCTGAGCGGCGGTAAGGGAATCGAAGCTTAGCGCCATTACTCGCTCTCCCCCTCTCCCAAAATGGACGGCACGCGGAAGTAGCGGTCGCGCGCGCTGCCGGCGTTTTCGAGCGCAACGTCGAGCGGCAGGTCGCGCTCGGGCTCGCGCAGGTCGTCGCCCATCACGTTGGACAGGCTTCCGATGGAATGGAACGTGGGCTCCACGTCGGGCAAGTCATATTGCAAGACGGGCTCGAGCATCTGGACGGCGTCGTTCATGTAGGACGTCATCTGGGTGAGCTCGTCATCGGTCAGTGCGATCTTTGCGTACTCGGCGATGCCGCGCACGTCTTTCTCGCTGAGTGCCATAGGCGCTCCCTTCCGCATAACAGATAAACCGCTCTAGTATACAAGGCAACGCCACTTGGAGCAGGTGCTTTACCCAAATGCAGCGAAAACGTAACGAGGGCGGCGGGCTGGCAGGCGGCGGGCTGGCGGTTCCGCAGCGAAACCGCGCCCTCCATAGCGAAAACCGTCTCGCCCGCAACGAAGACCGTCCCACCCGCAACGAAAACCGTCCCGCCCGCAGCGAAAAGCATCACAACATTCGACGCTTTTCGTCAAAATCGAGTTTTTCATCGAATGTTGTGATGGTTTGGAAGCCCCGACCACCACAAAGGTGCCTGTCCCCATTGTGGTGGTTCTGGAGAATGTCCTATGCCGAGGCCTTGGCCTTGCGGCGCTTGCGGACCGCGTGGACCACGATGTCCAGCAGCAACAGCACAATGGCTACGACCACGATGAGCACGGCAAACTCGCGCTTGCCCCAGTGGCGGCCGGCCAGCGACTTTTGCTTGTCGACGTCCTTCTTGTTGTACTTGGTGCGCACGCAATGTACCAGCAGACGATGGTCGTTTACGCCGTAGGGCGTGCAGGTGACGAGCGTCACTTTGTCGGCGCCGGGCTCGATGGTCAGCGACTCCATCTCCTCGGGCAGCACGACCTCGGAGTCCACCATCTTGTAGGCGAGCGTCTTGTTCATGGTGTGCAGCAGCACCAGGTCGCCGGGCTCCAGCGAGTGGATATCGTCGAACATGCTCAGGTTGCGCATGCCCGAGTGCGCGGTGAGCACGCAATGCGTCGAGGTGCCGCCCACCGGCAGGCTCGTGCCCTCCAGGTGGCCGACGCCCGCCATAAGGACTTCCTCGCTCGTGCCGTGGTAGATAGGCATGCTCACGTCGATGGAGGGGATTTCGACCCAGCTCATCATGGGGTCGCGGTCAAAGATGAGTTGCTGGGCGTAGGGCTCAATCTGGTCGGCAGGGAGCTCGGTGGCCTCGCCCGCCAGCTGCTCGTTAAAGGAGCGCGCCTGGAGCAGGATGCGCTCGCGCTCCTCGGCAGATAGCGCGTCCACGGTGCTGGACACGGTGCTGATCTGGTTGAACACGCCAGAGGCCTCGAGCCGGTCCAAGATCCACGGCCAGGTCATAAGGCCCACGCCAATAAGGATAATGACGATGGTGATGAGCCGGTCGGCCCAGCGCGGCAGCCGCTTGCGGCGGCACTTGGACTTGGGCTTGGACTGAGGTTTGGGCTGAGGGCTTGAGCTGCCGTTGTCCGCAGTGTTATTGCTCTTCATATGTTTGGCGCCCTGCACCATCGCCGGTCACTCCTCTACAACTCAAGTTGTCTAAACAAATAATAGCCGAATTACGAGCTTCCGCGCCGGACAACGCAGCTAAACAGCATTGTGCGGCGCGAGCATGGGCCAGCATTTGAGTTTTCAAAATGTCCCGGATCGGCGGGGCAATTCGGGATACAATGTCACTAGAAAACGACGCACCCCGCGTAAATGTTTGGGAGCGCGGGCGGCCTAGTTTTCAGCTTTTGTTAAATGCCCGGGATCCGACCCCCGGGCATTCTTATTTGCGCTTTCGGCGCAAATGCCTTCTACCGTCCGCACCGCGCGTGCGCCTACGGACCTTAAACCGAACCTCATACGAGTCAAAAAACGCGATGACGAACGTGCCCACCGCCGCGAGGGCAGCGAGCGCGTTAAGGAATTTCAGCATATGGTGACCTCCGATCGAGTCGTCGGCCGCCCGCGCACGGGATGCGTCGCAAGGGTATTTTACTGCGAGTGTATGCACCCACAGCTGTTAAACGCTATTTTGACAAACATTTGTTCGATAGTTACAAACACGATTCCTCATCCAGCGGAGCCTGGCCGCATTGTCCGGGTTTGCCCGACGTGTTTGAGTTTTCAAAATGTCCCGAATCGGCGGGGAGATTCGGGATACAATGTCAATAGAAAACGACGCACCCCGCGTAAATGTTTGGGAGCGCGGGCGGCCTAGTTTTCTGGTTTTGTTAAATGCCCGGGATCCTACCCCCGGGCATTCTTATTTGCGCTTGTTGCGGCGCAAATGCCTTCTACCGTCCGCACCGCGCGTGCGCCTACGGACCTTAAACCGAACCTCATACGAGTCAAGAAACGCGATGACGGATGAGTCCGGATCGGACGGTGGAGGCTGCCTGTGTTGTCCAAAAAGAACGGGGCAGACTCCAGTGCGGAGCCTGCCCCGAAAAAAGAATGGCAAAGCAAGAACGTGGATGGACGAGAAAAGTGTCCGCAAGTCTCATGGCCATCACATCCCACCTGCCAAAGGGATGGGTGAGCGAGCGTTACTCCTGCTCGGACTCCTCAGCCTGCTTACGGCTGCGGATGAGGTGCGCCACGCCGATGCACAGCACCGCGCCACCAGCGATCCAAGTGAAGGTCACGCCGTTGAGACCGGTGAGCGGGAGACCAACCTGCTTGGTATCGCCGACGGTGATGTTGAAGGTGCCGTCCGCGTCCTTCTTGGAGCCAGGCTTCGCCGTCAGATTGTTATCGCCGGCATCCTCATCGGTGATACCGGCAATGACCTTGCCGCCCTGGTCAGTCGTAAGTACTCCATCGAGCTTAGTAAGACCAGCCTTCGGACCATCGGCGGTCATGGTCGGCTTGATCTCGAAGGTAAAGGGGTTGACCGCGGTGTAACCGGAGGGGGGAGTAACCTCCGTGACCGTATAGACGCCGGCATCGAGACGAGTAAGCTTAATGACACCATCGGCGTCCGTCGATAGGACGACCTCGGTGTCACTCAAAGTGCCATCATCCTTGACATATTTAACGTTTGCGCTGTTCTCGTCACCGTTAGTTGTGATGGTGAACTTAGCATCTTTCAATGCCTTCTCGGTGCCCAGGTCGACCTTGTTGATCTTGAGGCCGTAAGTGTAGTTCTTGACCTTATCGGGCGGAGTCTGGCCCTTACTATCCTTGTTCATGGGATTGTTGGAGTACTTAAGTATCACGGCGTTGTCGTTACTCCCAGTGTCAGCAACAATAGCCTGCTTGTTAATCTGTGCCGTATAAGAAACAACGATGTAGGAGTCCTTGGTGACGTCACTGACATTCTTCAGGTTATTGCAGGTCCACCTCGTCGTCTTGCTGCCATCTTCGGCAGCCTCGTCGTTCGACTCCTTGAATTTATCAGTAATATCCGTACCCTCCGTGCGGGCGAGATCGCCCTTCGCGTCAGACTTGCTCTTATACAGGTAGACCTTAGCGCCCTTCTGCAGCGTCAGGCCCTTGGAAATCTGATCGGAGAACTCGTAGAAATACGTGTCGTACTTATCGAAGTTCTCGGCGACGGTACCGTAGAGGTTGTACGTCACGTTCTGGCCGATCTGGGAGTCAGCGGCATCGTGTTCTGTGTTGTCGGCATCACTCACGATCTTTTTCTCGACGGTGGGGATGCCGGTTTTCTCGCTGACGTTAACGGGAGTGCTTCCCACGACAGTGAAGATGGGGGACGTACCCGCCTCGCCCTCATTAATGGTGTCGGCTTTGGTCACAAAGAGCCAGTAACCGTGCGCGAGACCGGAGGCAGCGCCGTTTGTCGTTGTCGTCTTTTCAGTAAGATTGTCTACGGCAGCGGCAATCTTATAAGCAATGTGATTAGAGTCAACACGGGTTGTCTCATCGGTACCTGTCACCTCATTCGTAATCCAGTCTGCAGCATCCTGAGCAGTCTCACCCTTGTAATTCGGCTCCTTTTTCCTGATAACTTCCTCGACAGCCGTCTTCACGCTACCGTTTGCCCAAGTGATGTTGCTCGCGACCGTCTTGCCTTCAACCGTAGCGAAATCAGCGCTGAAAATCTGATAGCCCTCGAACTCGGTAGTGTTACCCTCAACGTTCTCGATAGTCACCGAGCCGTTCGCCTCCGCAGCGAACGCCATCGTAACCGGGGCCATGACGCCGCCGAAGCTCAGCGCTGCTGTGAGGCCGGCGGTTACTGCCAGGCGTGCGATGTTCTTGCTCATGCTCATCTTCTTTTCCTCTGCTTTCTGCTTGAAGTCCATTTGATCTAAATCTGTCTGTCTGTGTCTTAGCATCTACTTCGCTACGTCTCGCCCCGCTCTCTGTGGGGCTGCCAGCTACTCTTTATGGCTGCCACCTCCCCGTTTGACCAGGAGCGCGACCACGATGAACGCGGCTCCGGCGACCGCTGCGGCGGCCGCGGCGTACATTGCCATATCGCCAGTCGAGGGCATAAAGCCTCCGGTGGTAATGCTAGGGGGTGTGCCGGTGGGCGTGTTGATGAGCGACGCCTCCAGACTGCCCGTCGACCCGTCCGCGCTGTCGGCGCGCAGGGGCGACTCGGCCGTGATGGTGAGCTTGGGCTTGGCGGCGGCCACCTGGTCGACGTCCAGCCCCTCGGCCTTGACCGTCACGGAGCGCGTGCCCTCAAAGGCGGTGTAGCCCTTGGGCGCCTTGAGCTCGCGGACCTCCAGTTTGCCCGAGTCCACGCCCGAGACGGTCACGCGGCCGTCCTCGCCCGTGGTGACGGTGGCCTTGCCCTCCGCATCCCACGTGCCGTCGGCCGCCAGTGTGCGACCGCGGTCGTCGGCGATGCTCAGAACCGCCCCGGCAAGCGGCTTGTCGCCGTCGCTGCCGCTCTTGGTGAGCGCGAGATCCCAGGTGTAGGCGCACGCATCGTCGCTCGGCGTGCGGGTGAAGCCGGCGTCGCCGGACTGGTCGGCAAAGGGAGAGCGCGGGTAGCGCAGGTAGACCTCGTTGGGGTTGCCCTTCGCGATGCCGTGGTTGCATGCGCTGTTGAGCGGCGCGTTGTACACGGCGACCACGCGAGCGCCCGCGGCGAAGGCGTCGGCCCCGCCGAGCGCGGCGATGAGGTCGCCGGTGCGCACGGTGAAGGTCTTACCGTCGACCGCTACCTTGGTGGCGCACTGGGCCGTGATATCGGTCCAGCCCTTCGCGGGCTCGATGCCGGCGCGGCCGTCCTTGCCGGTCTGGACCGCGTCAAAGCCGCCGTCCGCGCCCGCCGCCACGTACACGCGCATGCTCGCGGCCACCTTGGAGGGGTCGAGCCCCGCGCTCATGGTGTCGACGAACTGCACCGTATAGGTGTCGTAGGCGGTAAGACCCGCCGGGACCGTGGCCGAGAGGCGCCAGTACAGGTCGTCGGCGATCGTGGCATCGGCGGCCTTCTGCCAGGCGGCGGTGCTGTCCTCCAGCACGTGCTTGGCGACCTTGGGCGTCGCGGCCTTGGGCTTGACGGTGACGGCGCTGCCGCCCACCAGGGCCATGATCGGCGCGGTGCCGGCCTCGCCCTGGGCAATGGCGTCGTCGTCGGCGACGATGAGCCAGTAGCCGCAGGGCAGCTCGGCCGCCGTGCCCGCGTTAAGGGCCACGGACACGGCGCCAGAGCTCTGGAGGGAACGAGCGAGCTGTGCGCTCAGCGCGCCCGTAAGGTGGGAATCGGTGTTGAGCCACTCGGCAGCTTCCTGCGCGGTGGTCTGGGAATTGGGCATGCCGGCGCTGTGCAGCACGGGCAGCGCGGCGTCGCGCACGGCGTCGCTTGCCCAGGCGAGGTCGGTGGCGATCTTGGCGTCGTTGTCGCCGTCGACGACGTTGGCGCTAAAGATCTGGTAGGCGTCGTAGCTGCTCGCCACGGTGCCGCTCACCGTGATGGAACCGGTCGAGGTCGGCGCGGCCTGCGCGGAAGCGGGGAACACAACCGCGCAGGTGCCGATCAGGAGGGTAAGCAGCGCAAACAAGATCGGGAAGGAGCAAACTTTCTTATTCACGACGCTTACCTCCCTTCGCATTCGCCTTGCGACGAATGTGCATCCAGGCCGCAGCAGCGCAAAGCACCGCCGCGCCGGCAAGGTACGTCAGAGTGACGCCCGACATACCAGAAAGGGGCAAAGAGGTGGAGTAGGTGTTGGTGAAGGTGGGGATGGAGGTGTCGGTGGAGTTGGGGGTGGAGGTGTCGATGAACGTCCATTCTTTGGCATTGTCTTCTGCTGTCCAATTGCCTTCGGAGTCAACGGTTCCCTTCTTGTAGGTCACCCTACAGTTGATCTCTCCTTTTTCGGTGTTATACGTTGGCACAACCGTGAACTTATAGACCGAGTGGTCGTACGTGTAGTGCGAGAACTGCGGACCGTCGGTTTTCTCGCGCACATAGTACGTAAAGATCTTGAAAGGGCCACCCGTGGAATCACCCGGGTCGTCGGGATTATTCCTGATATCAGAGAGCTTGTACTTGAGCTCAACCGTTTTATTTTTATCAGTGGTGTCCTTGAACGAAAGCGTCTGCTTCGTATCTTTACCAGAGGTCACGGCTGTACCGATGATGTCATTAAATTCGCTGTCTTTCGCAAGTTGAAGCGTAAACGCCTTCATCTCGCCACCCTCAACGACCTTAGTCACCTTAGGAGTCCAGGAGAAGGGGGGCACGATTTTGTTGGTAAAGGTCGGGTTGTCGCTTCTGTTACCGATAGTCACCGTGGCCTCCGTTCCATCCTCCGATGGCGCGAAGGAATAACCACTGTGATCAAGCCGCACGAAGTCTTTATCCGTCTCGGCCTTTTTAAAGACGGCCACACTCTCTACCTTGTAATAGTTGATAGGAAACGTCATGAGGGATTCAGTCTTGTATGGACTACCGCCAACAGTTACCTCTATCTTGTAAATTGTCTTATCGAATTTGATGTCTAATTCGTTTTGGCCGCTGATGGGTTCCTCAACGAGATAGAAAACGTATTGCCCTGAAGAATAGTCCTTGCCAGAGTCGAAGGTGATACTGCCGCTTGATTGATCAACAGTCGCCTCACCCGCACCACTGCAATCGCCCATATCTAATGTGCCGTCATCTTTCCAAGAAGGTGCCTTGATACCGTTAACCTCCTGGCGCAGCAGCTGAAACTTGTACTCGTGCCCATTAAGGCTTTGCTTGCCTCCCTGTGCATCCACAAGCGCCTTAGTGGCGTGGAGTTTCATGCTCGGGTAAACCCTCAGATCATTGACTTCGCCGACGATGAGATCGCCGTTGGTCATGATGCCGCCACCGTGGGTGTAGGAGTAGTTACCACTGATGATGGTCGTAGCCGCGCCTTGCGCCTTATCTATGGCATCATTAGTCGGCTGGGCCTCCAAACCGAACATCCACTTAGCCTCGGCACCGCCATTTGGGTCGATGGTAACCGGATTTCCGTCGCAAGTGCCCCGCCAACCAGCCGATCTGCCGCCCAGCATCTTGCCAAGAACGACAGCGATTGTCTTATCCGCGCCATTCTTATTACGCACCAGGAAGAAATCCTTATGGCCGGATTTTTGGAAGTCAGGAGTAACGTAATTTACTTCATCGTGGTCTTCATTTTTGCCGTGGCCGCCAGCGGAATAATGATATGATGTCAGTTTATTGCCATATTGATCAACGTTATCTTTGTTGTCATAGATAGCAGCGCCTTTTGAGTGCGAAACGATTGTCTTGCCCGTAGGACAAGCACCGATACCACCGCCCCAGCCACCGGCCTTATTATTAGTGATCAGCGTCTTGACGATGTTGAGCGTACCGCCTTCCTGAACAAAGACACCACCGCCACCCCAGTCGCCACCGCGGCCTTCTTTGCTGCCCGTCATGGTCTTGTTGTTGGTGATGTAAACCCTGTTTGATGCATTTTCCGCATTAATAACGCCGGTATTAATATCGCCGGTGGTACCGCCAGAAATACGGAGGCCACCGCCCTCGGCATTATCGGACATATTGCCCGCAATAAAACCGCTGGACATGGTAAATCCAACTCCCTGCCCGGGGAGGCCAGCGTAGATTCCACCGCCGGCCTCATGGGAGTAATTGGCAGTAACGGAGCCACCCGTCATGAACAGCACTCCACCGTGCGATGCAATTCCGCCGCCACCGAGGAGACCTTTGTTGTAAAGCTCGTTATTAGCGAGGCGAGCTTCAGCTCGGTTGTTAGTTATATTGGCAGAATCACTGATGGTTACGGTTGCACTCTGGGTATAAACACCGCCACCGTAGCCGCCGGCGTTGACGTTATAACCATCGGTGATATCGTTGCCATATGTTGCATTACCCGAGATGACACCGCCGGAGAGGTTCAGCGCCGCGCTATTGTTAGCAAAGATGCCACCGCCAGAAGCTGCCTTGTTTCCCGCGACCACGCCGCCTGTCATTTCGAGGGTGGCATTCGCGCCCGTTATGCACAGACCACCGCCCCAGCCACCGCCGTTGCCGTTGGTGACGTAACCGCCAGAAATATAAACAGCGCCCTGAGAGAAAATAACGTGGCCGTCGTTGCCCAGGGCACGAGGCGTTGTGATCATGCCACCCTGAAGGTCGAGCGTGCCCCCATCCTGGACGGAAATGACTTGATTTACATAGCCCTCTTTGCATGCAACGATAGCGCCGAAATTGGCAACAGTGTGCTGGTAGGTCGTTTCCCTAGTACCAAAACCGTTAGGCGTGCTTTCAGTTACGTAGTATGTAAGTGATTGTGGAACACTTTCACCATTGAACTGCATCTTTGCTGGCTGACCAGGTTCACCACTGGTAGCTTCAGTCTTCGAGTCATTCGCCTCACCTTTGACAGTTAGCGTATAGCCCTTTGAAATTGTGATAAATGCACAAACAGGCTCTTTGATTTCCTGATTAGAGTTACCGTTGCTGTAATAAAGCTTGTGATTCTCAAGGTCGATCGTAGTATTTTGACTGATAGTGATTGACTCACTTGAACTAATGTCAGCCTTAAGACGTAGTTTATCGGGTTTAGTCGACGCGTGAAGGTACGCTGCCAGGTCTTCGTCACTCTTCAGCAGCGTGTACCCATCCTTATCTATTTCAAGTCCCGGAACCTTACCTTCATTTGCAACAGTAGCGACCTTATCGACAGACTGTCCATCATCCGCGGGCTGCGCAGCGCTCTCGGCTTCCGCACCATCGGCAGCCGGATCCGCCGCAGCAGTGTCTTCTCCCTCGCCACCCTCACCGTCGTCACTATTCTGGTTTTTGGTATCCCCATTGTTGGTGTCGTCCACACCAGTAGACTCAGTTGAGGAATCAGCCGCCGCCACAGTTCCCTCGGCTGCACCCGTCTGACCATCGTTGGCAATGGCCTGCGAGATCGGAGGCATGACAAGCGACAGTACCAGGCTCAAAACGGAGGCTCCGCACAAAACGCCTGCCAGTACACGGCGCGTCGCTTTTTTACTCTGCTTAGTTTTTTCTGAATTCGCTTTCATCGATGTCTCCTCCCCAAGAGACCGCGATCTTACTCTTTCACTATCAAACGTATCTGCGCAACCTGTAATTGCGCACGCTTATAGTACATATTGTAACGATTGTTTGAACATCTAAGCAAAAATACCGATAGTTTTGTAGCGAATTCTCAATTCTCTTGACATTTGCTCGGATTTACCTTCGTTTATTCGCTATGAAATATCTATTTCTACTGGTAATTAAGCTAGTTATCATTTTTAATAGCATTTTATTTATTTGCACAACATTTTGCTCAAGAGCATGCGTCCTGTGAACGGTCGAAAATCGACCGTGAACGGTAAATCATTAACCGGGAGGAATAGACTACCAAATTGATGGGAATATCTTTAACTTTTCGGTGGTTAGAAGCGTGGTGTTCAAACAACTAAATTTGAATTTTCGCGCAGATTTTAGACACCAATTCGCCCAAATCGCCTGAGGCCACCACAAAGGTGCCTGTCCCCTTTGTGGTGGTTCTCCCCCTGCGCTACAGCAGATGTTCCTCGATAAAGATCGCGATGCCGTCTTCGTCGTTGCTGGCGGTTACAAAGTCGGCGGCGGCACGAGTGGCGTCGCTGCCATTTGCCATGGCCACGCCCACGCCGGCGTCAGCCACCATGCAGGTGTCGTTGTCCGCATCGCCAAACACGCAGATGTCCTGGAGCTCCATGTCGTTGAGCTCCGCCACGCGCACAAGGCCGCGCGTCTTGGACACGCGCGGATCCATGAACTCGTAGAGCCGCTGCGTGGTCTGCAGGGCCGCTGCCTTAACAGTGTCATCGGCAAACGTCGATGCTCGCTCAATCACCCGCGGCATTACCTCGGGCGCCATGGTAAACATCACCTTGGGCTGCGGCTCGCGTAAGAACTCGGCAAAATCGACCACCTTGTAGGGCACGCCATCGACGCGCGACAGGTGCTCGACGCACGCGTTGCTCTCGGGCACGTAGAACACGCCGTCTCGGGGGCAGACGGGCGTTGCCGGAAGGTCCGCCATGTGCTTGCAGATGCGCGCGATGGTCTCGCCCGGCAGCGGATAGCTCAGCTCGTTGATGTCGTGCGCGCGGTCGATGACCTCGGCGCCACCGCAGCCCACGAGCACGTCTACCAGGCCTTCGATGCCCCAGAGCTCGTACATGGCCTCGGTCGCGTGGGCGTCGCGCCCGGTGCACAGGCCAAAGAGCACGCCGCGCTCGCGCAGGGCGCGGATCGCCGCCACGGTGCGCGGGGACACCGTGTGCTGGCTCGTGAGCAGCGTGCCGTCGATATCGCAGAACACGGCTTTGATGTGGCTGAAGGTGGTGTCCATGGGGGCCTTTCTGGGTTGTGCGGCGGTGTGGGGTGTATTCGTGAACGGCGTACATGGTATACCAAGGCGCGCACGGGACGCTTTGGCGCAAAACCACCACAAAGGTGCCTGTCCCCTTTGTGGTGGCCTGGCCCGCAGAGGAGCCGGACTCGCAGGATGGCCTGGTCCTGAGCGCAATCCATCACAACATTCGACGTTTTTCGACAAAATCGCGATTTTCATCGAATGTTGTGATGGTTTTTACTGCTTTGCGGCACGATCCAAATGCCGGCGTCCAAACAGCAACAGCGCCGCGGGAACTGCCGTCACGACCATGCCCGCCCCTACGAGCGTCTGCTGCACGCCAAATGTCGCCGCCAGCCACGGGGCAATCGCCAGCGGGGCCACGCCGGCGAACATGTTGCCAAAGCCCATGACCGAGTTCACGCGACCGAGCTGCTCGAGCGGGGCCGTCGTTTGCACGATCGTGTTGTGGAGCGGGTTGACGACGCCCCAGGCCACGCCCAGGGCAATCTGGCCGACAAGGGCTACGCCCACGTACGGTGTCCCCACATAGAGCAGGCTTCCCAGACCAACGGACATGAGCGCCACAAGCAGCGTCTTAAGGTTGACCAGGTGCGGCGGCAAGCGGAGCGCAACGACGGCGCCCAGCACCGCGCCCACACCGCTGGCCGACGAGAGCCATCCCATCCACTCAACGCCGACGCGTAGGACATCGCGGTAGAAGAACGACTCCAGCGGATCGAAGGCACCGTAGCCAAAGTTCGAGAGGAAGATGATGCAGAAAAGTAGCGCGAGGACGCTGTTGGTGAAGACTGTCTTGATGCTGGCTGCGAAGGTGGCACGGGCGGACGTGCTGGGGTTGGAGCTTTGGCTGGCCTTATCCGATGTGATGTCGCCGATCGCGGGTTTGCCTTCGTGTGTGGCGGCCTGACCCGCACTTTGCCTAAAGCCCCAACCGGCGACGAGCGCCAGCGCTGTAAAGAGCATCATGAGCACAAACACCGCGCGCGACGACGCAGCCGCCGCGACAAAGCCACCCAACGTGGGTCCGACGATAATACTCACGTTTGAGAACATGGCGATGGCGGAGTTGATGTCTTTGAGCTCGACGGGGTCGTCGGTGAGATATGCCGGATAGGACGTGGCGATGGGTTGGGCGAATCCCATCACAAAGCCCAGGAGCACCGCGCCAAGTAGGACGATGCCGGTCGCGCTGCCAAAGGCGATGATTGCCGCGCCGGTTGCCAGCGTGCCCACGATGCTCAGCAAGAAATGACGGCGCGGGCCCCAAGCGTCGAGTGCCGCGCCGCCCGCAAAGGATCCCAAGATCACGAATACGTTCATAAACAGAACGGCCAGCGATGTCGCCACGACCGAGGCATCGTCTGCATAGGTGAGCGTTCCGATGACGCCGATAAAGTAGCTGGTCTGAAAACCGGTGTAGATGAGAAAGCGCATCGCCACCAGGCGCTTGGCCTGCACGGACAGCGAAGGTTGAGGTTTTGAGAGAAGAGATGCGAGCATGAAGACTCCTTGTTTCATACGAATGCGGACGGCGGGCATTCGCCACCGTCTGTCAAATCAATCTATCCGCATGAAACATTAAGGACGCATCAAGCCCCTTTTCTCCGTTTTTCGCCCGTCATGAACTACTTGGTAGATTGTAAGGCATGTCCCACACATCTACTAAAGCAAAAACCACCACAAAGGTGCCTGGCCCCTTTGTGGTGGAAATGACGTTTGCCCAGATAAAACCTGCCAAAATAAACCTGTCCCCTTTTGGCAGGTTTTAGGCCAGATGGTCCTGAATCAGATCGCAGATGGCTCGGGCGTCGTTGATGTTGATGGCTCGGGTCGCGAAGCCGGCGTCGAAGGCCTGGCGTGCCAGAGCCTCGTTACAGGCAAGAGCCAGCGTGTGACCGTCGACCAGATCGAGCGAGCTCTTGCCGCGCAGACGGTCGACACCGGAGCGCGCGACCACGATGTTGTCGAAGCCCTCGGTCTTGTAGCCCTCGATGATCACCACGTCGACATCGTTGTAGCGCGACAGCAGCTCGCGCGCGGGCATCTCATCCTCTTCGCGCGTGTCGGCGTACTCCGCCCAGCGCGTGGCGCAGATGAGGCCCACGTGCTTGGATCCGGCCTGGTGATGGCGCCAGGTGTCCTTAGCGGGCACATCGATATCGAAGCCGTGATGCCCATGATGCTTGAGCGAACCCACGCGCAGGCCGCGGCGGGTGAGCTCGGCGATAACCTTCTCGACGAGCGTGGTCTTGCCCGAATTTTGGTAGCCGATAAACGCGATCGCAGGGACGGCCGGTGTCGGAGCTACGGGCGCGACGGCGACGGGTGCGCTTGCGAGCGTGGCACCGTCAGCGGCCACGGCCTCAACAGCAGCGGCCTGACGCTCGGCGCGATCCCATATGCCCGAGCGGCCGCCTTCCTTGTGCAGCAGGCGCACATCGACGATCTCCATGCCGCGGTCGACGGCCTTGCACATGTCATAGATCGTTAGGCACGCGGCACTCGCGCCAGTTAGGGCCTCCATCTCGATACCCGTCTTGCCCGTCACGCCGGCCGTAACCAGTACGTGAAAGCCAACTTGCCCGTCTACACGCGCCGGTGCCCAGCCCTCGGGCACGTCCTCGGCCGGCGTCCCCGCCGCAGCGATGGGCGCAATGTCGCACTTGCTCTTGGTAATGAGCAGCGGATGGCACATGGGAATGATGTCGCTCGTGCGTTTGATGGCCATAATGCCCGCCACGCGCGCGCAGGCAAGCACGTCGCCCTTTTTGGCGCGGTCCTGCAGCACCATGGCCTGCGTCTCGGGATGCATGAGGATGGTGCCCTCGGCGATGGCAATGCGATGGGTCTCGGCCTTGTCGGACACGTCAACCATGCGTACCTCGCCCTTGGCGTCCACGTGCGTCAGCTCGTCGCGACGGGCGTCACGGACAGGCTCGGTGGCAGCACTGGCAGACGGCTGCGCGGACGCGTCGGCGTTGCCAGCATTCGCCGCAGCCGTGGCTTTATGGGCAGACATCGCGGCCCTGCGAGCGGCCTTGGTGGCATCGGCGTACCTGCTCTTGGCCATATGATCATCCTCCGATTTGGGACATAAATCGTTGCGTGCCCTCAATTATCGCGTGTTCCTGCGGTTTGTGGGCCACGGCATCGCGCCAAATCGAAAGTACCTGCATATCATCACCACGGCGCAGGGCGTCGCGCACCGAATACTCGGCATCGCTGAACAGGCACGGACGCACGTTGCCATCGGCCGTCAGGCGCAGACGGTTGCAATTCGCGCAAAAATGATTGGACATGGCGCTGATGAAACCGACCGTTCCCGCCGCGCCCGGAAAGCGCCAATAGCGCGCGGGGCCCGCACCGGCAGGAGCGTCGTTGATGTCGAGCGGCTCGAGCTCGGCCAGTCCCGCCGCGGCGGCCCCGGCATTGATGCGCGCCCGCAGCTCGTCGCTCGGCACGGTATCGCTCGCGTCCCACAGCTCAGGATTGAGCGCGGGCGCATGAGGGTCCACAGCGCAATGCGAGCTCGTGTGCTCGTCGCCGATGGGCATATATTCGATAAAGCGCAGGTGGATTGGGCGGTCGACGGTCAGTCGTGCAAGGGCCGCCACATCCTGGTTGAGCCGGCGCACAACAACGCAGTTGACCTTAACGGGCTCAAAGCCCCAAGCCAGCGCTGCATCGATGCCGGCCATGGTCTGCTCGAGCCGACCCAGGCGCGTGATCTTTCCAAATAGCGTAGGGTCGAGCGTGTCGAGCGAGATGTTAACGCGGTTAAGCCCGGCATCTTTGAGCTGCGGCGCCAGCTTGGGCAGCAGGGCACCATTGGTGGTGAGCGAGATGTCCTCGATCTGCGGAATCGCGCGGATGTCGCGAATAAGCGGAATAATACGGCGGCTGACCAGCGGCTCGCCACCCGTCAGGCGTACGCGGCGAATGCCCTCCCCCGCCACCAGGCGCACAAAGCGGGCGATTTCCTCGGCACTGAGTAACTCGTCGTGTGCGCGGGGCGCCACGCCGTCGGCCGGCATGCAGTAAATGCAGCGGAAATTGCACTTGTCGGTAACGGCAATGCGCAGGTAGTTGATATCGCGACCAAAGCCGTCATGTTGCACGCGCCCGTCCACGCAGCCCTCCCCTCGCACCGGTCTTTATTCTTCAGGGAATATAGTACCGCACGCGGGAATCATGCCGACACCCGTACGACAGGACAGGTCGCTTCGAGCAAGACGGACTTTCCGAGCCCATCCTCAGCACAGACCATCACAACATTCGATGCTTTTCCCGTTTTTGGCAAAAAACGTCGAATGTTGTGATGGTTTGCCTGCCCGCAGCGCCCCGCAGAAAGACCAAAGCGCCCCTAAAGACCGCCGTCCCAGTGCCGAATCACGAATTCTCGCAGGTCGTTTTGACGTTTCTGGAACGCTTCGCTTCGGTCGCACTTAAGGCCCATAGCGAGCGCGATGGCGTTCATCGCCCGATGCAATTGCAGCTGGTGAGCAAACTGAGTCCCGGTGAGGACGATCATCTTAAAGCCCAGTGCGCTCAGCACGGTCATGCGCTCCGCATCCGACGCGCTGCGCTGTTTATCAAGATGGTCCGAGCCGTTGTATTCAATCCCCGTACCGCTCGCAGGCGCATATACGTCGATCTCGAAATACCCGGACTTAGCGAGATACTTGAACTCGTTGGGAACATCGACCCGATGGTTGAGCTCGATCTTGGCGTATCCCAGCCCGCCCTGGGAACGTTTTGCTACGACCATGATTGCGGTGGCCGTCTCCATGGGCGAACGCGCGCCATCGTGCACGCGCTTGAGCACGGCGGCCGCGCGTATAGCCCCCTGACGAGATCGGTTCTCATTGCAATAAGCAATCAAGTCGGCAACGGTATATCTCTGCCCCATCTCGATATAATCGCCTGTCGACAGATGATTCAAATGGTATCGGGCGCAGATTTCGTAGCCATATTCCAGCTGCTCGGGCTCGCTCATCCACGAACCCGCTTGGACAAAGCACATGACCTCATCAACCACCAGAAGGCCCTCTGCCACCTCGATAAGATGGCCTGGAGGTACCGGCGCTCCAAACACGTGGCACCTAAATCCAGCCGGCGTCGAGCGCTCAAAATCGAAGTTGACGAGCGTGTCGATATGATCGAGCTCTTCTCGTGGAATACCAAGCGAAACCAGATAGTCGGTAACGATCCCAACTGCCGTTGAAGCCCTCAGCCCCTTGGCATCGAGTCCCAATTTGGGCAGGCCCGCGGTCGGCTCCGCCTCGTTAGCAAGCGAGTCCTCATCGTATAGGCTGCTTGCTCGCGAGAGCGGCTCGGACGGGCGCACCACGTTGTGGTACAGCCAGGCAGTCTTATGGGACAGGACAATCGGCAGGTCCATGAGCCCTCCAATGGAGTCGGATAACCAACCTTATTCCCCTGTCCACGGGTCCGCACACCTTCGTGCACAAGAAAGCGATTTCACCCGGTCGAGTGGCAGAAAAACCATCACAACATTCGATGCTTTTCCCGTTTTTGGCAAAAAACGTCGAATGTTGTGATGGTTTGAGGCGAGGTGAGGAGCACGGAAGGGTCAAAGCATCGTGCTCGGAGCGTGACTTTTTTCGCCCCACTGCCAACACAAACCTTGACTCTACAATCGTTGTAGGGTTTTCACTACACTGGTAGCTAAACGAACCCAGCCAGAAAGCCCCGCCCATGGAACACGACCTCACACGCGGCAATGTCCTTAAGACCATCGCGGTCTTTGCCCTGCCCTATATGCTCTCGTACTTTTTGCAGATGCTCTACGGCATGGCCGACCTGTACATGATGGGGCAGTTTAGCGGCGCCGCCGGCATCACCGCCGTGGGCAATGGCGCGCAGACGCTCTATATCATTACCGTGACGCTCGTAGGCCTGGCCATGGGAACGACGGTCATCGTCGGCCATGCCGTGGGCTCGCGCCGCTTCGACCGCGCCGAGACCGCCATCGGCAACACCATCACGCTCTTTATGGGAGTCTCGGTGGTACTGGCCGCTGTCCTGCTTGCGCTGTGCCCGCAGGTTGTGGCGCTCATTGGCACGCCGCCCGAGGCGGTCGAAGGCACCGCCGCCTACCTGCGCATCTGCTTTATGGGCATTCCCTTTATCGCCGCGTACAACATCCTTTCGGCCATCTTTCGCGGGCTGGGCGATTCGCGCTCGCCTATGTACGTGATCGGCGTGGCATGCATCATCAACATCGCGCTCGACTTTCTGTTTATCGGGCACATGGGGCTCGGCCCCGTGGGCGCGGCGCTCGGCACAGTGACCGCGCAGACGGCCAGCGTTGCCCTCGCGCTCGTGTGGCTCAAGAGCCGCCGCACGAACATCCACGTTAAGCGCAGCGACCTGCGCCCCCAGCCCGAGGTGCTCGGCAGCATTCTTAAGATCGGCGTGCCCGTGGCCGTGCAGGACGGCTGCATCCAGGTGGCGTTTATGTTTATCACCGTCATCGCCAACCACCGAGGGCTCGTCGACGCCGCCGCCGTGGGCCTGGTCGAAAAGATGATCAGCTTTTTGTTCATTGTGCCGAGTTCCATGGGTGCCACCGTCAGTGCGCTCACGGCGCAAAACGCCGGCGCGGGCAAGGGCGATCGCGCACGTCAGGTGCTTAAGGACGCCATGACCATCTCGGTAGTGTATGGCTGCCTGATCACGGTGCTGATGTGGCTGGTAGCGCCGGCGTTTATCGGCTTTTTTGCCAAGGACCCCGCAGTGGTCGCGGCCGGTACCGGCTATATGCACAGTTATATTTTCGACGCAATCTTTGCCGGCATCCACATTTGCTTTAGCGGCTTTTTCGCTGCGTATGGCAAGAGCTACATCGGCTTTGCGCACAACGTGCTGGCCGTGGCGCTCATTCGCGTGCCGGGCGCGTGGCTGCTGTCGAACGCCTATTCCGATACGTTGTTTCCCATGGGCATCGCTTCGCCGTGCGGGTCGATTCTGTCGGCGGTCATTTGCTTGATGGCATTTACCGTGCTCAACCGGCGCGGAGCTTTTGACAAGTTGGCAGCGTAGCGGGGCAACGCGAGCCTGGCGCCCCTCCCCTGCTTTTTACCGAAAGGAGCGGTCCCATGGCCGACTCGCCAACCGAACATACCGAGGGCCTGCTCCGCATTGGCGAGGTGGCGCGCCTGTTTAACCTGAGCGTGGGGACGCTACGTCATTACGAGCAGATGGGCTTGCTGGACCCGGCGCACATCGATCCGGCAAGTGGGTACCGCTACTACGGATCGCGGCAGCTCTCCACCCTCAACACCATCAGCCACCTGCGCGTTCTCAACTTGCCGTTAGCACAAATCCGCGAGTTTGTGACCACGCGCGATGTGGACCTTATGCAGCGGCAGCTGGCTCAGCAGCAGGAGCTCATCGAGCGCAAGCGCCGCGAGCTCGAACGCGTGTCGCGCAAGATCGATAACCGGCTTGCCCTGCTGCACAATGCCTTGAACACCGAGCTCGATACCGTTTGCACAATCGATACGCCCGAGCTTCGCTGCGCCATCTTGCGCGAACGCGTCAACCCTACCGACGCCTATGCGCTGGAGTGGCAAATTCGTCAACTGCAGAAGGGCCAGCACGAGACCTTTGTCTTCCTGGGCAACTTAGGCGTCGGGATCAGCGCCAAGCGTCTCGCAGCCGGCGACTTTGACGGCTACGACGAGGTCTTCCTGCTGCTCGATGACACCGATGAATACCTGGGCGATGTCGAGGTGCGACCCGCCGCGCGCTGCCTGACCATAAGCTTCCGCGGTACACATGGGCAAGCAGCCCCACGCTACGAGCAGCTGCTCGGCTATATGCGCGAGCACGGACTGACACCCGCCGGTCCATCACGCGAGATTGCCCTGATCGATGACATCATCAGCGACGACCCCGCGACCTACGTGACGCAGATCACGGTGCCGGTCTCTCTAGGCTAGACCGAGTCTCGTCTCCAGCTCGGTCAACGCCTCAAAAGCATCGCGAGATACACCTGCCGAGCGCTCACGTTCCGCAATGCGAATTCGCGCCATCAGGAGCTCTTTTGCCTGTACTTGAGCTTGCCTCGTGTGCCCTTCCGCCTGCGAGCAATTGCAATTATCTATATCCATTACGCCTCCGGCACCTGACCAGTAGCCAAGATCTGCTCGAGCGCATCCTCGTCCAGCACGGGCACGCCCAGCTGCTCGGCTTTGGTGAGCTTGGAGCCCGCCTTGGGGCCGGCGACCAGATAGCTCGTCTTCTTTGAAACACTACCCGAGACCTTGGCACCAAGCACCTTGAGCGCCGCGCCCGCCTCGTCGCGCGTGCGATTGACGAGCGTGCCGGTGAGCACGAAGGTCAGACCCGCGAGTGGCTGTGCGTCGGCGAGCTCGCCCGCCACGCCGGCATCGGCTGCGGCTTGCGCGTGTGCGGCGCCCAGGTCGACCTCGAGCGACAGACCCGCTTGGCGCAGACGCTCCAGCACGGCCAGGTTTTCGGGCACGGCCAGGAACTGCTTGACGCTCGCCGCAATCTTGGGACCGATGCCCTCGCACTCGGCGATGTCCTCTTCGCTCGCCAAGATGAGCTTGTCAATCGACAGGAATCGCTCGGCGATGACTTCGCCCACGCTCTTGCCCACGTGGCGGATGCCCAAGGCAAACAGCACGCGACCGAGCGGCTGGCTTTTGGACTTGTTGAGCTCGGCGATGATTTTCTCGGCCGTCTTAAGGCCTACCGGAATGGGGTCGCCCTTCTTGACGCCCTTTTTGCTGTTGGAGCTGGCATAGGTGCGCCCCGTGTCCAGTCCGGCGATGTCATCGACCGTGAGCTGGTAGAAATCCGCGACATCATGGATCAGGCCGGCGGCGATCATCTTGTCGACAATCTCGTCGCCTAGGCCATCAACGTCCATGCAGCCGCGGCTCACCCAGTGGAGCAGGCGCTCCTTGAGCTGCGCGGGGCAATCGATGGAGACGCAACGATAAGCGACCTCACCATCCTCGTGGACCACGGGGCTGCCGCACACGGGGCAGACCTCGGGCATGTGCCAGTCGACCGAATCGGCCGGTCGCTTGTCGAGCACCGGACCCACGACCTCGGGAATCACGTCGCCCGCCTTGTGCACGATGATAGTGTCGCCCTCGCGCACGTTTTTGCGGCGGATCTCGTCGATGTTGTGCAGCGTGGCGCGCGCGATGGTGGAGCCGGCAACCGTCACCGGGTCGAACTCGGCGACTGGTGTGAGCACACCGGTGCGGCCCACCTGGATGCGAATTTCGCGCAGGACGGTCTGCTTTTCCTCGGGCGGAAACTTAAAGGCAATGGCCCAGCGCGGCGCGCGGGCGGTAAAGCCCAGGTCGAGCTGCTGCTGAAAGCTGTCGACCTTTACGACCACGCCGTCGATGTCGTAGTCCAGGTCGCCGCGGTGCTCGAGCGCCTGGGCACAGAACTCGTGGACCTCGGCCGGCGTGGCGCAACGAGCCACGTTGGGGTTGACACTAAAGCCGGCGCTACGCAGCCAATCGAGGAACTCGCGCTGGCTGTGGACGTGCAGCGGGTCGGTATCGGCGATGGCATAGATAAAGGTGGCAAGGTCGCGGCGCGCCGTGACCTTGGGATCCTTCTGACGTAGGCTGCCGGCGGCAGCGTTGCGTGGGTTGGCGAAGGGATCGCGACCCTCGGCATCGGCCTCTTCATTCAGACGAACAAAGCTGCCTTTGGGCATATAGACCTCGCCGCGCACCTCGATGGTGCGCTCGCGGTCGGCGCCCATGTGGGCGAGCGCCGGCTCGGACAGGTGCATGGGCACATCCTTGATGGTACGGACGTTGAGCGACACGTCCTCGCCCGTGGTGCCGTCGCCGCGTGTGGCCGCGCGCACGAAGGTGCCGTTTTGATAGGTAAGCGCAACGCCCAGACCGTCGATCTTAAGCTCGCAGGTATAGGTGACGCTGCCAGCACCGAGCGCATCCTCGGTGCGCTGGAGCCACGCGTCGAGCTCGTCCAGATCCATGGCATCGTCCATGGAATACATGCGCGCCATATGCGTGACCGGCGTAAACTGCTCGCTCACGTAGCCGCCCACACGTTGGGTATAGCTGTCGGGCGTCACCAGGTCGGGGTAGGTCGCCTCGATTTCCTGCAGCTCAACGAGCATTTTGTCGAATGTGGCATCCGTGATCTCGGGCGCATCGAGCATGTAGTAGCGATAGGCGTGGTAGTCGAGCTCGTGGCGCAGCTCGGCCGCACGCGCTGCCGCCTGGGCACGGGCATCGGCCGGTGCAGCGGTATCCGTGCTCGCGGGCGTTTCGGTATCGATGTCCACACCGTCACCAAACAGGCTCGATTGCTCCATAGCGGCACTCCTTCGCTCGATTTCAAACGGATACTAGAGTACCACCGGTCACCCATGGGGCCGAATAGCCCTTTCGAACCGCACCGAATCGGCAGCCGCCAGACCGGGGTGGACAGTTAGTTCAGATACGCATAAATCCTAGAGCTGGATCAGGCACGAACACCCCTGTTTCAACTAATTTGGGCTCCTCGAGACCATGTAAACGTCCCGCTCTCCCTTCCAAACACCCATTCGAGCCCCATCCCAATCAAAAATTGCTCAAAAGCATCCCAAGCTGCCCCAGATTTATACGTATCTGAACTAACTGTCCAGACCATTCCGAACCAGGCCTCTTGCCAGCCACAAGTGATCCGTTTTCCTCCGTCCCCAAGGGATCATCGCGAAAAGAGGGGGCTGCCCCGCGTTGGCGGGACAGCCCCCTCTGGCATCGGTATGTGCGATACGGGTCGTTAGTAACCCTGGCCGTAGCCTTGACCCTGGCCCTGGCCCTGCTGGCCTAGCAGCTCCTCCAGGTACTGGCGCAGCTGCTCATCGGTAATACCGCCGTTGCCGGTGTCGGTCGAACTGTCGTCCTGCTGCTGGTTCTGCAGCTCCTCATCGGAGCCCAGCTCGACGGTGACCTTCTTCTCTTCCTTGCCGCGCATGAGCGTGATCTCGACCTTCTCGCCCACCTCGTGGCTGCGCAGTGCGATGATCAGGCCATCGGCGCTCGTAATCTCATCGTCGCCCAGTTTGGTGATGACGTCGCCCTCCTGAATGCCGGCCTTGGCGGCGGGACCGTCCTCGACGACGCTCGCCACATACGCGCCGCTATCGGTGCTCAGCTTGTTGGTGCGGGCGTTGAGCGCATTGACGCTCGAAAGCGTAGCGCCCATGTACGGATGCACCGGCGTCTTGCCGTCGATGATCTGGTCGGCAATGTTCTTGGCGTAGTTAACGGGAATAGCAAAGCCCACGCCCGAGCTGGAGCCCGAGTAGCTCTCGATGAGCGAGTTGATGCCCACAAGCTCGCCATTGTCGTTGACGAGCGCGCCGCCGGAGTTGCCCGGGTTGATGGCGGCATCGGTCTGAATCATGTTGGCGTAGATGGTGTTACCGCTGGTAGAGCTCATGGCCGTGGAGCGGTAGAGCGCCGACACGATACCCGTGGAGACAGACTGCTCGTTGCCAAACGGCGAGCCGATCGCCATGACCCACTCGCCCACGTTGAGCTTGGAGGAGTCGCCGATCTCGATCGGCGTGAGCTTGGAGGCGTCGGCGTCCTTGAGTTTGATGACGGCTAGGTCGCTCGAAGCATCGTTGCCCACGAACTCGGCCTCGTAGGTGGTGCCGTCATCCATGGTCACCACGTACTGGTCGTAGCCATCGACCACATGGTTGTTGGTGAGGATATGGCCCTCGGTATCGAGCACAACGCCCGAGCCGACGCTGCCCGAGCCGTCCGACTCGTCGGCAGACTGCGAAAGCGAGCCGTTCTGGCTACCGCTCGAAGTGGCGGTAATGGAAACCACGGAGGGCAACGCCTTGGCAGAAACGGCCTCGGCCAGCGTGGTGTCCTCGGAGTCGATGGTGATCTTTTGCGTCGATGAACCCGAAGCACCCGCAGTCACGGCGTTCCTGCCGCCGCCGATATCGAGCGTGCCACTCATAATGAGCGCGATGACCAGCAGGGCTCCGCAGGCACAGCCGGCGAGTGCCGTAATAAAGATCGGCAGCTTTTTGGTCTTGGTCTTGACCACCGTGTGCTTGTTCACGACCTGCTGGCCACCCAGCGGCTTGCCGGTCTGCGTGTCGTAGGCCTGCACGTAGGGAATGTTGCTGTCGGCAGGCGTCGACTCCACCTGCACGCGCGGCTGCTGCTGGGTCTCGCCGGCGTTGCCCGCATCCTGGGGACGCTGGGAATCGTACTCGCTCATAGCTGCGATCCTTTCGTCAAATAACCAAAGGCCCGCCAAACATGTGGCGGGCCATCATTGTTCACGTTGAGTTGTACCCCAATATGCGGGCGAACGTGTATGAGAACGCAATCTTTTAGGAAGGCTTAAGTTCTGCTGCAAACTCGAAAGGAACCCGCACCTGCGTCAAAACCACCACAAAGGTGCCTGTCCCCTTTGTGGTAGAAATCTAGTCCTTAAACAGATAACCCACGCCGCGGACGGTGGTGATGTGTGCCGCGATCTGCGGGCCTACCTTGGAGCGGATGCGTCGAATGTGCACATCGACGGTGCGCGTGCCACCGCAGTACTCAAAGCCCCACACGCGGTGCAGCAGCACCTCGCGGCTGTAGGCGCGGTTGGGGTGCGTCGCCAAAAAGCTCAGCAGCGAGTACTCCATCAGCGTCAGGTCGATGGGCTCATCATCGAGCGTCACCTGGTAGGTAGCCAGGTTAATCTCGAGGTTATCGATGTTGAGCACATCGTCGGCGGTGACGGTCTCCTCCTCGCCCATCAGGCGCTGCGCACGAGCCTTGAGCTCGTTTGGTGTCGCCGTGGGGCATACAAAGTCGGCATGCGCGTGATTGGGCAGGCGCAAGGTACCGAGCGCCTCGTCGTCGACGATCACCAACATGGGGACGCCGCCACGATCGTCAAGCCACTTGGCAATCTGATCGATACGGTCGCTGCGGATGCCGTCGGAATCGAGAATCAGCAGGTCAAAGTCGTGCGCCGCAGTCGGCGAATCGGGGGTTGCCAGGCTCACCTCGACACCCAGGGTGGTCGTCAAGCTGCGGGCAAACTCGTGGAAGCGCGTCGTGCGCGCCATGAACAGGGCACTCTTTTCGGACATATCGGCCTCCAAAGAAATGAGCTCAATCGTACTGGAACAAGCCAGCGCGATTAGGAGTTCGCCAGGTAGTGCTTGATCTCCCACTCGGTGATCGTAGACTCAAACTTATGCCACTCGTCGCGCTTCTTTTTGAGGAAGAAACTGTGGATGTGCTCGCCGAGGGCATCCTTCATAAACTGCGAGTCCTCAAACACGTCGAGCGCCTCTTTGAGCGAACGCGGCAGCGGCGTGTAGCCGGCCTCGAGCATCTGGCGGTCGGTGAGCTTGAGCGTCTCGGCCGTGGCCTCGGGCGGGAGTTCCAGCTTGCGCTCGATGCCGTCGAGACCGGCCGCCAGCGTGACGGCGTTGACCAGGTACGGGTTGGCCATGGGGTCGGGGCTACGAAGCTCGATGCGCGTGGACAGCTGCTTGCCGGGCTTGTAGACCGGAATGCGGACCATACTCGCGCGGTTGCGCAGGCCCCACGTGGCGTACTGCGGCACGGAGTCGCCGCCCGTGGTGATGCGCTTGTACGAGTTGACCGTGGGGTTAGTGATGGCGCTGATCTCGCGCGCGTGCGCCAGAATGCCGGCCATGTAGTGTTTGGCGATGTCGGAAAGATGGTACTTCTCGTCGTCCTCGCCCCAAAAGACGTTGTTGCCGTCGTGGTCGAATAGCGACTGGCACAGGAACATAGCACTGCCGTCCTCGCCTGCCAACGGTTTGGGCATAAAGGAGGCGTGGCAACCGCTCTCGTAGGCCTGCTGTTTAATGATGAGTTTGGCCGTGGTGATGGCGTCGGACATGCTCAGGGCCTCGGCGTGGCGCAGGCTCATGCCGTGCTGCGAGCGGCCGGCGGCGTGGAAGGTGTACTCCACGGGCACGGACATCTTCTCGAGCGTGAGGACCGTGTTGCGGCGCAGGTCGCGGGCGGCATCGCTCACCGAAAGATCGAAGTAGCCCACGTTGTCGAGCGGCTCGGGCGTGTGCTCGTCGGGGAAGTAGTAATACTCCAGCTCGGCACCCACGTTGAGCAGGTAGCCAGCCTTCTCGGCCTTGCGGAACATGCGGCGCAGGGCATCGCGCGGGTCGCCGGCAAACGGCTTGCGATCGGGAGTGCACACGTCGCAGAACACGCGAGCGACGCCGTTGTGGCTCGGGCGCCACGGCAGAATCTGGAAGGTCGAAGCATCGGGGAATGCGAGCATGTCGGCTTCCTCGGGCGTGGCAAAGCCCTCGATGGCGGAGCCGTCAAAGCCAATACCCTCCTCAAAAGCGACCTCGAGGTCCTCGGGGCTAATGGCAAAGTTCTTGAGGCGGCCGAGAATGTCGACAAACCACAGACGCACAAAGCGGATGTCACGCTGCTCTACGGAGCGGAGTACGTAATCGATGTTCTGCTGGTTCATGTCGCTCCCCTTTCTTTCGGGCGGGTTTCGACTGGTCTATATCGCAGATACTATCGCAGAAAAATGTTTCCGCAGGGTTAAAGCGTATCAAGCGCTCAAAAAACGTGTGCGAACTGGCCGTTACGAACGAGCGGCTAGCGTTCAGATTCGGAGACAATTTGTCTACAGGCTCGTTCCAGCGTAGGGAACTCCATCGTCACTGCATCCCAAACAACCGAGCGGTCGACATTGCCGTAATCATGCGCAAGATAATTTCTCATGCCGATAATTCCACGCCATTCGATTTCGGGATGAAGCCGCTGCGAGCGTTCCGACAATTTGCCCGCTTCTTCCGTTACCCTAAGCGCACACATCAAAAGGGAGTCCGCCAACGCCCTCGTCCGCACGTCATTCGCATGCAGAAACTGGTCCTCGGTGATATCAAAAACCTTGATGCGCTCGTTCGTTTCAGAAATGGCATCCAAAACCTCTTGGGCGCGAAGGCTGTCTGACTTACGCGCGATCATAAAGGATCACTCCTTCGCGCTCGATTACCGCGGCAAGATCGTCATCAAGATAGTCACTCGAGACAAGGTCAACCTGCTTCCCGGTTTCTTTGCGAACCGCCTCGCCAAACGCCGACAACGCGAAAAGACCAAAGCCCTGCTCGCGATCGACTTCGAGACGCAAGTCAATATCGCTATCGACATGTGCCTCGCCCCGGGCATACGAACCAAAAAGAATCACGGTTTTGATGGCGGGAATCGAGCTGGCTGCCTCGCGGACGGCGGACTCAATCTGGGCAGTATCCAAAATGCCCGTCGCGGCGCTTTCGCTCGCAGAGCTTTTACCAAGTGAAGGAACAAACGGCAGAGAGCGCTCGCGCAGCATCTGCCTCATAAACATATTGACCGCAACAGACGAAGTCATGCCAAGCTCTTCGCACAGCTCGGCAAATGAGTCTTTAATCGACGAGTCCACTCGCACACTCAGCACAGACGCAGCCATGGATACCTCCTGTATGACATTGTCTATATATTATCACACAGACTAGCGCGAGGTCGAAGCGCGGTGTTCGATGTGGCCGGGAATCTCGATGCGCTTGGGGGCGAGCTTTGCGGCCTCGCCCACGGTGGTGGTAACAACGTCGATGCGCTCGGAAAGGCGCTCGACTACGCGCTCGGCAATGGTGAGGGTGTCTTGCGCGGCCGTGGTGACGCCGCCAAAGAGCACATGGTTCCAGGGGTAGTCGTCAAACGTCGCGATCTTGAGCCCTGCCGGCAGCGAGGGACCAAGCTGTGCCAGTGCCTCGGTCAGGCGCAGAAAGACCAGGCCGTTGACGGCAATGAGGCCGAGCTTTTTACCTGCATAGCCGCGGATGGTCTCGTCCAAACGGCCAACGCCCGTGGCGCCACCGTCGGCCAGGGTGACGACCTCGCCCGCAAGGCCGCGGCGCGAAAGCTCGTCGGCAAAGGCCTCGGCGCGCTCGCGACGCACGGGGCTGTCGTCGCTCGCCTCGGTGAACAGGCACAGGCGCTCACTGCCCGCAGCAGCCAAGGCGTCTACCAAGCCGGCAACCAGCTCGCGGTTGTTAGATGTCACCAGATCGACACCGCCGGCGGCAACATCACGGTCGAGCAGCACAACGGGCAGGCGTCCCGCCGCCGCGGCGATCGCCTCGTCGTTACCACCGCAGGTGTTGACGACCAGACCGTCCACGCCAGCGTCGATAAGTCTGGTGAGCGACTCTGCTTCCTTTGCGGGATCGTTGCCGCTAATGGCCGTCATGAGCGAGCAGCCGCGCGCGGCGGCACTGGCGGAAAGCCCTTCGAGCATGGCGCTCGAGAATGGGTTGGCAATGTCGGCCAAGATCACGCCGATGAGGTTGGTGCGTGAGCTGCGCAGATTGCGTGCGGCGGCACGAGGGCGATAGCCGGTGCGCTCGATAACCGCCGCGATGCGAGCGCGGGTTTCCTCGGTCATCTGCCCGGGGCGGTTGTTGAGATAGCGCGAGACCGTGGCCGGGCTCACGCCCGCCTCGGCGGCAATGTCCTTGATTCTCATCTGCGCCATGGCGCACCCCGTTTCCCAATTGTCAGCAGTCTGAGCCATTTTAGGCATTTTTTTAAAAATCTCGCTTGCAAAACGTTGTAGATGAGTATACTACAACTCGAAACGAAACCGATTTCGTAAACCGATTTCGGCAAGCGTTGGCACGCAGGTGCAAAGATGTACCCTACCGTCTTGGCACCTCCGTGCCAACGCCATATCAAAGGTGTACGCACGAGCAAGAAGGAGCTGCGCGACCATGGGTAAAACGGTTCTTACCTTCGGCGAGATCATGATGAGGCTCTCGCCCAAAGACCATCTGCGCATTGAGCAGGCGACCGAGTTTGATGTCCGCTACGGCGGCGCCGAGGCAAACACCGCGCTTTCCCTGGCTTACCAAGGCGACAAGGCCGCTTACGTCTCCGTTGTCCCGGCCAACCGTCTGGGCGAGTGCGCTCTGCGTTCGCTTAAGGCTTACGACGTCGACACCACGCGCGTCGTGCGTCAGGGCGACCGCCTTGGCTCCTATGTCTTTGAGGTCGGTGCCTCGCAGCGCGGCAATGGTTGCGTCTACGACCGCAAGTACTCTGCCATCAACATGGCCAAGCGCGACGTCTTTGACTGGGACGAGATCCTCAAGGGCATCGATGTCTTCTATTTCTCCGGCGTGACCCCCGCCGTCTCCGATGAGATGGCCGCCGCCTGCAAGGAGGCACTCGCCGCCTGCCGCGCCAAGGGCATAACCACCGTGTGCGACGTGAACTATCGCGGCAAGATGTGGTCGCCCGAGAAGTCGCAGGCCACCATGAAGGAGCTTCTGCCGCTCGTCGACATCTGTATCGCCAACGACGAGGATGCGCCTGCCGGCCTCGGTATGACCTGCGTCTCTGGTTCCCTTGCCCATGGCATCGAGGAGCGCGACACCTATGTCGAGATGGCCCGTCAGATCTGCGCCGAATACGGCTGCAAGAAGGTCGCCTCGGTCGTCCGCAACATCTCCTGCGTCGAGCGCTCCATCTGGATGGGCATGCTCTTTGACGCCGAGAGTGGCGAGCACTGGTTCTCCCCTGCCCACGACGTGCACGTGCTCGAGGGCGTTGCCGCCGGCGACGCTTTCAACGCCGGCCTCGTCCATGCCCTCATCAACGACTTTGACCCGCAGGACGCCGTCAACTACGCGATTGCGGCCTCGATCCTCAAGCTCACCATCAAGGGCGATTCCAACTTGGTAACCGCAGACGAGATCGCAGCCGTGGCATCCGCCGCCGACGGTGGCACCCGCGTCGCCCGTTAATTCGTTCCCCATTCCGCGGGCCGCAGCTTTCCAATCCCATACCCCTGCGGCCCGCTCCCCGATTCTTCCGGTCGGGCAAAACCACCAGTCCCATTCCGGTTTTGCCTGGCATTCCCTACATGACTGGTCGAGCAGCCGGTTTTGGAATTGCTTGAACCCCAAGCAGTGCCTCCGATAACCAATCCAAAATCGGCTCCTGACCAGCATATTTGGCAATCACGCGCCCATGCGCGCCACACATCGAAAGGAACATCATGTTCAATCAGTTCTACACCACGCTTGAGTCCCTGGGTATCGTGCCGGTCGTCGTGCTCGACAAGGTCGAGGACGCCGCTCCGCTCGCCCACGCCCTTATGGCAGCTGGCATGAAGTCCGCCGAGGTCACCTTCCGCACCGCCTGCGCCGCTGAGTGCATCGCCGCCATGGCCGAGGCCGAGCCCGAGATGTGTGTTGGCGCCGGCACCGTCCTGACCGTCGAGCAGGTTGAGCAGGCCCGCGCAGCCGGTGCTAAGTTCATCGTCTCCCCGGGTTACAACGAGAACGTCGTGAAGCACTGCATCGACATCGACCTGCCCGTCCTTCCCGGCACCGTGACCCCCTCCGAGGTTACCGCAGCCGAGAACCTGGGCCTCAAGGTCACCAAGTTCTTCCCCGCGTCCCAATATGGCGGCCTGAACACCATCAAAGCCCTCGCCGCTCCGTTTGTCGGTCACCGCTTTATGCCTACCGGCGGCGTGAGCACCGCCAACGTCGAGGAGTACCTGAACTCCTCCGCCATCATCGCCTGCGGTGGCACCTGGATGGTCAAGCCGGCCCTGTTTGCCGACGGCGACTTCTCTAAGGTCGAGCAGATCGCCCGCGAGGCCATGGACGTCGTCAAGAAGGTCCGCGGCTAGGTTTAGCTCTCTATCGTGAAAGGGGGCGTGCCCTAGACCTCGCCCCCTTTCTTTTAAAGCGGCTCGGAAGCGCGCCGTTTCCGTCACGAACAAGAACCAAAACCGTCTTGTATGCTGATAGAACGTGACGGAAGCGACACGCCCCCGAGCCGTTTTGTCTACTCGGTTGGCAGCCGCGCCCGGCTGGGCCACATCGACAAAAACCGAGCCACCAAAACAGCTGCGGCGCCGTCTGGAGGAATGGACCCTTGCTTCCGGTCTTTTCCTCCAAGCGGCGCCGTAGCTTTTTCATACCCCGAAAATACCTCGGCAGTTGCGGTGAGATACGGACTGCTTACACCATCAGAGCCGCAAAACAATCCCTATTTCACCGCAACTAATGAAGGGAACGAGTTAGATGGCCGAGCCTTTGGACAGCTCAAAATAGTCGGGATGCAAGGCGATAACCGGGCCCTGCTCCTCGGGCATCAGGTGCAAGTGCGTCTCTGCCAGATAACTCGCCGCATCGGTATCGCCCCTCTTAATGGCCTCGAGAATCCGGCGATGCTGCCGACGAATCGGCTCCCAATCCAGATCCTGCGACACCATACGCAGCCAGTTATACCGCTCAAAATGCGTATTGATGCTCTTCATCCAATCCCACAACATGTGACGACCGGCAATCACGAAACACGTCTCATGGAACAGGTTATCCAGGTCAAAGAAACGGCGCGTTTCGCCATGGTCGAGCGACTCGGACTCGGTAAGAATCTGCTCAAGCCGCTGCTTTTGCTCGGGCGAGGCGGCCGAACAGCATTTAATAAGCACGCTTCTCTCGAGCTTCTCGCGCAAAAAGCAGGCGTTCTCGGCGCGCTCCATGCTGATTTTTGAGACATAGGTGCCGCTTTTGGGACGCGTTTCCACCAGCTCCTGCTCACGCAGGCGCACAAAGGACTCGCGAATGGGCGTGCGCCCGATTCCCGTCTCCTTTTCCAGACCAATCGCCGAAAGGCGCGTGCCGGGCTTGAGCTCGGCATAGATGATCTTGGAGCGCAATGCGTTGTATGCCTGATCTTGCAGGCTCTGATAATGCTGGTGTTGTTCCATAAAGCCCTCGGATGAAGCCTCGGTTAATCGAATACCACCATGCAATACTATCGCATCCCCCGCCCCCTCATAAGTTGCGGTGGAATAGTTCCTGCTCAAAGCCTTCAGCAGCAAAAACAGGAACTATTCCACCGCAACTTCCAACAGTCTTTTTGGGACGGGGCTCTTTTAGCTACCCTGACCCGCAGATCGGCCCCCTTGCCACAAAAGTGGCCCATCTACTACGTTAACACGGATAGCCTCGGCCATACCGAAAACCGTGAAAACAAAACCGCAGGTAGACAGCTTGTCGAGTTTCATAAAAGCCGGCTATGGTTGACCTCTGCGGCTTAAACGTAGTAGATAGGCCCTATTCGTGGCACAGCACTACTCCATCCCAAATTGGCACCCCGAACCCTCGTGAGTTGCCAACAAGCTGTTCGCCCAGCGCTTTGTGCGCGCGGCATTCGGAAAATAGCACCACCGTAAGAACCCGCGAACAGCGCTATACGTTGCTATGTCTCACTATACTTTGCTATATCTTGCTATACTTTGCTATATCTTGCTATACTTTGCTATATCTTGCTATATCTTGAGCAAAGGTGGCTCACATGCAAACAAACCCTTTTAAGCCCACAGCAGGTAAAACACCTCCCACGATTATCGGCCGCGAAGATGTGCTCGAAGAATTCAATGAGGGCCTCGTCAACGGGCCTGGTGCCCCGGGGCGCCTAATGCGCATAGCCGGCGTCCGTGGAACGGGCAAGACGGTCCTCCTTGACGAGTGCTCACGTTTGGCGCAACGCCGTGGCTGGACGGTCATAAAAGAGGTCGCAACCGAGGGACTTTGCCAACGCATTCTCGAACAGCTGCAGCCCAAATTCCAGGCCAAACACGCCAGATTTGAGCCCACCGTAGCTGGCATATCCATCGGCAGCATAGACATTGAGCGAATCGGTCCATCGCTACGCGACGCCATGAGACAGACAATATCCAAGAATGAAAATGGCCTGCTCATCACTCTCGACGAGGTTCAAGACGCAGAGCTCGATGAGGTCCGAACGCTCTCCATTGCGATTCAGCAGGTTATCGGCGAAGACCTTGATATCGCCTTTGTTTTTGCGGGGCTGCCTTCGATGATTGAAAGCATCATCAACGGAAAGACACTTACGTTTTTGCGCCGTGCCCTCCCCTTTGACCTGAAGGCTGTGGCAGTAACCGAAGTGTCGTACTCCCTCGAGGAAACCATTGAAGCGTCTGGCATGGAGTTGCAGCCAGGTATTGCCGGCCAACTTGCCGAGGCAACGCAAGGTTATCCTTTCATGATCCAATTCGTTGGATACTACGCATGGCAGTTGGCAAGACGCGCACATACACCGATTATTGGAGAAGAAGAAGCCGAGCGCGGCATTGCAACGGCACGCGAACGCTTCTGTGCCATGGTGATTGAGCCCGCGCTACAGCGCATTCCGCCCACGTGCATCGCTTATCTGCTGAGCATGGCATCTTTGGGGCAGACGAGCTCGACCAGCATGGTTGCCGATGCCCTAAACAAAACGCCTCAACAGGTGAGTTCCGTCCGCAGCCGCCTGTTAAGAGAATCGATTATCGAGGCTCCCTCGTACGGCAAGGTCTCATTTGCCATCCCCTACATGCGCGACTACCTCTACGAGCACAAAGCCGAACTGGAAGTTGAACTGTAGAAACGGCAACTGCCCTGCAAGACGAAAACCGTTTTCATACAGATTTAAAGCAGACGCAAATGCGTTTCGTCTTAGTTTGCGTACGAAATTAAGACGTAAATTGCGCTTTCGCACGCTTATTACCAGACGCAAACTGTTTTCGTCTGTCCATACGTCCCCAATCCAGACGAAAAGAGCCCCAAGCTCGTGTGAACTCGGGGCCTTTCGTGCCGCGCATCTATGAGAGGAGATATTTGATGCGCATGGGCGCTACTCCATGTAGCCACCCTGAATGGCGGAAACTGCATGCTCGGTAAAGAACTTGAGCGTGCCGGAGGTATAGCGATTAGCCTTGGGCTTCCAAGCGGCTCGGCGCTCGGCCAGGACGGCATCGATCTCGGCCGGCTCCATCTCCTTGCCGGCGATGCCCACAATAGACAGCGAGCGCTCGGGGATGTTGATCTGGATAAGGTCGCCCTCCTCGATCAGGGCAATCGGACCGCCCACGGCAGCCTCGGGCGAAACGTGACCGATAGCCGGACCCTTGGAGGCGCCGGAGAAGCGGCCGTCAGTGATCAGGGCAATGCTCGCGCCCAACTCGGGGTCGCTGGCGATAGCCTCGGTGGTGTAGAACATCTCGGGCATGCCGGAGCCCTTGGGACCCTCGTAGCGAATGATAACGGCGTCACCGGGCTTGACCTCGTGCGTCAGGACGGCGTGGATAGCGTCCTCCTCACAATCGAACGGGCGAGCCTTAAGCGTGGCCTGGAACATCTCGCGCGGAACAACCGTGTGTTTGACAACGGCGCCCTCGGGGGCAAGGTTGCCGTGGAGGATGGCGATAGAGCCGTCGGTACCAAAAGCCTGGTCAAACGGGCGAATAATGTCTTCGCGCTTGAGGTTCCACTTCTCCAAGTAGCGGCCGCACTTCTCGTAGTAGCCGTTGTTCTTAAGGTCCTCGAGGTTTTCGCCGAGGGTCTTGCCGGTGACGGTCATGACATCGAGGTGAAGCATCGACTTGATCTCCTCCATGATGCGCGGCACGCCACCCGCATAGTAGAAGAACTGCGCCGGCCACTCGCCTGCGGGACGGACGTTGAGCAGGTAGTGGGCGCCACGGTGCAGGCGATCGAAGTCGTCGGCGGACATCTCGATGCCAAACTCGCGGGCGATAGCAGGAATATGCAGCAGCGAGTTGGTGGAACCCGAAATGGCGCCGTGGACCATGATGAGGTTCTCGAAGGACTCCTTGGTCACGATGTCACGCGGACACAGGTTGTGCTCGGAGAGCCACACGGACTGACGGCCGGCCGCGCGCGCAAACTCACGCAGATCGGAGCTGGTTGCGGGCAACAAGGCCGTGCCGGGGAGCATAAGGCCCAGGGCCTCGGCGGTAACCTGCATGGTCGACGCGGTGCCCATAAAGGAGCAGGCGCCGCAGCTGGGGCATGCGTTGTGCTTGGCAAACTCAAGCTCCTCGCGAGAGATCTCGCCGCGCTCGTAGCGGGCAGAAATCGCGCCGAGCTGCTCCAGGGTCAGCAGGTCAGGACCGGCATCCATGACACCGCCGGTAACGACGATGGAGGGGATGTTGATGCGGCCCATGGCCATGAGGTTCGCAGGCAGGCCCTTATCGCAGCTGGCGACAAAGACGCCGGCGTCGAACGGGGTGGCCTTGGCATGAATCTCGATCATGTTGGCGATCATGTCGCGGCTGGGCAGCGAGTAGTTAATGCCGTCGTGGCCCTGGGCCTCGCCGTCGCAGATATCGGTGCAGAAGTAACGGGCACCGTGACCGCCAGCCTCGGCAACGCCGGCACGGACCTCCTCGACCAGCTCGAACAGGCCGGCAGAACCCGGGTGCGAATCGCCAAAGGTCGACTCGATGATGACCTGCGGCTTGTCCAGGTCCTCGATCGTCCAGCCGGAGCCCAGACGCAGCGGGTCCATCTCGGGGCTGATGGTGCGGAACTTGCCAGAACGCGGCTGCAGCTTGGCAACCAGGTCGGCTGCCTCCTGCTGAATCTGTGCCTTGGTCTTCTCGTCCATGATGCTCTCCTCTTTTGAATTGAACGGTTGTACCAATCGTTGGTTAATGAATCAGGTGTAAATGGGTACCGAGCGATGCACTCGGCGAAAGATGCTTAGCTACGCGAACTAGGCGAAGAACGAAATCACCAGGGCGCAGACAAGACCCGAAAGGCCGATGAGCGTCTCCATAACGGTCCAGGACTTGAGGGTGGTCTTCTCGTCAATCTCCAGGAACGAGGAGCACATCCAGAAACCGGCATCGTTGACGTGCGAGAGGGCCGTGGCACCGCCGCAGATGGCAAGACAGATAGCGGCACGCATGAGCACCGAGGCTCCGGCAACCGCGGGCATGGCGGCCATAATGCCCGATGCCATGGTCATGGCGACGATGGAGCTACCGACCGAGGCACGCACCATGACGGCAATCAAGAAGGCGACGACCACCAGGGGCAGCGGAGAGGCCTCGAGCACGGGGCCGATAACCTGGCCCAGGCCGCAGTCCTGCAGCATCCAGCGGATCACACCGCCGCAGGCAATGACCAGCAAGATCATGCCGACGGGCTTAAGCGAACGGTCGAGCAGGGCCTTGAGCTCGGCGCCGGAGTAGCCGCGCCGCGCGCCCAGCAGATACATCGCAACGAGCGTGGCGAGCGTCAAAGCGACGAACGGCTTGCCCAGGAAGGCAAGGATCGAGGCGACCTGCTCGGGCATGGAGATGTAAGAAGACAGCGTGCCAAGCAGAATTAGGCAAAGCGGCGTGAGCACGATCGCGAGGACCATGCCAAAGGAGGGAAGCTCCTTGTCGTCACTTGCCCCCTCGGCGGAAGTGAAATGCTCGGGAACGTCCGTAAAGATGCGGCCGCCCACGTTGCGGCCCCACACGACGCCGGCTACCGCCATGGCGATGAAGGCGGTGGGGATACCGACGAGGATCATAGTGCCCAGGTCGACACCGAGCGTGCCGGCAACCAGGACCGAACCGGCCGAAGGCGGCACGAACGCATAGCCAGCCGCCAGTCCCGCGAGCAGGGCGATGCCGTAGTAGAGGGTCGACTTCTTGGTCTGCGACGCCACACTAAAGGCAAGCGGGATCAAAACGACCACGCCGGCCTCAAAGAACACCGTGGTGCCGATGACCAAACCGGTGATGCCCAGCGCCCAGCTGGAATGGCCCTGGCCAAAGGTGTCAATGAAGGTCTGGGCGATCTTCTTGGCGCCGCCGCTCTCCTCCAAAATCTGGCCAAACATCGATCCCAGGCCAATGAGCAAGGCGATGTTTTGCAGCGTGGTGCCCACGCCCTTGGTGACAGTGTCCGCCACCAGGTCGAGCGGCATGCCGGCACCGATACCGATCGCGAGCGCCGAGACCATCATCGAAAGCACGGGGTGCAGCTTGAACTTGATGATGAGCGCAAGCAGCAGCGCGATGCCCACGATGGCGGCGATGACCAGCCTGGTGGGATCAGCCATAAACGTTGGGTCTGACATCTTTCCTCCAATTCATCAGACCTTTTGAATTCGTCTGATGACTATAACGTGTTTTGGAAAGGTCTGATGTTTCATTTTGAAATTTGTTCGAAATACATCTGATGTATTTGGTAAACGGTCGTATTTGCGCTGCGAACGGTATATCTAAGCCGCCCGACTCAAATCCAGCGGCTAATATCGCATCCGTGGTGCGCTAAAATAGCTCAGATGAATTTTGTAATGAAAGGTATAGCTATGGCCCGCGCCGAATCGGGACTCCCCGAGCAAATATCGGAGAAAATCATTCAATTGATTCTGGATGAACACCTTGAGCAAGGCGATCGCCTACCTAAGGAAACCGTGCTGGTCGAGCGCTTGGGCGCCGGCAGGAGCACCGTGCGCGAGGCCATGAAGTTGCTGCAGTCGCGCAATATCGTGCGCATTAAGCAGGGTTCGGGCACCTATGTGGCGTCAAACCCCGGCGTTGCCGACGACCCGCTGGGCTTTACCTTTATCGACGACAAGCAGCGTCTGGCGCGCGACCTACTCGAGGTGCGCTTTATGATCGAGCCGCAGATGGCACGCTTGGCGGCCGAGCACGCAACCAACGATCAGGTCGTCTGTATCAAAGAGCTCTGCGACGAATCCGAGCGCCTGGCCGAGGCCGGTGAGGATTACTCCGCCGCCGACACCGCGTTCCACAATGCCATTGCCGAAAGCTCCGGAAACCTCGTCGTTCCCCGCCTGATGGGCGTGTTCAAGGCATCCGTCCCCCTCTTTATCGACGTGACTGGCAAAAAGCTCGTCGAGGAAACTATCCGCACGCACCGCGATGTGGCCGACGCCATCGCCTCGCGCAATCCCACCGCCGCGCACGACGCGATGTACCTGCATCTGGTGTACAACCGCAACATGATCGCAGAGGGAGCGCAGGAACAGAGCAAATAGACGTCCGCACGGCAAGGGCGAGACCACCGTTTACCTTTTAAAAGTGAACGTTCACCTGTTTTTAGGAGAATCTGTCTTTTAATTCCCCCTCTTCTCCTATACTGACCTTGTATGAAAAGCAAGACTTATATAGATGAACGTTTCTTTTGAAAGGATCGCTATGTCTGATCTTATGGACAGCTTCCGCCTGGATGGCAAGGTCGCGCTCGTGACCGGCGCCACCTATGGCATCGGTATGGCCATTGCCGAGGCGCTCGGAGAGGCCGGCGCCAAGATCGCCTTTAACGCACGTCACGCCGACAAGGTCGCCGAGGCCGAGAAGCACTACCGCGAGCTGGGCTTTGAGGCTCATGGTTACGTGGCAGACGTCACCGACGAGGCCGCCGTTGCCGAGCTCATCGCCAAAATCGAGGCCGACTTTGGCACCACGCCCGACATCCTGGTCAACAATGCCGGCGTCATTCAGCGCACCCCGATGCTCGACATGAGCGCCGAGGACTTCCGCCGCGTCGTCGATATTGACCTCAACGCACCGTTTATCGTGTCCAAGGCCTGCCTGCCCGGCATGATCGCCAAGGGCCACGGCAAGATCATCAACATCTGCTCGATGATGAGCGAGCTAGGTCGCGAGACCATCGCCGGCTATGCCGCCGCCAAGGGCGGACTCAAGATGCTCACCAAGAACATCTGCTCGGAGTTTGGCGAGGCCAATATCCAGTGCAACGGCATTGGACCCGGCTACATCGCCACGCCGCAAACCGCGCCGCTGCGCGAGACGCAGCCCGACGGCAGCCGCCACCCGTTTGACCAGTTCATCATTGCCAAGACGCCGGCCGCCCGTTGGGGCACGCCCGAGGACCTGAAGGGCCCCGCCGTGTTCCTGGCTTCCGACGCGTCGAACTTCGTCAACGGCCACATCCTCTACGTCGACGGCGGCATCCTCGCATACATTGGAAAGCAGCCGCAGTAAGACGTCTGGGCGAGGCGGTGGACGATAAGGTCTGCTGCTCGAACAGTCCTGACTCGCACGAAGAGCACATTAAGTGCTCTTCGGCTCGTGCGGAACTCGCGACAGACCTTATCGTCCACCGCCCGCAGAGCGGCTTCTCTGTTGGAGATGCCATGCAACATAACGAACCATTAATTTAGAAAATAGTGGAAGGTTACCTATCATGAAAATCGCTCTGATTAATGAGAACTCTCAGAACTCCAAGAACCCTATGATTGAGGCTGCCCTTAAGAAGGTTGTCGAACCCATGGGCCACACCGTCTTTAACTATGGCATGTATGCCGACGCCGATTCCAAGCCCCTCACCTACGTGCAGAACGGCATCCTTGCCGCCGTGCTGCTGAACTCCGGCGCTGCCGACTACGTCGTGACCGGCTGCGGCACCGGCGAGGGCGCCATGCTCGCCTGTAACTCCTTCCCCGGCGTGCTGTGCGGCCACGTTGCCGACCCGCTCGACGCCTACACCTTTGCCCAGGTCAACGATGGCAACGCCGTTGCCATGCCCTTCGCCCTCAAGAACGGCTGGGGCCAGGAGCTCAATCTTGAGTACACCTTCGAGAAGCTCTTTGGCTTTGGTTCGGGCAACGGCTATCCTGCCGAGCGCGTTGAGCCCGAGCAGCGCAACAAGAAGATCCTCGACGGCGTGCGCGCTGTGACCATGCGTCCGCTCGTCGACGTCCTGGGCGAGATCGATCAGGACCTGGTGAAGGGCGCACTTGCCGGCGAGCACTTCCAGGAGTACTTCTTTGCCAACGCCACCGACGAGGCCATCATCGCCAAGGTCAAGGAGCTCCTGGGGCTCTAATCGCACGACTCATTGCGGCTAACGCAAGCGGCGGTCGTCCCACGTACGGGACGACCGCCGCTTTTTGCTATCTACCGACTGACGCCGCGGGGATAGGCCTCACATGCACCAAGGGGTTGACTAGAGCTCGCAGGCAATCTTGTAGCCGTCGCCGATGGCGTCGCGGATGTTGCCGCACTTGTTGGCATCACCCAACACGTGGGTGGTAACGCCGGCTGCAGCAAGGTCGTCGGCCAACTTGGTATTGGGACGATAGCCCATGGCAAGCACCAGCGTATCGGCACCGGTGATGGTGTGGACCTCGCCGTCCTTTTCGTAACTGATGGTGTCCTCTGTGATCTCGGTCACCTTGGCCTCGGTCAGCACGTGGACGCCCTTGGAGAGCATGCGCGTGATGAGCACCGCGCGACCGGCGCCACCCTCGTTGGCGGCGAGCGTCTTGGTCATCTCGATAACGGTGACATCGCGGTTGGCCGGCGAGAGGTCATTGACCAGCGGGGCCAGGTAATCTGCCGTCTCGCAGCCGACGGTGCCGCCGCCCACGACGACGATCTTCTTACCCGGGAAAGCCTTGCCACCCAGCAGGTCGTCGGCCGTCATAACCTGCTTAAAGCCCTTCATAAAGGCCGGAGCGATGGGCTCGGCGCCATAAGTCAGGACGACCTCGTAACCCGCGTAGTCACGCTGAATGTCCTCGGCAGTAAGCTCGGTGCCAAATACGCACTTCACGCCGGCCTCGGCCAGGCGACGGTACTGATACTTGATCACGCGGGTGAGCTCCTGCTTTGCCGGCGGAACGGCTGCGATGCGCATCTCGCCGCCCGGCTCATCCTGCTTATCCACGAGCACCACGTTGTGGCCGCGCTTGGCGGCAATGTAGGCCGCCTCCATACCCGCAGGACCGGCACCCACAACCAGCACGTTCTTGACCTCGGCGGCAGGCTCGTAGCCAGCCTCGTCGCGCTCCACGTCCGGGTTGACAGTGCAGGAGATGCGCTTGCCAAACATAATGCCGTTCAGGCAGCGCAGGCAGCCGATGCAGGGGCGGATGTCGTCGGCGTTGCCGGCAGCGGCCTTATTGCAGAACTCGGCATCGCACAGATTGGCGCGGCCCATCATGCAGATGTCGGCAGCGCCGTCCTCGATCAGCTCCTCGGCGATCCAGGCCTCGTTGATACGTCCGACGGTGGCGACGGGAATGTTGACGTGCTTCTTGATCTCGCGCGAGCAGGCGGCATGCGAGGCCTGCTGCGTACCGGCGGCGGGAATCGCGGAGCCGCGCTTGATGGTGGTGCCGCCCGACACATGAATCATGTCGACGCCGGCCTTCTCCAGGCGACGCGAGACGTAGATCATGTCGTTGAGGGTCAGGCCGCCATCGGTGTACTCGTCGCCCGAGATACGGACGTCGATGATAAAGTCCTTGCCGCAGCGCTCGCGAATCTCAGCGATGACCTCGAGTAAGAAGCGCATGCGGGCGTCGAGCGAGCCGCCGTACTCATCGGTACGCTTGTTATAGAGCGGGGTCAAGAAACCGCCGAGCATGCCGTGGGCGTGCGCCGCATGGACCTCGACGCCATCGACACCGGCCTTCTGCATACGCACGGCAGCGTCGCCAAACTGATGCGTGAGCTCGTGAATCTCATCGACCGTAATGGGGCGCGGCGCCTCGCGGGCATAGGATGGGCCCACAAAGGACGGAGCGATCAGGCGCGGCGTACCCGGAATGTTAAAGGCCATGTAGGCGGGGTGGAAGAGCTGCGGCATGATCTTGCAGCCATACTCGTGGACGGCCGCGGCGAGCTTTTCCCAGCCAGGGATAAACGTGTCGTCGTAGCAGCACATGTCACCCGGCAGATAGGTATAGGTAGGCTCGACCGTCACGACCTCGGTAATGATGAGGCCCACGCCGCCCTTGGCGCGGGCACGGTAATGATCGACCAAGTCGTCGGTCACATAGCCATGATCGGCCAGGTTGGTGGACACCGGCGGCATAAAGACGCGGTTCTTGACCTCGGTCGTACCGACCTTGATCGGACTAAAGAGCATCGGGTAGGCGGAGGACTCCATACAGGGTTCCTTTCATTTGAGCCGCTCGGCGGCAGTTGCTGACGTACCTATCGTATCAGTATCCGCCGCATTCGTACTCGCTCGCACTCCCCACTTTCAATCCCAACCCTCACAAAAAAGTTGCGGTGGAATACGGAGTAGGTGAGGCTTTTGACAGGCAAAACAGTCCGTATTTCACCGCAACTGATGGGCGGGATGGAGTTAGAGGCCCAGGTAGCTGGTCATGCCTTCGACGGCGAGCTTGGCGCCTGCCACGGCATGAACCACGGTGAGCGGGCCGTTAACCACGTCGCCGGCGGCAAAGACACCAGGCACGGTGGTCATACCGTACTCGTCGACCGAAAGAAGGCCGCGATGATCGGTCTCCAGACCGCCCGTCGTAAGCACAAGCTTGTCCTTGGGCACCTGCGAAGCCGCGATCACAACTGTGTCGGCGGACACATGGTCGAGCTCTTCCTCATAGCCCACCACGTTGTTGTCCTCGTCAAAGATAGCCGTCTCGAACACCGGACCGTTATCGTCGATGGCGCAGATCGCCTTGCCGCACACAATCTCGGCACCGTCAAGCTCGGTCAGCTCGACCTCGTCGTCGATGGCCGAGATATGGCGCGAGCGTGCATACACAGTGACCTTGCGAGCACCCGAACGCAGCGCCGTGCGGGCCACATCCATGGCCACATTACCGGCACCGATGACCGCCACGTTCTGCCCGATCGCCACGCTCGTGGGATCGACCAGGTAATCGATACCAAACAGCACGTTGCCGCGCGACTCGCCGGGAATGCCCAGTTTGCGGGCACGCCAGGTACCGGTACCAACAAAGACCGCATCGTAGCCGTCGCGCAGCAGGTCGTCGATATGCAGCGCGCCACCGATGGTGGTCGAGGGGCGCACGCGCACGCCAAGCGAGCACATCACATGACGGTACTTTTGCACGAGCGCACGGGGCAGGCGGAACTCGGGGATACCGTACTCCAGCACACCGCCGATCTCGGGGCGCTGTTCAAATACCGTGACGGCACAGCCCAGCTGGGCCACCTTAATGGCCACGGTAATACCGGCGGGACCGGAACCGACCACAGCAATCTGTTTGCCGCACGACGGTGCGGGCTTCCACTCCTTACGATCCAAATATGCCGTGGAGATATAGTTCTCGATGCTCGAGAAATGCACCGGCGCGCCCTTGCGGCCCTGGATGCAAGCGCCCTCGCACTGGCCCGAATGATTGCACACCATGGAGCAGACCGCGCTCATGGGATTGTTCTGGAACAGTAGCTCGCCCGCCTCTTCTAGACGACGCTGTTTGAACAGGTCGATGACCTGCGGAATAGGCGTCTGAACCGGGCAGCCCTTAATCTGACAGAACGCCCTTTTACAACCTAGGCAACGATTCGCCTCTTCGACAATGTGGATAGCCACGCAACTCCCCTTTTTAATGCAATCCAATGGGGCGACGATAAAGACCCTTCACCGCCGCCCCCATGCAGGTAATCTCAATCTGCCGACACGGCAAAAGCCAATGCTATAGCTCGCGATGCGAAGCCCCGCAGCGAGCGGACATGTGCTCGAGTGTCGCCAGGCAGTCAGCCGCCGTCGCCGGCACGCTGTTCTCGACCACGCAGGGAATCCCAGGGCAGGCGGCAGCCGCCCAGGCCACCACGGGCTCAAAGTCATAGCGACCCGTCTCGCCCACGCCGTGGCACACCAGGCGTGAGCCCGTACCGTCGCACCAACCGGCTTCGTCCTCGTTATCAACGACCTCAAAATCCTTGGCGTGCAGCACGCGAATCTTGCTGCCGCATAAATAGAGCATGCGCGCGGTGATTTCCTGCGCTTCGTCAACGACGCTGGGGTGCAGCAGCGACACTGGGTCATAGATCACGCCGAGCGACGGGCTCGAGACGCGCTCCAGCACCTCACGGCAGCGATCTGGCGTGTTGACCGTCTCGTTCCAACCGGGCTCAATTAGAACCTGACCGCCCACGGCCTCGGCCCGATCGCAGACGTGTGCGAGTCCGTCCATAAAAGCCTCGAGTGCCTCATCAGTCGTGCGGTCGTCAGCAACGCGGTTTTGCGCATTGGGGCGACCGGTCTCGGTACCCACCGGGCATCCGCCGAGCATCTGGGCAAAGTTCAAGCACGCCTCGTACTCGGCAAAGTTATCCATGAGCTGTTGGCGATCGGGCGTCGCCAGATTCTTATAGCAGCCGAGCACGGCGACCGAAACGCCCGCCTCGTCGAGCACCGCACGCAAATGGTCGGCAAGCTCGCGGGTCAGGCCGCCTCGATCGATCCCCATCGATGCGTAGAGCACCTTGCTCGGCAGCTGAATGCACGAAAAGCCCAGCTCTCCCGCCATGCGAATGCGTTCCTCGACGGTTCCCTGCGGAAGGTCGTGCAAACGTACGCCCGGAGTAATAGCCCCCACGTTATTCACATCCCTTATGAGCGTTGATGCCCGGGGTGTATCCGCCAAACGGGTCCTCGATGGAGCACACGCCCGAGGGGGCGAGCGGATCGCGCTTACCGGCCAGCTTGTCGTGATGCATGGTCTCGATATAGGCAAGCACCAGCGGCGCCACACCCTTTGCATCATTTTTGACCACGGGCTCGCTCATGTAGTAATCAAACGTGCCCTCGCGGTGCGCGGTGTTGCCCAGGCCCGCAACCAGGCAGATGTTGTCGAGCGCCAGCTGCCCGTCATACTCGGACAGGCAGGTCTCGCAGATGCCGTCGAAGGCGCGACGGCCGTACTGGTAGTAACGCTCGCCCAGCACGCCCAGACGCACGCCCTTCATGATGGCGTTGGCAAAGATGGCGCTGCCCGACTCCTCCAGGTAGTTAGGAGCGATATTGGGCAGGTTGATGACCTGGTGCCACATGCCGGTCTTCTCGTCCTGATACGGCAGCATGGCGTCGATCAGATCGTGGAACATCTTGCGGATCTCGTCCTTCTCGGCCGACATCGAAGGCGGCATAAGCTCCCAGGTGTCGATGAGCGCCATGGCAAACCAGCCCTCGGCGCGCAGCCAGAAGTTAGCCGAAAGGCCGGTGACCGGGTCGCACCAGAACTGTTTGCGGCTCGCGTCGTAAGCGTGATAGTACAGACCGTTGAGGGGGTTGCGCATCAGGTCATGCACGACCTGGAACATATGGAAGCTGTCCGAGCAGGCACGACGGTTGTGGAAGCTCAGCTCGTACTGCATGTAGAACGGCTGGGCCATATACATGCCATCGAGCCAGATCTGGTTGGGATAGACGGCCTTGTGCCAAAACACGCCTTCTTTGGTGCGCGGCTGGGTCTCGAGCTGGCGGTAGATGGTGTCCATGGCGGCACGGTACTTGGGCTTGCCCACCAGGTCATAGAGCTTGTAGAGGGTCTTGCCCGCATTGACGTTATCGAGGTTGTACTCCTGCGGGTTGTAATGCTTGATGGTACCGTCGTCCTGGACAAAGAAATCGATGTAGTCATCGGCAAAGGTCAGGTAGCGCTGCTCACCCGTGATCTCGTACAGCTCGATGAGCGCCTTGATCATGCAGCCGTCGATATAGTTCCAGGTGTTCTCCTTGCCGGCGCGAATCTTTTCGATATTCCAAGCCGGCGCCTGCGGCGTAGAGGTTTCGATCAACTGCTCGATATAACGGTCCAGGATTTGATTGCAACCCATTGCTGTCCCCTCTGACATAAACGATAGGTGAACGTTACCCCTAGTGTAACGCGAACGAGGAATATAGGGTGAACGTTAACCCTATATTCCTCGCGAACGGCAGACTTTTAGCGGCAAACGGCGGTGAGACCCGCGGCGATGCGATGCGCCAGGCGCTCATAGCCAGCCGGGCTGTAGTGCAGACCGTCCGGCATATAGAGCTCGCGGTGCTCCGGCAAAAACGGGCTGATACCGCTTTGCGCATACAGGTCAATCACCGGCACGGAGTAGCGGTCACAGACCTCGAGCATCGCTCGCACGTAGGCGACCTGCGTCAGGCCCAGGTGGTTGAGCTCGTCGCTTGCCGGGATATCCTTCTCGTGCTTGCCGCTCGTCTTGCACGGCGTCATAAACACGAGCTTTGCCCGAGGCGAGCGCGCCGTGATGGTGCGGATCAGGTAATCGAGTGCACCATAGAACTCGTGCACGTCCGTGCTGCCCAGCTCTCCAAGCGGCACGTTGCGGCTAAAGTCGTTAACGCCGCCAAAGACAACATAGACATCGGCCGCATCGTCGATGCCGTCCAAGCGCTCGACAAATGAATCGGTACGGTCGGCCTTGATGGCAATACGCGAACCCTTGATGCCAAAGTTCTCGACGACTGCACCTCCCAGCAACGCGCCCAAATGCGAGGTCCACGAGATGTCGTTGCCTCCCCCACCGCAGCCGTTGTCGCCCCAGGTCGTTGAGTCGCCAAAGCAGCAAATGGTCGATTCACTCAAGCTCTTCGTTTCCATAATCTTCTCCTCATCCGCCCATCGGCGGTCATACAGGAACGTACCGTTTATTCGCAGCATGCCGAGGGGCTATGCACGGGGGCGCATTCCGCAACGTGCGAATCGAGCCATTCGATATCCTCGGCAAGATATGTCACGCCCAGATGGTGTTCACCCGGACATACCTCGTGCCGCAGGCCATCTCTGCGACCCAGCAACTTGTAGGCATCGCGCACGATCTCGAGCTGCTCGTCAACATTTTTCAGCCCGCGCGCACCGTTCAGATGATCCTCTTCGCAGCTCTGCACCAACAGCGGGCGCGGCGCGATGAGCGAGGCAATATCGCCCATGTCGAGTAAGCGCCAAAGTCCGGGTGTGTAGTTGCAGCTGCAATTGCCATTGAGGTGCAGCAGTGAATCACCGACACCGTACAGATAGCCCGAGACAAACGCCTTGCGCACACGCGGGTCGAGTGCGGCCAGGTACAACGTCATGTAGCCGCCACCCGAAAAACCAAAGCAACCCAAGTCATCCATGGCAATGTCGCCGCGCGCCTCCAAGTAATCGATCAAGCGCATGTTGTCCCAGACGTTGAGGCCCGCAACCGTAAGACCCAGTGGCTCGGCCATACGTGCCTGGTTTAGGCACGTCCCTCGCAAGTAGTTGTTCTCGTCATCGCCCTGGCCCTTCCAGTCACGACGGTATCCCCAGCCGCGAGCGTCGGGGCAGACGGCCACGTAGCCCATGCGCGCTAAACGCAGACCGTAGTCGTAATTGAACTTACGCACGGCATCATCGACCGCCGGCACGCCCGCAACACCGGCTACGCTAGCAGCGCCCGCTCCCTGATGGCCATGCGGGCAGATATAGCAGCACTTGCGGCCGCACGCATCGAGCTTAGGCGACTGCGGCTCGAGAAGGTAGAACGGCATCCAAACGTCGCGCTCCACCTGCAGCATCGCATGGGTGCGTACGATGCCGCCGGCAACCCGCACACGGCTGAGTTCACGAATCTCAATCGGGGCGCGGTCCATAAGCGAAAGGCCCAAAACATCGCACAGGCGAGTCCTGGTCGCAATCTTCCATGCCTCAAAATCTGCAGGAGTCTGGCCCGCAAATGCGGCAGAGCGCCCCTCGCGCTTCAGCCGGGCACGCAGCGCAGGCTCGTCTTCGCAGTACGTCTCGATGTGCACGGTGCGACCATTGGCAGATAGCCCAGCCGTCTCAACCGCATCACCGGTGCCTCCCTCGGGATCCCAGCCATCCCCACCGGCAAGCACCTGCTCGCGAGCGTACCCGGCGGCAGCCATCACATCGAGTTCATTCGCCCACGGCACCCAGCCGGTAGTATCACCCGCCGGCCCATGCAGAATCGCGCCAGCATACTGCACGCAGTTGTGCGCCGCCGGCTTATTCCAATCCCACCAGCCTTCGCGCTTGATATGTCGCCCCAGCCAGCAATCGATCAGCACAGTTTGCGCCCATTCGCGCCAAGGACGACCCAGGTAGACCGAATCCGGCGCCACGCCATCCGGAGCTGTAAACGAACAGCCGTGGAACACAAATCCGTACGGCTCGCCTTTAGGCGTGGAGGCTGCCGTTACATACCCGTTGACATCCATATCGCGATTGAGCGAGCGAATCTCGCACCCCTCAAAGTAGGCACGCGCGCCGCCAAAGATAAAGTCGACATCGCCCTCGATCCGGCAACGTCGAAAATACTGGCGCCCCACCCGGCGCGGCGCATACTGTTTGGGTCCTATAAACCCGCCCGGTTTGGCCTCATGCGGCGGCAGCGGACCCAAAAACAGTGTGTCCTGGTGCCCCTTAATGCAGCAGGCATCGACAACCAGACGGTCGCCATCGGCATACAGGGCAATCGCCTGACCGACCTCGCGCCCATCGCCCGCATCGTTTTCGATCGTGAGGTTCTCGAGCCGTACGTCGTCGGCATCGACCAAAACGGTATAGGTCCTAAACGTGCCGAGCGTGCCGTCCACGCCCGAGCCGTCCTCCGAAGGCATCTTGGCACCCAGGCTGCCCACGATACGCACGCTGTCGGCCGTCTCTCCCTCAATCGTCACATGCGAGCGATGAATCTCGACCCGCTCGCGATACTCGCCCGGATCGACGCGAATCATCACCGGTTGCTCGGCATCCGGATAGAGCTGATCGGCTGCCGCCAAGGCATCGGAAATCGTTGGATACGCTCCTGCCGCAGCCCTCGAAACGCGCAGCGTATAGATACTTTCGCTCATCGTCCATCACGCTCCCAGGAAGCGAACTGTTCAGGCCAGCCCTGAACTTGTGGCTGAATATGCTCGGCGCAGCCCTTAAATGCCGTTAGGGCCGTGGCGAGCGATGCCCCATGCTTTCCATGCGGAAAGACATGTAGGCTAAAGCCAATCCCGTGGTCGGCAAGAGCCTGCGCAAGAAGGAGGCTATTTTGAACTGGTACCGATGCATCCTCGGCGGTATGCCACAAGAACGTACGGGGGAAGCCCTCGCCCACCATATTCTCGATCGACAACTTTTGAGCCAAAGCGCCATCGGCACCCGTTAGGTGTTCAAATGAACCACGATGAGCATAGGCCCCCGAGCTTACGACCGGATAGCCCAAGCAAAGTGCGTCAGGCCGAATCGACTCAGGAGATGCCGCAATCGACTCTGCAAGCCAGGGTTGGTCCCAAAGCGCCCCGAGCAAGCCAACTAGATGCCCACCGGCCGAAAAACCCATGACCGTAATCCGATCAGGATCGACACAGTACTCTGCCGCATGGCCTCGGACGGTATCGACCGCCCGCGCGAGTTCTTGCAATGCCAGCGGATAGACAGCCGGAGCAACCGAGTAGTTCAGCACAAACGCTTGGTAGCCCATCGCCAACAAACGGAGCGCTACCGGCTCGCCTTCGCGCGGCGAAACGTGATCGTAGCCGCCTCCTGGCACGACCACAACTGCAGGCAGCGGTTTTAAAGCATAAGCATCTTCGGTCGGGGCAAAAACATAAGACGTAATCGTGGCAGACGAGCCATCGACCCCGACAGGAATCGTTTTATTGAGCATGTATTCCCTTTCACCATGATGCGTAGCGCAGCGCACACGGCCGTATCGCACAAGGGCTGCATTGCCGATTTATCCGACAATGCAGCCCTGGTCATCAACCCGAGTTAGGAACGGACAACCTTGTCGACGTTCTGGAGCTGCAGCTCCTCGCCGTCCTGGCCCTCGATCACCACATTTTGCAGATCGAGTACCTTGACGTTTTGCGCAATGATGCCCTGACACACCATGGGCTCAACGCCGCAGGCCATGGCCGGGACAAAGGGCTCGGCATCCGGCGCGAAGGTCACGTGGACATACTGGAACGTCAGGCGCGTTACTTTACTCTCGGGCAGGCCCGTGATGTAGGCAGCGGCCGCGTGGCAGTTAGTGGCCTCGATATCGCAAAACGTCGTGGCACCAAAGCCGGGCGTGCGGTCGTCGACAGGCAGCGTCTCGCGAGACTGCACGTAATCGGTCTTGCCGTCCTTGTCGCAGAAGTAGAAGGAGTTGACCACGAAGGGCGTGAGCACCTCATCCATGCGAATGTGCTCAAAGGTAATGCCCTCGTTGACGGCATCCTTGCCGCGCCCGCGGCGGGTCTTGACGCGCAGGCCGCGGTCGGTGCGCTCAAAGAGGCACTTGCTCACGGTAAGGTCCTTGATGCCGCCGGCAGCCTCTGAACCCAGGACCACGGCGCCGTGACCATCGTGCATGTAGCAGTGAGAGATCAGCACGTCGTGCGTGGCGGGACGAAGCTCGGGCTCAATACCCAGCTTGCCGCTCTTGATGGCGATGCAGTCGTCGCCCACCGAGAACTGGCAGCCCAAGATGCGGACAAAGCCGCAGCTCTCAGGATCGAAGCCGTCGGTGTTGTGGGAGTTCTTGGGACCCTCGATGGACAGGCAGAGCGCATCGACGTGCTCGCACAGGATGGGGTGGATGTTCCACGCCGGGCTATTGCGCACGGTGAAGCCGGCCAAGCTCACGTTCTCACACTCGGATAGGAAGATCATGCGCGGGCGGGCGACCTCACGGCCCTCCTCCGGGCGAAAGATGTTCTTAAAGTCCTTGTTCCACCAGTTGTCCTCGGCAAAATCAGTCTGACCGTCGATCGCGCCGCGACCATAGATGCACACGTCGTGCACGCTCAGACCCGTAAAGGTAGAGCAGTAGGTCGAGAAGCTCTCGCCCTCCCAGCGGCCCAGGGGCAGCATATCGGTGCCGGCATACCCGGCACCCTCGTTGCCCGTGACCGTGCCCGGAATGTAGGCAAGCGAGGCACGATCGTGGCGGGCCAGCAGCACCGCTCCCTCGGCGAGCTCGATGTTGATATTGCTCTTAAGAAAGAGAGACTTGATGCGATAACTACCGGCGGGGATCAGCACGCGGCCACCCTTGGGGCAGGCCATGATGGCAGCCTGGATGTTGGTGGTGTCATCATGCTCGGCATCGCCCTTGGCGCCACAGTCGCGAACGTTGATGGTAAAGGGCTCAGCCGGCGTGGTGACACCTACGCTCAGCTCACGCTCGCCACAAACAAAACGAACCAGGTTGCGCTTGCCGGGGGTCAGGCCGTCGACATAGGTCTCGACCGTATTCGTGGTACCGGCGGGCTCGTCGTTGACAAAGATCTCCCACGTATCGGCGCAGGTAAAGTAACCGCCGTCGTCAAGCTCGATAACCGCCGCGCGCGCGTTGCGCCAGATAACGTTCGTCTCCATGGGTTTCTCCCTCAAAAAGATGCTCTAAAGGCAAATTGTACGCTGTTGAAAAAGGGCCGTGCCTGCCGGCGGAATTCCGGTGGCACGGCCCTGTGATTTGGACGATATGTCGGCCTTACTCGGCGGGAGTTACGCTACCGTCCTGGAAGCCAACGTTGTTGTGGGCAAAGCAGTCCTCGTACTTAAAGCCGGAGAGCTCCTCGCAAAGCGCCTTGACCTCGGGCTTGACGTCGGCCATCTTGCCACCCTCCTTGACTCGGTGAATCTCGTCGCAAAGGACGTCGCACTGCTCCTTGTCGATCTTGATGCCGCGGGCAAGGACGGCCGCAAGCAGGAAGAAGCCGGCGCAGCCGATGATCATGTAGCCGCAGATATACAGAGGCACGGTAGCGGGCTGGGTCACGGCGTCGCTATTGCCGGCGGTCTGAATGAAGCCGGAGGCAGCAAGGACGATAGCCCACACGTTGACGGCGATAGCCTGGGCGATCTGCTGGCAGAGCTGCTGAGCGGAGCTGTAGATGCCCTCGCGACGACGCAGGGTGATGAGCTCATCGACATCGGGGATGTAGTTGAGCAGAACATCGGGCAGGTACTGGAAGCCGACGTAGAAGAACTTCCAGATGGCGAAGATGATGGGGTAGGCGATCATGGCGATGGCGACCGTGGAGGTGCCATTGATCTGACCAAAGGCGAAGTAGTTGTAGGCGATGATGCACGCAGCGCAACCGACATTTGCGAGGTACCAAGACTTGTGGAAGCCCTTCTTGGCCATGAGAGCGACCCAGATGGCGGTGCAGACGATAGCGACGACCTTGCCAGGCATCTCCATCACGGACTCGTAGGACTTAGGAATCTGCAGGCAGTAGACGATGAAGAAGGACAGGCAGGCAGACCAGCAGGCAGCAGCGAGCTTCGTGGAGACCTGTGCGTACAGGACCTTGCGGAAGGACTTGTTGCGGAAGGTGGAGATTACGTCGATGAAGAACTTCTTGATACCCTCGCCGACGCTCTCGATCTTCTCCTGAGCGACCTCCTCGGGGGTGTGCTCCCACGTGGACAGGTACACACAAAGCAGCGAGATTGCCATGACCGAAGCGTTGATCGTAGCGATGATGAAGTAGCTGAACGGGTTGGTCTCGCCGAAGGTGCCAAAGCCGAAGCCCACAAGTGCAGCCATCAGGAAGCCGGCGGCGTTACCAAAGAGATGCTTGTAGCCGGTGAGGTACGTACGCTCCTTAAAGTCGTCGGTCATCTCGATGGTAAGCGGCGACAGGTTGGCGGTGCAGAACGTATACGCGACGTTGTAGATCAGGTACAGCACAAAGTAGTACGGGAAGCCAAACGGCGTAGCCACGAAGATGAGCGGCTCGGCGATCATCATCGGGATGGCCAGCAAGATCCAGAAACGACGACGACCAAAGATGCGGCCAATCTTGGTGGCATAGAAGTTATCGGCCACAAAGCCCATCAGCGGGCAAAGAATAGCGTTGACATAGATGGCAAACGAGCTGATCAGTGCAGCCTCGCCTGCGGACAGGCCACACTCCGTGGACAGGAACAGCACCATGTAGCTGTGCGTAAAGGTCAGGGCACCGGAATTGAGCATACCGCCCATACCAAAGCCCAAGCGCGTCCAGAATGTGATCTTACGCTTTTTTCCGATCTTATTAGTCATCGAGCTCCCTCTCTTTTCTCGATTGTCTTGCAGCAAGACATTGGAGTCCACACTGACATCTGTCTGCCCAGCGTTCAGGGTGAACGTTTAGTTAGATTATGCGCGATTGCTTATGACAGGTGAACGTTCACTTGCATATTATCCCCGAACGGTCGATTTTTACCGCCGAACGGACACAATTGAGATCCTCACACCTATTTTCTGCTGGTAAGGATGCCATGCTGGACAGCCATGAGATAGGTGAACGTTTATCAGATTTTCCAACATATTCACTTAACCACGAAGCGAAAAAGCCCCGCCGGGATCACTCCCAACGGGGCAGACGACATAGCGCTATGTTTGGGCGCACTTGCTGCTACAAGCAGACGCCGTCCTTCCAGATACTGATCTCGTGACAGCCACGGCGCTCGGCACTCGTGAGCTTACCGCTCGCCGTCTGTAGCACCAGCTGGTACAAATCGCGGGCGGCCTCGTCGAGCGTGCGCTCACCCGTGGCAATCACGCCGGCGTTAAAGTCCATCCAGTTGGCCTTGTGGTCGCACAGACGCTGATTGGTGAACACCTTGAGCGTAGGCGCCGGCGCGCCAAACGGCGTGCCGCGTCCAGTCGAGAACAGAATCACGTGGCAGCCAGCAGCCGTCAACGCCGTGGTGGATACCATGTCGTTGCCCGGGCCGCACAGCATGTTCAGGCCATGCTTGGTGACCTGACCGGCATACGGCAGCACGTCGACGATGGGTGCAGAGCCACCCTTCTGCACGCAGCCGCAACTCTTGTCCTCGAGCGTGGTAATACCGCCGTCCTTGTTACCGGGACTCGGGTTCTCGTAGACCACCTCGCCATGGCTAATAAAGTAGTCCTTAAAGCCATTGAGCATGTCGGAGGCAGCGTTAAAGACCTGCTCGTTCTCGCAACGGTCAAGCAGGATGCTCTCCGCGCCAAACATCTCGGGCACCTCGGTAAGCACCGACGTGCCGCCGCGGGCGACGACCATATCGCTCACGCGACCGATCGTGGGGTTGGCGGTAATGCCCGAAAGGCCGTCAGAGCCGCCACACTTAAGACCAATGACCAGCTCGGAGGCCGGAATGGGCTCACGCTTGGACTGCTTTGCCAGGTCTGCCAGCTCGGACAGAATCTTGTGCCCCTCGATCTGCTCGTCGGCGACGTCCTGGCAGGTGAGGAAGCGGACGCGCTCGTGGTCGAAGTCACCGAGCTCGTCGAGCACCTGCTGATGCGTGCAGTTCTCGCAACCGAGCGACAGGAATAGCACGCCGGCCGCATTAGGATGACGCGAGAGCGCCACCAGCAGACGACGCGTCTGGGCATGGTCGGCGCCGGTCTGCGAGCAGCCAAAGGGATGCGGGAAGTAGTAAACACCCTCCAGCGAGCCATCGACCAGATCCTGGGCCTGCTCACACATGGCACGGGCGACTTCGTTGACACAGCCGACCGTGGGGATGATCCATAGCTCATTACGCGTCGCGGCACGACCGTCGGCGCGGCGGAACCCCATAAAGGTCTCGGGCTCAACGGGATCCACGACCGGATGTGTGGGGTTGTAGGTATACTCGACCTCGCCCGAAAGGTTGGTCTTCACATTGTGCGTGTGGAGCCACTGACCGGGCTGGACATCGCCCGTCACGTGTCCGATGGGCAAGCCGTACTTGATGACGTCCTCCCCTGCGGCAATCGAGCGCACGGCCATCTTATGACCCTGCGGAATATCCTCCGCGGCCACGACCTCGCCCACCCCGGGAACCGCGACGGCGGTGCCCTTGGCAAGCGGCGACAGCGCGACAATCACGTTATCGGCCGGATTGATCTGGATAGTGTTCATTGCAAATGGTCCTAACCCTACAGGTTGAGCAGAAGTCGAGGCGCGGGCACGCCGTCCCGCACCCGCGTCCGCGCCGGAAATTTACGCCTGAGCGTTGGCGAAGGCCTGCTTGGCGCCCTCGGCACGCACGACGGCGAGCGCGCTGACGACAAACTCCTCAAGACCTGCGATCTGCGTAAGGTCCTCGCCCCACATTTGCTCGTTGGTGAGCACATCGTGCACCAGCTGGGCATCGTCGGTGCCGGCATGGGCGGCGTAGAAGTCGAGCACGAAGGCGTCGTCCTGAGCGGTGTACTCGGTGCCGTCGGAGCGACGCAGGTGCAGGCCGTCGCCCTCGCGGGACACGAGCTCCTGCGTGTAGAAGGAGATGAGCGTAGCGAGGCTCGTCGCCAGACACTTGGGCAGGTTGCCGGTCTCGGCAACGTAGTCCTTGAGCGTGGGCAGGTCACGAGCGCGCCACTTAGCCGTGGAGTTGAGGCAGATGGAGAGCAGCGCATGATCAATAAACGGGTTGTCGAAGCGGTTTTCGACGGCGGCGGCAAAGGCCTTGCAGTCCTCGACATCCAAGTCGGCGGCAAGCGTCGGAATGACCTCGTCGTAGAGCATGGTGTTCATGAAGCCGCGAACGGTCTCGTCATGCATGCAGTCGCGCACGATATCAAAGCCGGCAACCCAAGAGCCCGGAACAAAGGCGGTATGGGCACCGTTGAGGATGCGGACCTTGCGCTTTTTGTACGGGGTGACGTCGGGAGTCACAAAGACACCCGGAAGACCAGCCTTCACAAAGGGAAGCTTCTCGGCAAGCGACTCGTCGCCCTGGATGCCCCACATCTGGAAGGGCTCGCGCACGGCCAGGAAGGGATCCTCGTAGCCCAGACGCTCAGCCACCGCGGCGGCCTCGGATGCGTCGCGGATACGGCCCGGCACGATGGTGTCGACGAGCGTGGTGCAGACGGTGCAGTCGTTGGCCATCCACTGCGCAAACTCGTCCTCCCAGCCCCAGTCGCTCACATACTGGTTCATGATGCGCAGCAACTCCTCGCCGTTGTGATCGATGAGCTCGCAGGCGAGGACGATGACGCCCGGCTTACCGGCAGCCCAGCGGGTGTGGAGCACCTGGGCAAGCTTGGCGGGGAAGCTCGCAGGTGGCATGTCGTCGGCCTTGCAGGACGGGTCATAGGCGATACCGGCCTCGGTGGTGTTGGAGACGATGATCTCTAGGTCGTCGGAGACGGCGACCTCCATCATGGCGCGGTAGTCGTCCTCACGATACGGGTTAAGGCAGCGGCTGCAGGCGCTGATCACGCGGGACTCGTCAACCGTGTTGCCGTTCTCCTTGCCGCGCACCAGCACGGTGTACAGGTCGTCCTGGGCATTGATACCGTCGGCAAAGCCAAAGGCACCGTTGATGGGCTGCACCATGACGACCTTGCCGTTCCAGCCGGTGGCCTCGTTGCCCATGTCAAAGAAACGGTCGACGAAGGCGCGCAGGAAATTGCCCTCGCCAAACTGCAGAACCTTCTCGGGAGCATCCTTGGGCAGCAAATAGCCCTTGTAGCCGATCTTCTCGAGCGCATCGTAGCTGATGTTCTCCATCTATGTGTCTCCTTAGATGTTTGTTAGCGTGCAAGCAAAACGGGGCTCCGCGTGTGGCAACGGCGCCCAGGGTTCGATGTGATTCGATGCGGGCTTAGGCCTCGTCGGTGTCCAGGTCAAAGCCAAAGTAGCGGACCGCATTGTTGTAGCTGATGTCGCGCACGATACTGCCCAGCAGCTCCATGTCGGCCGGGTACTTGCCCTGCTCGACCCACTCGCCGATCACGCTGCACAGCACGCGACGGAAGTACTCGTGGCGCGGATAGGACAGGAAAGAGCGGGAGTCGGTAAGCATGCCCACAAAGTTGCCCAGGACGCCCTCGTTAGCCAGAGCCGTGAGTTGCTCGCGCATGCCGACCTCGTTGTCGTTGAACCACCAGGCGGAGCCGTTCTGGATCTTACCGGCGGTCGGAGCCTCCTGGAAGCAGCCCATGACGGTATCGATCATGGTGTTATCGATGGGGTTCAGGCTGTACAGAATGGTCTTGGGCAGGCCGCAGGTCTCCTGAATGGAGTTGAGGAAATCGGCAAGCTGGTCGGACGGCGTGTAGTTGGAGATGCAATCGTAGCCGGTATCGGGACCGAGCTTGGCAAACATGGCGCGGTTGTTGTCGCGCTTGCAGCCAAAGTGCAGCTGCATGGCCCAGCCCAGACGGACATACTCGCCGGCAACGAACTGCATAAAGGCAGTCTTGTACTTGAGGACCTCTTCCTCGGTGAGCGGCTCGGCAGCCAGACCCTTGGCAAAGATAGCCTCGATCTCGTCGACGGTAGCCGGGACGTACATAACGTAGTCGAGTGCGTGGTCGGAGGCGCGGCAGCCCAGCTCGTGAGCAACGTCGTAGCGCTTGGAAATGGCAGCCTTCATGCCCTCGAAGTCGCTGACCTCAACGCCGGCAACCTCGGAGAGGTGCTTGCAGTAGTCGGCAAACTCCTGGCCGCGCTCGATGCGCAAAGCGGCATCGGGGCGCATGGCGGGAACGACCTGAACGTCAAAGCTGTCGTCGGCGGCAATCTTCTTGTGCCACTCAAAGCTGTCGGCGGGGTCGTCGGTAGTGCAGATCATGCGGACGTTGGACTGCTTGATCAGGTTGCGGCAGGTGAAGCTGGCCTCGGCGAGCTTGGCGTTGGCAAGGTCCCAGACCTCCTGGGCGGTCTTGCCGTTGAGGACGCCCTCGTAGCCAAAGTAGCGCTTAAGCTCCAGGTGGCTCCACTCAAAGACGGGGTTGCCGACGCAGCGACCCAGGGTCTCGGCCCACTTTTGGAACTTCTCGCGAGCAGGGGCGTCGCCAGTGATAAAACGCTCGTCGACGCCGTTGGCACGCATCAGGCGCCACTTGTAGTGGTCGCCGCCCAGCCAAACCTCGGTGATGTTCTCGAAACGCTTGTCCTCCCAAATCTCCTTAGGAGAAATGTGGCAGTGATAGTCGACGATGGGCATGCCCTCGGCAAAGTTGTGGAACAGCTCCTCGCCGGTCTTGGTGCTCAGCAGGAAATCCTGATCGTCCATAAAGTTTTTCATCAAACAGCCCCTTTGCTGGCAAGGCGGGCGCACGGCGCGCTCGTTATCCTTTAGGTGAACGTTCACTATACTAATCCATTGCACCTCAAAAGGTGAACGTTCACCTAACCACCACGGGGTGAACGGTAGATTTTGCCCGTTCAACGGTTGCTGGGGATGTGACTTGCATGTATTGCGGACTGGTTGGCGTCCCCGAACACCGAACTTGAGCGCTTTTGCTCAGGTGGGTCATGTCCCGACGTACATTTTTGGGAGTATTCAGCATTGGAGCGCGCCGTGCGCCATCCTCAGCGTCCTATTTGGAACGCAGATAGCGCCCGATCGGCATAAAAAGTGCCCCCGATGGCAAATTACGCCATCGGGGGCACTTAAAACAGTCGTTCTGCACCTCATTCAGGGCATGCCAATGCTGAATACTCCCAAAAATGCACGTCGCAAGAGGGGGTACCTGCTCAATCGGCTAAATACCCGCAAGTTCGCAGTAGCGGTCGACATTGCTGGCAAATACCATCTCGACGGCGCCCTTCTGGACGGGCACCGTCGGGGTCCTTCCCCACAGCAGATAATCGCCCAGCGTCTTAGCGCCGCGATACGCCAGGCTCGTCGGGTCCTTATAGACAATATTGGTAAAGATACCGCGGCGCAAGGCCAGAGCACTTTCGGGAAACAGGTCGTTGCCGATCACCATGACCTGACCGGCCTTGCCGGTCGAGACGAGCGCGTCGGCAACCACTTCGGAACCAACGGCAAAAACGCTACAGATAAGTTCGGGGGCGTCCGGCGCACTCAAGCGCTTTTCGAGCTCATGCTCGAGTTGTTTGACTTGCGCATGGGCACCTGCAAGATCCTCAACCTGCCATGGAATATCACGTTCGCGCAGGTAATTGTGGAAGGCGCGGGCGGTTAGATAGTGCGAATCGGTATATGGGTCGCCTGTCAAAAGGAGCACGCGGGCGTCGGCCCCAGAAGCATGGACCAGGTTTGCCGCCTGCTCGGCCATAAGGCTGCCTGCCGTCGAATAATCGGCCGAGCTCGCACCCAAACGATTCAAATGCGGACGGTCGCCGTCGACAAGCTCAATCGTCACGCCCGCCTCGGCGATCTGCCCCAAAAGCTCAGTCGCACGATCGTCGCCCGGCGCATAGGCGAGCAAGCCATCAATCTTCTCGCCCACCTGCAGACGCTCGTCGATTTGCTCGAGTGCATCAGCGTAGCCGCCCACGCCAAATTCAACGCGCTCAACCGTAATGCCCCGGTCGATGACCTCCTGTTCAAAGCGATTGCAGCCTTCCCACAGGTAACGGAAAAAGTACGCTCCCTCGCGCGATGCGCGGGGCAGGCAAAACACCAGATTGATATCCTTGCGGCGCAGGCTTGAGGCACTTGTGTTGCGGTGATAGCCCATGGCCTCGGCCTTAGCGTTCACCTTGGCGCGCACGGATTCGCTCACGCCGGCCTTTCCCGTCAGAGCCTTGTGCACGGTATTGATGGAAACGCCAAGCTCGGCGGCTATGTCCTTCATGGTTACGCGAGCGCTCATGCGGTTACTCCGTTATAGATAAGTTGTCAATTAATAGTCCAGTTAACGATACCCCAAAAATACTCTTCGACTCGCCGTGCTCTCCCTCAAATGCACAAAGCGCCCCGCGAACGGATGCCCGCGGAGCGCTTGGATGTCCGGACCTTATTTGATACCGCGGCCCAAGTCTTCGGCGATTTTGTCCACGCCCTTAAGTGCGGCGCACGTCTTTTTGTTGGAGCAATGCCCGGTGCAAACGCCACCCTGAGCGCAGTCGGCGCAGGTGCCCTTGCGGTAGATGCGCACGCACACGGCGACAAACGCAATACCGATAACAGCCAGTACAACAATATCGATAGGTGCCATAGCAAGCCTCCTCTAGTTAACCACCACTTACTTTACCCCATTCTCCACCTACCAAAAAGGGACAGGTTTATTTTGGTCGGTTTTATCTGCGGAAACGCCACATCTCCCCTACCAAAAAGCCCGAGTGTCACTGAGACACCCGGGCTCGTGGAAAGGGGTTGATCCTTATTCGGACTTAGGCGGAAACTGCAGCGGAAGCAGTGTTGGTCTCGTCCTCGTCGGTCCAAGCGTGCTTGGGCATAGGACGGAAAATCTGGAAGAGCATCGCGACCAGCAGCACGATAGCCACAACCGTCCAGAAGCCAAACTGCCCAAGGACAAGCAGGTTATAGAACTGGTTGATGAACAGGCCGATCACCCAAGCGAAGGCGCACTCGTAGCCGAGGGCAATCGCGGTCCACTTGCCGGAATCCATCTGGTTGCGGATGGTACCCATAGCGGCAAAGCACGGAGCGCACAGCAGGTTGAACGCGCCGAAGGCAACGCAGGCGCCCATGGTGGGGAACATGCCGGCAAACGCGGTCCACAGGCTCGGGTCGGTCTCGCCCGCGTCGGCGACGGACAGCAGCGAGCCGGCGGTGGCGACGACGTTCTCCTTGGCGACGAGGCCAGAGACAGTCAGCGCGGTTGCCTGCCAGGTGCTAAAGCCGAGCGGGGCGAAGATCCAAGCGACCAGGTTGCCCAGCATGGCGAGCACGGAGTAGTCCATGAACTCCTCGGGGATGCCGTCCATCGCAGGCAGGAAGCCAAAGGAACCGTTGTAGCTACCAAAGTTGGACAGGAACCAAACCACGACAGTGGACGCGAAGATGACCGTGCCGGCCTTCTTGATAAAGGCCCAGCAGCGCTCCCACACGTGCAGCGCCCAAGAGCGGATCGCCGGGAAGTGGTAGGCGGGAAGCTCCATAACGAACGGTGTCGGGCGACCGGCGAAGAGCTTGGTCTTCTTGAGCATAAGGCCCGAGGCAATGACGGCAAAGACGCCCAGGAAGTAGAAGAGCGGGCTGATCCACGCGGCGGTAGTGGAAGAATCGCCGATGATGGAGCCCATGAGCAGGGCAATGATCGGCAGCTTGGCGCCACAGGGAATGAACGTGGTGGTCATGACCGTCATGCGGCGGTCCTTCTCGTTCTCGATGGTCTTGGTGGCCATGACGCCGGGGACGCCGCAGCCCGAGGACACGAGCATGGGGATGAAGGACTTACCGGACAGGCCAAAGCGGCGGAACACGCGGTCCATGATGAAGGCGACGCGGGCCATATAGCCGCAGTCCTCTAGGAAGGACAGCATGACGAACAGCAGGAACATCTGCGGGACGAAGCCGAAGATAGCGCCCAGGCCGCCGACGATACCGTCGCAGACCAGCGAATCGACCAGGCCACCGTCCTCGGTGCCACCCGCCACAAGTGCGTCGTGGACCATGGTGGTAATACCCGGAACATACGGGCCATACTGCGCAGGGTCGACCGAGTCGGCGTCGTCACCCGCGGCCTCGACAGCCTCATCGTATGCATCGCGGCCCTGACCGAGCACATACCAGCCGTCGGTACCGAAGAGCTGGTCGTTGGTGAAGTCGGTCACCGTGCCGCCCAGGGTGGAAACGGCGATGTAGTACACGCAGAACATGATGACCACAAAGATCGGCAGGCCCAGGATACGGTTGGTAACCACGCGGTCGATCTTCTCGGAGGTGCTCATCTTGGCCGGGGCCTTGGTGAGGCACTCGTCGATGATGTGCGCGATCACGCCGTAGCGCTCACCGGTGATGATGGACTCGGCGTCGTCATCGCAATCCTGCTCGCACTGGGCGACCAGCTGCTCTACGCGAGCAGCCTTCTCCTTAGTGAGGTTGATGAGCTTGCAGGCGTCCGCGTCGCGCTCAAACAGCTTGACAGCGTAGTAGCGGCGCTTGTTGGCGGGAACGCTCGCCGGAAGGTTGTTCTCGATGTGGTCCAGAACGTCCTCGATGGAGGAGTCGAACTTGTGCTCCGGCACCTGGCCCTTGGAAGCAGCAGACTTCTTTACCTGCTCGAAGAGCTCCTTGATGCCCTTGTTCTTAAGAGCCGAGATCATCATGACCGGGCAACCGAGCTTCTTGGAAAGCTTGTCCGTGTCGATCTTATCGCCGTTCTTCTCGACCAGGTCGGCCATGTTGAGGGCAACGACCACGGGCAGGCCGGTCTCGATAACCTGAAGCGCCAGGTACAGGTTACGCTCGAGGTTGGTGGCATCGACGACTTGGACGACAACATCGGGCTCGCCGCTCATGAGGTAATCGCGCGAGCACTGCTCCTCGGGGCTGTAGGGGGAAAGCGAGTAGATGCCAGGGAGGTCCGTGATGGTAACGTTCTTGTCGCTTAGGAGCTTGGCCTCCTTTTTCTCAACCGTGACGCCGGGCCAGTTGCCAACGTAGCCGTTGGCGCCGGTGATCAGGTTGAAAAGCGTGGTCTTGCCGCAGTTGGGGTTACCCGCCAACGCGACATGGATCTGAGAATCCGCCATTCAATCCTTCTTCCTTGTGTGCCTGCGCTGCTTTCTCCGCGCAGGCTGGATAATGTGCTTCAAAGATGCTGCATTAAGTTAGAAAAACCTAACTTTATCTGCAGAAATATGCGCCACGAGTCCTTACTGGACCTCGACGACGGCGGCCTCCTCCTTGCGGATGGAAAGCTCGTAGCCGCGCACGTTGATCTCGACCGGATCACCGAGCGGTGCAACCTTCACGACCTTGAACGAAGTGCCCTTGATGAGTCCCAGGTCCATAAGGTGGCGGCGAAGCGCACCCTCACCGTGAAGCTTGACGATGGTGGAGCTTTCGCCCACCTTAACGTCACCCAACGTCTTCATCCTCTTGTCCCCCTTTCGGTTTTTATGAAATGCTGCAGACTAACCGACGGTCATGATGTGCATGGCAACCTTGGAATCGATACCAAAGCGTGCGCCCAGCACGGTGACGATAATATTGGCGCCACTCGAGCTCACCACGTGGATTTCGTTGCCCTCGACAAAGCCGAGGTCCTTGAGGTGGTGTTTCATGTCCTCATTGCCCTTTACACGGGACACGCGCACGGTTTCGCCCGCTTTTACCATCGAAAGCGGCATGGCCGGCATCTGCGGTCCGCAAGACATGAGTGGCTCCTAACGTCAGTTCGTCCTTAACATCGACACGGTAAAAGTTAACCACGCCTATGTTCGCTATAGTAAACTAACACGTGGTTAACTTTTTGGAAAGGGTCCGCATTCAGATTTCGAAAAAGTTTCCTATACGAAACAAAGGCGCCGCAAAGACTGTCTCTTTGCGGCGCCTTGCCATACCAATTGATGCAACAGAGGGGACTGCCCCTTTGTCACATTGTTGAGGTTAGAGCGAGAGGTTTCTGATCGACGTAACGCAGGAGGCCTCATCTACGCCCGAAACGCGGAAGATGATGTCCTCGCCGCACTCGCCGTAGAGAGCCATGAGTCCCATAACATCGCGGCCATCCGTGTGGCGATCGCCGATGCCGACTGACACGTCGCTACGATGCTTGGCAATGATGTCATAGAGCAGCGCAACCGGGCGGGCATGTAATCCCAACGGATCTTTAATCGTCTTTGTAAACTCGACCATGTCTCCTCCCACGACATCGCACATTCGGCCGGCAAAACCCAGCCACGTGGTAGCTATTGTACCGTTAGATGCTTCTCGAGAGCTCCTCTGAACACCTCGTGGTCAAAAAGTGGCAAATATGAGTACTGTCACCAATTTAGTAGCAGCAAAATCGAGAGCAAATTGCCTAATTTGAGCGATTCGAAGAGGTTGAAAGCCGTCAAACGCCCTTTAAAGGGGGCTAGATAAATTGATTATGAGCCCATTTTCGCTCAGAGCAGGCCGAAAAATATGACACCTCTTTTGCAACAGTACTCATATTTGGTATTTTTTGACCACAGGGTCCAAAACCATGCTCCAAAACACAAAAGGAGGGGCCTCGTAAGGCCCCTCCTTAGGAAAGGGAATCGATTTATTCCACAGCCGTAGATTAATCCTAGCCGCTACTCCATCATGTCGAGGACGGAGGGGCGAAGCTCGTTCTCAGCAGCCTCGGGATCGGTTTCGCGCAGGCGGTTGATGTAGCGGTTGTACCACATCACGGCAAGGCCCAGGAAGACAACCACGCCGCCGACGTTGTAGACCAGCGTCAGCCACAGAGGCTGATCGAGCGGAATGGTGCCGCAGATAAGCACGAAGCAGAAGACCACAAGCAGGAATGCAGCAATGACCAGGCCAAAGGTGCGCGAACCCATGCGGAAGCCACGGGGAGCAGCGTCGAAGTTCTTGCGCAACATAAAGTAGGCAAGCAGGATCAGCAGCGGCGGGAGCAGAGCGGTGGCAGCCGTCATGTTGGTGACGATCATGAGCAGGTCGTCGAGGTTACCGGAGCCCAGGGCCGGGATGATCAGGATGGGGACGACGATGGCGAACTGCAGCCAGGCAGCGCGGGCGGGAATGCCGTGCTCGTTGAGCTCGACGATCTTGCTACCAAAGACACCCTTGGGGATCTCGGTGAAGAAAACCTTGATGGGAGCGGAGGTCCACATCATGAGGGAGCCCAGCGTGGCGGCGAGAAGGATCAGGCCGATGGCGCGCGTAGACACTTCCATGGGAATGCCAAAGTGGGCAAAGACAGCGCCGAATACGTCGAAGATACCGGTGGAGATGGCAACGCCGCCCTCGGGGATGAACAGGTTAACCAGCAGCGAAGCGCCTGCATACAGAAGGCCGATGGTCAGACCGGCGATAACGACGGTGCGCACGAAGGCCTTGACGCCGCCCTTGAGGTCGTTAAGGAACACGCCGACAGACTCAGCGCCGCCAACGCCCTGGATGATCCAGGCAAGCGTACCGAAGAAGCCCCACGCAGTTGCGAAGTTGCTCATGTCGGGAGCCATGTTAGCGGGAGTAGGAGCCGTAGCGAACTCAACGCCGCCAAAGGCAGCAGCCAGGGACAGCAGGATGAACACGGCGGTCAGGCCGAGAGCCGCGGTCGAACCGAAGGAGGAAATGGAGCCGATCCACTTAGCGCCCTTGGTCGAAACCCACGTGGCGATAGCAAAGACAACGATCTCGATAATGGTGATCCACAGCTGCGAAAGCTCGGCGTTGGCACCAAAGAACACGTAGCTCGCGTAGATGATGACGTTGGGCAGGACGGACGCAAAGAAGAACAGGTTAACGAACCAGTAGCTAAATGCCGTCAGGAACGCCCAGCGGCCGCCCATCGAGGTCTTGACCCATGCGTACACGCCCGACTCGGAGTCCTTGTTAAGGCCGACGAACTCGGCGGTAACCAGGGTATAGGGGACAAAGTACAAAAGCGTGGCGAAGAAGAACGACGGCGCGGCTGCTAAGCCGATGGCCGCGTTGTTGTTGATGATGTTCTTGATACCGAACACGGCGGCGACCGTCATGCCCAGCAGAGCGAACGAACCAATCGTTCCTCGTTTTTCAGAGCTCATAAGCCCTCCCAATCATCTATTAAATGTCATCTAAACCCGTCCGAGCTGCAAGTGCAAACACGGACGGCGCACCTGCTAAGGGGAATGGGGAAAAGGGAGTCAACAAAGCCATCCCCCTTAACGGCGCGAAGCAAACGTCCAGGCGGACGAATACTACTTGTTGGGGAAGGAATAACCTTCGACCGTCACGTGCAGTACCACGACGCGGGGATCCGCGGCATCGGCCACGACACGGTAGGCCTCGTCAATTTCGACGACGGCAACGCCGCCGGCGGGAATCGTCACGGTCTCCCCCGCCCCCTCAAAGCGCTCGCGATCATCGATATCGCTGTAAGCGCGGGTGCAGGTGAGGCCTGCCTTGGGGGCAACCTCGACGGTCAGGTCGCCGTCGAGCGGAGCGAGCACGGCATGGTAGCGACGGTGACCGACCAGGTCGGCGGTTGCGGCCTCGCGGGCATAGACCCACCAGTACACCAGCGAGTCGCCGATGGAGTACGCCACATCGTGCTGCAGTTCAGAAACGCCGTCGAGCGCCTGGCCGGTACGCATCCACTTCTTGACGGACTTCATCTGAGCGTCGAAATCGGCGCGCGAGTTAAAGACATGCATGGCTTATGCCTCCTTAATGGGTGCCAGCGCCTGAGCCAAATCGGCAGACGTCAGCGGTCGCAGGGACACCTCAAAGCTGAAGCTCTCAAAACGGGTGCGATAGGAATCGAGCACCTCGGAACCCCAAGAGTTCGAGCCAAGGCCGAGCAGCTGGTCGTTGATGTTAACCGTGACCGTGTCGCCCGGAACAAGGTCGTAGACGTGCTTGGCATTATCAATAGCCTCGCAGCTATAGGGCCATGCCGAGAACGAGAACGGGTTGGAAGCGGCGTCGGCCGGACGAGTCACCAGCACGCCATCACCGTGGCTAGAGCGCAGGGCAACCCAGCGGGTACCCTCGCGGTTGGCACAGTCCTGAGGCATAACGTAGGGCGTGAACATGTCGTCGACCGTAGTGCGGTAATGACCGACCGGGTTGGCACGCAGCGAGTCCGGATAGTTCTCGCCCGGGCCGTGGCCATACCACTCGACGGCACGATCGCAACCGGGAACCTCAAAGGAGATGCCGATGCGCGGGATAATATCCGAATAGTCGCCGTAGGGCTCGCCGGAAACCTTGAGGTCGACGCGGCCACTCGGAAGCACGGTATAGACGAGCTCGACGCGCATGCCGAACGCGCGGACGGGAGGAGCGATACGCTGGCTCACGGTAACGACGACCGCATTGCCGTCCTGCTTCCAAGAAACCTTGCGGGTGGACGTCTGCATTACATCGATGAAGTTATCCTTCCACAGGGAGTCGTACTCCTGAGCGTGGTTATCGACGAGCGGATGCCAAAAACCAACCTGGGGACCAGAGGCCATGACGTCACGGCCGGATGCCTTCCACTTGCTCACGGTGCCGTTTACCTTGCTGAAGGTCAGCTCGCCGTTGAGGGAGTGAATGCGAATCTCCTGCTCGGTCTCCTCGACCGTAAGCTCAGGACGAGCTGGGGCGGCGATGGCCGGCGCCGGATGGTTTGCGATGGCAAACTGGCTTGCACCCAGCTGGAACATCGGCTCGCACCAGACGTGAGCGGCCATGGTGTAGGCGCGCACGGTCAGCAGGGTCTCGCCTACCGCGGCCTCGCGAATCACCAGCGGAAGCTGGACGGACTCGCCGGGGGCAACCGCACCGGGCATGAGCGTCTTGCGGCAGACCACGTCGCCGTCCACCAGGGTCTCCGCCGAGAGGCAAACATCCTCGAGGGTGGTAAACCAGCGCTTGTTGGTGACAGTCAGCTCGCCCGCCTCGGCGTCATAAGCCATGCGAACCGGGCAGATGACCTGGCCGTACTCGGTAAGGCCCGGGCTCGGCTGCTGCCAGGGGAACACCATGCCATCGATGCAGAAGTTGCTGTTGTTGGGGTAATCGCCGTTGTCGCCGCCATACATATCGTAGGCAATGCCGTCCTCGGTCACAGCAGCCAGACCGTGGTCGCACCATTCCCAGATAAACTGGCCTTGGATGCAATCCCAGCGATCGAAGACCTCCTGATACTCGGACAGGCCTCCGGGGCCGTTGCCCATGGAGTGACCGTACTCGCAGTTGATGCGCGGCTTGGGGAATGGATGCTCACCAAAGTCGTTCATCTGCGACACGCGGGAGTACATGGTGGAGATAACGTCGACGGTATCGGCGTTGCGATCCTCCTCGTAATGGACCGGACGACCATCGAGCTCGTGAGCCTTGGCGTACATCGCGCGGATGTTGCAGCCATAGCCGCTCTCGTTGCCCATCGACCACATAATGATGCAGGCGTGATTGCGCTCCTGCATCACCAGGCGCTCAATGCGGTCGACGTAGGCCGGCTCCCATGCCGGGTCGTCGGTGACCAGGGCGATATTGCCGATATTCTCGAAGCCGTGGCTCTCCATATCGGTCTCGGCGACCAGCATGATGCCATACTCGTCGCACAGCTCGTAAAAGCGCGGGTCGTTGGCGTAGTGGGACGTGCGCACCGCGTTGATGTTGTGCTGCTTCATGAGCTCCAGGTCGCGGCGCATGCGATCGAGGCCCACGGCGCGGCCCTTGTGATCGTCGTGATCGTGGCGGTTGACGCCATGCATCTTAAAGTAAGTGCCGTTGAGGTAGATATGATTGCCCTCGACCGTCACCTCGGCAAGACCCTGGCGATGCGGGACGTACTCGCTGACCTGGTCACCGTCGTAGACCTCAAACGTAAGGTCGTAGAGGAAGGGGTCCTCGGGATTCCAGAAGTGGGCATCGGTCACGCCGCACTCGGCATGGCCGTCGACGCACTCGCCCGCAGCCACCACGTTCTCGCCATCGCTGAGCGTAAACACAACGCGGGAAGAGCCCTCGGCAACCGTATCGAGCGTAATCAGAGCGGTATCGCCCTCGCGGTGCGTGCGGAACCTAAAGTCGACCAGGTGCGCGGCGGGACGCTGCATAAGGTACACATCGCGGAAGATGCCCGAGGCCCACCACATATCCTGGTCCTCGATATAGCTGCCATCGCTGTACTGCAGGACCTTGACCGCAAACAGGTTGTCGCCCTCGACAAGCGCGTCGGTCACGTCGAACTCGGCAGACAGGCGCGAACCCTTGGTCATGCCGATATACTGACCGTTGACGTACAGCTCGCCATAGCTCTCGATGCCGTCGAAGCGAATGATCTCGCGAGCGCCAGCAGGAACGGCGGGAAGGTTGACGATGCGCTGGTAGACGCCCGTGGGGTCGTCGGAGGGAACGAACGGTTGATCAACCGGGAACGGGAAACCCTCGTCGGTGTAGGCAAGGTTGCCATAGCCGTCCACCTGCCACAGGTGCGGAACCTCCACGTGATCCCACTCGGGCTTGTACGTGGAGAGTTCCTCGTTGGAGACGGCAGCGGGGCCCTCAAAGAGGCGGAACTGCCACGAGCCGGACAGCTGGACAAACCCGCGCGACAGCTCGCGGCTGTACGTTGCAGCGAGATCAGCGGTCTCGTAACCCATAAAGTACGCATGGGGTGCCAGGCGGTTCCTGTGGGTGAGCGCTTGGTTTTCCCAATCGTTAATGGCGTCCATGGTGATGCTCCTTCATCATCGTAGTGATTCTTGTGCAACCGGTTGTCCTTATCTTACGGGCGATGCAAAAAACTGTGCAACCGGTTGTCCGCTGAACGGTCGATTTGGCCGGGTTAACGGTGCAACCGGTTGTACAATCGCAACACTTATGTCACCCTGAGTATCGAAACTCAGCACAAGACATCGTTCTTAAGCTCGTAGGCAACCTCCACGCCCGCTGATATCTCACCCACACGAGACGTATTCGATTTCGGCTTGGTTGCAAAACGACACCGGTCACCGGATATCATGAACGCTGTTCAGGCACACTATAGTAAGCTGTATCCGCACTAGCCCGTATCAGTGACAACATCGACCGCATTTTCCAGGAGACGCCATGACACAACCAGTTCGCACCGCACCTACGCTTGCCGAGGTTGCCGCAGCTGCCGGCGTGTCGCGCTCCGCGGCATCGCGCGCCCTCAACGATTCGCCCCGCATTAGCGAGGAAACCAAAAAGCGCGTCCGCGCGGCGGCCAAGGAAGTCAATTTTGTCCCCAACGCTCGTGGCCGAGCGCTCGCTGTCGGGCGCACGGAAATCATCGCCGTGCTCGTGACCGAGCCTCTGAGTGAACTCTTCAGCGACCCCACCTATAGCGAGTTTTTGAGCGGCATTACCGAGGAACTGTCGGGGTCGTCCTATCTGCCCGCTATCTTGCAGGCGTCTTCTACGCATGAGCGCAACCGCGCACGCGAGCACTTTGAGCGCCGCTCGTTCGACGCCGTGATCGACGTCTCTCCCTACAAAGGCAGCGAGCTGCTCGAGGTGCTGCGCGAGCTGGGCGTACCCACCGTGTTGTGCGGCCAGCTCGAGGGCCACCCCTATCGCGATGTGTTCTCGACGGTCTACTCTGACGACGAAGAGGGCGGACATTTTGCGGCACTCGCCATGAAGGATCGCGGGCGCAAAGATATCGTCGCCGTGTTGGGACCGCAAGACAACCCCGCTGTTGTCGACCGCCTGCGCGGCTACCGCGCCGTCTTGGGCGAAGACCTCCCAGACGCAAACGTTATCTATACCGGCTGGAACAGCGGAGACGGCTATCAGGCCATGCACCAGATCCTCGCGCGCGAGATTGCTTTCGATGGCGTGCTCTGCGGATCGGACCGTATCGCGGCTGGCGTCATCACCGCACTCAACGAGGCAGGCCTATCCGTTCCTGCGGACGTTTCTGTCGTCGGCTTCGACGATCACGAGATTGCGGCGCGCTGCGTCCCCGCGCTCACGACCGTCCGCCAGCCCCTGCGCGAAGAAGGACACATGGCCGCCAACATTGCGCTCGACATGATCAAGGGTGCCGAGCCCACCACCACCGTCATGCACATGCAGCTCGTTCAGAGAGACTCGCTATAAGAAACTGGGGCAGGCTTTCCGCCAAACAGTTGTTGCGGAAAGCCTGTCCCGTTTGAGCGCTCATTCTGGGGCACAGTTTCCGTTAGACAGCTCAACCGGAAACTGTGCCCCATTATTTTGCCGAATACTGGGTCGCGCTTTCCCAGAGGACCCCCTTTGGGAAAGCGCGACCCCTTCTGGACGCAGATTCCGGGTTGTAGTTTCCCGGCGCACGACGGCAAGCCTCCAAACCATGACGTCACGACATAAAAAAACGAGGGAAGGCACGTGTCCTTCCCTCGTTACAGGCAATATGTAGCTGCTTCCCTACATCAGGCGCAGACTGACGTCCTTGAGCTGGGCGCCGCTAACGGCACTCGGAGCGCCCGACATAAGGTCGGAGCCGCTGGCCGTCTTGGGGAACGCCATGACGTCGCGGATGGAGTCGGAACCGGTGAGCAGCATGCACACGCGGTCCAGGCCCAGAGCGAAACCGCCCATCGGGGGCGCACCAAACTTGAGGGCCTCCATGAGGAAGCCGAACTGAGACTCGGCACGCTCCTCGGTAAAGCCCAGGAGCTTGAGCATGGACATCTGCATCTCGGCGTTGTGGATACGCATACCGCCGCCGCCGGCCTCAAAGCCGTCCATGACAAAGTCGTAGGTGCAAGAACCGGCTGCCAACGGGTCGGCCTCGATCTTGGCGATGTCGGTCTCGGTCGGCAGGGTGAAGGGCTGGTGCTCGGCGGCATAGGCCTTACGGTCCTCATCCCAGTGGAACAGCGGGAAGTTGACGACCCACAGGAAGTCGTGGCCCTCGCGCTTGATCTCGAGCGCGCTGGCCATGTGAGAACGCATGCCGCCCAGGATCTCGTCAGAGAGCAGACGCGGGCCGGCGGCAAACATCACAAGGTCGCCGGGCTCGACGTCCATGCGCTCGCGCAGGGCTGCCATCTCCTCGTCCGAGAAGAACTTGACGATGGGGCTGTTGATAGAGCCGTCCTCGCGGAAGGCGATCCAAGCCAGGCCCTTGGCGCCAAACGTGGAAGCCACGCCGGCGAGCTTATCGATCTTGGCACGTGCCCAGGCACCGGCGCCCTTGGCGTTAATGGCCTTGACGGCAGAGCCCTCCTCGTTTGCGGCAGTCGCAAAGACCTTGAACTTGGAGTTGGCAAAGATGTCGGTCAGGTCGACTAGGTGCATGCCATAGCGGGTATCGGGCTTGTCGGAGCCATAGGTGTCCATGGCCTCCCAGTAGTCCATGCGACGCAGCGGCGTGGGCATCTCGACGCCCATGCGGCCGAAGGCGTCGGCCAGGACCTCCTCGAGCGCGCTCATGACGTCATTCTGGTCCACGAAGGACATCTCGATATCGACCTGGGTGAACTCGGGCTGACGGTCGGCACGCAGGTCCTCGTCGCGGAAGCACTTGGCAACCTGGTAGTAGCGCTCGACGCCACCGACCATGAGCAGCTGCTTCAGGAGCTGCGGGGACTGCGGCAGGGCGTAGAAGTTGCCCGGCTGAATACGGCTGGGGACGATGAAGTCACGGGCGCCCTCGGGCGTGGACTTAAACAGGGAGGGCGTCTCGACCTCCATGAACTCACGGTTGTGCAGCGCCTCGCGAATGGCAAAGGTGAAGTCGGAGCGCAGCTTGAGGTTGGCCATCATCTCGGGACGGCGGAGATCCAGATAGCGATAGCGCAGACGGGTGTCCTCGCTGGTCTCGATGCCGTCCTCGATCTGGAACGGCGGGGTGACGGACGTGTTGAGCACCTCGGCGTGGTCGGTCAGGACCTCGATCTCGCCGGTCGCGAGCTTGGTGTTGGTGGTCTCCTCGCCACGGGAGCGCACGACGCCGTGGATCTTGATGGGCCACTCGGGACGCATGGTCTCGGCGATCTTAAAGGCGTCGCCGTCGGAGTGCTCGGGGTCGAAGGTGAGCTGCGTGATGCCCTCGCGGTCGCGAAGGTCGCAGAAAATAAGGCCGCCGTGGTCACGGCGACGGCTCACCCAACCGGTGAGGGTGACCTCTTCGCCCACGTTCTCGCGGCGAAGCTCGCCGCAGGTACGGGTGTGCATGGAATGCTCGTCGATGGGACGGGTCTGGCTCATACCAGTGATCCTCCTTTATGGATCTGTGCCGCCCCGTGTCGTTCCGGGCGGCGTCGTACAGATTTGCCCAGCCTGCGTAAACCGCGCAGCCAGACATGGCGTTCTATCTTATCGCACCTGTGTCGATGTGCCGCGGAAAAGTAACTCTTGCCCAAAGACTTGACGGAGACGAAACAATTGACGCACCGCGGCCGTCGCCAAGGCGCGCCACGTGCGACAATGTGCCCCAATACAACTGCACTCGGAAAGGCCCGCCATGACTGCACGCCTCATCGTTATGGATATCGACTCCACACTCATCAACCAGGAGGTCATCGACCTGTTGGGCGAGGAGGCCGGCGTAGGCGAGCAAGTTGCGCAAATCACCGAGCGCGCTATGCGCGGCGAGCTGGACTTTAAGCAAGCGCTCGAGAAGCGCGTGGGGCTGCTCGCCGGCCTGGACGAGAGCGTGTTCGAGCGCACGTTTGAGCGCGTGACGTTTACCCCCGGCGCGCTGGAGCTTGTGCGCTCGGCGCACAGCAAGGGCTGGAGGGTCGGCGTGGTAAGCGGCGGCTTCCACGAGGTCGCTGGCAAGATCGTGGCTGCCGCGGGTATCGACTTTTGCCTCGCTAACCGCCTGGAGGTCGTGGACGGCAAGCTCACCGGTAAGTTGGCTGCCGACATTGTGACCAAGGAGTCCAAGCTCATCCAGCTGCTGGACTGGGCAGTTGAGTGCGGTGTCGACATGACCCATACCGTGGCAATCGGCGACGGCGCCAACGACATCCCCATGATCCAGGCCGCGGGCACTGGCATCGCGTTTTGCGCCAAGCCCAAGACGCGCGAGGCAGCCCCGTTTGCCATCGACGAGCGCAACCTGATGCTCGCCATGGACATCATCCTGCGCGACTAGCCGATCTGTCTAACAATTGAATCAGTCTGTCCTATAGTTTCCGAACAATTTTGTCTTAGTGTTCGGAAAAACACCCTTTGAGTGCTAGACTTTGCGCCGTCGAAGGGAACATATATGGATAAGCGAGATCTAGAGCAGCTACTGAGCGATGTTGCCGGCGGATCAGTCACCCCTGCCGACGCCCTCACACGCATCCAGACGGCTCCGACCGCCGATTTAGGCTTTGCGCAGCTCGATCTTTCGCGCGGAGTGCGCCAGGGAGCCGGCGAGGTTGTCTACGGTGCCGGTAAAACCGCCGAGCAAATTGCCGCCATTATCGAAGCGCTGCGCGATGCCGGCCAGGAGCGCATCCTGGTCACGCGCCTGGATGCCGAAAAGGCAGCCCGCACCTCGGAGCTCCTCGGCAACGGCATCGACCTGGGATATGTCCCGGACGCGCAGCTCGCCCTCGTGGGCGGCAAGCCCTCCCCTACCGGCAACGGACGCATCGTCGTCGCCTGCGCCGGCACGAGCGACCTGCCCGTCGCCGAGGAAGCCGCGTTGACGGCCGAGTTCTATGGCAACGAGGTCGACCGCCTCTACGACGTAGGCGTCGCCGGCCTGCACCGCCTACTCGCGCATGCCGAGGAACTTGCCCAGGCACAGGTGGTCATCGCCATCGCCGGCATGGAGGGCGCGTTGGCGAGCGTTATCGGCGGCCTGGTGAGCTGTCCGGTCATCGCCGTTCCCACCAGCGTGGGCTACGGCGCAAGTTTTGGTGGCGTAGCCGCACTGCTCGCCATGCTCAACTCCTGTGCCAGCGGCGTATCGGTCGTCAATATCGACAACGGCTTTGGCGCCGCTTACCAGGCAAGTCTTATCAATCATCTGAGCGCCGGCACACCCCGCGCCCGCTAAGGAGCATTCCATGTCCAATCATCAGCACACGCTTATCATCGACGGCACCTCGGGCATCAGCGGCGATATGACCGTCGCGGCCCTGCTCGACCTGGGCGCCAGCGAGGAGCACCTGCGCGAACAGCTCGCCACACTGCCGGTCGACGGCTTTACGATCGCCGTCACGCGCGTAAACAAGCATGGCATCGACGCCTGCGATTTCGACGTTCAGCTGGCAGAAGAGCTCGAGAACCACGACCACGACATGGCATGGCTCTACGGCAACGAAGCAGCTGCCGAGCACACGCACGAGCACGAGCACCACCATCATGACCATGACGAGCATGAGCACTGCCATGAGCATGATCATGAGACCCACGGCCATGGCCACGAGGGTCACCATCACGCCCACCACCATCACCACCGTTCTTTGGCGGACGTCACCGCCATCATCGACGGCTCGCAGTTAAGCGATGGCGCCAAGCGTCGTGCGCACGCCATCTTTACCGCGCTCGCCGCCTCCGAGGCCAAGGCCCACGGCAAAACGCCCGAGACCGTCATGTTCCACGAGGTAGGCGCCGTCGATTCCATCGTCGACGTCTGCTCTGTCGCCATCTGCCTCGATGACCTGGGCATCGAGGATATTGTCGTCGAGTCGCTCTCCGAGGGCCACGGCACCATCCACTGTGCCCACGGCCTCATGCCCATTCCCGTCCCCGCTGTCGTCAACCTGTGCCAGGCGGGCAATATCGCCCTCACGCCTGCACCGGTCGCCGGCGAGCTCGTGACGCCCACGGGCGCCGCCATCGTCACCGCGCTGTGTACGTCCGACCAACTGCCCTCACGCTACCGCATCGAAGCCGTCGGCTACGGCGCTGGCAAGCGCCCCTACGAGGGTTGCTCCGGTACGCTCCGCTGCCTGCTCGTTCACGCGGACGCATAGCCATGGATGCCCGCAAGGCAAAAAGCCGCGCTGCCATCGTTTCGGCGTTCTCCGAGCTGCTGCGCGAAGAGGACTACGGCAAGATCACCGTCGGCGACATCATCGCGCGCGCCCACGTAGGCCGCGCGACATTCTACGGCCTCTTTAAGAGCAAAGACGACCTACTGTCCGAGCTCGTGAGCGACATCTGCACCCACGCCCTCGACGACGATGGTACGCCGCTCGACGACCCACTCGTGCAAGTCGAGCATATCCTCAACAACCTCTGGGAACGCCGTCAGGGCGTTCGAGCCCTCGTAGCCGGCGCCGGCTCACGCGTCTTCGCCGACTGCCTCCGCAAGACCATCATGTCGCGCGCAGCCGAAACCGTCCCCGTCGACCCCGCAGGCCCCGCCGCCACCATGGACCGCAGCTTCTTACTACACCACATAGCCTCAAGCTTCGTAGGAATGGTCCAATGGTGGGCCTGGCACAACTTCCAAGCAGCCAAAGCCGACGTAGCCAAAGACTACCTATCAGCCATTAAGCCTCTCTTCAACTGAGTAAACCCCTCATCCCAAAGTTCCGACCTCATCTCAAAGCGCCGCCCCAACCCAAAGCACAATCCATCCCAAAGTGTCGACAGAAGCCCAACGCCCCTACCAGCAACAAGCCCCTCCCATCCAAATTCAGATATATATTGGGTTGCTTGTACGAACGCAACAAAGATCCCGCAGCTGTCCGCATGGGGTAACTTCCCAGCGCATTCCGCAGGACGCAAAAAGGCTCGCCGCACGAAGTGCGCAGCGAGCCTTTTTGCATGTCCGAGGACGCGCTGGGAAGTTACCCCATGCGGCCAGCGGACAACTATGTAGCCTCAGACTAGAACATGCCCAAGAAATCATGCACAAACAGCGCGGCCAGAGCGGCACCGACAAACGGAGCGATGCCAGGAACAAGCAGGCCATACTTCCAGTTGTTGTCGGCCTTGTTCTTGATCGGCAGCACCTGATAGGCCATGCGAGGACCAAGGTCACGAGCCTGGTTCATGGCGAAGCCAGTAATGCCGCCCATGCCCATGCCAACAGCCCAAACGATCAGACCGACGCAGATAGCGAGCATCAAAACGTTCTCGCCGGCACGGCTAGCAGCAGCAAGGATGGCACTGATGAACACGAAGGTGCAGATAGCCTCGCAGAAGAAGTTGCGAGCATAGTTCGTGCCCTCGGTGGTGGGGTTGGTCGAGAAGATATTGCGCTGGGCAATGGGATCGACGACACCATCGGAAGCCTTGAACTCATCGGCATACATAAGCCACGCGATCACGGCACCCGCAAAGCCGCCGAGCATATCGGCAATCATGAAGGGGATGCAGCTGCTCCACGGCACCAGGCCCACGATGCACTGGGCAAGCACCATGGCGGGGTTCATGCACACGGCGCCGCCAAAGATAAACAGGGCGACCGAGATGCCAAAAGACCAGGTGGTGATTGCAAACATGTGGCCGGAGCCCTGATACTTGGTGCCCTTAAGCACGGTATCGCAGTGCACGCCCACGCCAAAGATGATCATGAGGGCCGTTGCGCCGAATTCGCAGAGGAGTTTGGTAAGCATAAAACCTTATCTTTCTTGTCGGTTATAAACGATTCGTTTAGGCCGCGTACTAGTGCTGTGCGACGACAACGCCCAGGCCATCGGGAATGACGGCCACCTTGGCATCGGCACCCTTCATCTCAAAGGCGAGCTTGAGCGCCTCATCGAGAGTGTTGACCGGCGTCATGTGCATATCCTTGATCATCTGGTGATCGCACAGGTCGGTAACCATGATCACAGGATGATGCGCCAGGATGCGGGCAAAAATCTGGCTCGTCCACTGGTCGGGCAGGGTCTCGTCCTTAGGACGGTCGATGCAGGCGCGCTCAAACTCTGCCGGATCATTGTCGGCGATGTTGTAATAGAAGCCCTCGCCACCGTGACCGTCGGCACAACCGGCGACATCGATGATCACGCCGCCCTCGGGAAGCGTAGCCTCGGCAGAGCACATGCCCTTCACGGCCTGATAGATGTTCTGGTCGAGCGGGTAGCCGCCGTTGGTGGTAATGGCAATCTCGCACTCGACGGGCTCAACGCCGGCAAGGCTCTTCACGAACTCGCAGCCAGCCTCGTGCGCCTTGTGGATGTCGCCGGCAAAGGAGCCGATGACCTCGTGCTTGCCGTTGAGCACCACGTTGAGCACAAAGGCAAGGTGAGCCATCTCGGCAGCGGCAAACATGTCCTCGCTCACGTGGTTGTGGCACAGGTTGCCGGCACGCGAATGGGAATCGTTCACAAACTGACCGTTGTGGTTGTACATGATGGTCTTGTAGCTGGCGATACCAGGCAGGACGGACTTGCGGCTACCAGAGAAACCGGCAAAGAAGTGCGGCTCAATAAAGCCCTCGGCAAGCAGCAGATCGCAATCGGCAGCAATCTTGTTGATGATGCACTCGCCGCCAGAAGGCAGGGTGCCGATCTTTTTCATCATGCTGTCATCGGTCGCGACGTGCATAACGATTTCCTCGTTGGCAACGATCTCCTCGCCGTACTTGTTGACGAGCTCCTCGTGCGTCGACGGACGATGCATACCCGTAGCAACCAGAATACGCACGCGAGCCTCGGGCGCAGCAGAATGGATGTGATGCAGCAGAATAGGCATCGTCACACGCGAGGGAACGGGACGCGTATGATCGGAGCTAATAATGACAATATCCTTCTTGCCAGCACAAAGCTCCTCGAGCGACGACGAGCCATAAGGGTTGGCAAGCGACTCCTCTACCAGCTCTTCCTGCGATTTTGTAGTCTTAAACTCGTTTTGATGACCTTCCATCACACCCGCGAAGTTCTTATCCTCGAGCTCCAGATGCAACGTCTTGTGGTCAAACGGCAGTTCACATTCAAACAATGACGAGCGCCCTCTTCCTTTTCAACTGACACACTAGATAAACCGTTGGAAGGATACGCCGCTCACCGAAAAACACCACCGTCCACCGACTCATTAACACAACGTTCATATTTGACCCACAACAAAACGGCCGCGACCCCAAACGGGACCGCAGCCGCTACAGTCGTAAGGCGAGAAGCGCCAAATGCGCCACCGGGATAGACCCCATCCAAAACGCGCGAAGCGCGCCAGCTTTTCCCAGCCAGTAATCCGCCGAAGACCGAACATCGCAGGGCCCGCCATTAGTTTACTTTTAGGCACATTCCGCACTGATATTTTCTGTATTGAAGACGTCGATGATGCACCCGTATACCATTGACGTCGACACCATCAGATGCGGACCGCGCGGTGACCC
>UQIT01000003.1 GCA_900541175.1 uncultured Collinsella sp.
GGAGATCGTCCGCCAAGCCGCACGGCACCCTCACTATGAGCGCCCGCCTGCGTGGACAGGTGAATCTCGACCCCGGGAATCGCCGCGCGCAGCGCGCAGGCCAACCCGGCATCGGCGACAATCAGAGCATCGGCGCCCAGCTCCAGTGCATGAGCTCCCAACGCCACCGCGTCGGACAACTCATCGTCAAACACGAACACGTTGAGCGTCACGTACACACGCACGCCATGGGCATGCGCCACGGCGCAGCCGCACGCAAACTCGTCATCCGTAAAGCCATGGGCGCTCACACGGGCGTTAAAGCCGCCCAACCCCGCATAGATGGCATCGGCACCCGCGGCGATGGCCGCAAGCATCTGGTCGAGTCCGCCCGCCGGCGCCAGCAGCTCGGGCAGCGCCGCACCGGCAGCATCCAATCCAGTCTCGTATTGTCCGCTCGGCCCCATCGTCCGAATCGCCATCGACAAACTCCTTACCAAGGTATGCATTCACTCTGAAAAATGCCGTCTTCCAGCATACACGAGGCCTCGCGCGCCCCGTTTGGTTTATCGTGTAATAACTTATGTCCATCCTGCCCCGACGGCACATCCACCGTCCGGCACGACATACCTGGAGGTCAATATATGGGTCCTCGCCAACGACAGGGACGCAGCCGTTCAAAGACGCATGCTCTGCCCATAATCCTGCTCTCGTTTTTGGGCTTTTTGCTTATCGCGGGCGTGGCGTTTGGCATCGGCATGGTCGGCAACGTCAACCGCTGGCTGTCCGATCTGCCCGACTACACCGACGCCAACGCGTATCTGGTGAGCGAGCCCACCGAGATCGTCGACTGCAACGGCAACAAGATCGCGAGCTTCTACACGCAAAACCGCAAGTCTATCACCAAGGACGAGGTCTCCCCTTACGTGCTGCAGGGCACCGTTGACGTCGAGGACGAGCGCTTCTACGAGCACGGCGGTATCGACCTGTGGGGTATCGCGCGTGCTGCGGTGGCAACCCTCGGCGGCGGGCACGAAGGCGCCTCGACTATCACCCAGCAGCTGGTGCGCAACACCATCCTGCAGGAGGAGCAGTTCGACTCGACCATCGAGCGTAAGGTGCGCGAGGCCTACATCGCCGTCAAGATGGAGGACATGTACTCCAAAGACGAGATCCTCATGATGTACCTCAACACCATCTACTACGGCCACGGCGCCTACGGTATTGAGGCCGCAGCTGAGACCTACCTGTCCAAGAGCGCCGCCGACCTCACCCTGAGCGAGGCCGCACTGCTCATCGGCCTTCCCAACTCGCCCTCGCAGTACGACCCCACGGTCAACCCCGACCTGGCGCTGTCCCGTCGCAACAAGGTCCTCGACAACATGTTGCGCCTGGGCCACATTACGCAGGAGGAACACGATGCCGCACAGGCCGAGCCCATCACCCTCAACGTGACCGAGATTTCGGGCAGCGGCGTCGACGTATACTCGCAGCCCTACTTTGTCGCCTATGTTAAGCAGCTGCTGGAGCAGGAGTTCTCGACCGACGTGCTCTTTAAGGGCGGCCTGACCGTCAAGACCACCATCGACCCCACGATGCAGCAGGTGGCAGAGAATGCCGTCCGCGAGCAGCTCGACACGCTCTCACTCGATGGCCTGGACATGGGCATGGTCGTCGTCGACCCCAAGACCGGCTACATCAAGTGCATGGTGGGCGGCTACGACTACAACGCCGACGAGAACCACGTAAACCACGCCACGGCCAAACGTCCCGTCGGCTCCACCTTTAAGGCCTTTACGCTGGCAACTGCCATCCAAAACGGCATGAACCCCAACGTCACCCTCAACTGCAACTCGCCGCTCAAGGCCAAGGGCACCACGACCGAGGTCCAAAACTACGCCAACCATAGCTATGGCAACATCACGCTTAAGCAGGCGACGGCATACTCCTCCAACACCGGCTACATCCAGGTGGCGGAAGCCGTCGGCAACAGCAAGATCATCTCACTCGTCAAAAAGCTCGGCATCGATCCCGCCAAGGACAACATCGAGGACGTTCCCGTCATGACCCTCGGCACCGGCTCGATCTCGCCGCTCGAGATGGCCGCCGCCTACGCGACGTTTGCCAACGGCGGCTACTATCGCCAGCCGATCGCCATCACCGAGATTGACTCTCGTACCGGTTCGGTGCTGTACCAGCACACCGACAATCCCTCACAGGTGCTTACCGAGGGCGAGGCCGCCGCGGTCACCGATGTTCTGTCCGGCGTCATGCAGGGCGGCGGTACGGGTGCTGCCGGTGCCCTGAGCGTCAACCAGCCCTATGCCGGCAAGACGGGTACCACCGACAACACCACCAACCTGTGGTTCTGCGGCTATACCCCGCAGCTGGCGTGCGCCCTGTGGACCGGCTATTCCGCGGGCGAGATCCCCATCCAAAAATACGGCACGGACCTGCTGGGCGACAGCACCAACCTGCCTGTCTTTAAGCGGTTTATGAACACCGTTCTGACCGGTACCGAGCGCGAGGAGTTTGCGACCGGAACGGCTCCCACCTACAAGAACAACAGCGTCTGGAAGTTCTACGGCACCAACAACACCAAGAAGACGGAGAACGACGACAAGGACGAGAACGAGGACGAAGAGGAAACCACTACCACAACGACTACCACGACGACCACGACCACCGAGACCACGGGCGGCGACACCACCGGCGGCACCGGTACCACCGGTGGCTCGACGGGCGGATCCACTGGTGGTTCGACCGGCGGCGATGGCGGCACGCCTACGCCCACGCCCACTCCCGACCCCTCGCCCACGCCTGACGATACGGTCGGCTAGAAATCATCCGGCCATAAGCAACAAGGCCCCCGAGCAGCTTATTGAACTGCTCGGGGGCCTTTTTAGTTTAAAGCGACCTGATGGGCGGTCTTTATACCGGCAGACAAAAAAGGGGGTACCGACCAACGTCGATACCCCTTACAAGCCACTATGTCAGCGCGCACAGTGCCGAGCGCACGACCCGCACGCCTACTTGCGAGAATTGCTCAGCTTATTGATCAGCGCCTCAAGACGCTCGCCGTCCTCGGCCGTCTGGGCAATAACCAAAATCGTATCGTTGCCGGCAAGCGAGCCAAGCACATCGGGCAGCTCTGCCGCATCAACAGCGGCGGCGATGCCGGAAGCCGTGCCAGGCTGAGCCTTGATCATAACCAGATTATCGGTGCGCAGAACGCCCGTTACGAGCTCGGAAACCATACGCTGCAGGTGCAGGTCCTCTGCCAGAACATAGATGCCCTCAGGGAGCTTACGCAGCCCCATATCGGCAATATCGCGAGAGACAGTCGCCTGCGTACAATCAAAGCCCATAGCGCGGAGCTCATCGACCAGCACGCGCTGCGTGCGGACGTCCTTATTGCGCACAATATCTCTAATGGCATCCTGGCGCCCATTGCGTTTTTTAGCCATACAAACCCTCTCTCCAAAAGATGGCGGAGACAATCAATCAGTGATTGAATAGTTTAACGCTATTTGAAGGCTTTTGTGTATAAGAACGCATTTCGAAACAATTCTATGCAAATTTGTTTCGAAATGAGCCGTTTAGGCGGTTTTTGCGCCCTTCCGGTTAAGAAAAGCTGCCAGATGCGTACACATCACGCAGCGCGCGGGCTTGGCGCTGGCGATCGGCCCAAACAACAGACCGAGTCCCCGATGGTTGTCCTTGAGCGCGGCGACCATCTGACGGGTTCGAGGCGCCTCGAGCATATCACGCATGCGGGCGGAACGCTCGATTGACGACACTCCATGCGGGCTCAGACACAAATTCTCGATGCAGGCGACCAGTCCGGCAAAGTAGAACTTTTGGCTTGCCAGCTTGAGCCGACCACCGCTATCTGCTTCCGAGAGTGAGTCCACAAGCTCGTCGAGCGCTCGAGTGTCATCGGATATCCTGGCATACATGGTGGGATCAAAGGCATCTGTAAGCTTAGGTGCCACCGCGTGGAAACAAGCGTCGCCGCAGCCGGACACGAATCGTGCCTGCGAGAGCGCATAAGCCATAAACTCAACCGTACGGTACGCCTTGCCGCGCGACAGACATGCCTCAAACAGCGGACGGCTATACATCACGCCAGAGGTCTGAGCGACTAGGCCGCCCAAAATCAACTGGGGCAGCCCAGTCACCATAGAAGACTCGTCTTCTATGGCAATAGAGGCAGCATCCAAGACGCGCGAATGACGCTCGCGATGCGCATCGTATCGATCGAGCGACACCGAGGGGAGCACAATGTCTGCCGCAGTATCGCACGCGATATCGACCATCTTGGAAAGGGACTGCGGAGCAAACCACTCATCGGCGTTCATGGCGATGATGTGAGAGCCGCGCGAGGCATCAAAACCGGCACGAAGACAAGCGCCGCGCTTCGCGTCCTCGACGTCAATCAAATCAATATGGATGTCCCTGTCGGCAGCAACTTGAAGCGAATGGCGCACACCGGGCGCAGCATCGCGGCAGACAACGACAATCTGCAAATCATAGAGGTCTTGGTTCTGGATACTCTCGAGCGCACGCATCGCATAGCTGGGCGAACCTTCTACCACAAGGATCACCGAAAGTCGCGGATGCGAGCCACGTCGAACCAAGTTATCCGTCCTCTCGACAGCAATGAATCAAACCGTGGTTCATGGTACACCCCGTAAATTAAAGCAATGAGACACCGATTGTATTGCACGCCAAGAACAGATGTTGCACACGCGCAGCTCACAGATGGCAGGTGCCGACGAACGGCGCGCCGAGCCCTCCCCTAGTCGAGCACGGCAAGCTCGGCGGGATCGTAATCCACGCCCATAAACGTAAGACCGCAGGCAGGAGCCGTAGGACCGGCGGCAGTACGCTCGCAGGCATCGATAACCTCGCGCATCCACTCGGGTTCACGGCGATGCATGCCAATCTCGACAAGCGTGCCCACGATCGTACGGACCATCGAATGCAGAAACGCATTGCCCTCGATGGTAAACGTCAGGATGTCCTCGCCAAACGCAACCTCATGGCCAAACTCGGCACGCATCACACAGCGATGCGTAGGTTTGCCCACGGCAGAGGCAACCTTGCAAAAGCTTTTAAAGTCCTGCTCGCCCAGCAGCGCGGGGCAGGCAGCAGACATAGCCTCAACATCCAAGGGATAGCGATGCCACCACACGGCACCGCGGGACAGCACGGGCCGTGCATCACGATCGGCAATACGATAGGTGTAAGTGCGAGAGCGCGCGTCAAAGCGCGCAGAAAAGCCCTTACGAGCCTTGTAGACCTCGTTGATGGCGATATCTTTGGGCAGCAGGGCATCCATAGCCCGCAGCCACCTACGGCGCGTACACGCGAGCTCAGCGTCCGTTACGGGCACGCTGATGTACTGAGCCACGGCATGCACGCCGGCATCGGTACGACCCGCGCACGTCAGATCGATCGGACGGCGAAGCAGCGTCTCGATGGCTCGACGCAGCTCACCCGCAACCGTCGTCTGTCCCGGCTGCTCGGCAAATCCGCTATACGACGAGCCATCATAGGCCACGCGAAATACAAGGGTGGCGTCAAGCTCGAGAATCGAATTGAAATCAGACGGCGCAGTCATGGGCGCTCCCAACAAACAAGCAACGGTATCGCGACAAAAAAAGAGGGGTACGCGAACGTACCCCTCGAATATAGCCTATGCAGACGGAATGTCTACTCAGCGGTCTCCTCAGCAGCAGTCTCCTCGACAGCCTCAACCTTCTTGGGAGCAGCGGCCTTCTTGGGGTCCGGAGCAGCCTTCTTGGCCTTAGGCGTGCAAGGCTCGGTGACGAGCTCCATGATAACGATGGGAGCGTTGTCGCCCTTGCGGTTACCGAGCTTCATGATGCGGGTGTAACCGCCGTTGCGGTCCTGCCACATGCCCTGAGCAGCCTTGTCGAAGATCTCGGCAACGAGCTGCTTATCGCCGAGCTTGGCGATAGCCAGACGACGAGAGTGCAGGTCGCCCTTCTTGGCCCAAGTGATGATCGGGTCGACGACCGAACGCAGCGCCTTAGCGCGGGTCTCGGTGGTCTTGATGCGGTCGTTCTCGAAGAGGGCCTTAGCAAGGCTCTTCTTCATGGCCTTGGTGTGGCTCGCATCGGTGCCGAGCTTCAGGCCCTTCTTAACGTTGTGACGCATGGTCTAGTTTCTCCTCAAATATGCGAAGCATTAAGCCTTCAGGCTCAGGCCCATGGACTCAAGCTTGTCCTTCACTTCCTCGATCGACTTAACACCGAAGTTACGGATGTTGAGCAGATCGTTCTCCGAGAACTCAACGAGCTGACGGACCGAGTGAATGCTGGCGCGCTTAAGGCAGTTGTAGGAACGGACGGAAAGGTCCAGATCCTCGATCTGCTTGTCCAGCTCGGCGTTGTCGTTGGTGACCTCGGGAGCGAAGATCGAAGCCTCCTCCTCGACCTCGGGGGTCTCGGCAAGGTTCATAAAGGCGGCCATATGCTGGTTGATGATATTGGCAGCCTGGACCACGGCGTCGCGCGGGGCGATGGAGCCGTTGGTCTCGATCTCGAGGACAAGGCGGTCGTAGTCGGTGTGCTGACCGACACGGCAAGCCTCAACGAGCTTGGCGCAACGGGAAACCGGCGAGTACAGCGAGTCGACGTGGATCACACCGATGGGATCGTTGTCGCGCTTGTTGGCCTCGCCAGAAACATAGCCGCGGCCATAGCCGATGCGCATGCTCATGGTGAGATGGCCACCCTCGGTGAGCGTAGCGATGTGCTGCTCGGGGTTGACCAGCTCAAACTCGGACGGAATAAAGAAGTCCGCACCGGTGACCTCGCAGGGGCCGTCAACCGAGATGGTGGCGGTCGCCTCGTCGGTCGTGCCGAGAGCCCTGAAGACAAGACCCTTGACATTCAGGACGATGTCGGTGACATCCTCGACCATGTTAGGGATGGTCATGAACTCGTGCTGCGCACCATCGATCTGAATAGCCTCGACGGCGGCACCCTCGAGCGAGGACAGAAGAACGCGACGAAGGGAGTTACCCAGCGTATCGCCGTAACCACGCTCGAGCGGCTCGACGGAGACACGAGCAGACGTCTCGTTGATCTCTTCGACCTGAACCTGAGGCCTAATGAATTCTGACATGTATTACCTCCAGCCTCAGCAGCCCGGATGGACTACTTAGAGTAGAGCTCGACGATGAGCTGCTCGTTGATATCACCGCTGATCTGCTCACGCGTCGGCAGAGCGAGCACGTTACCAGACAGCTTCTCGATATCAACCTCGAGCCAGCCAGGGACCTCAAAGCGCTCGGAGGAAATCAGGGCCTCCTTGATGGGGAGGAGGTCACGGAACTTCTCGCCGACAGCGACGACGTCGCCGGCCTTGACGCGGTAGGACGGGATGTCCACACGCTTGCCGTTCACGGTGAAGTGACCGTGACGGACGGACTGACGAGCCTCTTTGCGGGTGCGGGCGAAGCCAAGACGGAAGACGACGTTGTCGAGGCGAGACTCAAGGATGATCATGAGGTTCTCACCGGTGACGCCGTTCATCTTGCGGGCCTTGTTGAAGTAGCCGTGGAACTGCTTCTCCAGAACGCCATAGATGAACTTGACCTTCTGCTTCTCGCGCAGCTGCATGCCGTACTCAGATTCCTTGCGACGGCGCTTGGGCTGACGGATAGATTCCTTCTTGCTGCTGTAACCGAGCTCAGCGGGATCGATCCCGAGCTGACGGCAGCGCTTAAGAACAGGAGTCCTGTCGATTGCCATATTGATACGATCCTTTCAGTTACACGCGGCGACGCTTCTTGGGGCGGCAGCCGTTGTGCGGAATGGGGGTCTTGTCCTGGATGCTCGAGACCTCGAGGCCAGCAGCCTGGAGGGAGCGGATGGCGGTCTCACGACCGGAGCCGGGGCCCTTGACGAAGACGGAAACCTTCTTCATACCGTGCTCCATGGCCTGCTTGGCAGCAGCCTCGGCAGCCATCTGGGCAGCGAACGGCGTGGACTTACGGGAGCCCTTGAAGCCCACCTGGCCAGCCGACTTCCAGGAAATGACGTTGCCCTGGGGATCGGTGATCGAAACGATCGTGTTGTTGAACGTAGAACGAATGTGAGCCTGGCCCACGGAAATGTTCTTACGGTCCGCGCGCTTCAGACGGGCAGCGCGAACGTTCTTCTTAGCAGTAGCCATCTATCTAGCGCTCCTTATTTCTTCTTCTTAGCACCGATCTGACGCTTCGGGCCCTTGCGGGTACGAGCGTTAGTGTGGGTGCGCTGGCCGCGGACCGGGAGGCCCTTGCGGTGACGAAGGCCGCGGTTGCAGCCGATGTCCATAAGGCGCTTGACGTTCTGATTGCGCTCACGGCGGAGGTCGCCCTCAACCATGATCTGGTTCTTATCGATATAATCGCGGATGGCGTTAACCTCATCCTCGGTGAGGTCCTTAACGCGCGTATCCACGTTAACGTTGCACTCGACGCAAATCTTCGTCGCAGTGGTGCGGCCGATGCCGTAAATGTAGGTCAGACCGATCTCAACGCGCTTCTCACGCGGGAGGTCGACACCATTAATACGGGCCAACGTAGTCTCCTCTCTTAACCCTGACGCTGCTTATGACGGGGGTTCTCGCAAATGACGAGGACCTTGCCATGGCGCCTAATGATTTTGCACTTATCGCACATCTTCTTGACCGAAGGACGTACCTTCATCGTTCTTCCTTTCGGTAGCGCTCAAACTACTTCCCTACTATCTACTCGCCCAGCCGCAGGCGTTTAAAACTATGGCTGGTCTTCACACACAATCCGACCGTAGGTTGAGCTAAGCCTGCAGCCGGAAATGGAGTGCGTGTATGCGTGCCGCTATTTATAGCGATAGGTGATGCGGCCGCGGGTCAGGTCGTACGGGGAAAGCTCCACGACAACCCTGTCACCGGGGAGAATGCGGATGTAATTCATTCGGATCTTGCCAGAAATGTTGCACAGAACCGAATGACCGTTCTCGAGCTCGACCTTAAACATGGCATTGGGCAGCGGTTCCTTTACCGTACCCTCGAGCTCAATTGCGTCTTCCTTCTTCACAAGCAATCATCTTTCTCTAGAAAACGACAGCGATTGAGTATTCTACAACACGTATGCACGCATCGTAATAACTTCGTAATGGCTCCACAACTAAGTGGAACTTGTTACATTTCTCCGCCCTGCAAGGAACACCAAGCACCTTGGGCATCCGTGGTCAGAATCACCGGACCATCATTGGTAATGGCGACGGTGTTCTCGTAGTGCGCGGCGGGCAGGTGGTCGTTGGTCGTAACAATCCAACCGTCGGAGCCCGTGCTCACATGGTTGGAACCCATCGTAACCATCGGCTCTATGGCAATGACCATGCCGGCCTGGAGGCGAACGCCCCTCCCCTTCTTTCCATAGTTAGGAACATTGGGGTCCTCGTGCATCACGCGGCCAATGCCATGGCCCACATAATCACGAAGCACGCCGTAACCGTGAGACTCGGCGAGGGACTGAACGGCATAACCGACGTCCCCGATATGGTTACCAGGAACAGCCTGCTCGATGGCAGCCTTAAGGCAATCACGCGTAACCTCGCACAAAGCCTTGGCTTCGGGCGTGGGGGTACCGACGAAAAACGTCCAAGCGTTATCGCCGACCCAACCGTCGACAACGGCTCCTGTATCGATGGAAATGATATCGCCATCGCGCAGGATCATGTCGGGATTGGGAATACCGTGGACCACGGCATCGTTAATCGATGCGCATATGGTCCCCGGGAACCCGCCGTAGCCCTTAAAGGCCGGGGTGCCGCCATGCATGCGGATAATCTGCTCCGCGAGCTGATCGAGCTCAAAGGTGGAAACGCCGGGACGCACCATGGCTCCAACGTGGCGGAGCGCCATCTTAGATAGCGCTCCTGCCTTCTTCATCTGCTCGATTTGCGTTGCAGACTTAATCTTGATCATAGACCGAGAGCCTCTTTGACATCCCCGTACACGGTCTCGCGAGCCTGGTCACCGTTGACCGACTTGAGCAGACCCTGGCCACGATAGTAGTCGACGAGCGGGCTCGTGGACTTCTCGTAGACGTCGAGACGGTTCTTGATGGTCTCGGGCTTGTCGTCGTCGCGCTGATACATCTCGCCTGCGCACTTGGGGCAGGTAGCATCGGCAGCGGTGCCGGTGTAACCGCAGGCGCGGCAGGTGCGACGCGAAGACAGACGATCGATAATGACCTCGGGGGCCACATCGACCAGAAGGGCACAGTCGATCTCGCGACCCATGGCGGAAAGCTCGGAATCGAGCGTCACAGCCTGGGCGGTGTTGCGCGGGAAGCCGTCGAGGATGAAGCCCTGTTGGGCGTCATCGGCGGCAAGGCGCTCCTTGACAAGGTCGATCACGAGCTGGTCGGGAACGAGCTCGCCAGCGTCCATGTACTTCTTAGCCTGAATACCAAGCTCGGTGCCACCCTTGACGGCAGCACGCAGCAGGTCGCCCGTGGAAATATGGGCGACGCCAAACTCGGCGACGAGCTCCTGTGCGACGGTGCCCTTACCGGCACCCGGAGCTCCGAGCAATACGAGGTTCATGAGCAATCCTCCTCTAGCCTATTTAAAGAATCCATCGTAATCATACATCTTGATCTGGCCTTCGAGCTTATCGACCGTGTCGAGCACGACGCCGACCATGATGAGGATGGACGTGCCGCCAAATGCCTGGATCAGATGGTTACCCGTGAAGGAGAAGATGATCGAAGGCACGATGGCGATGAGCGCCAAAAAGACAGCGCTGGGAAGCGTAATCTTGTTGAGCGCGTTCTTGATGTAGGCCGCGGTAGCCCTACCCGGACGCACGCCCGGAATAAAGCCGCCCTGCTTCTTAAGGTTGTCGGCCGTGTCATCGGGGTTAAACACCATGGAGGTGTAGAAGTACGCGAAGAACACGATGAGGACAACATTAAGCACCCAGTTGAGCCAACCGGTCGAAAGCGCAGAGGCAACTGCCTGGATCCAGCCGATGCCGGGGAAGAACACGGCAATCTGAGCCGGGAAATACAGCAGCGCCGAAGCGAAGATGATCGGCACGACACCCGCGGTGTTGACCTTGATGGGCAGGTAGGTGGTCTGGCCACCCATCATGCGACGGCCCACGACGCGCTTAGCGTAGGAGACCGGAATGCGGCGCTGGCCGCGCTCAAGGAAAACAATCAGCGGGATAACCAGCAGGATGATGGCGCAGATAATCACCATGGTGATGATGCCACCGGCATTGCCCTCGGTGCTGGAGAAGATAGCCTGCGGCAGACCGGCCATGATGTTCGCAAAGATGATCAGCGACATGCCATTGCCGATACCGCGCTGGGTGATGAGCTCACCAATCCACATGATCAGCATGGCGCCCGCAGTGAGCGTGCCGACGATCATGAGGTCGAAGATGATCTCGGGAGCGCCGGCGCCATTAAAGCTGATGCCGAAGCTCTTAAAGAGGAAGAGGTAACCCACGGAGTTGAGGATTGCCAGAGCCAGGGTGAGGTAACGCGAATACTGCGTAATCTTGGTCTGACCGACCTCGCCCTCGCGGGCAAGCTCATGCAGGGAAGGCACAACGGCCTGGAGCATCTGGAGGATAATCGAGCTGGTGATGTAAGGCATGATGCCCAGCGAAAACACCGACACATAGCTCAAAGCGCCGCCAGAGAAAAGATTCAGGAGGGCCATAGCACCTGCGGCGACCGAATTGTTATCGGTCGAGAAAAGGCCCAGCATCCCCTGGAAGGGAATGCCGGGCACAGGAACGTGCGCACCAATGCGGTACACGACGAGCATAGCTATGGTAAAAAGAATCTTTTCGCGCAATTCTTTGATGCGGAAAGCATTCTTAAGACCATTTAGCACGGCAGCTCGACCTTTCCGCCGGCGGCCTCGATCTTGGCCTGCGCAGAAGCGCTGACCTTGTCGACCTTGACCGTGAACTTCTTGGTGAGCTCACCATTGCCGAGCACCTTGACGGGCTCGAACTCGCTCTTGGTGATGCGAGCGGCCTTAAGAGCGGCACCGTCGATCACAGCGCCGTCCTCGAACTTGCGCTCGAGACGCTCAACGTTAACAGCGGTGTACTCGATACGACGGGGGTTGCGGAAGCCCGGAAGCTTGGGCAGGCGCATAGCCAGCGGAGTCTGGCCACCCTCGAAACCGGCACCCTTGGTGCCGCCAGAGCGGGAACCCTGGCCCTTCTGACCGCGGCCAGAAGTGGTGCCGTGACCCGAAGAATTGCCACGGCCGACGCGCTTGCGGTTCTTGGTGGAACCGGGCGCGGGAGTAAGATCGTGAAGCTGCATTTGCTACTCCTCTACAATCTCGACAAGGTGCTTGACCTTGAAGATCATGCCGCGGACGGACTCGTTGTCAGCAATCTCGCGAACCTCGCGGATCCTGTGGAGACCGAGGGCACGGACAGTACGGACCTGGTCCTGCTTGCAACCGTTGGTGCTGCGGACCTGCTTGATCTTGATGGTGTCAGCCATGCTTAGTTCTCCTTACCGACGAACATCTCGGAGACCGTCAGGCCACGGCGAGCCGCGACGTCCTCAGGGCTGGAGAGCTCCTTGAGGCCCTCGACGGCAGCCTTGATGATGTTGAGGCCGTTGTCGGTACCGAGGGACTTGGACAGGACGTTCTTGATGCCAGCAAGCTCGAAGAGGGGACGCACAGCGCCGCCGGCGATAACGCCGGTACCCTCGACAGCGGGCTTGATGATGATGCGGCCGGCACCAAAGTGACCGAGAACCTCGTGCGGAATGGTGCCCTGATCGGTCACCGGCACGTGGAACATGTTCTTCTTGGCATCGAGAGACGCCTTGGAGATGGCCATGGGCACCTCAGCGGACTTGCCCATGCCAACGCCGACGTTGCCCTTGCCGTCGCCAACGACGACGAGAGCGACGAGGCTCATGCGACGACCACCCTTGACGGTCTTCGACACGCGGTTGATGTAAACGACGCGCTCCTCGAACTCGGAGGCCTCGCGCTGCTGCTTCTGATTACGAGCCATGTGCTACATACCTCCTAGAACTCGAGACCGGCGGCACGAGCACCGTCGGCGAGGGCCTTGACGCGGCCATGGTAGATACGGCCACCGCGATCGAAGGCGACCTTGGTGATGCCGGCCTCGATGGCGCGCTTGCCAACGAGCTGACCGACCTTCTCCGCAGCTTCCTTGTTCGAGGTGTGGGTGCCCTTGAACTCGGCCTCGAGGGTCGAGGCAGAGACGAGCGTCAGGCTGGAGCCCTTGCTGTCGTCGATGATCTGGGCATAGATGTTGGCGTTAGTACGGGTCACGCGAAGACGCGGACGCTCGGAGGTACCCGAGACCTTGCCGCGAACACGACGCTGACGACGCTTGAGGCCTTCCAGCTTCGCCTTATGCTTGTTCATACGTAAACTCCTAAAAAGGTTGATCTTGCCAGCACCTGACGGGGTGCTGGTCTTATGCGAGTGAGTCGGTTACGACTACTTGGCGGCCTTACCCAGCTTGCGGCGGATGTGCTCGCCAACGTAGTGGATACCCTTGCCCTTGTAAGGCTCGGGAGGACGATGGCCGCGGATCTCAGCGGCGATCTGACCGACCTGCTGCTTGTTGATACCCTTGACGTTCACGTGGGTGTTGTCGGGAACCTCGAAGGTGATGCCCTCGGGAGCCTCGACGATCACGGGGTGCGAGAAGCCCAGGGAGAACTCGAGGTTCTTGCCCTTCTGCTGCACGCGGTAACCGACGCCGGCGAGCTCGAGCTTCTTCTCGAAGCCCTCGGAAACGCCAACAACCATGTTGTGGATGAGAGCGCGGGTGAGGCCGTGGCGGGCACGGGTCTCACGCTCGTCGTCGGGACGGGAAACGGTGAGGACGTTGTCCTCGACGTTGATAGCGAGCTTCTCAAAGACATCGAGCTCGAGCTGGCCCTTGGGGCCCTTGACGACAACGTTGTTGCCGTTGACTGCCACTTCGACTCCGGCGGGAATCTGGACAGGCTTATTACCGATACGAGACACGGTGATCTCCTTTCCTTCTACCTACCGAGCGAATTACCAGACGTAAGCGATGATCTCGCCGCCGACGTTGTGCTTGCGAGCATCGCGGTCGGTCATGACGCCATGGCTGGTGGAAATAATGGCGGTACCAAGGCCACCGCGGACGCGGGGCATGTCGGCAACGCCGGTGTACTTACGCAGGCCCGGCTTGGAAATGCGGCGGATGCCGTTGATGACCTTAGCCTTCTTGGGACCATACTTAAGCGTGATGTGCAGAGTCTTCTGGGGAACGGTGTCCTCGACATCGTAGCCCTCGATGTAGCCCTCCTCGTGCAGAACACGAGCGATCTCGACGAGCTTCTTGCTGCTCGGCATGGAGACCGTGGCCTTGTTCACAGAGTTAGCGTTACGGATGCGCGTAAGCATATCTGCGATCGGGTCTGTAAGGTTCATACAGATTCTCCTTCGTTCTTGATGAACACGTGCTCTTGGTTCTTCGCCGCCCTTAACGGCAAAGCCTTTTTAGCGCGTTTTCCCTGTTCCAAACTGATGCTTGAAACGCTGGTAGTGACTTACCAGCTGGCCTTCTTAACGCCGGGAAGCTCGCCCTTGAGTGCAAGCTCGCGGAAGCAGACACGGCACAGGCCGAACTTGCGGTACACAGAGTGCGGACGGCCGCAGCGCTGGCAGCGCGTGTACTCACGAGTAGAGAACTTCTGCTTGCGATTGCACTTGACGATCATCGATGTCTTAGCCACTTATATCCTCCTCACATAGAGTATTGTTCGCCCCAAGCGCCGCCCCCTTGTGGGAACGGCGCTTATAGGGCAGGTGAACCTATTTCTTGAACGGGAAACCGAAGGCGTCCAGAAGGGCCTTGGCCTCCTCATCGGTGTTGGCGGTGGTCACGAAAGTGATGTCCATACCACGCTGGTGATCGACGGAGTCGAAGTCGATCTCGGGGAAGATGAGCTGCTCGGTGACGCCCATGGAGAAGTTACCACGGCCGTCGAAGCTCTTGGCGGAGATGCCGCGGAAGTCACGGATACGGGGGATCGCGACGGAGGTCAGACGATCGAAGAACTCCCACATACGGTCGCCACGCAGGGTAACCTTGCAGCCGATCGGCATACCAGCGCGCAGGCGGAAGGTAGCGATGGACTTGCGGGCACGGGTGATCATCGGCTGCTGGCCGGTGATGGCGCGCAGGTCGCGCACGGCACCGTCGATGGCCTTGGAATCGGTAGCGGCCTCGCCGACACCCATGTTCACGACGATCTTCTCAAACTTGGGGATCATCATGACGTTCTCGTACTGGAACTTGTCCTGAAGCTGCTGCTTGACCTCGTTGTTGTACTTGGTCTTCAGACGCGGCACATACTTCTCTTCTGCCATTGTTCACTCCTTCTTGGGGTTTTAAGCACGGGGCGTGGCCACGATGGGTTGTCCTCGTGCCTCCTGGCTGCATCCGCGCCGCTCATGGCATTTCGCGGTTTGGACTCGACGCAGCAGGAGCCGACAAAACAATCGGTACTATACGCGCATCGGGAGCGTATTTCCAGAAAAACCTCGTCTGCCTGCACAACTCCACAACTCCCCCGCACAAATGGGTCCCAAAAAGCAGTTGCGGTGAAATAGGGACTGTTTGGCGGCCTAACAGGCTTAAACAATCCTTATTTCACCGCAACTGCTTGTTGGGGATGCGATTAGCGCTTGCGGGGGACGAGTTTGGTGCGGCGCAGGTGGATCATCTCGGCGGCGATGGAGATAGCGATCTCCTCGGGATCCTCTGCCTCGATGGCAACGCCGATCGGCAGGTGCAGCCCGTCGATCTGGTCCTGCGTAAAGCCCTCCTGCTCCAAGCGAGCCCGCACAAAGGCCGTCTTGCGGCGCGAGCCAAGGCAACCCAGATAGGCGGGCTTGGCGCGCATGGCCTGAATCACCACGTCGATATCGGACTTGTGGCCTGCTGTGGCCACGACCACCAAGTCGCGCGGACCGATGGGGCACTGCTCGCCCAGGTTCTTGTAGTCGACCAGACGACGGTCGTAGACACCGGGTACCCATTCGGGCGTCAGCGTGCCGGGGCGGTCGTCGCACGCCACGACGGCAAAGCCCGCCGCCGTGAGCACCCGCGCCGTCGCAGCACCCACGTGGCCGCAGCCAAAGATATAGGTCAGGCCCTCGGGGCAGAGCGTCTCGATGTGCGCGGGAGGAATCTCGGAGGCGGCGTTGGTGTAGGTGGCCTTACTCCCCTCCTCCACCAGCGAAAGCCCGGGGCAGCCCGCAATGGTGCGGCGCGATTCCTCGCCATGATACTCGGCAACATCGCCTTCGAGCGCGTTTGCGATAAACGGTTCAAAGTCGATGACGAAGTCGCCGATGCGTCGATATGCCAAGACGTCGGCAACCGACTGGAACAACGGTGCCTTGGTCGCGTCCAGGTGCAAATAGCACAGGCAGATGGCTCCGCCGCAGATCATGCCGGTATCGGAGTTCTCGCCGCCCATGGTGTAGCGGACCAGACGCGACTGTCCCGCGCTCAGGAGCTCGCGTGCCTCGTCCAGCGCAAAGAGCTCGATCTTACCGCCGCCGATGGTGCCCGCCTGGCTACCGTCGGCAAAGACGGCCATCCAGGCGCCCACGCCGCGCGGCGACGACCCCGCCGTGCCGGCCACGACCACCAGCTCGCACGTCTCGCCAGCACGCAGGGCGGCAAGCGCCGCATTCACAACATCGAGCTTTTCCATTGCCGCCTTCTATCCTCTAAAGACATCGGTGAGCATAGCGAGTGCCTCGAGCACGCCGCCGCCGACCGACGTCGCCTTGTCCGAAATATAGTTGATATAGCTGGCATCGCCGCGCGGATCGACATCGGCGCATTTAAAGCCCTCAGTCACCTGCACGCCGTTCGCCAAAAGCCCGCGCAGACAGCCATCGATCTGCGTGCACATGGGCGTATCGCCCACGTAGCCAATCACGTCTCCGGCGCTCACGATGTCGCCGATTGCGCGGTCGGACCGAAACACGCCGGCGGCGGGGCTGTGGATAACGCGCTCTTTGCCATAGCCGGCGATAATACCCGGCACGCCCGTGTTGGGCTGGGGCGAACCTTGGGTAATGACACGGCCGAGAAAATGCCCGCGCATGGTCTCGACCACAGCGTCGCAGTCAACCGGCGCGGTAAAGCCCGGCCCCACGGCGATAACAGCAGGCGCCATGTCACGCGTGGTACCCAGGTTGCGCTTGGCCAGAATCGCGTCGACCACAGCCGCGGGTTTAAACTCATCGAGCATCTTGGCCTGAGGGTCCACCACGACGGCAACATCCCCCGCTTGGGTAACCTCGAGCGCCTCAGCCGGCGTCTGTGCCAAGCGAGCGCGAATGCCTTCGACCTCGACCTCGCCCAGGCGAATGGCCTCGCAAAAACTGATTGTGCGACGGATGCACGTGGGAACCGCGATATCGGCCATGACGACCAACACGCCGGCGCGCACCAAACGGGCAGCGACACCCGTGGCGATATCGCCGGCGCCGCGAACATAAACGAGCATTCCCGGGGCACCTCCCTGTGCTACGGTTTGAACAGAGCAAAAGCGGCTCGACCGCTACTCTGATGATTATTTATTATCACAGTATTATACGGCGGTGAACAGATGGAAACGACGAGCGGAAACCTTGCCTCCGCGCTCAAGATCGAGCCGGGGATTACCGCGATCATCGGCAGCGGCGGCAAGTCGACCTTGCTGAAGGCGCTGGGTCTCGAGCTCATGCGCGCTGGCGGCAGGGTGCTTCTCTGTACCACCACGCACATGTTTCCCGTCGCCGGCGTGCCATGGGACGGGTCGAGCCGTCGCTTGGACGCCGTGCCTTGGAAGCCGGGGGCCCTGCATGTTCCCGGCTGCACCTGCGAGGCATGCGCGGGCATGAGCCGCGGAGGCATCTGCCAGGCGGGTGTCTTGGACCCGGAGACAGGCAAGCTCTCCGCCCCCGCCGAGCCGCTCAACGAGCTGGCGCAGCGCTTTGACTATGTGTTGGCAGAGGCAGATGGCAGCAAGCGACTCCCGCTCAAGGCGCATGCCGCCTGGGAGCCGGTAATTCCCGCCGCCGCGGCAAACGTTGTCTGGGTCGTCGGCGCCTCGGGGCTGGGCAAGCCCGTCACCGAGGTTGTCCACCGCCCCGAGCTCTTTTGCGAGCGTTGCGGCTGCAAGCTCACCGACATCGCCACGCCCGAGCGCGTCGCCCAGGTGCTCAATGCCGAGATGCAGGCGCTGAAACTCAGCACCGCACGCGTCATGCTCAACCAAGTCGACACGCTCAGCGACCCCACAATGGCCGACCGCTTCGAGGCAGCCCTCGGCCGCCCCGTCGTCGCCACCAGCCTCAAATAGCCGGCGCTGCCCCAGAAGACCTATAAGTTGCGGTGGAATAGTTCCTGAAACGGCCTATTTGGCGGCTAAACAGGAACTATTCCACCGCAACTGCGGAGGGGAATCCGGCGATCTTCCTGTTAGCGGGGCACGTAGCGGCCGGGTTGGGCTCCGGTGGGCTCGCCATCGCGTGCCGCCAGCACGCCGTTCACAAACACGGCCTTGGCGCGGCCATGTGCCTCAAAGCCCTCGAGCGGCGTGTAGTCCACAGCCTGATGTTGCGTCGCCGCGCTAATGGTCCAGCGCGCCTTGGGATCCCACACGCACACGTCGGCATCGGCGCCCTCGGCAAGACAGCCCTTGCGCGGATACATGCCAAAGACGCGCGCCGGGTTCTCGCTCATCAAGCGGCACAGATCCTCGGGACTCAGCTGTCCCTCAAAGCTCGTGGCAATCGCGACGGGACGATGCTCCACGCCGGGCCCGCCGTTGGGAATCGCGCGGAAATCGTCGCGTCCGCGGTCCTTTTGACCGTGCAGGTTAAAGCTGCAATGATCGGTCGCAATAGTATCGATCTCGCCGGCCACAAGCGCCTCGCGCAGCGCGGCACGGTCACCGGCATGGCGCAGCGGCGGGCTCATCACGTACTTGGCGCCCGCAAAGCCGTCCTCGCCCTGCTCCAGGTAGCAAGTATCGTCGAGCATCAGATACTGAGGGCAGGTTTCGACATAAATGTTCTTCTGCCCGCGCGCCTTGGCGGCACGGATGGCCTCGAGCCCCAGCTTGGTCGAAAGGTGCACCACGTTGACCGGAGCGTCCCCGGCCAAGTGCGCCAGATACAGCAGGCGGCTCACGGCCTCGGCCTCACACACGTCCGGACGGCTGAGCGCATGCCCCTCGGGCCCATGAATCCCCTGCTCGTACACGCGCTTCTGCAGCTCGTTCACGAGCGTGCCGTTCTCGCAATGCACGCACAGGATACCGCCCACGCGCTTGAGCTCCTCCAGCACCTCGAGCGTCTCGGCATCGTCCAAGCGCAGGTGGTCATAGGCAAAGTAGGTCTTGAACGACGATACGCCCGCCTCGCGCATGGCCGAAAGGTCGGCGCGGTTGCGCTCGTTCCACTCGGCGAGTGCCATATGAAAGGCGTAGTTGGCCGTGCAGGTTCCGTCGGCGCGGCGATGCCACTCGGCCAAGGCATCGGGCATAGTCACGCCGCGATCGGCCGTCGCGTAGTCCACGATGGTCGTCGTGCCGCCGCAGGCAGCCGCGCGCGTGCCGGTCTCAAAGCTATCGGCTGTCCAATCCATGCCGGTCCAGCACTGCATGTGCGTGTGGCCGTCGATAAAGCCGGGGAACACCCAACAGTCGGTGGCGTCCTGGACGGTATCGCCCTCGCCCGGCTCAATCGCCGCGGCGATCCGCACGATCTTATCGCCATCCATGGCAAGATCGGCGCGGCGAAGCCCCTGGGGCGTCACGAGCGCGCCGTTTTTGATGATGATCATAATTGCTCCTTATTGATTGTTGCAGTTGGCCACGCGATCAAAATACGAGCAGGCGGCGATATGCTCCGTTATGCGTTGCTGTCCCTTGGCGGTATCGACGTCCCACAGCTCGTATGCACGCGCCTCGACCAGCACCACGTCGGTACGGTCCTTGAGAATCGAACCGCCGCCGTCCTTGCCCTCAAGACACATGAGTGCATCGAACAGTTCCGCCGGAAAGAGCACCGGGCTCGAAGGCTCACCGTTGCACGCAAGACGCACCGGATGCTTGCGGCCACACTCGTCAAACGCACGAACCATAGCCTCAAAAGAACCCGAACTCACGAGCGGCTGGTCGCCCGGCAAAAAGAGGCAACCTTTCCAGTTGCGTTCGACTCCCCATGAAAGGCCCGCACGGACGCTTTCGCTGCGCAGCTCGCCATCGTGCAGCACGCACGGGCAATGCTTGTCCTCGCAAATCTGGGCGACCTCGGGCCAACGCGTCGAAACCACGACGTCAAAGCCCCGGGGAACCGAATCGATGGTCCGGGCAATCAGCGGCTCGCCATAGATATCGGCAAGCATCTTGTTAGAGCCAAACCGCTTGCCCTCGCCCGAAGCCATAATGACGCATCCAAGTTTCATGGTGATACCTCCCCTGAAACCATCGTACCCATAACTCGCGCCGCGGGCATCCACATCGAAAGCGCTTATCCCGCACGCCCACGATGCAAAAAGGGGGCACCCCGCCGGTTGGCAGAGCGCCCCCTTTACATGGCTTACCTCAGCCCGGCTTTAGGCCTGGAGCCAACGGGCGGTGTTACGCTCGTCGAGGGCCTTGAGGGTAGCGGCGGGATCGGCAACCTTCTGCAGGAACATCATGGCAGCGATGGCGTACGGCTTGTAGCTGGCCTCCTTGTACATGCCCACGCGGTGCATGTCGAAGACGTCGGCGTTAACCTCGCCGTGCTCGCAAGAGACACCGGAGATGTCGGCGGGCAGCGGGTGCATAAAGATGGTGTCCTGGCCGTTGGCAGTCTTCTCCATGAGCTCGGTCGTAGAGCACCAGTCCTGATGGGTGGCGTTCTGGGCGAGCAGCTCCTTCTCGAGCGCGGCGATGCCGGCGTCGTCGCCCTCGGCGTACAGGTTGGTGCGCTTCTCCATGGCGGCAAACGGAGCCCAGCTCTTGGGGATCACGATGTCGGCGCCCTCGAAGGCCTCGGCCATGGTGTTGACCTGCTTAAAGGTAGTGCCGGACTCGGCGGCATAGCCCTTGGCGCGCTCGACGACCTCGGGCATGAGGTCGTAGCCCTCGGGGTGGGCCAGGGTGACGTCCATGCCAAAGCGGGGCAGCAGGCTGATCAGCGACTGCGGGCAGGACAGCGGCTTGCCGTAAGAGGGCGAATAAGCCCAGGTGACGGCAACCTTCTTGCCCTTGAGGTTCTCAAGGCCGCCAAACTCGTTGATGAGGTAAAGCATGTCGGCAGAGGACTGCGTGGGGTGGTCGGAATCGGACTGCAGGGAGATGAGCGTGGGACGGTGATCCAGAACGCCGTCCTCGTAAGCCTGCTGGACAGACTCGGAGACCTCGGCCATGTAGGCGTCGCCCTTGCCGATGTACATGTCGTCGCGGATGCCGATGACGTCGGCCATGAAGGAGATCATGGTAGCGGTCTCGCGGACGGTCTCGCCGTGAGCGATCTGGGACTTCTTCTCGTCCAGGTCCTGCAGCTCAAGGCCGAGCAGGTTGGCGGCCTTAGAGAAGGAGAAGCGCGTACGGGTGGAGTTGTCGCGGAACAGGGAGACGGCCAGGCCCGAGTCGAAGATCTTGGACGAGACGTTGTTCTCGCGCAGCTCGCGCAGGGCGTCGGCGACGATGTAGAGAGCCTTGAGCTCATCGGTGGTCTTATCCCAGGTGTGCAGGAAGTCGCTGCCGTACATACCCTTAAAATCGAGGCCGTTCAGCTGCTCGACGAGCTCGGTAAACTTGGCGTCCATGTAAATGTCCTTTCTAAAGGTGAAACGATCGCAATGAGTAGATGTGCTCCGGCATGCGCGTGTGGCTAGAACATGCAGAGCGCTATGACGAGGACCCGCTACCGTTGAGCAAGCATGGGAGATAACGACCGCGGGCCCCAAGTCAACAGGAGGCGCCGGGGGCATAAACTGTCCCCGGCTCAACAAAATCGAGGAATGGGACTAGTCGATCTTGTTGTTGGTCAGACCGGCGCGGAACACGGTGGCGTCGCCATCGGCCTGGCTCGGATCGTAGAGGTTCAGGGCAGCCACATACATGGCGGCAGCGGTGACCAGGTCGTCCTTGTAGGTGACCTCGTTGGGAGCGTGAGCCTGAGACTCGGCACCCGGGCCAAAGCCCACGCAGGGGATGCCGTAGCGGCCCTGGATGGAGACGCAGTTCGTGGAGAAGGTCCACTTGTCGCACAGCGGGCGACCGGTGCGCTTGTCCATGCTGGGCTCGCAGCCGATGCGCTCGTCACCAAACATGGCCTTGTGGGCGTCGACGAGGGCCTTGACGTGCGGAGCGGTCTCCTTGTTGATCCACGTGGGGAAGTAAGCCTCGGTCTCGTAGACCTCGCCGGTCCAGGACGGACGGTCGTACATGTACATGGAGACCTTCACGTCGTCGCCGTACTTCTTGGCGGCCGGCAGGTTGCGGATCTCGTCCAGGCAGGACTCCCAGGTCTCACCGGCGGTCATGCGACGGTCGATGGAGATGGCGCAGGAGTCAGCGACAGCGCAGCGGCTGGGGCTGGTGTAGAAGATCTGGCTGACGGTGCAGGTGCCGCGGCCCAGGAAGTGGGCATCCTCGAAGTGCTCGGGGTTGTACTTGGGGTCGAGCATCTTGACGAGACCCTTGATGTCGGTCGACTCGTCGCAGCCGTTGTTGTTGAGGGCGCGGACGTCGGCGATGATGTCGGCCATCTTGTAGATGGCGTTGTCGCCGCGGTCGGGAGCGGAGCCGTGGCAGGAGGTGCCGTGAACGTCGACACGGATCTCCATGCGGCCGCGGTGACCGCGATAGATGCCGCCGTCGGTGGGCTCGGTGGAAATGACGAACTCGGGTTTAATGCCGTCCTTGTTGTAGATGTACTGCCAGCACATGCCGTCGCAGTCCTCTTCCTGGACGGTGCCGACGACCATGATCTTGTAACCCTCGGGGATGAGGCCCATGTCCTTCATCATCTTGGCAGCGTAGGTAGCGGAAGCCATGCCGCCCTCCTGGTCAGAGCCGCCGCGGCCGTAGATGATCTCGTCGGTCTCGTAGCCCTCATAGGGATCGGCGTCCCAGTTCTCGATGTTGCCGATGCCGACGGTGTCGATGTGGGAGTCGATGGCGATGATCTTGTCGCCCTCGCCCATAAAGCCCATGACGTTGCCCAGGCCGTCGACCTTGACCTCGTCATAGCCAAGGCTCTCCATCTCGGCCTTGATGCAGGCAACAACCTCACCCTCCTCGCAGGACTCAGAGGGGTGAGAGATCATAGCGCGCAGGAAGCGAGTCATATCAGCACGATGAGACTCAGCAGCAGCCTTGATAGCGTCGAAATCGAGTTCTTTAGCCATTGTTCATAACCTTTCAAACGAAGGAATCTACCTGTGAGGTGGCGGAGCGATACCTATTTACTCCGCCCCAACGATTAGCAAGTGGGATATTCGCCTTCCCAAACAATTCGACGATACTGATCGGGGTCCGTGTCACCTTCCGTGGAGAAGCAGAGCACGGAGCTCGTCTTATCCAGGCCGATGAGCTCCTTGAGCTCGGCGTACTCGGGATCGAGCATGAGAGTCTCGACCAGGCCGGTGGTCACAGCGCCGGACTCGCCGGAGATGACGCGCGGGTCGCCCTTCTCGGGAGCGCCCAGGGTGCGCATGCCGCGAGCGGTGACCCAGTCGGGGCAGGACACGAAGGCGGTGGTGTGGTTGCGCAGGATATCCCAGCCCAGGATGTTGGGCTCGCCGCAGCACAGGCCGGCCATGATGGAGGGCATGTCACCGTCCACGATACGCGGATCGCCGTCGCCGGCGGCAGCGCCCTTGTACAGGCAGGCGGCAGGCGCGCACTCAACCACGACGAAGGTGGGCGGGTTATCGGGATACAGGTTGGTGAAGTAGCCCACCACGGCGCCGGCGAGCGAACCCACGCCAGCCTGGACAAACACGTGCGTCGGGCGGTTGATGGCCATCTCGCGCAGCTGCTCGGCAGCCTCGGAAGCCATGGTGCCGTAGCCCTCCATGATCCAAGACGGGATCTTCTCGTAGCCCTCCCAGGCGGTGTCCTGAACGATAACGCCGCGCTCACAGGCGTCGGCCTCGGCGGCGGCCATGCGCACGCACTCGTCGTAGTTGACCTCTTCGATGGTCACCGTGGCGCCCTCGGCGGCGATGTTATCGAAGCGGGGCTTGGTGGAACCCTTGGGCATGTGCACGACAGCCTTCTGGCCCAGCTTGTTGGCAGCCCATGCCACGCCGCGACCATGGTTGCCGTCGGTGGCGGTAAAGAAGGTAGCCTGGCCAAAGTCCTCGGCCAGCTGATCGGAGGTCAGGTAATCGAAGGTGCAGTCGGCAACGTCCTTGCCGGTCTCGTCGGCAATATAGTTGGCCATGGCAAACGAACCGCCCAGAACCTTAAAGGCGTTGAGGCCAAAGCGATAGCTCTCGTCCTTAACGCACAGGTTGGACAGACCCAAGCGCGCAGCCTGACCGTCCAGGCGGGCAAGCGGGGTGACGGTATATTGAGGGAACGACTGGTGGAAGGCGCGGGCCTTCTTCACGTGGTCGAGACTCATGATTCCCAAGTGCTTGTCATCGCTCTTGGGCATCGTGTTGCCCGCCCACTGGATCTTATCGGCCATACGGTGAACTCCTTAAGTCCTCTCTTGCCGGCCCCCGCATACGCGTTTCAGCCCGATCCCATTCACACGGCTGAACTTTTATGTGGATGCCTAACAAAAAGTTTGTTAGCACTGTTCTATCACACTTTTTGATTGGCAAACCTAACAAACTGTTTGTTGCCGTAATCGGTACCTTTTCGCCGACGAACGGTTACATGACGCAGCAACGCTTTCGTTATTTGCGAACAGGTGTGGTTTATGGCAAAGTGTGCCCAAACTAATTTTTAGGAAGGTACCCATGACCCCCGCACAGATTGAGTTTTACAAGCGCCTTGCACACGGCCTGGCGCTCCAGTTTGGCCCCAACTGCGAAGTCGTCGTCCACGACCTGGAGACCGAGGACGTGGACCACTCCATCGTAGTGATCGAAAACGGCCACGTCAGCGGGCGCAAACTGGGTGACGGCCCCAGCCATATTGTGTTTGAGTCCATGCACGAGGGCACCGCCGACGTACACGACCGCGAGCCATACCTCACCAAAACCACCGATGGCAAGCTGCTCAAGTCCTCGACGATCTTTATCCGCAACGACGAGGGCAAGCCCGTCGGCATTTTGGGCATTAACTTTGACATTACGCTTATGAAGGCTTTTGAGCGCTCGCTCGATGCCTTTACCGGCACCGACGGCACGGGCTATACCGAGCCCGAGCCCATTACCAAGAACATCGGCGACCTGCTCGAGGACCTGCTGCACGAGTGCGAGCAGTTTGTGGGCAAGCCCGCGGCACTCATGACCAAAGACGAGCGCATTCGTGCCATTGGCTACCTCGACCGTCGCGGTGCCTTCCTCATTTCCAAGTCGAGCGAGCGCGCCTGCGAGTTCTTTGGCATCTCCAAGTACAGCTTCTATAGCTACCTCAATGAGGCCAAGGCGGCGGCCGGCGACAAGTAGGCACTCGCCTGGATTACCCTCCCCTTTTGGGCGCGAGTTCTGGAAAGCACGAATCCAAGACCGAGCCGCTTGGGAAGTTCCATATAATCGATGTCATTAGCATTTCGAAAGGATGGAACAGAATGGCGTTGAGCAAGGCATCATGCACCGGTCGCGGATTGATTCCGGCAATTGGTGGACATGTGCACCGCATGTTCGATGAGAGTGAAGACGACCTGTTTTCGCTGAGCCTTGACGACGTGATGAATGATCGCCCGTGGACCGCCGACGAACTCATGGGCGGCGGGGCTCGCCCGTCAAACCCCAATCCCGCACTTGCGCCTAAGACCGCATCTGCGCCGACTCCTGCGCAGTTGGCTGTTTCGACACCCGCGCCTACGCCCGCACCCACTTCGGCGCCCACGCCCGCTCCCCGCCCCGCAAGCGACCCGTCCGAGACGGCGGCATTTCTCGCTGCAGCGACGCAGGGCAAATCGGCCGACAGCACTGTTATGTACAGCGCCCAGCAGTTGCCTGTTCCTGCGGCACGCAAGCCTCCGGTCGCAAGGCTCGATGAGCCCGTTGCCCGTCAGGTTGCCTACGATTCCTGGGCTGCAGCCGATCTGGATGAGACCTCTACCGGCATGCCGGCGCTCGACGTTCCAGTTAACCCGCTTTTTGCCGCCAACACGAGCGCCGCGGACTATGAGGGCGGTGCGACATATTCCGATTATTCCGATGACTATGCTGGCAACGGTCGCATCGAGACCGAGGACTATGGCACCGCATCGAGCGATTATCTCAACGATCCGTACGCTGCCACGCCTGCACCGGAATATGACCCGGAGGCCGCGTCCGCGCCGGCGTATACCAAAAGCACGGGCGAAGAGCGCTTCGCCGATTATTACGCCGAGGAAAAGGCGCTGCGTTTCTCGGAATTTCCGCAAGCAGTCAAGGTTGCCTTTATCGCCATTGTCATTGCCCTGCTCGGCGTCATTGCGTTTGAGGGATTCCGGCTGTTCTCCGGCCCCACCCAAGCGGAGTCGGAGACCCAGCAAAAAGAGAACGATGACGAGTACCTGGACATCAACACCCTCAAGGGCGACCCCAACGACGGAGACGACGAGTAGCGAGAGCTGAAGGCGGCCGCAGGATCCCGCATCCAGCACCGGCTTCTAAGTGCTGTTTTGTCATCCAGCCACACTTTTCCGAAGTTTTAAGATGCCTATCTCGACACTTTTCCGTACTTTTACACGGCTGATTTCGACACTTTTCCGGATGGAAGCCGAATAATCACTTGGGAAACCAACGCCATCCGCGCGTCATTTCGCGGATGGCGCTTGATTTATGTCCGTACACGTTGATAGACCCCATCGTGCCCGCAAGGAGCGGGCGCGTTTTATCCAGAGTCGGGGTAGAGAGTTGGCTCCACGATCCCGACGCCAACCGGCCAAGAGGCACGGTGGCCCTGCCAACATCGATGAAAGGAGTCCGTATGGACAATTTCTCCGTGCGCAGTGAGCGCAACTTCCACAATCTGGTCGTCAAACCGAATCACATGCATCTTCTGGACAAGCCGAACAGCTATGCCTCGGCCATGGTCAAGAGCAGCCTCTCCCACCAGATGCGCTTTACGGTACAGAAGCTCGAGGAAGAGCTCCGTGCCGCCGGCGGCCCGCACGTACTGCAGATCAGGCTGTCCGGCGACAACTCGCGCGAGCCGTCCAGCTGGAAGCTCTTTGCTGACGGCAAGTGCGTTGCGGACGGATCCGGCGCCTTTGCCCGCGAGTGCTTCTGCGAGGGAGCTGAGGTGTTTCTAGACCTGTGCCGCGACGCCGTCGAGACTGCCGAGCTGTGCCAGTGGAGCGAGAGGGAGTACGAGCTGTTGGGTGCCGCGCGCGGGATTGCGGGGGGTGTAGGAACAGAAGCCTCATGACGGTGGCCTCAGCTGGAATGACATATCGCTCGATAAATGATCTCAACAACGTAGCCGATGCGCCGCATTTCACCTCAAAAGCATTGAGCGATCGGGAGACGTCCAGCATTTCTTTGATATCCCCAATTGATTGTTCCGAGAAAGTCTCTTCATGTCCTTATAATCGCCCTTACGAGAAACGTGGACGAGACAGGCGTCCATATGCCGTCTCTAAACTAACGAGCCGTTCGCGGAAAGAACATCTGGCTAGCATGGGCCAAAGATATACTGGTATCGCTGCAACAATTATGGAAGATCGGCACCACCAATGACCTCCTTGAAATTCTCCAGGCGCTTCGCGCTTAGCCTGCTCGCCTCGCTGTCCGCCACCGTAGCGCTTGCTTTGCCCTCAACCGCCCTAGCCGCGTCGGACCCGAACCCGCCCAGCATCTCCAACGTGACGATATCCGCGACGACAGTCACGGCCGGCTCCACGCTGCATGTCGGCTATAGCGTCGATGACCCTGACGGGGTACGGTCCGTCACGCCCATAGTCGAAGTCGTTGTCGAAAACGATACCGGAGACCATGGAATCAGTTCCCGTCTCGCCTTCTCGTCGACCGGCAACACGACCGCGGGCTTCGATATCTCCACCTCCCCGAGCGACCGGCCCTGCAGGTACCGGATCATCGGCCTCGGCGTGACCGATAGTCTTGGATGGGTTACCGATGTCTACGACACGACGTATGCCGAGGAGAAGGGGCTCGACTGTCCGACCTTCACCACCGACCCCCTCGAGTATGAGGTGACCGAGGGACCCGAGGACCAAAACCCGCCGACCGTGTCCTCCGTGTCGCTCTCGAGCAGGGAGGTCGCAACCGGTGCCGACTTCCACATCTCTTGGACCGTCTCCGATGCCGACGGCGTTCGTTCCGTTTCCCCCATACTGCGGCAGGGCTGGGAGAATTCGGACGACGGCTGCTCTGTTTCGTCAGCCTATTATCACGGAGGCTCGTCTATCGACGGGTTTGACCTCACATTCGACAGCAATAGGATCGGAAGGCACAGGCTGATCGGCCTTTCGGTCACCGATGGCCTAGGGTTCGAGACCGATGTGTACGAGAGTTCCTACGCCAGGGCCAACGGCATTTCGGGCGCGACTTTCTCGGTTGGCGACCCGAGCGAGCTGTGCTTCGAGGTGACCGGCAGCGCGATCGACCGGAACCCGCCCACGGTCTCGAACGTTTCCATCTCCGCGAAGAGGGTCCCCGTCGGCGGGATCCTCCGTATCTATTGCAATGTAGGCGACGCGGACGGCGTAAAGTCTGTCTCCCCGATCCTCGGCGACCCCGGCTATGTCGAGGACCCGAACTCTTTAAAGACCCGCAAAACGTTGAGCTGCAGCTACGATGCGGCAAGGGGCTATATCGAAATCGAGTTCCCCACGTCGCTCTCGATGGGCTCGTTTGAAATCCAAGCCCTCGCGGTCCTCGACAAGACGGGCCACGAGACCTTCGTCTACAGCTCCGCCTACGCCGAGCGTAACGGCAAGACCGGCGTTCAGACCTTTGATGTCGACGACGCGGGGGACGTCACCTTCGACGTGACCGCTCCGCTGTATGCCGCCACCAAGGGCGACGGGCAGGCGTATGCAAAGGACGGCGAGGCCGGTCTGACCTTCCGCTTCAGCGGTCCTCTCGATGAGTTCACGCGTCTCCTCGTGGACGGAACTGAGGTCTCCGCCGAGAACTACACCGCAACCAGGGGCAGCACGATTATCGAGCTCAGGCCGTCCTACCTGGACACGCTCGCCGCCGGCGGACACACCGTCACGGCCGTCTGGAAGGACGGGACGGCAACCGATGCGTCCTTCACCGTGGAGGGGAAGGCCCAAGGGGAGCAGGCGGGCGGAAAGACCGACGTAGATTCACCCGGCGACAACAAAAGTGATCCTGCCACTCCTGAAAAGGACGCCGACGAGGCGGCTACAAAAAAGTCGGGACGCACGACAGCCGATGAACCAAATCTCGCTGCAACCGGCGACTCCACTTGGATGGCCAGCATCGCATTGGCCATGGCGGCCACGACCTGCTTCACGGCAGCGAGAAGGCTTGAGCCCAAGCAGCATAGGCACGAACAGTAGCTCAAAGCGAACTCAACTGGGAAGGGCAGATGGATAGCCGTCCTTCTCTTATAATCAACCCAATCCGCTGAAATGCAATCAGTTAACGAGTTTCGCCAGACGCTCGGCCTCTACCTCGCTCTAGCAAGCCACCAGGCGATGAGATAATGCCCACGACTATCAACGTAAGCAAGGAGCGCGCTATGGCAGACAACGAGACCAAACCCTCGGCGAACGACGGCCGAGAGGAGCTCGTGGCAAAACAGCTCGCATCGACCAAAATCCACCTCGCGCTCACTCAGAAGCGGGTGGACGTCTCCGGCGCCATCAAGCTACCGCTCGAGCGAATTCCCCAACTCGGCGTGGCGTTCGCCTCGCTCCCCTCGATGTTTCGCACCGTCACCAACACGGTGAGCGTGCCCACGCTGCTCCAGGCGACTGACAAATATGGTAACCCGCTCGATCCGTCGAAACTCAACTCGTTCAAGGACGGCAGCGGTCTCACAGGGGGCTACCGCGACGCCGCCAAGGGCCTTGGGCAGGCGCGCTTCCACGTAGTCGAGGGCGACATCGCCACGAGCGTCACGCAGGTGCCTTACGATCCAACATCGCTATTCATGGCAGCCGCAATCGCGCAGATAAACCAAAAGCTCGACTCCATCCAGGAGTCCGTCGACGAAATGTTCGAGTACATGCGTCAGCGCGACAAGGCCAACATGCGTGGCAGCCTCAAGACGCTCGCAGACATCCTCAACGGTTACGGACTCAACTACGGCAACGCCACCTACATGGCAAACGCCCATATGAAGGTGCTCGACATCAAGCAGTCGTCCGCGCAGGACATGGAACTCTTCCGCTCGCAGGCACAGGCAGATCTGAAAAAGAAAGGGTTCATCGAGGTGCGAGACGGCTTGGGCAGACGCCTCGACAAGGTGCTCGACTACCTCAAAGACTGCCAGCTCGCCACCTACATCCACGCGTTCTCGCTGTTCCTCGAACCCATGCTCGCCCAGAACTTCGAGCCCGCAAAGCTCGCGGACGCCACTGCGAAGATCGAGGCTGATTCGATCGCGTACCGCGAGCTCTACACCGACTGCTACAACGCACTCGAAGCGGGGGCTGTCGACACCGTCGATGCGGCACTGCTGGGCGGTATCGCGTCCGCGGGCAAATTGCTCGGTCACGCCATCGCAAAGACCCCCGTGGGCGACCATACACTCATCGACGAGGCGCTCGAAGGCGCAGGAGAGAGCATCGGAAAGTTCAACGACAAGCAATCCGAGAAACTCCTCGAAAAGCTCCATCAGGCAAAGACGCCCGACGTCACGCCGTTCAAGCAGAGCGTAAAGGAGATCGACACCCTCTACAACCGCCCCGCGCAGATCGCCGTGGACGCCGAGAACGTCTACATCTTGCCTGCCAAGCAGCAGGAAGAGTAACGATACGCGACAGGCACGCGCCATGCAGACAGCTAACGCCCCTACCTTCCCGCCGCCTTCAGCTTCAGCAGCAGGTCGCCCAGCTCGGGGCACTTGCTAGAAAGGCGCGTCTGAGCTCGCTCGCCCATCCCCCACCGCTGGCGGACTTCCTGGGCGCGCGGGCTCACGCGGTAGTCCCCGTCCATCACCTGCTTGAGCAGCTTGGCGGTCACGCGCGCATCGGCAAGGGCGCTGTGGGCGTGACCCGTCGGCTCGTCGAACTCGATGCCAAACCACGTCGCCGCGTCACTCAAAGAGACGCACCCGTGGCTGCCCACGTCCATGATCGAGGTGTAAAACGCCTGCAGGTCGGCCCAGTCCGTAGGAAATGCGGAAAGATCAATGTGCTTTGCCTGGCACTCGGTCAAAAGCTGTCGACGGTCCGCCCCGCTCCAGCAAACCACCTGTGCGGAGTAGCGACCGATCCAATCGCTGAGCCTTTTGATTACCATGTAGAGCGGATCGGCCATCGCAGTGTCCACGGCCGATATCCCCGTAAGCTCGCGGACGGAAAACGCAACGCCTTCGGTAAATTCCGTCTGCACAAACTGCGAGAACTCGCCCATAACGTTGCCGTGGTAATCGAGCTTGACGGCGCCGACCTCGATAATCTCATTGCGCAGCCCACGTCGCTGGCGCTGCTTTGGCACCGGCGCAAACTCAAAGTCCAGCACAATCTGGCGCGCAAAGTTCGTCGTATCGATAGCCGAGATATCCGGCGTCTTTTTGTCTGGCACGGTCAGGGCCTTTCTCCGTCAACTGCCGCTCGTTACATAGGCGGCTACATTGCCGTAAGGATAGGAACCCGTGCGGACATGAAAGCGGGACGCAATATACCATGCGCCAAGCACACGCCATGCAGACGGCCCCAAGAGAGTCGACCGCTCTATTCAAATGCATGAAAAAGATTTAGGCCCGGTGACTTGAATCAGCGGTCATCCCGGGCCCATCAGAGCTCGTAGAGCTCTTGGTTGCTTTGGTCTTGCTCTTCACGGCGCTTATCGAACTTTCCGAGGCACTCAAGCAGCATTCGAAGCATAACAAGTCGCTGCCATTAAGGCACTGACCTCTTGACCAAGCAACGGCGCTGCCCAGCTCCACTCTACTTGGGCTGCCGTCGATTTTATTTTACCCGCGGACGCCAGGTCTAACAAATGGATTTTCGGTAATGGAAGCACGGCGCCCCGCAAAACCACTACGTCCCAAGTGCCGCCAAGGGGATCACTGCCACGCCATCGTCGCGTGTGTTGGCAGTGCTTCCCTTTCCAACCACAACCGCCAAAAACGCCGGCGCGGCATTCTGGGCGGCAGGATTGGAGAGCACTTTCCTCTCCAGCGCCTTAAGATTTCTCGCTCCATCGTCTGCTTTCGCATCACTCAGCTTGACCTCGATGGCTCCCCAGCGCCCGTCGTGCTCAACGATCAGATCGACCTCAAGGCCCTTCTCATCTCAGAAATAATGGACACTGTTGTCGACACCGCCGTAGGTGGAAAGGAACACGCGCACGTCGCGCAGAACGAGGTTCTCAAAGAGCATCCCCAACGTTTGCATATCGCCAAGCAACCGCCCAGGGGTAGCCCCCAGCAACGCCGCCGCAAGTGACGGGTCACAGAAGTAGCGCTTGGGGCGCACGCGAACGCGGGCCATCGAGCGCACATACTGGCTTGCTCTCTCGCACAAGCTCGTCCGAAAACCCAAGGTTTGCAGGTCACCGCTCCTGCAGCACCAGCGGGCGACGTCATCCTGCGAAATTACGCCATTCTCAATGCAGTTTTTACGCCGTTTTCATTGTAGGTTTTACGCTCGGCATCCTTGGCGCGGCGCTTGCTCAACCACCGGACCAGCGAATTGCCCGGATTCTGGGACGTGCTTTCCGCCAAAGGGAAAGCGCGTCCCATTCCGAGCATCACATCAGAGCGCGCTTGGTTATTTCCGCTCGCACATCTCGGCAAACGAAATCAGCTTGGCATCTCCCCTGCTCGCCGCAGCTTCCTGACATCCTTGCGTAAAGCCACGCTTCGAAAAGATCACGTAGCTTTTATGCTGCCGCCTAAAGAGCTCGCTTCGGTACACGAGCTTTTCCAGAACATCCTCGCCTACCGGTTCATTGCGCCATTTGCACTCCGCAAACAGCGCATCGCCCTCGCCATCGTCAACAATCAAGTCGATTTCTTCCTGCGTATGCGTACGATTATCCGTCCCCCACCAGCGCCCGACGCTCGCCGGAACCACATCGAGCTGGCCCGCCCGCGCGAGTTCGTACACGTATTGTCTGCATATGAGCTCAAAGACCGTACCCATGTAATCCGATACGTACGGCTCAATGCGCTTATACGCCATCTCGGCCATATCGTTTTGAATCAGCCCGATGTTCTGCGGAACAAACTTGTACCAGAACCTAAACATCTGATCGCTCAGCAGATACACGGCTCGCTTATTGCTCGTCTCGTTTAGGGGCAGCTCGCGCTCGACAATCCCAAGCGACGCCAGCTTATCCACATAGCTCTTTACGTTGCTCGCAGGGATTCCCGTAGAGCTCGCAATCTCCGAGATCTTCGAGCGCCCCTGAGCAATTGCTTGCACGATTGCATCATATTGCTCGGGATTGCGGCACTCTTGCAATAGCAGGTTACTCGGCTCCTCAAAGAGATAGCCCGTAGGAGTAAGAAAAAGACGTTTGATGTTGTCCTTGAGCGGTGCGGCAGGATCGACTTTCTCGATATATGCAGGAATGCCGCCCGTCATGCCATAGCAAACTGCAGCGTCTTCGCGACCCATGCTCTGCCACAGGCCGAGGGTCGTCATAAAATCGAGCGGCAAGATCTTAAACTGGGCCGTACGCCTACCGTATAGTGGGCTCTCGTAGCCCAACACCTGTTCCTCCATAAACGAAAGAGACGAGCCGCACAGGATAAGCATGAGCTTGGTCTCTTTGTACAAGTGATCGATCTTGTCTTGCAGCAACGAGCTGATCTCGGGATTCGATTGGGCGAGATAGGGATACTCGTCAATCACAACAATCAAACGTTCCGTGCGAGCCATGGTGGCCAATGCATCGAACGCCTCGTCAAAACTACGAAACGACACGCCTGCAGCACCAACCGAACCCGCAAGTATCGCCTGGCTAAAGCCGTGCAGGTTTGCCTCTGCATTGGTACGACGAGCTTGAAAGTAAATAGCCCTCTTGCCTTGGATGAACTCTGTGATAAGGCGCGTTTTACCCACGCGACGGCGGCCGTAAATCACAGGCATCTCAAAGGAGCCCGTGCCATACAGTCGATTGAGCTCGGACATTTCCGCTGTTCTTCCGATAAACATAGGGCCATCCTTCCTTTACGTTATAGCTAGCTATATTATACCTTCCTATAATATAGCTAGCTATAACGTAATTCGACAGGCAGCGCACGCAAAAGGGGCGGTACACCACCGCACGTGGACCGTTCCGGAAAATGCATCCCGTTCTGGAGCCAAAACTGGGCCGTAGTTTCCGCCAAGCATCCCATCCGGAAAGCGTGTCCCGTTCTGAGTGGCAATTCCGGGACACAGTTTCCGCATGCGGCCCGTTGGGAAAGTTCATCCCGCTCTGAAGGCTCGTTCCGGGATGCAATTTCCGTTTGAGGCCCGATCTGGAAACGGCATCCCACTCTGAGGCCGAAATCTGGGGTGTAGTTTCCGCTTGAAGGGCTGTCCGGAAAGCGCGTCCCATTCCGAGTGGCAATTCCGGGTCACAGTTTCCGCAGATACAAGGCGACAGTCCGCCGCCCTTATCACATGCCTTCAAATATGCGATCCAGAAACACAAAACAGCAGATAGAATGCTCTTTTTCAAAAAGTACACGTCCCGAAACTTACCAAGACTTCATATCCAGTTACCGTTCACGGTCGCCGATTACCGCCCACCGATTCAAACAAGAAATATGTTGCCAAAAGCAGGTCATCTACCTGCATGGTTAGATTTTGGTCAGCTTTTGGTCAGCTGAGCGGCAAGTTCCAGCTGATACGTTTTTGCTACCCAAAAGGAGGCGGTAGCTCATGACCCATTGCAATGACCAGCTCATCGACCAACTGCTCACTCAAGCCGAACAAGAGGGGCGCTGCCTGATTCCCCCGAGCACGGCGATCCGAAAAGCGCTCCTTCGGCGCACCGGCGGCACGGTTGTCTCGCCCATGCCGGGGTTGTTTGCGCGAAAAACGCGCTGGGATGAACTCAACCGAGCGCAACGCCATTGCGAAATCCTCCGCGCCCTTGCGATCATCCACCCCGATTGGACGTTCTGCTCGTTTTCGGCCGCCTGTCTGCTGGGGCTCGAGGTCTCGTGGCGACACCTGAATGTCGTGCATGTCTGCAGTACCACCAAGCCGTCGGCTCGTCCGGGCGCACATATTCAGCGGCACCAGATTGAGCCGGCCGGAGCAAAACGCAGAGCCGGCATATCGGTAACGCCGCCCATCCAAACGGTTACAGATTGCCTGTTGCAGACCGGTTTTGCCGACGGTATGCCCATTGCCGATTCGGCGATCTCAAAGCTCGTCCTTGTGCGGGAACAGCTGATGGAGGCCGTCGAGCAACGAGCAACTGCCCGCAATGGTCGCGCGATTCGTACGGCTCTCACAACGCTTCGATATGCCGACGCCCGCGCCGAGAGCGGCGGGGAATCGGTCGCCCGAGCCGTCATGATCGAGACGGGCTTTGCGCCCGATTGGCTTCAATACGAGCTGACGGACCCCTTCAATTCGGCCAAGCCCATACGAACGGACTTTGCCTGGGAGCGCCAGGCGCGGGAACTCACGCTGGGCGAGCTCGACGGGCTCATCAAATATACCGACCAGACCATGCTGGCCGGACGCACCACCGCCGAGGCGCTCGTTGCCGAACGACAGCGCGAGGCGCACCTATCGCTCTACGGTCACCCTCTGCTGCGCTTTACCATCAGCGAGGTCCGCTCGGCAGGAGTGCTCGCCAAAAAGCTACAGACGGCAGGCATCCGGCAGACCGCGCTGCCGACATGGCTCAACGAGGTGGACCTGTAGGAGCTGTTGAGCTTATGCCCGCCTGCCCATCAAACTGGGGCACACTTTCCAGTTGGCGGCACCGCGGAAACCATATCTCAGATTGAGTGCTCAGAATGGGATGCGCCTTCCATATGGCATACCTAGCGGAAACCGTGTCCCGGAATCAAGGCCCAGAACGGGACACGCTTTCCGGCTGAAGCGCCCAGCGGAAACTGCATCCCGGAATAGACGCTCAAACTGGGACGCAATTTCCGCTGAGGTTCCATCCGGAAACTGTGTCCCACTCCGAGCGTCAATTCTGGGATGAACTTTCCGCCAGAGGGTTCAGCCGGAAACGGCATCCCACTCTGAAGCGAAATTCTGGGACGCAGTTTCCGCATGCGGAGGCGCTCCAAACAAAAGGCCCCGGCTCGCGATGGAGCTGGGGCCAAAGGCGCAGCGTATGTAGTTGATGCTCAGCGCGAACAGCCCGTCAGTAATGACCGTCCGCGCCCTACCCTACCCGCGGTGACGGGCGCGGCTGTACGGCGTATCCACCATGGGCAGATCTGGACGCAGCTTGCCGTCAAACGCGCGGTAGGCGTTCTGCACGGCGGGCGCCGTGGGGATCGTTGCGATCTCGCCGATGCCCTTGCCGCCGTATGCCACGGGCAACAGTTCGTCCTTCTCCACGTAGATGGCGTGGATATCCGGAATCTCGGGCGCGCGGAACAGCCCGAGCGTACCGTACCTTGCCTGGGGTACGCAGTCCTTGAGCGGCCAGTCCTCGGTAAGCGCATAGCCCATCCCCATGAGCACGCCGCCTTCGATCTGACCCTGGATGGAGATGGGGTTGACCACCTTGCCGGAATCGTGCGCAGCATAGACCTCGCTCACGCGGCCGTCATCATCCAGAATGACCACATGCGTGGCAAAGCCGTAGCAGATGTGGCTCTTGGGGTTGGGAACGTCGGCGCCCAGCTTGTCGGTCGGCTCCAGGTACACGTACCCAAACTCGCAGCCCTCGAGCGCCTTGATGGCGGCAGCGGGATCTTGAGGATGCATACCCTGGCCGGCGACGAGTTCCTGTGTGTGCAGCTGATAGGCGCGACCGTCGTCGTACTCGATCTTGACGCCATCACCATGGGCGCTCACAGGAGCATCGGGTGCAGGCTTGCCGGCCTCGATGTCAAGCATGGCATCGCGCAGCAGGAAGGCGGCACCGCGCACGGCCTCGCCGGTCACGACCGTCTGACGCGAGCCAGACGTGGTGCCGGAGTCGGGAGCGTTCTCGGTGGAGCACTCGCCGTTAGCAATGCAGCTCAGCGGCAGACCGCATGCCTCGGCAACGTCCTGCAAAAAGACGGTGTTGCAGCCCTGGCCGATGTCGGACGTGGCGGCGTAGACCACGGCGCGGCCATCCTCGACGCGAATCTTGCAGCGGCCGGCATCGGGCAGGCCCACGCCCACGCCGGCATTCTTCATGGCGCAGGCAATGCCGGCGTGGCCGGGATGCGCGTAGTAGGCGTCCTTGACCTCGAGCAGCGTCTCCTTAAGCGCCGTGGAGCAATCGGCAATCTGGCCGTTGGGCAGAACCTCGCCCGGCTCGATAGCGTTACGGTAGCGGATCTCCCACGGATCCAGGCCGACTTTCTCGGCCAGCAGGTCGATCAGGCTCTCGAGCGCAAACTCGGACTGGCACACGCCAAAGCCTCGGTACGCGCCGGCGGGCGGGTTGTTGGTGTAGTAGCCAAAGCCGCGGATGTCGGTGTTCTGGTACTTGTAGGGGCCAACGGCATGCGTGCAGGCGCGCTCGAGCACCGGACCGCACAGCGACGCGTAGGCGCCGGTGTCAAAGTTGATCTCGCAGTCCAGACCGGTAAAGTTGCCCTCGGCGTCGCAACCCAGCGTAAAGGTGCCGTCCATGGCATGACGCTTGGGATGGAAGGCAAGCGACTCGGCACGCGTGAGCTTGCACTTCACGGGACGCTGGAACTTATATGCGGCGAGCGCGGCCAGGTGCTGGATGGACACGTCCTCCTTGCCGCCAAAGCCGCCACCCACGAGCATGGTCTCGACGACCACGCGCTCGGGCTCGTTGTCCCAGCCAAACATGTGGGCGCACTCTTTGCGCGTATCGTAGGCACCTTGATCGGTCGACTGCACCTTGACGCCGTTCTTGTACGGGAAGGCGACGGCGCACTCGGGCTCCAAGAAGGCATGCTCGGTAAAGGGCGTGGTAAAGCGCTGCGTCACGGTGAACGCGCTCTCCGCCAGTGCCTTGGCGGCGTCGCCACGCGTCACGTGACGGCTCTGGCATACATTGTCCTTGAGCTCCACCGTGTTGCCAAAGGCAAAGAAGCTGTCGTGCAGACGTGGGGCGTCGGTGGCCTTGGCCTCGGCGATGTTGCGCACGGGCTCCAGCGGCTCGTAATCGATCTTTACGAGCTTCTTGGCCTTCTCGAGCGTCGCCTCGTCCTCGGCAACCACCAGCACGATGGCGTCACCCACGCAGCGGGTGATATCGCCCTGGGCGATCATGACGTCCCAGTCCTGGATAAGGTGGCCGACCTGGTTGACTGGCACGTCCTCGGCGCGCAGAATGCCCACCACGCCGGGCAGGGCCTCGGCCTTGGAGGTATCGATGGAGAGCACGCGGGCGCGCGGGTACTTGGAGCGCACGGCGCTGGCATAGGTCAGGCCCGGCTGATCGAGTTCGTCGATGTCGTCGGGGTACTTACCCTCGCCGAGCACCTTCTTGCGCACGTCGATACGGAAGGCGCGCTTGCCCACGCCGTAGTCGTCGCCGCGCTCCAAGTCCTCGTCGATCTGCTTTTCGCCGCGGAGCACCGCGGCCGCCAGCGAAATGCCCTCGATGATCTTTTTGTAGCCAGTGCAACGGCAGACGTTGCCGCGGATGGCGTACTTGATCTGCTCCTCGGTGGGCTCGGGATCCTCGGCGATGAGCGCTGCACCCGCCATGACCATGCCGGGGATGCAAAAACCGCACTGCACGGCGCCCACGGCGCCAAAGGCGTACACAAAGGCCTCGCGCACGTCCTCGGGCAGGCCCTCGACGGTCACGATGTTGCGGCCGGCGGCAAGAGCGGTGGTCAGCACGCACGCCTTGACGGCCGCACCGTCCACGTGGATGGTGCAGGTACCACAGGCGCCCTCGGAGCAGCCGTCCTTGGCGGAGTGAATGTGCAGGTCGTCGCGCAGATAACGCAGCAACGGTTTGTTTTGGGTCGTCGTGCGCTCGACGCCGTTAACGGTAAAAGTGAATTCCTGTGCCATGGTGATTCCCTTCTACACGCCGGCGGCGATGCCGGTGCGGTCGTGGATGGCGCCATGCGGGCACACGACGGCGCACATGCCGCACGACAGGCAGTCCGCGCCGTCGATATGGGCACAGTTGTCCTCGATGCGGATAGCGCCGGCAGGGCACTTTTTGGCGCACATGCCGCAACCGATGCAGCTCGTGTCGCAGATCTTGCGCGCAATGGCGCCCTTATCGGTGTTGTTGCAGCGCACCAGGATGTTCTGGTAGCCGGGAACGAAGGCGATCACGCGCTGCGGGCACGCCATGCCGCACAGGCCACAGCCCGCGCACTTTGAGCGATCCACGCGGGCGATGCCATCGACCAGCGCAATGGCGCCGTGGGGGCAGGCCGTGACGCAGGCGCCACAGCCAATGCAGCCTTCGTTGCAGCGGGCGTCGCCGCCTGCGGAGGCACAACCACTCCCGCAGGCAACGTAGGCCACGTTATGTTGAATGGATTTGGCCATAAGAGACTCGCCTATTTCTTAAGAAGGTACGGATAGTTGTCGCGCACGGCCTTGATGGTCAGGCGGACGGCCTCGGGAAGGCCGGTGTTGACGGCATCGACCGAGACGGTGCGGACCGTGCCGGCGACGCGAACCCTAAAGTGATCCTCGTCTACGGCCAGGAAGCCCTCGTTCTCGGAGTTCTCCATGTCCTCCTCACTCCAGAACAGGGTGAGCTTGTCCTTATAGGGACGACCCTCCTGGTAGGGGCAGAACACGGCGCAGTTGCCGCACTCGTTGCACATGCCGTCGACGTGGACGACCTGATGCTTGGCCAGGCCCGGCACCTTAATTGCCACGTTGGCGCGGTTGGGGCACACATCGCAGCAGACCTCGCACACCGAGCCGCAGCCCAGGCAGCGAGTCTTGGTGCAGTTGCGCTTGTCGCGGCACAGCGACCCCTTGCGCTCGTAGCAAGTGTCCTCGCGACCGGTCTGAGCATTCTGGTCGGCGTACTTGTTAAAGTCCACGCCGGCGATGGCACGGGCAACCTCGGCGGCATCGGCGATAGCCTCGACCACGGTGGCAGGACCGCGGCGGCAGTCGCCCGCAGCCCAGACGCCCTCGACGCCGGTGGAGGTGGCGGCAAGGCGGCCGCGACGGTCGTGCTCGATGCCCGCGGCATCGTACAGGCTGGCATCGATGCCCTCGCCCACGGCGCAGATCACCGTGGTGGCGGAAAGCTCGACGGTCTCGCCCGTGGCGACAGGGCTGCGACGGCCGCTTGCATCCGGCTCGCCAAGCTCCATAACGTCGCAGGTCAGCACGGCGCCGTTAAGTGCCTTGGGGGCCAGCAGCTCGCAGAACTCAACACCGTCGGCAAGAGCAAGATCAAGCTCTTCCTCGTCAGCGGGCATCTGCTTCTTGGTGCGGCGATACACCAGGCGCACGTTCTTCACGCCAGCCAGACGCTTGGCCACGCGGGCCGCGTCCATGGCGGTGTTACCGGCGCCAATGACCACGACGTCCTCGCCCAGCTCGAGCTTCTCGCCCTTCTTGGCGGCCTCGAGGAACTCCAGCACATCGAGCTCGGCGCCCTCGCCCAAGCCCGCAGAGCCGGGCATCCAGGCACCGGTGGCCACGACCACGTCGGTAAAGCCCTGGGCCTTGAGCTCGTCGATGGACTCCACGCGGGCGTTGAGCTGCACCTTGGCACCAAAGGCCAGGCAGAGCTCTGCGTCGTGAGAGATATCGTCGCTGGCGATACGGAACTCGGGGATCACGTGACGGACCACGCCTCCGAGCGAGTCGCGGGCTTCGAAGATGGTGACGGGCACGCCGGCGCGCGTCAGGAAGAACGCGGTCGCCAGGCCGGCCGGGCCGCCGCCGATAACGGCAACGTTGCGCTCGCCGACGTTGGCAATAGCCTGGGCGCGCAGCTTAGGCAGCACGGCGGTCATGGCCTCGCGGGCGGCCTTGAGCTTGCTGGCGCGAATCTGGGCGCCCTCGGGCTCGTAGAACGCACGCTCGCAGGCACGGCCGCAGGGATGCGGGCAGATGGTGCCGGTAATGAACGGCAGGGCATTGCGCTCGATGATGATGTTGAGTGCGTCCTCGTAGCGGCCCTCGTCAACAGCCGCCAGGTAGGCGGGAATATCCTGCTGGATGGGGCAGCTCGTACGGCACGGCGTGGTAAAGCAGTCGGAAAGCGGGCTCTTGCCGGCAACCTTGCGGTCGGGCAGCGGGCGCAGCGGCTTCTTGTAGAGCGGGTTGGTGAGCGAGTCGGTCTGGATCGCGGTCACTGCCTCGAGCGAAATGCCCTCAAACGGCTTGCCGTCCAGGTCGGCAAACTCGCCGGCCATCTGGCTAAAGCGCTCGTAGCCACCGGGCTTGAGCACGTCGGTCGCCAGGGTGACGGGCCAAATGCCGGCGTCATACAGAGCGCGGATGTTGTAGACCGTGGCGCCGCCGGAGTAGCTGATGCGCAGCCTGCCATCGAACTGCTCGGTAATGCGGCGGGCAGCCTCGATGGTCAGCGAGAACAGCGAACGGCCGGACATGTACATCTCGGTGGAGGGCAGCTCGTTTCTCGTCACGTCGACGGGGAACGTGTTGGTCAGCTTGACGCCAAACTCAAGACCGCGCTCGGCGCACAGGGCAATCAGGCGCTCGAACATGGGCACGGCGTCGGCCCACTGCAGGTCCTCGCGGAAGTGCGTGTCATCGAAGACGATGTAGTCAAAGCCCAGCTCGTTCAGACGCTGGCGGGCAAACTCATAACCCAGCAGCGTGGGGTTGCACTTGATGTAGGTGTTGAGGCCCTTCTCGGTGATCAGATAGGTCGCGATGCGCTCGATCTCCGCCGGCGGGCAGCCGTGCAGGGTAGACTCGGTGATGGAGTTGGAGACGCGTGCCGGGATGGATTCGACAAATGCGGCGTCGACATGCTCAAACTTGTCCAGGTTGGCAAGCGCCCATGCGCGGCACTCATTCCAGACGTCAGAGCCGCTGGCGTCCTTCATGCCCTCGATGTAGGCATCGACCTTGGGGCTCTTGATGCCTTCTAGGTCATAGCCCACGGACATGTTAAAGACAAAGCCGTCCGGGCTGCCCAGACCGTACTCGCGAGCGATGAGGTGGCAGGCGAACCATGCCTTCACGTACTCGGCAAAAGCCTGCGGAACCTCGAGCTCGGTCGACCACTCGCAGTTGTAGCACTCGTCCTGCGCCACGATGCAGGGCTTGTTCACACACTTGGAGAGCTCCTCGCCGTCCATAACCTGAACGGTCTTGAGCTCAAAGAAGCGGGAACCGGCCACATAAGAGGCCACGATGTTCTGGGCCAGCTGCGTATTGGGACCGGCGGCCGGGCCAAACGGAGTCTCGATGCGCTCGTCAAAAATGGGAAGCGCGCCCTCCTGGTTGGCCGTGACCATCTTACGCACGCCAAAGATGGCGCCCTGGGTCTTGTGCTCCTCGATGATCCAGTTCATCAGCTGCGAAAACGGGATCGGCCTCATGATGTCGCTCATAATGAGCTCCTCTCTGTAACGCCCGGCGAGACCGCGCGGCGGGCGCAAATACGGTGTAGCGCTAGCACAGCGCCGGCGACCCCGCGGAGGCCGCCTATACGCGCGTCGGATGCGGCGAAACATCCGACGCGCGTGAATCTACTTGTAATTAGTAGGCGCGATCGTTGAGCGTGCTCCAGAGCTTCTTGGACTCAGCCATGGTCCACGCGTTGATCTTGTCCTCATCAATGCCAACGAACTCGCGATCCTTGTACAGGACGCGGCCGTTGATGATGGTGGTGCGGCAGTTTTTACCCATCATGCCAAAGAGCATGTGGCCGTCGATGTTCTCCTCGCTCAGCGGCGTAAAGGGCTTGTAGTCCATGACGATGACGTCGGCGGCAGCGCCGGCCTCGAGCACGCCGAGCTTGCGATCGAAGTACTTGCTCGCCATCTTGGCGTTGTTCTCGAACAGCATGGTCATGGCCTCGCACCAGCCCACGTTGGGCATGGCGGCGTTGTGGCGCTGAATGATCAGGAAGACCTTAAGGCTCTCGAGCATATCGTGGGTGTAGGCGTCGGTACCCATGCACACAGGAATGCCGCGGCGGAAGAATTCGAGCACGGGGGCGCAGCCCACGGCGTTGCCCATATTGGATTCGGGGTTGTTGACGAGCCAGGTGCCGGACTCCTTGACGATATCCATCTCGGCAGGCGTCACGTGGATGCAGTGGCCCAGCATGGTGTCGGGACCCAGCAGGTTGTGCTGCAGCAGGCGCTCGACCGGGCTGATGCCACCGCGGTTGAGGCGGGAATCCCACACGTCGTTCATGCCCTCGCACACGTGGATGTGGAAGCCGGTCAGGCCGTTGTTGGCGTCGGCCATCTTGTCCATGGTCTCGTCCGAAAGCGTAAAGGTGGCGTGACCGCCAAACATGGCGGCGATCATGTGGTTATCGTTATCGCGACGCTCCTTGGCGGCCCACTGGGCAAACTCGGCGTTCTCGGCAATGGCCTGGTCGCATTTTTCCTGGCCGCGGCGATCAGAGACCTCGTAGCACAGGCACGAACGCATGCCCAGCTCCTGAGCTGCATCCTTAATGGTAAAGAGGCTTCCCGGGATCTCGCAGAAGCTCGCATGGTGATCGAAGATCGTGGTGACGCCATCGCGGATGGAGTCAAGAATCGTGGCATAGGCGCTGGCCTTGGTGCCGTCGAGCGTCAGGTTGTCGTCGATCTTCCACCACTGCTGCTCAAGATTCTCCAGGAAGTTGGTGGGGTTGCAGCCCTTAATGGCAAGGCCGCGGGCCAGACCCGAGTAGATGTGGGTGTGGCAGTTGATGAGTCCGGGCATGATGAGGTTGCCCTGGGCGTCGACGTACTCGGCATCCGGGTACTTGGCCTTGAGCTCGCACTCGGGGCCCACTTCGACGATCGTATCTCCGTCAATGGCGACCGCACCGTTTGGAATGAACGGGGTCTGAGCGTTGCGGGTAAAGACGGAACCGTTAGCGACCAGAAGCATGGATGCTCCCTTCAACATCAGGGGCGGGGTTTGACACCTCTGACATGGCGGAGTGCGAAGCGCCGGCCTACACCGGAAACGGGCCCTCTCCCGTCAACGCTTCACCAAAGGGACAAACCCTTTGAAGTGCGGCTTGGCGCCGCATGACGTCGGCGGACGAGGCGATGCGTCCGCCGACGAATAGCACCGAATTGGTTACTTCTTGCTCTCGGGCAAGACCAGATCCACGGCAGCGTCCTTGGCAGCATCGATGTGCTGAGCCACGACCGGCGTCTGCGGAAGGATCAGGTTAAGGACAATGGCCATGATGGCGGTGGGGGTTACGGCATTGGAGCCGATGACGGTGGACACCCAGGCGGGCATACCCTCGCCGGCAAGGCAACCGCTGGCCATCCAGATACCCAGGCCAAAGACGACGGAGGTACCGACGATGGTGGTAGTGCGCTGCGTGAGGCCCTCGCGGGTGAACATGCGCACGCCGTTCATGGTGATGGTGCCAAAGACGCCGACGGTCGCGCCGCCGATGACGGGCTGCGGGATAGCGGAAAGGACGGCAGAGAGCTGCGGGAACAGACCGGCGATGGCAAAGACGGCCGCGATGATCACAAAGACCCACTTGTTGACGACCTTGTTGGAGCAGATGATACCCACGTTCTGGCCAAGGGCGCTGGTGGGAAGACCGCCAAGCAGGCCGCCGACCATAGAGGTGAGGCCCTGGGACACGATAGCGCCGGAGAGCTCGCGCTCGGTGGGCATACGGTCGATGGAGCCAAGGCAGGCGGCGGAGACGTCACCGATAACCTGGATGGCAACCATGGGGAACACGACGGCGAGGGTAATGCAGACCTCGGGATCAAACTCGAGCGCGTAGGGCATGAGCTTGGGAAGGGCGAAGACCTGAGCGGTGGCGACGCTGGAGAAGTCAATCATGCCAAAGGGGATGGAGACGATCATGCCGACGATCATGCCAAAGAACACGGATCCCAGCTTGAGCGTGCCCTTGCCAAAGTTGGCGAGCGCAAAGACCACGGCGAAGGTGATAAGAGCGACGCACCAGGCCTGCGGAGTGCCCCACAGCGGCGTACCCATACCGCCGGCCATGTACTTAACGGCCGTGGGATAGAGAGAGACGCCAATGGAGAAGATGACCGTACCGGTCACGACAGGTGGGAACAGCCACTTGATCTTGCTGTAGGCCAGACCAAAGAGGACCGCGACGGCGCCGCCGACGATCTCGCCACCCAGCAGCGCACCAAAGCTAAAGCCCGAGGCACCCATGGCCTGCAGGGCCGGCAGGAACGCGAACGAAACGCCCATGACGATGGGCAGGCCGCCGCCGATGCGACGGAAGGGAGCGAAGGCCTGAAGGGCCGTGTCGATCGCCGAAAGAATGAGCGCGACCTGAATGATATCGGTGCTCTGCTGGCTATTAAAGCCGTAGACGCCGGCCATGATGACCGCCGGGGTAATGATACCGGCAAACGATGCCAGTACGTGCTGAAGGGCACACGGGATCATTTCCTTAACGGGAGGCATGCCTTCGCGAGTGAACAGGGCTTCAGTGCCGTTCGTAACCGTCTCCTGGGTCATTTGACCACCAATCCTCGAAATAGTTGTTTTCGCATCTAACGCTCTATTGTGACGCAGTGCGGGGTTGAGGTTGTGCCTTCATTGCATATCGTATTAAAGATGATTCTCATTCTCAATAATAATTTTTTGTTATCAGACTATTCTTCAGCTGAAATACCGCATTTCCGCAGGTCAGAAAAGTGTCTGGTCAAAATAACATCTAACTTTTCTTTTGGTCAACCGTTTACCGCTAAATTCCTACCGTTCGTCTGCATTACGCAATGTACCTGCGGATATACGAGATGATGGGCAGCGTGTTACCATGAGAAAAAATTGTTATGAACATTTCCGATTTCACCCAAAGGAGTTGCCCGTGAACGAGACCGTACGTCGCTTTTTGCCGATGGTCGATTTTCTGGAGCAGATACTCGGTAAGAACAGCGAAATCGTGCTGCACGATTTCTCGGATCCCGACCACGCCATCGTCGATATTCGCAACGGCATCGTGAGCGGCCGCAAGGTCGGCGGTCCCGCCACCGATCTGGCACTCAAGATCATGCACGACGCCAAGTATCGCGACCTGCCGTTTATTACGGGCTACGAGGGGCGCGGTGCCGGCGGCAAGACGTTGGAGTCAGCTACGTACTTTATCCGCGAGAATGACGAGATCGTCGGTATGCTCTGCGTCAACACCGACCTCTCGACCGTGCGCTCCATCAACGCCATGGCGCAGCAGCTCATGGCGTGCTTCGACGCGGCGCCGACGCGCACGGAGCCCGCCCCTATCGAGGTCGAAAGCCTTTCGGAGTCCACCCAGGAGCTCATCGACCGCAGCATTGCCGAGTTGCTGAGCGCGCGCGGGCTGGATGTAGCGTCGCTTGGTCAGAGCGACCGCGTGGACGTCATTCGCCACCTCAACGGCAACGGGGTGTTCATGCTCAAGGGCGCCGTGGCCTGCGCTGCCACCGCGTTGGGCATCTCGGAGCCCAGCGTGTACCGCTACCTGCAAAAAGTCCGCAAGGAGGACTAACGAGCAAAATGGAGCGCGGCTCCACAAGCGATTCGTCACTTGACAAAAGACCCTGCAGCTCGCACGCGCTGCAGGGTCTTTTTGCATGTCATGTTTAGTTGTTGCCAACGCCTTAGAGAGCGGCGACGACCTCGATCTCAACCAGACCGCCAGCCGGAAGGGCGGCAACCTGGAAAGCGCTGCGCGCGGGGAACGGAGCCTCGAACTTGGAGGAGTAAATCTCGTTCACGGCGGCGAAGTCGGCGATGTCGGCCAGGTAGACCGTGGTCTTGACGACATCGGCAAACGTAGCGCCGGCGGCAGTCAGCAGAGCCTCGACGTTAGCAAGGGACTGCTTAGCCTGGGCCTCGACACCCCCGGGCAGCTTGCCGGTCGCGGGATCGATGCCCAGCTGGCCGGACAGGAACACCATGTTGCCGGTCTGGATGCCGGGGGAATACGGTCCGATGGCTGCGGGTGCGTTATCGGAAGACACGACGGTCTTGCTCATGTTTATCTCCTTACGATCAGTTGAGAAAGCGTGAGCGCGGCGTTCACACCGGGAGGCACAGTTCGGTCTGAACACCGCGCTTGATTGGGATAGTACTCAAGGTTTCCGCGCGATGCAAGATTATTATCACGTTGCGAGAATATTTTATCGTCCAACGGTTTCCCTGGACCGCTGAACGGTTCTCCACGGGGTCAGCCAGCCCAAGCTGCTGAAGACTTTATCCCGCTTGGAGCACGGGCATCGTCCATCGCGACGGCGCCACTATACTTTTGAGTATCTGAGCATTTTGAAAGGCAGGATATGACCGCAACCGCCAGTCGAACCACCAACCGCAGACCCGAGCTTTTGGCGCCCGCCGGAGGGCCCGAGCCCTTTGCCGCCGCACTCGCCGCCGGGGCAGACGCCATCTACTGCGGCATGGGCAGCTTCAACGCACGCCGCAAGGCCACCAACTTTACCGACGAGGCCTTTGAGCAGGCCTGCCGCGCCGCGCATCTGGCCGGCTCGCGCGTCTACGTCACGGTCAACATCGTCATCAAGGAATCCGAGATGAGCGATGCGCTGCAGCTCGTCCGTCGCTGCTCCACGCTGGGTGCCGACGCCTTCATCATCCAGGACTGGGGCCTGTTCTTTGAGGTCAAGCGCACCATGCCCGGCATCGAGACGCATATCTCGACCCAGGCGAACATCCACGACGACCGCGGAACCCTTTGGTGCCGCGAGCAGGGCGCCGACCGCGTGACCCTCTCGCGCGAGCTTTCCATCGACGAGATTGCCGCCATTCACGATGCCGCGCCCGATGTGGACCTTGAGGTCTTTAGCCATGGCGCCATCTGCTTTTGCTACTCTGGCCTGTGTCTGCTTTCGAGCTTTGCCATGGCGGGACGATCGGCCAACCGTGGCATGTGCGCCCAGCCCTGCCGCTTGCCCTACGAGCTGATCGACGAGAACGGTCGCGCGCTCTCCCCCGCCGGCCGCGAGCGTGCGCTATGCCCACGCGACACCAACACCTCACAGCTTGTTCGCCGCCTGTATGACGCCGGCGCCGCGTCGCTCAAGCTCGAGGGCCGCATGAAGGCGCCCGATTACGTGTACTCCATCGTCGATGTGTACCGTCACCAGATTGACGATATGCTGGCCGATGTTTCGACCTCCAAGGATGAGGATGCAGCCCGCCAGCGCCAGCTCAAGCGCTGCTTTAATCGCGACTTCACGCACGCCTACCAGAATGGCACCTCGGGCGACGAGATGATGAGCTACGAGCGCTCCAACAACCGCGGCCAGATTGTGGGCACGGTGCTGGGCAGCCGTCTGGCCAACCGCGATGTGCGCGGGCTCAAGCCCGACGATCGCCGTCGCCGCGCCGCCATCGCCCGCATTGAGCTGTTTGAGCCCGTTGGCAAGGGCGACCTGCTGGAGCTTCGCCACGATAACGAATTTGACCAGTTCCTGACCACCATTTCCGCCGATGATGCCGCCGCGGGCGACATCATCGAATGCCGCGTGCCCCGCAGCATGCCCGAGGGTTGCCGCGTCCGCGTGATTCGCAGTCAGCGTGCCATCGACGCCGCCGGCGCCGCGCTCAAGCGCGATGTGCTGCGCCGCCGAGCTGTTGACGTGTCCGTCGTGGCGCGCCTAGGCGAGCCATTTACTGTCACACTCACCTGCTGTGACAACCCCGCGCTCACCGCCACCGCCACGGGCTTCACCGTCGAGGCCGCCAAGACCCGCGCCGTCGAGGCGGCAGACCTGGTTGAGCATGTGGGCCGCATGGGCTCCTCGCCCTTTGAAGCAGCGAGCTTTGATGTGGCACTCGATAAGGGCTGCGGTATGAGCTTTTCCGCCGTGCACAAGGTGCGCGCCGCCGCTTGTAAGGCGCTGGAAGAGGCCATTCTGGCACCGTACGAGGAGCGCGCGAAAACGCTCGAGCTGCCGGCGATTGTAACCAGTGATTCCCGCCCCGCGCCCGAGCACTACCGCGATGAGCCGCAGATCTGCGCCACCGTCACCTCGCTCGAGGCCGCCGAAGCCGCTCGCGCCGAGGGTGCAACGCGCATCTATATGACCACCGATGCGCTCGAGGCCGCCGGTGTCTCCCCCGCCGATGCATTTGAGCAGGACATCGTACCCGTACTCGACGAGGTCTGCCGCGCCCTTGACCACGTACGCGTCGATCCCTGGATCAATGCCGGAGCCACCGTCGCCGTCGGCAATATCTCCGAGCTCGCCGTAGCCGCGCATGCCGGCGCCACGGCCGAGATTCGCTCTTGCCTGCCGGTGCACAACACGCCCTGCATGGAGGCGCTTGCCGAGCGCGGAGCCGGTGCGTTTTGGCTCTCGCCCGAGATTACGCTCGACGAGATTGTCTCGCTCGGCGCCGCCGCGCCCGCGGCTCTGGGCATCACCGTCTTTGGCCGCCCGCGCGTTATGACGAGCGAGCACTGCATCCTGCAGGTGGCCAATGGCTGCATCCACGATTGCGCCAACTGCCGCCTGCGCGCCCGCAAGCTGTCGCTCAAGAATATCGACGGCAAGGTCATGCCCGTGCGCACCGACATCCATGGCCGCTCTCGCTTGTACGATGCCTACCCCATCGACCTTACGCCGCAGGTACCGCAGTTGCTCGACGCCGGCGTCCGTCGTCTTATGGTCGACGGAACCTTGTTCGAGGCCGATGAGATTGGTCGTGCCGTCGCTCGCGTCCGTCGCGCCGTCGAGGCAGCTCAAGCCGGCCGCAAGCCCGCCGCCCGTCTGCGCGGAGCAACCTCGGGCTGCATGTTTGTGGGAATTAGCTAACCGAAAGGCTTACACGTGAACGAAGAACCTCAAGTCCTCTACTGCGACGCCTGGCTCATGGCCATCGACAAGCCCGCCGGCATGATCGTCCACGGCGACGGCACCGGCGAGCGCACGCTCACCGACTACGCCAGCGACCTGCTGCTGGCGATGGGCGACGGCTTTGCCGCGACCGACATGCAGCCGCTCAATCGCCTGGACCGTGACACCACCGGCGTGGTGCTGTTCTCGCTCGACAAGCAGACGCAGCCCGCCTTTGACCAGATGATTATCGACCACGCTTTCGAAAAGCACTACCTGGCGCTCGCCGAGGGCAAAATCGACTGGAACGAAAAGCTCATCGACAAGCCCATCGCCCGCGACCGTCACGACAGCCGAAAGATGCGCGTCGGCGCCAGCGGCAAGCCGTCTCAAACGCGCGTCAAGGTGCTCAAACGTCTTAAGAGCCGTCGTGGCCTGCCCACGCGCTCGTATATCGATGTCGAGTTGCTCACCGGCCGCAAGCATCAAATCCGTGTGCATCTGGCGAGCGAGCGTCATCCCCTGGTTGGCGACGACCTGTACGGAACGCCGCGCCCCTGCGGCCTGATGCTCCACGCCCACAGCGCGTCCTTCACGCATCCCGTAACCGGCGAGCACATCCACATCGAAGCCCCCTGCCCCTGGGAGCCCTAAAGCCTGCCGAAAAGGAACAGGTTTATTTTGGATGGTTTTATCTGGGCAAACGTCAAAACCACCACATAGGTTCCTACCCCTTCGCGGTGGTTTTGGCGTTTGCCCGTCCCCTGCTGTTAGACCGTGATGACGTTGTCCATTGCCCGGTACTTGGCGGGGACATCGCCTGCGGTAATAATCGTTGCGTCACGGAAGTCCGCGAACTTGACGGGCGCCACCATGCCAAATTTACTGGCGTCCGAGATTACGAAGCGCTTGGCCGTATGGCGCATCGAGATACGCTTTACTTGCGCCTCCTCGATATCGGGCGCCGTGAAGCCCTGCTCGGCGGCAATGCCGTTAGAGCCCCAAAAGCCACAGTTGAAGTTGTAGCGGTCTAAGGTTGCCAAGGCATCGGGGCCAACGAGCGCCTCGGTCTCGGGTTTGAGCTCGCCGCCCAGCACCACGATACGCATGCCGCGCAAAGCAAGGCGTTGGGCATGGAGCACGGAATCGGTCACATAGGTGACATCTTCAAGGTGTGGAAGATGCTCGATGAGCCTGAGCGTCGTCGAACCCGAGTCGATGTATACAAAGCTCTCGGGCTCCACAAGTGCCGCCGCACGGGCGCAGATACGCTCCTTGTCGTCGTTATGGAGGTCGCTGCGCTCATTAAGCGTTAGGTCGCGCGTCACGTGCGCGCGCTCAAGACTCGTCGCGCCACCGTGGACCTTGGCGATGCGGTGCGCTCGGTCGAGCGTCTGCAGATCGCGCCGAATGGTAGACGCCGTCACGCCCAGGGCTTCGGCAAGCTCCGGCACGGTAACCGAGCCGGCCTGCTGAACCATCGACACGATCGCGTTGAGCCTATCTTCCGCTAGCATCGCTTACTCCTCCTCGGGGTACACGACTCCCCAGTCGGCGCGAAGCTTGGTCATAAGCTTCATAACATCAGAAGCATAATCCAGCAGCTCGCGCTTGGAGTCGTCGCCGGCAACGGCCTTCTCAAGATCGGCCATCTCATAGCAAAGGGCGTACGCCTCGGTGCCGGCATGGACCTCCTCGCGGTGGCCGTCCGCAGTCCACACGATGGTCGCGTGATCGGCGCGCGGATACTCGTTGACCTCGATGTAGCACTTATCGAAGCTGATAACCGAGCGCTTGGGCTGCTTGGAGTGGAGCGTGAGGCTCACAACACCCAGCTGCTGCTCGGCATTACGGCAGACGATGCCGCCCGCAACGTCAACGCCGGTCTCGCAGGTGTTGCCCAGCGAAATGACCTCAGCGGGCTGGCTTGCCATAAAGAAGCGCATAACGGACAGGGCATAGACGCCAATATCGAGCATGGCACCGCCAGCAAGGTTGCGATTGTAGAAGCGGTTGGTCAGGTCACCGTACTCCTTGTAGCTACCAAAGTTGAGCTGGGCAAGGTTCATGCGGCCAAACTCACCGGCATCCATGCGGCGGTGCAGCTCTTGATACAAGGGCATGTGAAGCACCGTGGTGGCGTCCATAAGGACCACGTTGTGCTCGTCGGCGATGGCACGCGCCTCGTCGAGCTCAGCGGAATTGAGGGTAATGGCCTTCTCGCAGAGTACGTGCTTGCCAGCTGCCAGAGCGGCGCGCAGGTAGGTGATATGCGTGTTGTGCGGGGTGGTGATATAGATCGCATCGATGTTCGGATCGGCATAGAGGTCCTCGACCGTTTCATAGACCTTCTCGATGCCATACTGCTCAGCAAAAGCCTGAGCCTTGGACAGCGTACGGTTGGCGACACCCGCAAGCTTGCGGCCGGCCAGCGCGAGGGACTGGGCCATTTGGTTGGCGATAACGCCGCAACCGATCACAGCCCAACGAAGCTCGGGAGCCGTAAAGATATCATCGGGGAACGGCTTATCCTGGACCGAAGCGAACGCTGCTTTTGCGGCTGCCGCGGAGTCGAGTGGAGCCTGCTTGCAATCTGCCATATGTGCCTCCTGAATCATCGGAAGTCCTTCATTTCTAACAACCCTATATTCGCACAATTGCGCGCGTATCTGCTCGTGTTCGCGTGTTTATTTGCTTATCGGTCATTATTTAGCCATAGTTGGCAGATGTTTGCGCGGCTATGCGCATTATCGCGCAAGGCTATGCGCGTAAATGCGCATGCGACAATCCTTGTGAAACATAAAGGGGCGGAACACCAAAGCCCTAAAAGACAGAGCCAGCTGTATTACCTCACCCCTCTGGGGGCACCAGACATCAAAGGACCGTCCCAAACTGCCGGCACATAGAGACTGTCCTCCAACGACTGGTCATTTAAGTCTGTCCCCAATGAATGGTCCCCAATGAATGCCAAGCGACTTCCACTCATTTAAGTCTGTCCCCAATGAGTAGGGATAGAAAAAGGCCCGGGTGCCGTGGCATCCGGGCCTTTGCTAGCAACTTGATGTTGCGGGCAGCTTAGAACTTGTGGCCGCACTTCTTGCAGACGCGCAGCTTGTTCTTGCCGTCCTTCTCGTGACCGACGCGGGTAACCTTACCGCACTCGGGGCAAACGAGATTGACGTTGGAGGCGTCGATGGGAGCCTCCTGCGAAACGATGCCGCCCTGCTGGTTGGCAGCGTTGGGCTTGACGGCCTTCTTGACGACCGAAACGCCCTCGACAACGACCTTGTTCTCGGCGGGGAGAGCACGCAGGATAACGCCCTGCTTGCCGCGATCCTTACCAGAGAGAACCTGGACCTTATCGCCCTTCTTGATATACATATATCTCCCCTAACTACAGGGTCTCGGGAGCGAGCGAGACGATCTTCATGTACTTCTTGTCACGAAGCTCGCGAGCGACGGGCCCGAAGATACGGGTGCCGACGGGCGAACCATCGTTGTTGATGACAACGCAGGCGTTCTCATCAAAGCGAATGTAGGAGCCATCCTTGCGGCGGATCTCCTTAACGGTGCGAACGACGACGCAACGGACAACGTCCTTCTTCTTGACGTTGGCGCCAGGGGTAGCCTCCTGGACAGCACCGATGAACACATCGCCGATGCCTGCATAACGACGCTTGGAACCGCCAAGCACCTTGATGCAGCGAATCTTGCGAGCGCCGGAGTTGTCGGCGACGTTCAGCATGGTTTGCATCTGAATCATGGTAGATGTTCCTCCGAACTAAGAACCGAAGAGAGGTGCGCAGCCTTTATACGGCCCATGGTATGCAAGCTAGGCATACGCACATCTTCGGAAACGTACAAGTCGTAAGAGCGACTGCTTATTTAGCGCGCTCGACGACCTCGATGAGGCGCCAACGCTTCATCTTGGACATAGGACGGGTCTCCATAACGCGGACGGTATCGCCCACGCCAGCCGTGCACTCCTCGTCGTGAGCGTGCAGCTTCTTGGAGCTGGTCATCATCTTGCCGTACTTGGGGTGACGCTTGCGCTCGGTGATGGTGACAACAATGGTCTTGGCACCGGAGACGGAGGTAACGACACCCGTACGGACCTTACGCGAGTTACGCGAATCAGTCATGTTCTCTCCTTAGGTCCTACTCGGCGACAGCGGACTTCTCCGCTGCAATCTCGCGGGCGCGCTGCTCCGTGAGGACGCGAGCGATGTCCTTCTTCACGGTGTTGACGCGAGCGGTGTTGTCCAGCTGGCTGGTGGCCATCTGGAAACGAAGGTTAAAGAGCTCGGCGCGCATTTCCTTCAGCTTCTCAACGAGCTGAGCGTCCGAGAGCTCACGAATCTCTGCGGGCTTCATTAGTTCTCCTCCTTGGCGGCGGCGGCGTCCTCAGCAGCCCACTTGGCCTCGAGAGCGGCCTCCTCAGCCATCTCCTTCTCGATGCGCTGCTCAGCGTTCTTGGCAGCAACAATCTTGGTCTTGATGGGAAGCTTGTGCTGTGCAAGACGCAGAGCCTCGCGAGCGACCTCCTCGGGCACGCCCTTGACCTCGAACATGATGCGGCCGGGCTTGACGACGGCCACCCACTCCTCGGGGTTACCCTTACCAGAACCCATGCGAGTCTCAGCAGGCTTCTTGGTGATGGGCTTATCGGGGAAGATCGTGATGTAGACACGACCGCCACGCTTCATGTAGCGGGTCATGGCAATACGAGCGGCCTCGATCTGACGGTTGGTGATCCAATGGGCCTCGAGAGCCTGGATACCAAACTCGCCGAAATGCAGCTCGGTATTACCCTTGGCCTGGCCCTTCATGGAGCCACGCTGCACCTTGCGGTGAAGAATACGCTTAGGGGCAAGCACTACTGACCCCTCCTCTCGGAGTTACGACGACGAGGACGGGAAGAGCCCTCGAGTGCAGGGTTGGGAACAGGCTGGCCCGGGAGCTTCTCGCCCAGGTAGATCCAGACCTTCACGCCGCAAGCGCCCATGGTGGTGCTGGCGACAGCCGTGCCGTAGTCGATCTTGGCACGGAGGGTGTGCAGAGGCACGCGACCCTCGCGGTACCACTCACGACGGCCCATCTCGGCACCGCCGAGACGACCGGAGCACTGGATACGGATGCCCTTAGCGCCGGCCTTGCGGGCAGACTGGACAGCCTTGCGCATAGCGCGACGGAAGGCAACGCGGCCCTCGAGCTGCTCGGCAATAGACTGAGCAACGAGGTTGGCGTCGAGCTCGGGGCGCTTGATCTCGACAACGTCGACGGAGAGCTGGCCCTTGGAGACGCCAGCGACCTTCTCGAGCTCGGTACGGAGGGTATCGATCTCGGCGCCCTTCTTACCGATGACAACGCCGGGGCGAGCGGTGAGGATGATGACCTTCACCTTGTCGCCAGCGCGCTCGATCTCGACGCGGGAGACAGCTGCGCGGGAAAGACGCTTCTCGAGGTACTTGCGGATCTCGAGATCGTTACCGAGGGTCTTAGCGTAATCCTTCTCTGCGAACCAGCGGGAGCGCCAGTTCTCGGTGATGCCAAGACGGAAGCCGGTGGGGTAGACTTTCTGACCCATACAGCTTTACGCCTCCTTTCGAGGAGCAACGACGACGGTGATGTGGGAAGTACGCTTCAGAATGCGAGAAGCGGAACCCTTGGCGCGGGGACGGATGCGCTTAAGCGTCGGACCCTCGTCAACATAGGCAGCGGCGACAACCAGGTTGTCGGCACGCAGACCGTTGTTGTTCTCGGCGTTCGCAACGGCGGAACGGAGAACCTTCTCGACATCCACGGCGACGGCGCGGTCGCAGAAGTGGAGGATGTCGAAGGCCTGAGCGACAGGCTTGCGGCGGATCAGATCGACCACCAGGCGGGCCTTGCTGGGGGAAACACGCACGTACTTAGCGACGGCGCGAACCTCGGTGGCCTCAGTTTCAATAGACTTAGTTGCCATTTACGGTTAACCCCCTATTTGGCCTTGTGGCCACGGAACGTACGAGTCGGCGCGAACTCGCCGAGCTTGTGACCAACCATGGACTCGGTAACATACACGGGCACATGCTTGCGGCCGTCGTGGACGGCGATGGTGTGACCAACCATCTCGGGGAAGATGGTGGACGCGCGGGACCAGGTCTTCACGACGTCCTTCTTGCCAGCCTCGTTCATCGCGGTGATACGCGAGAGAAGGCGAGTCTCCACGAACGGGCCCTTTTTGAGACTTCTGCTCATAAGTGCTTTCTCCTAAAACTCGGTATCCGAAATTACTTCTTACGGCGACGAATGATGTGCTGGTTCGAGACCTTCTTCTTCTTGCGCGTACGAAGGCCCTTCGTCGGCTTACCCCAGGGGGTAACAGAGGGACGACCAGAGGTGTGGTTCTTGCCCTCGCCACCGCCGTGCGGGTGGTCGACAGGGTTCATGACGGTACCGCGGACGGTCGGGCGCACGTTCATGTGACGCTTACGGCCGGCCTTGCCGATGACGATGTTGGCGTGATCGGCATTGCCGACCTCACCGACGGTGGCGCGGCAGGTAACGAGGATGCGGCGCATCTCGGAGGAAGGCATACGGACGATAGCGTACTTGCCCTCCTTACCCATCAGCTGGCAGGAGTTACCGGCGGAACGGGCGATAGCGGCGCCCTTGCCCGGCTGGAACTCGACGGCGTGGATGAGCGTACCGACGGGGATGTCGGCGAGGGGCAGAGCGTTGCCCGGCTTGATGTCGGCGTCAGAACCGGACATGATGGTCTGACCGACCTCGAGGCCCTTGGGGGCCAGGATGTAGCGCTTCTCACCGTCAGCGTAGTGCAGCAGAGCGATGCGAGCGGAACGGTTCGGATCGTACTCGATCGTGGCAACCTTGGCGGGCACGCCGTCCTTGTTGCGCTTGAAGTCGATCACGCGGTAACGACGCTTCACGCCGCCGCCCTGGTGGCGGGTGGTGATGCGGCCGTTGTTGTTACGACCGGCCTTCTTGGGCAGGGGCTCGAGAAGAGACTTCTCGGGCTTGGTGCAGGTGATTTCGGAGAAGTCGGAGATCGTCTGCCAACGCCTACCAGCGGAGGTCGGCTTAAGGTGCTTTACAGCCATTACAATCCCTTTCAATAGGAATCCGTTAGCCATCGCAGACAGGGATTCGAGGTTCTGCCTCGGGTGCGATGACACCGGACGTATACACGGCTCCGGGCGTGTCCATTTTATACGCCCAAAACCTTGAGCTCTCGCCTCCCCTATTTGGGAGGCATGAGCTCACTCAACAGCAGCGAGTCTTAGGCCTGGTTGCCAAAGACCTCGATGGTGTCGCCCTCGGCCAGCGTGACGATGGCCTTCTTCCAAGAACGGGTCTTGCCGGCGACATAGCGCACGCGCTTGGTCTTGGGCTTGACCGTCAGGGTGTTCACGCGAACGACCTTGACGCCGAAGATCTCCTCGACAGCGTCCTTGATCTGATACTTGTTAGCATCCTTGGCGACCTCGAACGTGTACTTGTTCTGCTCCATGCCGGAGAAGGAACGCTCGGACACGATCGGACGGATGATGATCTCGTGGGCGGTCATTTATGCAAGCACCTCCCCGAAGTGAGCGGCGATGTCGGCGGGCATCAGCACAGCGTTGTTGTTGACGAGATCGTAGGTGTTGGCCTCGTCGGCAGTGATGATGAACGTCTTGGGAATGTTGCGGAACGACAGGTAGGCGTTGACGTCCTCATCGCGAACGATGATGGTCAGACGCTTGCCCTCAAGGCCGAGAGCCTTGAGCATGGCTACGGCAGCCTTGGTGGAAGGCTTCTCGAAGCCGTAGTCGTCGACGAGCACGAGCTCGCCATCGGCCAGCTTGGCGGACAGCGCGGAGCGCATAGCCAGCTTGACCTCCTTGTTGTTCATACGCTTAGCGTAGGAACGGGGCTTGGGGGCGAAGACAACGCCACCGTGACGCCACTGGGCAGCACGGATGGAACCCTGGCGGGCACGGCCGGTGCCCTTCTGACGCCAAGGCTTCTTGCCGCCACCGGAAACCTCAGAGCGGCCCTTAGCGGACTGGGTGCCCTGACGCCAAGAGGCCATCTGGCACTTGACGATGTGGTGCATAACGTGGATGTTCGGCTCGATGCCGTACACCTCAGCGGCGAGCTCGGCCTCGGCGACCTTCTTGCCCTCGCTGTTCTTTACTTCAAACTTTGCCATTTAAGTGTTCTCCTTGGTATGACGCTGGGCTAAATGGGCTGGGCCCTTAGGCCATACGGATGGCGACGAGACCATTCTTGGCACCCGGGACAGCGCCCTTGACCAAGATGAGGTTCTGCTCGGCATCGATGCGGACAACGGAAAGGTTCTTGACGGTAACGCGCTCGTTACCCATGTGACCGGCCATCTTGACGCCCTTGAGGACGCGCGCAGGATAGGCGCACTGACCGATAGAACCGGGGTGACGCTGGAAGTGAGAACCATGCGTCATAGGACCGCGGCGCTGACCCCAGCGCTTGATGCGACCCTGGAAGCCCTTACCCTTGGAGGTACCGATGACGTCGACCTTCTCGACATCAGCGAAATCAGCGACGGTGACGACCTCGCCGACCTTGTGCTCCTCGCCGTTCTCGACGCGGACCTCACGAAGGAAGCGGACAGGCTCGACGCCAGCCTTGGCGAAGTGACCAGCCATGGGCTTGTTCACGTTCTTGGCCTTGATGTCGCCGAAACCGATCTGGACGGCATCATAGCCGTCGGTTGCCTGAGTTTTAACCTGCGAGACAGCGCAGGGGCCAGCCTGGATGACCGTGACGGGAACGACGTTGTCGTCCTCGTCCCAAACCTGGGTCATGCCAATCTTGCGGCCGAGAATCATGCTGATCAAGATATGATCCCAACTCTCGCGTGGTCTTGGGACAATGCGTACACCACCGAGCGTACGCCCCTAGAGGACCACTACTTACACGACGTGCTCCCCAGCCTTGTATTTCGCCCGGACTACCTGACAACCCTATTAAGCAGGCATTTTGTCCAGCCAGAATACTCCCCTGGTTTCACACAGCTGTTTAGTATACACGGCTGCGGGCGTATCCATCGAGATTCATATTTCACTCACATTGTTTACGCAGGTAAAGTGCGTGGAGTCGCCTGGGCTTGGCAGAGGGGCGGCGAAATATATTAAGTTTGCTGCTCTACAGTCCTGCGCAAGACGGAAAGCACATTAAGTGCTTTCCTTTGCGTGCGGAACTCGCGACAAACTTAATATATTTCGCCGCCCCTCTGCCAAGCTCGGGAGACGACACGTTGATGTCTGCTTAACTCTGCTCGCTCAGCTAATTACTTTGTTGGGGGTCCACTATTTGCTGGAGGGTGAACTTGCATTGAGACGGTTCGCCTTCTGCTTGTGGCTTTGCCTCATCGAAATCGAAGATCATGATGGCGCAGTTGGGGAGTTTTGTTGGGAGCTCGAAGCCCTCTGGGGCTGCGGCCTTGATAAATTGGCGGCTGGCGCTGCCGTGGCTTACTGCTAGAAGGGTTTCGATGCCCTCGGAGCCCATGATATTGGTGAGAGTGTCCACCATGCGTTCTTGCAGCGCCTGGCTTCCTTCTCCTCCGTAAGGGACCAAGTCCTCGCCCGGATCCCAGACGTCGGTGGGTAGCGCGTCGTGTGGGCCCTCTTCGAAGGTGCCGTAGCAGCGCTCGATGATGCCTTCGCAGGGCTCGACTGCTGCGTCCGGGCCGAGGAGTTCGGTAGCGACGAGCTGAGCAGTGTCCATGGCTCGGCCTAAGGGCGAAGAGACCACTTTGTCGGGGACAACGTCGTGGCCCTTGAGCCATGCGGCTGCCATTCCCGCTTGTTTGCGGCCCAGGTCGGTCAGCGGTGAATCGCAGCGGCCCTGGACCAGCTTTTTGACGTTGAACTCCGTCTGACCGTGGCGGAGTAGATACAGCTTCTTCATGCTCTCCCCTTCTGCATAACCTGCTTTGCCGGCACAGCCTTACTCGTGGGTATGCCCTACGTAGTCTTCGTCGATCGTAATCTTGGCAATCGACTTGGGATATTCCGATTCGACCCGTTGTGCCAGCGCGTGCTTTAAGTCTTCGGCACTCATCTGCAGATCCGAGGGACGCACGCAGTCAAAGATCACGTTGGTGTGCGTAGGACCCGGCACACAGCGTAGGTCATGAATCGAGAGGCGGTTATCGATCTCCTGAGCCATGGCGTGAATGCGCAAGCGCATGCTCGCCACCTTTGGATCGTCGGTCACGATGGGGTCGTAGTGAAGTGTGACAATCATGCCGTCTTCGTTCCTAAACGACTGCTCGATGTTATCGAGCGTGTCGTGACTTTCCAGCGGGCTGGCCTCGGCTGCCATCTCGGCGTGAGCGCTTGCGAACTTCCTGCCCGGGCCGTAATCGTGAACCATCAGATCGTGAACGCCCAAAACGCCGGGATAGCTCATGATCTTGTCTCGAATGTGCTTGACCAGCTTAGGATCGGGCGTCTGGCCCAAAAGCGGGCTCACCGTATCCTGGATGAGTTCAAAACCGCTCCAGCCAATATAGGCACCAACGGCAAGGCCGACCCAAGCGTCAAGGTTGATGCCCGTCACCTGCGAAACAATTGCGCACGCCAGTACGGCGCCCGTGGCAAGAACATCGTTCTTGGAATCCTGCGCGGTCGCATGCAGCGTCTCGGACTCAATGCGATCGCCGAGCTTTTGGTTGAGGGCCGCCATCCAGAGCTTTACGACCATCGAAAGCACTAGAACTGCCACCAGGGCAAGCGAGAACTCGACAGGTTCGGGGTGGATGACGCGCTCGACCGAGGACTTCACCAGCTCAACGCCAATCAGCAGCACGAGTGCCGCCACGACCAGACCCGAGAGATACTCGTAGCGACCGTGGCCGTAAGGATGCTCGGGGTCGGCCGGCTTGCTCGCCAGCTTAAAGCCCAGCACGCTCACGATATTCGAGCTGGCATCGGACAGGTTGTTCATGGCATCCGCCACGATCGAAACCGATCCCGAAACCACACCAATTGCACTCTTCGCAGCACAAAGCGCAACATTGGCGACAATACACACCATGCCCGCTAACGTGCCCACACGCGCACGATCGCCCTGCGCGCGACGAACAATCCACTCGACCATCTGCATCCGCCCCCACGGTACTACTTATATATCTATTGCTCAAACGGATTGTAGTGTAGCCACTTTGCCCTCCAGATACAAAAAGGCCGCAGCCCACACGGGCCGCGGCCTTGGAACACGACAAAGGGATCGTCCTTTTGTCGCACAGGTTTATGCGCTTACTTCAGCAGCGCTCGCCACTGTTTCGGGCGAATCGGCTCCGTCCTCCGTCGCCTGCCCCTTCGCCGGCACCACGCCAAAGCAGTAGCTCAGAGCCGCAGACACCACAAATGCCACACCGCCGGCAACGCAGCACCACAGCAGGTTCGAGATGCCGCCCGTAGCAAAGCCAATGACCATGAGGACATTCGTCATGCCGATGGTATAGGCCGTAACGTGGCCCACGGCCGCAACAAGGCCTCCGACGGCGCCGCCAATGGCCATACACGTCAGGCACCTGCCATATTTAAAGCCGCAACCGTACAGCGCCGGCTCGCTCACGCCGCCCAGAACACCCGAGATCGAATAGCCCAGCATGAGCGCCTTCTCGTCCTTATCCGCAACGCGGAGCGACGCGCCAAAGGGCATGCCCCAAACGGCAAACGTTGCCATCGTCGCGGCGATCAGAATGCACGAATCCGTTCCCACACTCATAAACTGCGCGTAGGCGAGCGATAGGACGACGTTGCTGACGCCCGCGATCTTTAGGAACTCCCAGCCCGCGGCAAGCCCCATGAGCGTGAGCAGCGACACGATGCCACCGGAATTGCCAAGCATAAACATAAGCTGGCCCAACAACATGCCCAAATAGCTGCCCGCCGGCGCCGTAATACACAGCGAAACCGGAACCATGACAAGCATGGTCGCAAACGGAACGAACGAAAACGCCACGGCCTTAGGGATAACGCGCCGAAAGAAACACTCCACTCGCCAAAGCACGGGCACCGAGATGAGAACCGGAATAACAGTCGTCGTGTAATCGTTGACCGGCGCGGGAAGCAGGCCATACACGGAAGTCATCGATGCCCCCGTCGTCGATGCGGCATCGACGAGCTTAAGCAGATCGGGCGCAATCAATACGCCGCCCAGCATCATGCCCAGCTGCTCCGAGCAACCGAGCTGGCGGGCGGCCGCCCAACCAAGATAAATGGGCAAAAAGTAGTAGCCGGCGTTATAGAGCCAACTGTAGAACAGGCGATAGATTTCGGAATCGGCAGACCATAGGCCCAGCATGCCTTCGCCCATAATGACGGCGACGGTGCGGAACAACGCCGCGCAGACAATAAACGGCAGCGCCGACATCATGCTTTTGGACAGATAGTCCACCACGGCCATGGCGTTTGATGAAACCGTCGTTGTAAACGAGGTGTTAGAAACTTGTGACACAGGAACCCTTTCCCAATGTGACATGCGGACTGTCCCTTTGTTACATCGTGCTGTACCGACCGATTGCGCGGTACTTTTCGTAGCGGAGGTTTGCGAGGGTCGCGTCGTCGAGCCGCCCAAGCGTATCGAAGGCATCAAATGCCGAGGACATGACGGCGCCGGCAATCTCCTCATGCGACAGGCCCCTATCGTCGACAATGCCGTCGATGATGCCGAGCGCCAACAGATCGGGGGCCGTGAGCTTCAGCGCCTCGGCGGCCTCATTCGCGCGCTCGGTATCCTTCCACAGGATCGACGCACAGGCCTCGGGGCTCACGACCGAATAGGCCGAGCTCGAGAGCATCAGGATGCGGTCGGCCACGGACAGCGCTAGCGCGCCACCAGAGCCGCCCTCGCCTGTCACCACCGAGACAATCGGCGTCTTAAGGCCGCTCATCTCCATGAGATTCTGGGCAATTGCCTCGCCCTGGCCGCGCTCCTCGGCACCGATGCCGCAAAACGCGCCTGAAGTATCGACCAGGCACAGAACCGGCCGACCAAACTTTTCGGCCTGGCGCATAAGGCGACGCGCTTTGCGGTAGCCCTCGGGATGCGCCATGCCAAAGTTGCGGCGCATGCGCTCTTTGGTCGTGGTGCCGCGCTCGATGGCGATGACCGTTACGGGACGTCCGTCTTTCCAGCCAATGCCAGCCACCACAGCGGCGTCGTCGCCAAAGTAACGGTCGCCATGCAGCTCCACAAATCCGTCCAAGCCCAGCGAGATTATCTCACCCGCCGTGGCACGATCTGCCGAGCGGGTCTGTTTGACAATCTCGAGCGCGGTTTTTGGTGCCGCCGAGCGCTTAAACAAGTGTCCCAGCTTTTTGCCGCGGCGACCCACATGCACAATCTCATGCGGTGCCCCCAGGCTGGGCGCATGCCCTTCGTGCAGCGCCAACAACTCGCCTACCGTGAGCGTAATCTCGCCGCGCGGAACAACGGCATCGCACAAGCCGTGCTCCAGCAAAAACTCGGAGCGCTGGAATCCCTTGGGCAGGCGCTTGTGCATGTTCTGCTCGATCACGCGCGGGCCGGCAAATGCCGTCAGGGCATCGGGCTCGGCCAGGATAATGTCGCCCTCCATGGCAAAGCTCGCGGTTACGCCTCCGGTCGTGGGGTCGGTGAGCACCGTGATATACAGGCCGCCCGCCTCGCTGTGGCGCCTAACCGCCGCAGAAATCTTGGCCATCTGCATAAGCGATGTCACGCCCTCTTGCATGCGCGCACCGCCCGAAACGGTAAAGCCGACAACTGGCAGCCCCAGCTCGGTCGCATGCTCAAATGTGCGACAGATCTTCTCGCCCACCACGGAGCCCATCGAGCCCATCATAAAGTTGGCATCCATAAAGAAGAGCGCGGTATCGCAACCGCAGATTTTGCCCTTGCCGCACACAACGGCATCGCGCTCGCCCGAACGCTCGCTTACGCTCTTGAGCTTGTCGGCATAGCCGGGAAACGAGAGGAAGTCCTCCGACGCCAGATTTGCATCCCATTCCTCAAACGTGCCCTCGTCGACCGTCATGCGCATGCGCGCGCGACCGCTCACGCGAAAGTGTTTGCCGCAACGAGGGCAGACCTCGAGGTTGTCGCGCAGGCGTGCCTCATCGATCACACGGCGGCACTCCGGACACTTGATAAACACGTGGCGCGCGGGAAACTCGGCGCACGACTCGGTCATCGGCCCCTCGAGGACGTTGACCGTCTTCGCTTTTCTATTCATCAGCATAGAGATGCCCCATCAGATCGGTGTGGTACATGCCCGACAAGAACTCGTCGTTTGCCAGCACGTCGAGCTGAAGCTCGCTGTTTTCGCTCACGCCTTCAATCACGAGCTCGCCCAGGGCCGAGCGCATCTTACGAATAGCGCCGTCACGCGTGGGCGCACACACGATGAGCTTGCCGAGCATAGAGTCGTAGTACGGCGGAACTTTCGCACCGGTAAACATGGCGGAATCCCAGCGTACGCGCGGACCACCCGGCACACGCAACGCGGTGACCGTTCCACATGACGGCAGAAAGTCCGGCGTCTCGGCATTGATGCGGCACTCCATGGCGTGGTTTCGGACCGGCATGTCCTCCTGCTCAAAGGGCAGAGGCTGGCCGGCTGCCACACGCAGCTGCCCCTTGACCAGGTCGGTATCGGTCACAAACTCCGTAACCGGATGCTCCACCTGCAAGCGCGTGTTCATTTCCATAAAGTAGAAATTGCCGTCGTCCGAATACAGAAACTCAATGGTGCCGGCGCCCTCATAGCCAACGGCACGAGCCAGGTCGCGCGCGGCCTTGTGCATGCGCGCGCGAATATCATCGCGTCCGTCGAGGCACGGCGCGGGGCTCTCCTCGATCAGCTTTTGGTTGCGACGCTGCACCGAGCACTCGCGCTCGCCGAGCGAAAACACATGGCCCAGCTTATCGGCCATAATCTGCACCTCAACGTGGTGCGCCGGCGCGACGAACTTCTCCATGTAGCACTCGCCGTCGCCAAAAACGGCCTCGCCCTCGGCACGCGCCTCGATGAACGCCTTTGCCGCATCTTCCACGCGCTCGACCTTGCGAATGCCGCGACCGCCACCACCTGCACGTGCCTTAATAAGCACGGGGCAGCCAATGCGCTCGGCCTCGGCCGTCGCCTCCTCGGGGCTTTTGAGCAAATCGCAGCCCGGCACGATGGGCACGCCCGCCGCGGCAGCCGTTCGACGTGCGGCGTCCTTGTCGCCCATGCTGTCGATCACCTCGGCCGAAGGACCGACAAACGCCAGGCCATACTTGTCGCAGTCGCGCACGAAGCTCGCCTTCTCAGAAAAGAAACCGTAGCCAGGATGGATTGCCTTTGCCCCCGACTTCACGGCACAGGTGAGCACAGCATCGTCGTTGAGATAGCTCTCGGCAAGACGCGGGCCACCGATGCAATACGCCTCGTCGGCAAGCTGCACGTGCAGCGCGTCCGCATCGGCCGTGGAATAAATGGCGACGGTCTTGATGCCCATATCGCGGCACGCGCGGATAACACGGACCGCGACTTCGCCGCGGTTGGCGATGAGCACTTTGTCGAACATGAAGCCTTCCTTAACTTTCGTGCATGAGTGCAAAGGACATATCGGCGCGGCAGCAAACCTCACCGTTGACGCTCGCGGTACCCGTCGCAAAGCGGAACGGCCCGCGCGCACGCGTGATGGAGCACACCAGATCCACCGTGTCGCCCGGGCGCACCGGACGCTTAAAGCGCACCTTGTCCAGACTCGTGTAGAACGGCGTCGCGCCGCGCGCCTCCTCATCGCCCATCAGCAGCACGCAGCAGTTCTGGGCGAGCATCTCGCACTGAATCACGCCGGGGACGACCGGGTTTCCCGGAAAATGCCCCTGCAAAAAGTACTCGTCGCCCGTAATCGTGATCTTGCCGTGGGCCTCGTCGCCCACCAGCTCGGCTTCGTCGAGCAAAAGCATCGGCTCGCGATGCGGTAACAGCTTCTTGAGCTCTTCTTTGTTCATGGATATCACCTATCCGATCCTCATGAGGCAGCTGCCAAACTCCACGAGGTCGCCGTCGGCCACGCAGATCTCGAGCACCTCGCCATCCGCCTCGGCCGTTACCTCGTTGAGAACCTTCATGGCCTCGATGATGCAGAGGGTCTCGCCGGCCTTGACCTTAGAGCCCACGTGCACAAACGGCTCGTCGCCCGGCGCCGGGGCAGCATAGAAAACGCCGACCATGGGAGCGGTCACCTCGGTGCCCTTGGGCTCCGGTGCGGCGGCAGGTGTCTGCGCGGCGGGCTCCGGTGCGGCAGGCGCGACTGTGGGAGCTTCAACTGGAGCGGCCATAGCGCTCGGCATAGGCATGGGCACGGCAACCGGCTGCGCTGCACTCGCGCGCTCGAGCTCAACCGCGGTGCCATCGGGCTCCTCAACGCGCACGCGCGTGAGGCCGCGGTCCTCCATAACATCGGCTATCTCGGCAAGTCTTTTGGAATCCATGCTCTAGCTCCTCGTATATCTACGCAGCGCGATGGCGGCGTTGTGCCCGCCAAAGCCCAGGTTGGTCGAAAGCGCCCAGGTAAGGTCGGCGCGAACCGCGCGATTGGGCGTGTAGTCAAGATCGCAGGCGGGATCGGGCGTGTGGTAGTTAATGGTCGGCGGCACCACGCCCTGCTCGAGCGCCATGGCGCAGGCCATGACCTCGATGGCACCCGTGGCACCGATCATGTGGCCGGTCATCGACTTAGTCGACGAGACGCGCGCGGCGCGCGCCGCGTCCTCGCCGAGCGCACGCTTAATGCCCGCCGTCTCGGACGAATCGTTGAGCTTGGTCGAGGTGCCGTGGGCATTGATGTAGAGACCCTCGGAAGGCCTGACGTCGCCCTCGGTCACCGCCAGCGATATCGCGCGGGCAATGCCGGCAGCCTCGGGATCAGGGCTCGTGATGTGATAGGCATCATCGGTGTTGCCGTAGCCCACGACCTCGGCATAAATGTGCGCACCGCGCGCCTGCGCATGTTCCATGCTCTCGAGTACCAGCACGCAGGCGCCCTCGCCCATCACAAAGCCATCGCGGTCTGCATCGAACGGGCGGCAAGCCGTCGCGGGATCGGGGTTGGTGGTCAATGCACGGCAGGACGTAAAGCCTGCAACGGCATCGGGGATAATGGCCGCCTCGGCGCCGCCCGCGAGGATCGCGTCGGCATAGCCATGCTTGATGGCGCGGAACGCCTCGCCCACCGCATGGGCCGAGGTTGCGCACGCGGTCACCACGGGCAGGGTCGGGCCCTTTGCCTTGTGGCGGATCGCGATATTGCCCGATGCCATGTTGGGGATCATCATCGCGATCATATAGGGCGATGCGCGGCGGGGCCCACGGTCGGCAATCGTATGGACGTTGTCGACAAGCGTCTGCATGCCGCCCACGCCCGAGCCCACGTAGACGCCCAGGCGCTCGCGATCGATGGCGCCTTCGACATCAAAGCCCGCATCGTGCATCGCCTCGTCCGAAGCCGCCATCGCAAACTGAACGCAGGGGTCGAGATGCTTGGCGTCACGCTTGCCAAAGTACTCGTTGCCGTCAAAGCCCTTGACCTCGGCCGCCACCTTGACGGCAAATGCATCGGTATCGAAGTGCGTAATCGGGCCGATGCCGCACGTGCCAGCGCACATTGCCGCCCAGGTGGCAAGCGCGGTGTTGCCGAGCGGCGATACGGCACCTATGCCGGTGATTGCAACTCTCTGTTCCATCATGGTCTCCTCATCCAAGCCGTTCTTCGGCCCTGATTTCTACATCGCCATTCCGCCGTCAACGCGTACAACCTCGCCCGTAATGTAGGAAGCCGCATCGCTCGCCAAAAAGCGCACCACGCCGGCCACTTCCTCGGGGCGCGCCATGCGCTTAAGGGGAATCTGCTCCTCGGTTGCCGCACGAACCTTTTCCGAAAGCTTTGCCGTCATATCTGTCTCGACAAACCCGGGGGCGACCGCGTTCACTCGTACGCCGCGGGGCGCAAGCTCGCGCGCCACCGCCTTGGTCAGGCCGATCACGCCCGCCTTGGAGGCAGCGTAGTTGGCTTGCCCGGCATTGCCCATCAGGCCCACAACCGAGCTCATGTTGACGACGCAGCCGCCGCGCTGGCGCATAAAGGTCTTGGTGAGCGTGCGCGTCATGTTAAACGTTCCTTTAAGATTGACATCGAGCACACGATCGAAGGCGTCATCGCCCATGCGCATGAGCAGGCCATCGCGGGTGATGCCAGCGTTGTTGACGAGCGCCCAAATGGAGCCAAAGTCGTTGAGGACCGTCTCCACGCAAGTGTTGACGGCGGCGGGGTCGGCCACGTCACATTGATATGCGCGCGCCGTGGCGCCTGACGCCTCGCAGGCTTCGCACGTCTCGCGCGCCGCATCTGCGCTACCGGCATAGACGACGGCGATATCAAAGCCGTCCTCCGCCAGGCCCACGGCACAAGCGCGACCGATGCCGCGCGAGCCGCCCGTGACAAGCGCCACGCGACGTGAGTCGTTGCGCTCGAGCGCGCCGTTGTTCAAGTTGCCCATGTCATTCCTTTCGGGTTACAGCCCTGTGAACTATGCGAGCTCGTCGGCAATAGCTGCGACCTGCTCGGCCGTTTCGCACGAATACACGCGAACGTCGCTCAACGTACGCTTGACCAGGCCCGACAGCGTTTTGCCGGGGCCGACCTCAATAAACGTGTCGATGCCCTGATCCTGCAGAGTGTGCAGTGTGTCGACCCAGCGCACGGCATGGCTCACCTGGTTGGCCAAGACATCCGATGCCGCCTGCGGGTCGGCCGGATAGGGCGCCGCCGTCATATTTGCCATGACCGGAATGTGCAACGGGGACGGGGCGTGCCCGGCCTCGATATATGCAGCAAGGCCACAGGTCGCCTCGGCCATATAGGGGCTATGGAATGCACCCGACACCGCGACCTTCATGGCCCGGCCACCAGCCTCTTTTACCAGGACGTCGAGGGTCTGCAACGCATCGGGCGCTCCGGCCACAACCGTCTGCTGCGGGCTGTTGTAGTTGACCGGCCAGCAGTCCTCGCCGGCCTTTTTTGCCAAGCCCTCGACCTGCGCCGCATCGAGTTTGATGACGGCGCGCATGCCGCCGGGGTGACGCTCAGCCGCCGTGGCCATCAATGCCGCGCGCTCACACACGAGCTCAAAGCCCGCTCTCGTATCGAATGCCCCCGCAAAGGTGAGTGCAGCGACCTCGCCCAGCGAGAATCCCGCACAGGAGGCAGGCACCACGCCGCGCTCACGCAGGGCGACGGCGACAGCCAAGTCGTGCACGAACACGCAAGGCTGTGTGTTCTCGGTCTGCGAGAGCTCCTCCTTGGAGGCGCTCCGGCACTGCTCGCTGGTCCCCGGGCGCACCTCGTCGGCAATGGCGAACACCTCGGCAGCTGCCGGCGATGCTTCGATGAGGTCGACGCCCATCGCGGGATGCTGGGCACCCTGACCGGCAAACAGAAACGCTACGCTACCCATGCGGACGCACCCTTCAGGACATGCTCGGCGCCATCGACCAGATCGTCAACGATTTCGCGTGCGCTCTGGCGTTCGTTGACCATGCCGGCAATCTGTCCGCACAAATACGAACCCTCTTCGTAATTACCGTCCTTTGCAGCTTTACGAAGCGCGCCCGTGCCCATGGCCCCAAGCTCCTCGGGGCTTGCGCCCGCCGCCTCGTTCTTGGCATACGCGTTAGTGAAGGGGCTCTTGAGGGCGCGAACCGGATGTCCCGTCGAGCGACCGGTCGCACGCGTCGACGTGTCGCCCGCCTTGAGCACCAGCTCTTTGTACTGTTCGGATACGGTGCACTCGTTTGCGACCAGAAAGCGTGTTCCCACCTGGACGCCGGCGGCGCCGAGCATAAAGGCGGCCGCCACACCGCGGCCATCGGCGATGCCGCCAGCCGCAACCACGGGAATATCGACCGCATCGACAACCTGCGGCACTAGTGCCATCGTCGAGGTCTCTCCAATATGGCCGCCTGATTCGGTGCCCTCTGCAACCACGGCAGTTGCTCCGCGACGCGCCACGAGACGCGCCAGCGCCACCGAAGCCACGACGGGTATGACCTTGATGCCTGCATCGTTCCAGGCCTTCATGTACTTGGTGGGATTGCCGGCGCCGGTCACCACAACGGGCACCCGCTCATCAATCACCACTTGTGCGACCTCGTCGACAAACGGGCTCATGAGCATAACGTTGACGCCAAAGGGCTTATCCGTCTTGGCGCGCAGCTCGTGAATCTGATCGCGCAGCCAGTTTGCGTCGGCATTCATGGCCGCGATAATGCCTAAGCCGCCCGCCTCGGACACGGCAGATGCCAGCGAGGCGTCGGCAATCCAGGCCATGCCACCCTGGAATACGGGCTTTTCGATGCCGAGCAGATCGCAGAGAGGAGACTTGAGCATCACTACTTCTCCAATGCCGCCTCGACCGTATCGACGAACTCGCCGACCGTCTTGGGGTTCTCCTCGGTATCGAGCTCAATGCCAAACTCGTCCTCGACGGCAACGAGGATCTCGACGGTACCCAGACTGTCGAGGCCAATCTCCTCGAGCGTGGACTCGGGCTTCATCTCGACATCGTCAAGGCCGGCGGTCTCGCGGATAACGTCGCAAACCCGCTCGAAGGTCTTCTGATCTGCCATGGTACTTCTCCTTTGTTTGTGCCCCAGGGGCGTTTTCATTTCCTATGTGCAACTACTTCCAGCGAAGTAGATAGCCACCTACATCCAAGCCGGCGCCAAATCCGACCAGGGCGATGGTGTCGCCCGCGTGCAGCGCGCCGGTACTTGCCAGTCGATCGAGAGCAAGCGGAATACAGGCACTCGAGATGTTGCCGGTTTCACGCAACGTTCGGACCACACGGTCATCCGGCACACCCAGGCGCTTGACTGCCTGGCTCAAGATTCGTTCGTTAGCCTGATGGAATACAAAGTGGTCGATGTCCTCGACCGCGATGCTCGCGTCGCAGGCGAGCTTGTTGACCGTGTCGCAGATGGCATTGACGCCAAACTTGAAGACGCGACGGCCGTTCATGGAAAGCACGCTTTCGCAGTCCTGCGCCGTCTTATACGGCGAGGAGCCCGCCAATCCGGGGACGCGCAGTGTTTCGACGTCAGGCGACGTCGAAAGCTCAACAGCAAGGGGATTCTCTCCCCCAGCCTCTATGACCGCAGCACCCGCGCCATCGCCAAAGAGCACGCACGTGGCACGGTCGGTCCAATCGAGCGCGCGCGTCATCTGCTCGGCGGCAACGACCAGCACGTGCTTGGCGCGACCGCGGGCGATATAGCCCTCGGCGACATCGAGCGCAAATACGAAGCCGGCACAAGCCGCCGAAACGTCGAAGGCTGGACATGTGGCACCCAGGCGCTCAGCAACGGCGCACGCTTCGGCAGGAACGAGATGATCGCCCGTCGTCGTCGAGCAGACGATAAGATCCAGCTGGCTCGCATCGATTCCGGATACCTGAAGCGCCCGCTCGCTCGCCGCTACGGCAAGGTCGTCGAGTGACTCAGTGGTGCAGACGTGGCGGCTCTTGATACCGGTACGGGTAAAAATCCACTCATCCGAGGTATCGAGGAACTCGGACAGCTCGTCATTGGAAACACTGCGCGCAGGAAGCGCCGAGCCTGTTCCAAGAATCGTGAAACCCATCACTAACCTCCTTTGAGTTGTTGACGTGTTTACATCGACCAAGAGAGGATAGCGCATTTCAGTCGTTGTTGACGTGTTAACATTAAATTGTCCAAATGCGACAAAGGCTTCACATTGTGTCTGTCTCTCGACACCATTGCGTTATTCACTTATTCATTAAGGAGGTAGCAGCCGCTATGGATGCCCAATTAACGATAGTCGACGTAACCGGATCGACCAACGATGACCTGCTCGAAGCAGGAAAACAAGGAGCTCCGCACGGCACAGGACTTGCCGCCCGGGCTCAGACAGCAGGACGTGGCCGGCGCGGCCACAAGTGGGATTCAACCGCCGGCAACCTATTGCTTTCGATTGTCCTGCGTCCATGCGTTAATCCTGCAAAGTACTCTGGTCTTGCAGCCGTCAGCGGCCTAGCGGTGCTCGAGGCGCTCGAAAATCAGGGTCTTGCAAACGAGATTGGCCTCAAATGGCCCAACGATCTGGTCGCGCGAGGACGCAAGCTCGGCGGCATTCTGGTCGAGGCCGCACGCGATAACGAAGGCAAACCTTTCGCCGTCTGCGGCATTGGCGTCAATGTGAACTACACGCCCCAAGAGGTGCCCGATGGCGGCCTGGCGGCAATTGGCCTCTCAGACCTCAACGAAACTGTTCCCGCCGTCGATGTGCTACTCAAAGAGGTCTATCACGCAGTTATAGAAGCTGTAGATGCGTGGGCAGAGCGTCTCAACGCCATGGAAAAAGACGCCGGACCGCTCGCGCCCGTCCACGGCGAATATATCGGTCATCTCAATTGGATTGGGGAGCGCGTTACCGCCCGCTCCCCCGCTGGGGACGAGCTGGCGCGTGGCATCTTTCAAACGGTCGATGACTTTGGTCGCGCGTGCATCGAGACGGAAGACGACTTGCGATCCTTCCATTTTGAGGAGGCATCTCTGCGTCCCATTGGTAAATAAGGCGCCACAGCCACCCATTCGGCCGCATTATCCGGGCCCCGGAGGCCATCATTCAAAACAAAAGAGCCCCGCTACCGTAATGGCAGCGGGGCTCTGTAAGCTATGAGCGATATCGCTTAGAGCTTGATGTCGATGTCGACGCCAGCGGGGAGGTCGAGACGCATGAGCGAATCAACGGTGCCCGAGGTGGGGTCGAGGATGTCGATGAGGCGCTTGTGGGTGCGCATCTCGAACTGCTCACGGGAGTCCTTGTTCACGTGCGGCGAGCGGATAACCGTGTACAGGTTGCGCTCGGTGGGCAGGGGGACAGGACCGGAAACGCGAGCGCCGGTCTTCTGAGCGGTCTCGACGATGAGCTTCGCGGACTGATCGACGACCTCGTGATCATAGCCCTTGAGGCGAATGCGGATCTTCTGGGTAGCCAACTTAAACCTCCAAAGAGTGCGAGAGATGTTCTCGCGGATTACGTAACAGGGAGCTCGAACTTAGGCGTTCTTGCTCATGACCTCGTCCACGATGGACTTGGGCGCGGGCTCATAAGAGTCGAACTGCATCGTGTAGGATGCACGGCCCTGGGTCTGGGAGCGAAGGTCGGTAGCGTAACCGAACATCTCGCCCAGCGGCACCTTGGCACGGATGAGCTTGCTGTTCTTGCGATCCTCCATGCCCTCGATCTTGCCGCGGCGACCGGAGAGGTTGCCCATAACGTCGCCCATGTACTGCTCGGGGGTCTCGACCTCGACAGCCATGATCGGCTCGAGCAGCTGCGGATCGGACTTCTTGAGGGCGTCCTTGATAGCCATGGAACCGGCGATCTTGAAGGCGGCCTCGGAGGAGTCGACCTCGTGGTAAGAACCGTCAAACAGGGTGACCTTGACGTCGAGGACCGGGAAGCCGGCGATAACACCGGTGTTCAGGGCCTCCTGGATGCCCTTGTCGATGGACGGGATGTACTCCTTGGGCACGACGCCGCCGACGATAGCGTTGACGAACTCGTAGCCGAAGCCCTCCTCCATCTTCTCGAGCTTAATGACGGCGTGGCCGTACTGACCGCGACCGCCGGACTGACGGACGAACTTGCCCTCAGCCTTCTCGACGTCGTGACCAGCGGTCTCGCGGTAGGCAACCTGGGGCTTACCAACGTTAGCGTCAACCTTGAACTCGCGGAGCAGACGGTCGACGATGATCTCGAGGTGCAGCTCACCCATGCCGGCGATGATGGTCTGGCCGGTCTCGTGGTTGGTGGACACCTGGAAGGTCGGGTCCTCCTCGGCGAGCTTGGTCAGAGCCAGGGACATCTTGTCCTGCTCGGCCTTGGTCTTGGGCTCGATGGCAACGTCGATAACGGGCTTAGCGAACTCGATCTTCTCGAGGACGATCTCCTTGCCCTCGGCGCACAGGGTGTCACCGGTGGTGGAGTTCTTGAAGCCGACGCAAGCGACGATGTCGCCGGCAGCGGCATCGTCACGGTCGATACGCTCGGCAGCGTTCATCTCGAGGATGCGGCCGAGGCGCTCGCGCTGACCGTTGGAAGCGTTGACAACGTAGGAGCCGGACTCGGCGCGGCCGGAGTAAACGCGGACGTAGGTGAGCTTACCGACGAACGGGTCGGTCATGATCTTGAAGACCAGGCCGGAGAAGGGCTCGTCGAAGGAAGGATGACGCTCGATCTCCTCGCCGGTATCCGGATCGGTACCGGTGACGGCCTCGACGTCGAGCGGGCTGGGCAGGTAGTCAACGACAGCGTCGAGCAGCTCCTGGACGCCCTTGTTCTTGTAGGCGGAGCCCACGAAGACGAGGTTGAGCTCGTTGGCCAGAACGCCCTTGCGCAGAGCAGCCTTGAGCTCCTCGACGGTGAAGTCCTCCTCCATGAGGATCTTCTCCATGAGCTCGTCGTCAAAGCTGGCAGCAGCGTCGAGGAGCTCCTCGCGCTTGGTGGCAGCGATGTCGGCGAACTCAGCCGGGATCTCGTCCATCGGCTCGGGGTAGGTCATGCCCTTGTCGTCGGCCTTGAAGTCCCAAGCAGTCATGGTGACCAGGTCGATGACGCCCCAGAAGTTGTCCTCGGCGCCCATCGGGACCTGAGCGGCCACGGCGTTAGCGTCGAGACGATCCTTCATGGTCTCGATAGCGTTGAAGAAGTCGGCGCCCACGCGGTCATACTTGTTGATGAAGGCGATGCGGGGGACGTTGAAGGTAGAAGCCTGACGCCAAACGGTCTCAGACTGGGGCTGAACGCCGGCAACGGCGTCGAAGACGGCGACAGCGCCATCGAGGACGCGCAGGCAGCGCTCGACCTCGGCGGTGAAGTCAACGTGGCCCGGGGTGTCGATGATCTGGATGCGGTAGTCCTTACCGTCCTTGTTCCAGAAGCACGTGGTAGCAGCGGAGGTAATGGTTACGCCGCGCTCCTGCTCCTGAACCATCCAGTCCATGGTGGCAGCGCCCTCATGGACCTCACCGATCTTGTGGGTCTTACCGGTGTAGTAAAGAATACGCTCGGTCGTGGTGGTCTTACCGGCATCGATGTGAGCCATGATGCCGATGTTACGGGTATCGGAAAGCTTGTACTTAGGCTTAGCCATGTTAGTTCCTTACCTTAACTTACCAACGATAGTGAGAGAACGCGCGGTTGGCCTCGGCCATCTTGAAGACGTCCTCACGCTTCTTGACGGAAGCGCCCAGGCCGTTGGAGGCGTCGAGGATCTCGTTGGCGAGACGCTCGGCCATGGTCTTCTCCTTGCGAGCGCGGGAGAAGTTGACGATCCAGCGGATACCCAGAGCGGTGGAACGACGGGAGTTGACCTCCATCGGGACCTGATAGGTAGCGCCACCGACACGCTTGGGCTTAACCTCGAGCGTGGGCTTGACGTTGTCCATAGCCTTCTTGAAGGTAGCGAGAGCGTCGCCACCCTCGGACTTCTCGGCAACGATCTCGAAAGCGGTGTAAACGATGCGCTCAGCGGTGGCCTTCTTGCCGTCAAGAAGGACCTTGTTGATGAGCTGAGTCACCAGGCGGTTGTTGTAAACGGCGTCAGGCTGAACCTCACGACGATTAGCTGCTGCACGACGCGGCATGTGAAATCTCCTTAAGTGTCTACCGTGCGGCGCTTAGGCGGCACACGGCGAAAGTATCAAAACGTTATCTGGCTTATTTGGCCTTGGGGCGCTTAGCACCGTACTTGGAACGGGCCTGCATACGGTTCTGGACCGGAGCAGCGTCGTAGGCGCCACGGATGACGTGATAACGGACACCAGGGAGGTCACGGACACGACCGCCGCGGACGAGCACGATGGAGTGCTCCTGCAGGTTGTGGCCCTCACCCGGGATGTAAGCAGTAACTTCGATGCCGTTGACAAGGCGAACACGGGCAACCTTACGAAGAGCCGAGTTCGGCTTCTTGGGGCTCGTGGTGAAGACGCGGGTGCACACGCCGCGCTTCTGGGAGTTGTGCTGCAGAGCAGCGTTCTTGGACTTCTTGGGCACGGAACGACGGCCCTGGCGAACCAGCTGGTTAATAGTAGGCAAAGCGTACTCCTTCTCGAATGATTCCAGCTTTCTGTAAAGTGCAACGGCTTGAATCGAGGGGTCAGCATCCCCCTACGAAACACGCAGTTCGATAGGATACGTGGCGTTAGCTGTGCCGTCAACAGACCACGCCGCCGGGCGTATCCAAAAATTGGTACATTTCCGCAAAGCCTACACAAAAGGAATCCCCTCCTGTGCGCTTGGGAGGATTCCCGGATCGGGCGGCCCAGGTTTTAAGTTTGCTGCTCTACAGTCCTGCGCAAGACGGAAAGCACATTAAGTGCTTTCCTTTGCGTGCGGAACTCGCGACAAACTTAAAACCTGGGCCGCCCGGTCCGGGAATCCGACGTGCTCGTTGGGGCAACGCCACCTGCCAAAAAGGGACAGGTTTATTTTGGTCGGTTTTATCTGGGGAAACGTCGCGCTCCGGCGGTGATCCGACCTCACTAACACTGTAGATTGACGGTGTTTTCGGAAGTATGCGGCAAATTATGAACTTACCGAGCACACAGGGATTTTGCGATAACAAACCCGCAGGTAGAACGCTTGAGCATATACGGTGTGGTCGACCCATCAAGATTTTGCCGCATACTTCAGAAATGCAGGCGAATATCGTGCGGTCTAACCGCCCATTTACCGCAAAGAAGGCCGCTTCCCCTAGTAGGAAGCGGCCCCAAATCTTACGAATAGACGATGGTAAAGGGTTCCGACGTTTCGGCGCCCCCTGTTGAAGTGCAGCGTGTGCCTTCGAGCGTTACTGAAACCACTTGGTCGACATCAATCAACTTCGTTGGCACCCAAATGTTCTCTCCGCTATTGCGTGCCATCGAAACATAGAAATTGTACGCCCCTGCGTCGTCATCTTCGATAATCTGCTCCGATCCATCCTTGTAGCTGACGGTCAGTTTATGATCAACTGCTTCATAGCCCAGATCATCGATGTGCGTCTGGATGGAAAACGGGCTAATCTCGAGAGGCGAGTCATCAGAGCGGAGTTCCTTTGTATCGACGTGCGCTCCGACGTTAAACTCTGGCGTCGATACCTCGATCACCTTCGCATCCTCACCTTTGCCCTCCGTCCAGCTGATATTCCAGGTGACCGCATGTCCCAAATCTCGCTCGCGATTCCACGAGGCAAAGTACATCGTGCCATTAATGACCGTGTCGCTTGATGTGTCCTTATCAATTGTGCAGCGTGTGTCAGCCCATTCCTCGCCGAAGTTCATGCTGGGTGTACCGATGCCTTGTTCTTCTTCACCATAGAGAACAAGTTCGCCTGTCTCTGCTGCCGGCTTGTAGTAGTTAACGCCATTTGGATTGGACAACGTAAACGTCACGGCTCCGCAGCCGTTTTGGTCAATAGCCATCTCATGGATATCAAGCGTATAGCCGTTACCCTCGACGGACAGATTAACCTCCTGGACTGCACCCTCCAGGCTTTGGGGCGCGATGCCATCACCAAACTCTCTGGTGTAGGTATATTTAGTTCCCGATGAGCCTCCGTTGGTCCAGGTAATGGAATCCCCATTGCCGTGGTTTCCCCAGGCTGAGGCAAAATAGCTGGAATTGACAACGGCGTAGGCGACCCCTCCGGTCGCCAACACTCCGGCAAGACATCCGATTACGGCAACATACAGAGGTTTCGCGTGACCCTTTCGACGAAGCGGCTTTCCAGCCGCAGCATCAATAACACGGTCGGCAAGATCGCTATCGGCTTGGATGGACTCGAAGGCCTGCTTGATTTGATTGGATTTCACGGTCGCCCTCCTCTAGGATGAATTTGAGCTTCGATCGACCACGAGCTAAACGCGTTCGAGCGGTCGCGGCTGGCACATGCAGTAACTCGGCAATCTCTGAGGTCGAAAAGCCCAGATAGTAATAGAGCACGATGGGAACACGGAATCGCTCCGGAAGTCGCATAACGTCTGACAGGACCGCCTTGGACTCCTCCTGCGCCGTCGAAAGCGAATCGGCCAGGTTCTCAATATCCTCCACACGCCTCCATGGCTTTCGAAAGAGCGATTTGCATTCATTGATCGTGACCCGGATAAGCCAGCGGCGAAGATGCTCCCGACTTTCAAAGTGTCCATCGCTTTTGAGCAACTTAAGAAAGACGTCTTGTGCAACATCGTCGGCATCGGCGCGATCGCGCAGGTACGTCAATGCGATTCGAAACACGACATCCCGGTGATCTTCGACCGCCTGTCTAAAAGCTTGTTCTTCCATAATCACCTCCCGGTGATGCTGATGTTTCTTGCTGAGGCCCTCACCATAGATACGCTTTGACCGAACGGAATGTTTCAAATTCAAGCAGGAAAAACCTACCAAAAATTAATCAGTCCCTTTTTGGCAGGCTTTCTTCAACAAAAAAGACCCGCTTCCCTGTTGGGAAACGGGTCTTTGGAAGGACGGTTAACGTACTAGGAAATTACTCCTCGTCGTTGTCCTTGGCCTCTTCGGCGTCGTCGGTGTCCACGAGCTGGTTGAGCAGCTCGTCGAGGGACGCCATGTCCTCGTTGATGGCACCGTTGGCGGGAGCCTTCTTGTCGTCGATCGGGGCGCCCAGGAGCTCCTCGTCGGCGTCGGCGTGATGCGTCGGCGCAGCGGAGGTGCCCAGCAGGATGTCGTCCGGACCGTCGGGGCTAAAGACCATCTGCAGCAGCTGCGAGAGGTCTTCCTCGTCGGCAACGTCGTCGTTGTTCTCGAGGATGTAGAGCAGGTCGTGGGCCTCCAGGCCGTCACGGAGCTCCTCGATTGCCTTGGCACCGATGCCATCGATGCGCAGCAGATCCTCCTCGGACTTACCGACCAGGTCGCCGACCGTCTCGATGCCGACCTCGCTGAACTTGTTGGTCCAGCGCTGCGACACGCCCAGGTCGTCGAACAGGTACAGGCGAGCCTTCTCGGCGGAGATGGTGTGGCCGTTGCGGGTGAACGAACCGTCAGCACCACCGAACTCGTCGTAGCCGGCCCAGTCGAGCTGCTGCGGGAGCTGCTCGTCCAGGTCCTTGAGCTCCACAGGAGCCCACTCGGGCAGCGACTTGGCGTTGGGCGAAGCCGGGCCGTCGATGTCGACATAGCCGTCGGCCGTGCGATACGTCAGCTTGGCGTTGGCATACGGCTTGAGGCCAGTACCAGCCGGGATCTTCTTACCGACGATGACGTTGGACTTAAGGTCGAGCAGGTGGTCGACCTTGCCCTCGATGGCAGCCTCGGTAAGGACGCCGGCGGTACGGATGAACGAAGCGCTCGACAGCCAGGAGTCGATGTTGGACGCGACCTTGAGCGTACCCAGGATGACGGGCTCGGCCACAGGAGCCTGACCGCCCAGACGGGCAACGCGCTCGACCTCGTCGGCGAACTCGTAGCGGTCGACATACTGACCAAGCAGGTACTTGGAGTCACCGGGGTTGGTGATCTGAACGCGACGCAGCATCTGACGTGCGAGCACCTCAATGTGCTTGTCGTTCAGGTCGACGCCCTGGCTGGTGTAAACGTCCTTGACGCTCTCGACGAAGGTGTGCATCGTCGACTCGATGTCGGTCAGCTTGCGCAGGTTGCGGAAGTTGACGAAGCCCTTGGTGATCTGGTCACCGGCGCGAACCTCGCAGCCGTCCTCGATCTCGGGCATGAAGCGCACCGAAGCGGGGACGCGACGCTCGTCGAGGACACGGGAGTGATCCTCGGAGTCGGTGAGCGTCAGCACGTACTCGGACTTCTCAGGCTTAATCGAGAGGTGACCGGAGTACGGAGCCAGCTCGGCCTCGCGACCCAGGATCTTCTCGTTGACGTTGCCGACGATATCGAACATACGGCTGACCGTAGGCAGACCCTGCGTAATATCGTCGACGCCAGCGACGCCGCCGGAGTGAATGGTACGCATCGTAAGCTGCGTGCCGGGCTCGCCGATGGACTGGGCGGCAATAATGCCGACTGCGGTACCGATGGCGACCGGACGACGGGTGGAAAGATCCCAGCCGTAGCACTTCTGGCACACGCCGTACTTGGAGCGGCAGGTGAGCAGCGCGCGGAGCTTGACCTTCTTGAGGCCCGCATCGACCATCTTCTGGATGTCGGCGACCTTCTCGATGTAGCCGTCCTGCTCAAAGAGCACGGTGCCATCGGGAGCCACGACGTCCTCAATGAAGCAACGGCCGACGAGGTCGGTGTTGAGGTCGGTGGTGCCGGGGATGATGAGGTTGTAGGTGACGCCCTCGTGCGTACCGCAGTCCTCTTCGCGGACGATGACGTCCTGGGCCACGTCGACCAGACGACGGGTCAGGTAACCAGAGTCCGAGGTGTGGGATGCGGTATCGACCAGGCCCTTACGGGCGCCGTAGGTCGAAATGAAGTACTCGAGCGGCAGCAGGCCCTCGCGGAAGTTCGCCTTAATGGGAAGGTCGATCGTCTCGCCGGACATGTCTGCCATCAGGCCACGCATGCCACCGAGCTGACGCAGCTGGGTCTTAGAACCACGGGCGCCGGAGTCGGCCATCATGTACAGCGGGTTCTCCTCGTCGAACATGTCGAGCATGAGCGCTGCAACCTTATCGGTACAAGCGGTCCACTCGTTAACGACTTCGATGTGGCGCTCCGTCTCGTTGATGAAGCCCTCCTCGAAGTACTCGTTGATCTGGTCGACGTTGGCCTGGGCGCGGTCGAGCAGCTCCTGCTTCTCGGCAGGGATGAGAGCGTCCCACACCGAGATGGTGAGGCCGGCGCGGGTAGCGTAGTGGAAACCGGAGTACTTGATGGCGTCGAGGATCGGGCCGACCTTGGCCTCGGGGTAACGATCGCAGCAGTCCGCAACCAGCTTGGCCACGTCGCCCTTGACCATCTTGTAGTTCATGAACTCATAGTCTTCGGGCAGGCACTGGCGGTTGAAGATGATGCGGCCGATAGAGGTCTCGAAGCGCGCGGTCTTGTTGCCGGTGACGTCGTAGTCGACAAACTCGTTCTTGCCGTTCTTGACGCGGAAGATACGGGTGCCGTCCTCGTTGATAACGTTGGCATCGGCAGCGGACACGCGGACCTGGATCTTGGCCTGCATGTCGACCTCGGAGCGGCAGTCATAGGCGTGCAGCGCGTCGTCGAAGCTCGAGAACACGTGGTTCTCGCCCGGCAGACCCTCGCGAACCTGGGTGAGGTAGTACACACCGATGATCATGTCCTGCGAAGGGATGTTGACCGGCTTGCCGGATGCCGGCGAGCGCAGGTTGTTCGCAGAGAGCATGAGCACGCGGGCCTCGGCCTGAGCCTGGCTGGACAGCGGCACGTGGACAGACATCTGGTCGCCGTCGAAGTCGGCGTTGAAGGGCGAGCAGACCAGCGGATGCAGGTGGATAGCCTTGCCCTCGACCAGCACCGGCTCAAAGGCCTGGATGGACAGACGGTGCAGGGTCGGTGCACGGTTGAGCAGCACGACGCGGCCGTCAATGACCTCTTCGAGGATGTCCCACACAAAGGTGGCACCTCGGTCGATAGCGCGCTTGGCGCCCTTGATGTTCTCGACCTTGCCGAGCTCGACCAGGCGCTTCATGACGAAGGGCTTGAAGAGCTCCAGCGCCATGGTCTTGGGCAGACCGCACTGGTGCAGCAGCAGCTTGGGGTCGGTAACGATAACCGAACGGCCGGAGTAGTCGACACGCTTACCCAGCAGGTTCTGACGGAAACGACCCTGCTTGCCCTTGAGGGCCTCGGCGAGCGACTTGAGCGGGCGACCGCCACGGCCAGAGACCGGGCGACCACGACGGCCGTTGTCGAACAGGGCGTCCACGGACTCCTGGAGCATGCGCTTCTCGTTGTTCACGATGATCGCAGGGGCGTCCAGGTCGAGCAGGCGCTTGAGTCGGTTGTTACGGTTGATCACGCGACGGTACAGGTCGTTGAGGTCGGACGCGGCGAAGCGGCCGCCGTCAAGCTGGACCATCGGGCGCAAATCGGGCGGAATGACCGGAATGACGTCCAGGATCATGTTCGCGGGGCTGTTGCCGCCCTTCAGGAAGGCGTCAACGACCTCGAGGCGCTTAACGGCCTTCTCGCGCTTCTGCTTCTGGGAGTCCTCGTCGGCGATGATGGCCTTGAGCTTCTCGGCCTCGGAAGGGAGGTCGATGGCAGCAAGCAGGTCGCGGACGGCCTCGGCACCCATGCCACCCTTGAAGTACATGGAGTAGTAACGGGTCATCTCACGGAACAGCGGCTCATCGGAAATGAGGTCGCGCTCGCTGAGCTTCATGAAGGCGTTGAAGGCGTCCGTGCGGAGCTGCTTCTCGTCCTTGCACTCTTCCTCGATGTCGACGATGCCAGAGGCGATCTCCTCGGGGGTCAGCGGCTCCTCGTCGGAGAACTCGTCAAAGTTCTCGGGGTTGCCCTGCTCCTTGAGGGACTCGATCTGGCGGGCGCACTCGGCATCGATCTCTTCCAGATCGGCGGCGAGCTCCTCGCGCAGGTCGTCGGCGTCGGCCTCGCGAGCCTCGTAGTCAACCTCGGTGATGATGTAGCTGGCAAAGTACAGAACCTTCTCGAGGTCCTTGGACTTGATGTCGAGCATACGGCTCATCGGGAAGCTCGTGGGGCTCTTGAAGTACCAGATGTGGGACACGGGAGCGGCGAGCTCGATGTGGCCCATGCGGTCGCGACGCACCTTGGCCGAGGTGACCTCGACGCCGCAGCGCTCGCAGACGATGCCCTTAAAGCGGATGCCCTTGTATTTGCCGCAGGAGCACTCCCAGTCCTTGGCGGGACCGAAGATCTTCTCGCAGAACAGGCCGTCCTTCTCGGGCTTGAGGGTACGGTAATTGATGGTCTCCGGCTTCTTGACCTCACCGTGCGACCAGGAACGGATCTGGTCGGCGGAGGCAAGGGAGATCTTTACCGAGTCAAAATCAGTAGCTTCGAAATCTGCCACAGTCAACTACTCCTTATCAGTGGTCGTGGCGGCGACAGCCTCGGGTGCCTCGGCGGTCTCGGCATCCTGGGCCTCGACGTCGGCGTCAACGCCGGCGAGCGCAGCCAGGTCGTCGAGAGCGGAGGTCTCCTCGGCGGTCACAGGGGCGGAGGCGTCCTCGTCGGCATCGTGCATGGGCTCGATGTCCAGTGCGAGCGAACGAATCTCCTTGACGAGAACCTTGAAGGACTCGGGGATACCCGGAACCGGGACGTTCTCGCCCTTGACGATGGACTCGTAGGTCTTGACGCGGCCCACGGTATCGTCGGACTTGACGGTCAGGATCTCCTGCAAGACGTTGGACGCACCGTACGCGTACAGTGCCCAAACTTCCATCTCGCCGAAGCGCTGGCCGCCGAACTGGGCCTTGCCGCCCAGAGGCTGCTGGGTAACCAAGCTGTAAGGGCCGGTCGAACGGGCGTGGATCTTGTCGTCGACCATGTGGCCGAGCTTGAGGATGTAGGACGTACCCACGGTAATGGGCTCACGGAACTCCTCGCCGGTGCGGCCGTCGAACAGACGGGTCTTGCCGCGCTCGTCAAGCTGGGTGACGAACTCGGGGCGCATGTGATCGCCAAAGGCAGCGGTGGCCTTGTTGAGCATGTTCTTGTTGGCACGACGAATGACCTCGGCGATCTCGTCCTCCTTGGCGCCGTCGAAGACGGGCGTGGCGGTGAAGAACGGACCGGGGACGTACTTGTCGGAGTCGGCCTGCTCGGTATCCCAACCGCAGGCAGCAGCCCAGCCAAGGTGGCACTCGAGCAGCTGGCCGACGTTCATACGCGAAGGAACGCCCAGCGGGTTGAGGATAACGTCGATCGGGGTACCGTCAGCCATGTAAGGCATGTCCTCGACCGGCAGAACGTTACAGATAACACCCTTGTTGCCGTGGCGGCCGGCGATCTTATCGCCCTGCTGGATCTTACGACGCTGGGCGACGTAGACGCGCACCTGCTCGTTGACGCCGGGGGCCAGATCGTCGCCGTTCTCGCGGCTAAAGCGGACGACGTCGATGACGCGGCCGTAAGCGCCGTGAGGCATCTTAAGGGAGGTGTCGCGGACGTCATGGGCCTTGGCACCGAAGATGGCGCGCAGCAGGCGCTCCTCGGCGGTCAGAGCGCTCTCGCCCTTAGGCGTGACCTTGCCGACCAAGATGTCGCCAGGGCCGACCTCAGCGCCGATGCGGATGATGCCGTCCTCGTCGAGGTTGGCAAGCATATCCTCGGAGAGGTTCGGGATCTCGCGGGTGATCTCCTCGGGACCGAGCTTGGTGTCGCGGGCATCGATCTCGTGACGGGTGATGTTAATGGTCGTCAGCAGGTCCTCGGCCACCAGGCGCTCGGACACGACGATACCGTCCTCGTAGTTGAAGCCTTCCCACGGCATGTATGCCACGGTGAGGTTCTGGCCCAGTGCGAGCTCGCCATGATCGGTCGAAGGACCGTCAGCCAGGGGCTCGCCCTGCTCAACGGTGTCACCGACGCGCACGAGCGGACGGTGGTTGATGCAGGTGGACTGGTTGGAGCGCTGGTACTTGGCAAGGTGATACTCGTCCATGCCGCCGGCATGCTTGACGATGATCTTGGCGGCGTCGGCAAAGATGACCTCGCCGGCGTTCTTGGCCAGGGTGACCTCGCCGGAGTCCAGAGCGGCGCGGCGCTCCATGCCGGTACCGACATAGGGAGCGGCGGGGTGAACCAGCGGCACGGCCTGACGCTGCATGTTGGCGCCCATGAGCGTACGCTTGGCGTCGTCGTGCTCGAGGAACGGAATCAGCGTGGCTGCGACGGAGAGCATCTGACGCGGCGAGACGTCCATGTAGTCGACGTCCTCGACAGGCACGTCGGCGGGAGCGCCGAAGGAGCCGTCGAAGTCGCGGGTACGGGCGATCACGGTATGCGGACGGACGATCTTGCCCTCGGCATCGGTCGTGATGAACTCGTTGGTCTTGGGATCGAGCGGCGTGTTGGCCGGCGCGATGACGTGCTTCTCTTCCTCGTCAGCGGTCATCCAGTCGATCTGATCGGTGGCAACGCCGTTCTCGACACGACGGAACGGGGCCTCGATGAAGCCATACTCGTTGACGCGGGCGTAGAGGGCGAGCGAGCCGATCAGGCCGATGTTGGGGCCTTCGGGGGTCTCGATCGGGCACATGCGGCTGTAGTGCGAGTTGTGAACGTCGCGGACGGCCGTCGGCACGTTGGTGCGGCGGCTGGAACCCGACTTGTGGCCGGCAAGGCCGCCAGGGCCGAGTGCGGACAGACGGCGCTTGTGAGTCAGACCGGTCAGGGGGTTCGCCTGGTCCATGAACTGCGAGAGCTGCGAGGAACCGAAGAACTCCTTGATAGAGGCCACGATCGGACGGATGTTGATGAGCGACTGCGGGGTGATCTCGTCGATGTCCTGGGAGCTCATGCGCTCACGGACGACGCGCTCCATACGGCTCATGCCGATACGGAACTGGTTGGCGACGAGCTCGCCGACGGTGCGGATGCGGCGGTTGCCAAAGTGGTCGATGTCGTCGACCTTGAAGCCCTGCTCGCCGGCAGCGAGGGACAGCAGGTAGCGCAGCGTAGCGACGATATCCTCGTCGGTGAGCACCGTGACCTCTTCCTCAGTGGTGAGGTTGAGCTTCTTGTTGACCTTGTAACGACCGACGCGGGCCAGATCGTAGCGCTGCGGGTTGAAGAGCAGGCCCTCGAGCAGGCTGCGGGAAGCATCCACGGTGGGAGGCTCGCCCGGGCGCAGACGACGGTAAATCTCGATGAGGGCGTCCTCGCGAGTGAGGGCGGTATCGCGCTCGAGGGTGCGCTTGATCACATCGGAGTTGCCGAGCAGCTCGATGATATCGTCGTTGGTGACGGCGATGCCAAGGGCGCGCAGGAACATCGTGGCGCTCTGCTTGCGCTTACGGTCGATGGAGACCATGAGCTGGTCGCGCTTGTCGACCTCAAACTCAAGCCAGGCACCGCGGGACGGGATGATCTGAGCCTTGTAGATCTGCTTGCCCGAATCCATCTCGGAGCTGTAGTACACGCCCGGGGAGCGGACGAGCTGCGAGACGACGATACGCTCGGTACCGTTGATGATGAAGGTGCCCTGATCGGTCATCATGGGGAAGTCGCCCATAAAGACGAGCTGCTCCTTGATCTCGCCGGTCTCCTTGTTGGTGAGACGGACGTCAGTCAGAAGCGGGGCCTGATAGGTCATGTCCTTCTCGCGGCACTCCTCGACGGTGTGCGCGGGGTCGCCAAACTGATGCTCGCCGAAGGTAACCTCGAGAACATGGTTCTGGCTCTGGATGGGGCTGGATTCCTTGAACGCCTCACGAAGGCCCTCGTCCTTAAAACGCTCAAAGGATTCCCTCTGAACAGAGATAAGGTTGGGGAGCTCCATGGCCTCCGGGATTTTCCCGAAGCTGACGCGCTTGCGCTCAGTGGCAGTGTATGCGTAGGTCACCAGGTTTTTCCTCCTTCACGGAAATGCTCGGTGGATTGGCGAGGCATAGCTTCGCCAGTTATCGCAACCTAATAGTTTATCAGGTACCGACCGTTGAGCAAGAAAAGCCTTGACGTGATTGAGTTTTTGGAGTAGCAAAGTTTTTCGACAGAAAATTCGCAGGTAGATGTATGTGTATCGAACATCTGTTCATATATTTTCTGTGAACAGAGAACCAGCAATCGTAGCTCTTATAAAAAACGGGCGCGAACCGAGGTCCGCGCCCGTAAATGTCGATGCCCGAAAGGCTTATTTGCGCATCAAACCGCCGCGCTCGTCGATGGCATCCCAGAAGGCGCCGGCAAAGCGAGGATCGCTTGCAGCCATGAGGGCGTTGGTGGCCATCCAGCCAGACGGGGTACCGGTATCGTAGCCCGACAGCGGGTCGATGACAACAGCGTACATGGCCTCGCGATCGAGCGAACGGGCCATAGCGTCGGTCAGCTGGATCTCGCCGCCCTTACCGGCCTGCTGATCGGCGAGCAAGTCCATGACCAACGGGCTCAGCAGGTAGCGACCGACGATGTACAGGTTGGACGGAGCCGCCTCGGGAGCGGGCTTCTCGACCAGGCCGCCGATGCGCCAAACGGCACCGGGCTCGTCGTCGGCGGCATTCTCGAAGCCCTCGAGAGCGCCCACGCGATCGCCGGCGATAACGCCATAGCGGCTGACTTCCTCGGGAGCGCACGCGGCAACGGCGATAACAGAAGCGCCACCGTGCTCCTTGGAGACGGCAAGCATCTTGTCGCAGATGTCGCGGTTGGGCACAACGTAGTCGCCCAGAAGAACCAGGAAGTTCTCCCCCGCCACAGCGTCAGCGGCAGAGCGAATGGCGTGACCGAGGCCCTTGGGCTCGTACTGATAGCGGAAGTCGACCGGCATACCGCCCGCATGGGCGACGGCGTCGGCATAAGCATCCTTGCCGCGCTCGCGCAGCAGGTTCTCGAGCGAACGATCGGGCTGGAAGTAGCTCAGCAACTCGGGCTTGCCGGGAGAGGTGACGATAATGGCGTCGTCGACCTCCTCGGGGTCGAGCGCCTCCTCGACGACGTACTGGATGACCGGCTTGTCGAGCACCGGCAGCATCTCTTTAGGCGTGCACTTGGTGCCAGGCAGAAAACGCGTGCCAAGACCGGCGGCGGGGATGATTGCCTTCATAGTATTCAGGGATCCTTTCGCAGGCGCAGGATGCGCCCTGTGCGTGCGGCACGGCGGCCGCAGACCAAATTGCGATACCGGTTTATCTTACCGCCGTTAATTAACGTTACTGTAGGCAAGCGCCATTCTTCAGCAGGTCAACGCAAATTATTGCTCGAATGGTGCAATTTTATCGCCCAACGGTAGCGACCCCAAAGCACCGCAAGCGGCAGCAATTTGTATGCCAAGCCAACAAAATAGAGGGATCAAAACGAAAAAGACGGGGCTCGCAATGCGAACCCCGTCTGCAAAGAAATCTGGCGAGAAAGCCTGATTACTTGAGGGTGACAGCAGCGCCAGCAGCCTCGAGCTTCTCCTTGGCAGCCTCGGCGTCCTCCTTCTTGGCACCCTCGAGAACAGCCTTGGGAGCGCCCTCGACGACCTCCTTGGCCTCCTTCAGGCCAAGGTTGGTGAGCTCACGGACGGCCTTGATGACCTGGATCTTGTTGTCGCCGAAGCCCTCGAGCACGACGTCAAACTCGGTCTTCTCCTCGGCCTCAGCAGCGCCAGCAGCGGGAGCGGCGACAACAGCGGCAGGAGCAGCGGCGGAAACGCCGAAGGTGTCCTCGATAGCCTTAACGAGCTCGGAAGCCTCGAGAAGGGTCATTTCCTTAAGAGCATCGATGATCTCATCGGTGGTAAGCTTAGCCATTTCTAAGTCCTTTCGGTTTCCGTGTCTGTGCACGGAGATCAGTTAAAACACGGCGCGAATGCGCCAGGGGTGCGGCGTTGCCGCCGCGGGTGAAAACAGCGACTAGGCTGCCTTCTGCTCGGAGACCTGCTGGATCGAACGAGCGAGACCAGAGGAAACGCCGTTGACGCAGACAGCGATGTCGCGAGCGAAACCGGAGATGAGACCGGCGATCTGGCCGAGAAGCTGGTCCTTGGTGGGCAGCTCGGCGATAGCCTTAACATCATCAGCGGAAACGGCCTTGCCGTCGGAGATACCGCCCTTGATCTCAAGGACGCCCTTGGACTTAGCGGAGAAGTCCTTAAGGGTCTTAGCGGCCTCGACCGGCTCGGTCTCGTAGAACACATAAGCGACGGGGCCGGCGAGGATCTCGTCGAGCTCGGGCTGCTCCTGGTTCTTGAGAGCGATCTTGACCAGGTTGTTCTTGTAGACCTTCATCTCGGCGCCGCACTCGCGAAGCTGATGACGCAGCTCCTGAGCCTGCTTAACCGTCAGACCGTTGTAGTTGACGACGAACAGACCGGCGTTCTCGGCGATACGGGACTCGATCTCTGCAACCTTGTCGATTTTGTACTGCTGGGGCATGAATTACACCTCCTCGATTTCTTTCCGGGCACGGTCCGCCACAAGGACGTGACGGGGGCATGTCCAAAAAGAAAGCCCCCGCGCTGCATGAGCGACGGGGGCGAGAAGACATATCTACTCGACCACCTCGGCTGGCGGGATATCCCATTAAGCTCGCGGGCGATGCCCGTTTGCACCGGCTGTCTCTGGCAGCGGATTCGTGCGTGAACCGAAAGTATTATGGCGGGGACCCCGGCGTCGGTCAACGGAAAACCGGGCTGTACACAATTCCACCATCCGGCCGCACCGCCGAAGGCCAGGCGCAAGGTTTTCGCTCGGTCAAGTCCTGGCTCGCACGAAGGCCACATTAAGTGGCCTTCGGCTCGTGCGGAATCTACGAAAACCTTGCGCCTGGCCTTCGGCGGCGCGTGCCTGCGTTGACTTTGGGCAGCCCGGGTTTTCGTTGGCTGACGCCCCCACTCATAATGCTTGGGTCGGTGGGCTGATGTGTTGCGTCCCTGATGGCTATAGGGTTGAGACGAAGGTGGACAGGCGGCGGAGACCTTCGTCCAAATCCTTGTCGGAGACGCAGTAGCTTAGGCGGATGTGGCCTTCGGTGCCGAAGCAGTCGCCCGGGACTAGGGCTACGTTTGCTTCTTTGATGGCCTTGATGCAGAAGTCTTCGCTTGTTAGGCCATGCTGTTTGATGCTGGGGAAGGCGTAGAAGGCGCCCGCGGGCTCCACGACGTCCAGGCCCATGGCGTCTAAGGCTGCGAGCACGCGTTCGCGGCGGGCTCGGTAGACTTTGAGCATGGGGGTTGGGTCGACGGTGAGGGCTCGGGCTGCGGCGCCCATTTCGAAGGAGACGGCGCTCGATACTAGGTATTGGTGAGCCTTGGCGATCTCGGCGATGACGGGTGCCGCCGCTGCGAGCCAACCCAGGCGCCAGCCGGTCATAGCCCATGGCTTGGAGAAGCTCTCGATGACCACCGTCTGCTCGCGCAGCTCCGAGTGGCGCTGGGCAAAGCGCTCGTAGCCGTCCACGTAGACCAGGCGGTTATATACGTCGTCGCAGACCACGTAGATGCCCGCCTGCTCCGCTACGCGCGCCACGGCGTCGAGCGATGCCGCGTCGAGGATGCATCCCGTGGGATTGTTGGGCGAGCAGATGACGATAGCCTTGGTCGCCGGCGTCACACAGGCACGAAGCGCCTCCTCGTCAATCTGGAATTGCGTAGGCTCCGTATCCAAAAAGACCGCTTTGGCGTGGTTGGCCACGACGATGCTCTCGTACAGGCCAAAGGCCGGCGTGGGGATAATGACCTCGTCGCCGGGGTTGAGCATAGCCATGAATGTTGCCGACAGGGCCTCGGTCGCGCCGTCGGTCAGGATGACCTCGTCGGCCGAAAACGTAAGGCCCGCATCCCCCATGTAGGCAGACAGCGCTTCGCGCAGAGCGGGGCGACCGTTGTTGGGCGGATAGTGCGTGTCGCCGCGGTCCAACGAAGCGGTCACCTCGGCGCCAATCACATCGGGCGTGGAAAAATCGGGCTCGCCGAGCGCAAGCGCGATGCACCCTGGGTGCTGGGCAGCGAGCGCGTTAATCCGACGGATGCCGGAGGGTTTAAGCGTGGCAAGCGAGGTATTCATGGGCAGACGCATGGCATTCCTTTCGTAAGGGTTGCACTAGGATAGCGCGGCGGGGCGCCGTCAGACGGTGTAACCTAAACGGAAACCAACCGGAAAGGAGGCGGCATGGAGACGATCGCGCGCGGCGATAAGCCCAAAACGCTGCAAACCATTGCGTATGTCAGTATTCCCGATAGCGCCGATCTTGAGTTTTTGCTTTGGGACCTGCAGGATGCCATCGCCGCCTATACCCAGCTTTCCGGCACCGCGCTCCCCCGCCCGGTTGATTTGGAGACGGATGATGCCGGCAGCGTTGCCGATGGCATCGTGTTGGCCATTGAAGATGTGGCTGACGATGAGACGTTGACAGCTATCGAGCAGGCGCTTGAGCGCTTTGGCGGCACGGGAACGCGCGTCTATGCCGCGATTCGAGCCGCACAAGAGGGCGCTAAGCAGGCGCGCGGGACCGCCGTTCGTCTGCACGAGGCATGTGAGCGCCATGACCAATTGTGGTGTGGCGGCGTTGTCGTCTGTGCCGGCAGCGGTATTGCGGCGCTTCGCCACTCCTCGCGTATGGGCTTCTTGCGCCGGCCATTTTCCGAAGCGATGGACAAGCTCGTAGGCGCCGTTCGCATGGGCTGCTCCATCGAGCATGCGCAGCGACTTGGCGGCGGCAATGCCGGTAGCGTCGATGACGACGGCATGGTTTGCGCCGAGCCAGCCGTGCCCGCGCCGATCTGGCGAGGCGTTCTGAAACGCCTCGGCGCCCGCGCCCAATCAGATATCTAAATTAGAGAGCGGCCCAGCCAACGGCTTCGTGCCAACGTTCAACAAGACGCTCCAGACGCCAGGCGGCATTGGCGGGACTCGTCGAGGGCAGGACGATGGCGGGCAGCCCGGTGCGTTCTTGTAGATAGCGCTTGTAGAGCCGGCCAGCTGCACCTCCGTTGCATACCACCTGCTCAATAGGCGTATTGTCCGCAATGCGCTCGATATGTGCCGGCACAACGTTGCGAATGCTCGCGTCACTCGAGCCCTTAATGTCACAGCTCTCGATCACGTCCCACAGGGCCACGCCGCCGTTCAGCAGCATGGATCGCTTAGCAGCAATCGAGGCGTCGAGCGTCGCGGGCTCACCGCTTGCCAAAGAATCGCCCTCGTTGGGCGGCACAGGCACGCCGAGACACGCGGCCATCACGCGCCAAAAGCGATTCTGAGGGTTGCCGTAATAAAAGGCATTGGCGCGCGAAAGCACCGAGGGAAACGACCCGAGCACCAAAACGCGCGAGTGCTGGTCGAACACGGGTTCAAACCCATGCTCAATATGTTGATAGCCCTCATCAGACGCCGTCATGATCTAGACCCTCAACAGATAGCGCACCTCGTAGGGCGCAAGCTCAAGAGAGCCCGCCAGCTCGACCGTGGGCACGCCGTCGGCAAGCAGGTCGACAAAGGACCCGTTGAGCTCGCCGGCGCCAAAGGTGTAAGGCTCGTTCACGGCGTTCACCGCCACGAGCACCGTCGCGTCGTCGCAGGTGCGCTCGAACAGCAGCTGCTTGTTCTGGATCACCACGTTGCGATAGGCACCGTAGTTGAGAGCACGGGCCGCCGCGTCGTCGGCTGCGCGCAGGTGCGTGAGCTGCTTGATGAAAGCCGTCAGCTCGTTGGGCGCAGGCTCATCGAGCGCAGGTCGCAGCGCCCAGTCGCCATCGGGGCCGCCCTTTTCGCCAGCAATTCCCCACTCGCTGCCATAGTAGACGCACGGGATGCCCGGCATGCCAAAGAGCATGCCATAGGCGGGACGCAGGCACGATTTGTCGGTAAGGATGCTTGCCAGGCGCGGCACGTCGTGGTTGTCGACAAACGACAGCAGGTGCTTGCCGCGGTAGATGCACCAGGGGTCGCCGCCAAACTGACGGTGCAGCGAGTGCGCGATCTCGAACATATTGACCGAGTTAAAGCTAGAGTACAGGCCCTTGTAGCACTCGTAGTTGGTGCAGGAGTCGAGCATCTCGTCGTTGACGATCTGGTTGTAGTCGCCGTGGAGCGTCTCGCCGATCAGCACGAAGTCGGGCTTGAGCTCGCGGGTAAAGGCATGTAGGCGGCGCATAAAGTCGCGGTCGAGCATATAGGCGACGTCCAGACGCAGGCCGTCGACGCCAAAGACCTCGGCCCAGCGGCGCACGGACTCGAGCAGGTAATCGACCACGGCAGGGTTTTGCAAGTTGAGCTTCACGAGCTCAAAATGGCCTTCCCAGCCCTCGTACCAAAAGCCGTCGCCGTAGCAGGAGTCGCCGTCAAAGCTGATGTGGAACCAATCCTTGTAGGGCGAGTCCCACTTACGCTCCTGCACATCGCGGAAGGCCCAAAAGCCACGGCCCACATGGTTGAAGACCGCATCGAGTACCACGCGGATGCCGTGGGCGTGCAGCGTCTCGCATACGGCGGCAAAATCGGCATCCCCACCCAGGCGGCGGTCGATATGGCGCAGGCTACGCGTATCGTAGCCATGGCTATCAGACTCGAGCGGTGGGTTGATGAGCACGGCGCCAACGCCGAGTTCCTGCAGGTAGTCGGCCCATTGGGCGATTTTCATGATAGGAGCATCGGGGTTGGGCGCGGCGTTGGCAGCCTGGGCGAGCTCATCCTCGGCAACGGGCGCGGCGTTTTCGCGCGGAGCCCCGCAAAAGCCCAGCGGATAGATCTGATAGAACGTCGTCTCGTATGCCCACATAACAGCCTCCCGGAAATCCTTCACGCAACGCCACCCATTGTATGCCCAGCTTGTATCCTCTTCCCCAAAATAAGTTGCGGTGGAATAGTTCCTGCTTGGGCCTTCAGAGGCCTTAAACAGGAACTGTTTCACCGCAACTGATGAGGAGGATGTGGCTAGGCGACGGGCTTTGCGCGGCGTATGGCTGGGAACATCACCGTGATGGCGAGGATGACGCCCACGACGGCAATCGCCCCACCCGCGAAGCCGATCCAAGCGATACCGGGACCCGAAACCACGGCGCCGCCGATTGCGGTGCCCGTGCCAATACCGAGGTTAAACAGGCCCGAGAAGATCGACATGGCGACGGCCGACGAATCTGCCGGCGTGTGCTTGATGAGCTCGGCCTGAAACGCCACGTTAAAGGCCGTGGCGCAGCAACCCCACAGTGCGCAGACGGCAAGCACTGTCACGAGCGACGATGCGGCCGGCCCCATGAGCAGCAGAGCCACCGGCACGCCGGAAAGCGTGATAGCAAGGAACGGAAAACGGTGCCCGTCGAACAGGCGGCTGAACAGCCAGCTGCCCACCAAGCCGGAACAGCCAAACGCCGTCAGCGTCATGGTGATGGCGCCCGCATCGACGTGCGCGACCTGCGCCAGGAATGGCTCGATATAGCTGTAGCTTGCGTAATAGCCGGTCGCCATGAAGACCGTGACTGCGTAGAGCGCGATGAGGAGAGGGTTCTTGAGCAGCTCGGGCAGCTGTTTGACGGTAAAGCGCTCACCCGCCGGCATGGCCGGGAACACCGCTGCCTGGTAGACGACCGCGATGGCTGAGAGGCCCCCGACCACGGCAAACGTCATGCGCCAGCCCACGGCCAAGCCAATGGCGCGACCGAGAGGCAGGCCAAAGATCTGCGCGATGGACGAGCCCGTGGCGATCATGCTGATGGCGAGCGCGCCGTGGCGAGTGTCGACCAGGCGCGAGGCCATAATCGAGGCGACTGACCAGAACACGGCATGTGCGCAAGCGACCACCAGGCGCGCGCAGACCAGGATGGGATAGGTCGGCGCCACAGCGGACAGGAACTGACCGAGCGAGAACACGGCCAGCACGCCCAGCAGCATCCGCTTGAACTCGAAGCGCGAGGCAAACACCATGAGCGGCAACGACAGCAGCATGACGCCCCAGGCATAGACCGAGATCATGATGCCAGCTTGGGCCTCGGTGAGCGAAAACGATGCAGCGATGTCGGTCAGCAGGCCGATGGGCATGAACTCCGACGTGTTGAACACGAACGCGCAGCAGGTGAGCCCGATGAGCGGGAGCCACTGCCTGAGCGTGATGCCGTCTTGCTTTGTTTGAGCCATATAGGAAAACCTCTCCGATTATCTTGAGCGGTGGGCGATTATAGCAATGAGAAGTTTATAAAATGAGCAACAAAAGAATTCTTGGAAAACGATTGTTAACAGACGGCGCGCCAATTCTACTTAGAAAGCAAGGTACGCAGGAACTCAATGTCGAAAACGCGGCTTCATCTTCGGGCTATCGCGCCTGCTCGGATACGCACAAGGACACCCCCATGAGCACGTCAATTTCGAGCCAACTCGCAACCGCACAATGAACCAGCAAAAGCAGCATATAAGCAAACGCCCCATAATAAAGTCCCTCATGCACAAGCGCCGTCACTGAAAGTGCCGACGGCAGCGCCGCACTCGAAACTACCCATCCAACAAGAACCTGGATAGCGCAACTTGCAACCAGGTTCCATGCCACCAGCAGCGTTGCGGGACGCGCGATTTCTCTCCAGGAGGAACGAAGCACCGTGACCGAACGCATGATGTAGCGTGGTGCAAACCGAATGCCTCGTAGTCCCCTCTGCTCCACGTCCGCATCTTCAATTAACACGAATACGAACGACGCGGAAAGAAGCGTCACGATTACTGCCACCACAAGCGAGCACAACACCCCGAGCTGACTGCTCGCAAGCGAGGCAAAGACTACAATTGCCGATAAAATCAAGTGAACCAAATAAATTAGCAGCGCCCCAGAAATCTGGAGGGGAACCGTCGAGGCCATGAGATAAACCGGAGGGGTTCGAGCAGGTTGCACCGTCTCTTTGGACCGGTCGACGGCAAATAATGAAAAAGCCACATTCGATAGAAGCAGGTTTAAAAAGGCCGCGACCACAGTGCAAATAAGCGTAATGGACGGATAGATATAGGCGAGCTCAGTTGCAACGTTTGATACACCAATTTGAAGCGCGCTCATAACAAACAAGGGGATATATAACGCCATCGTGCAGCCACTCCGGCATTCCTTCGCCCGATCGCCCGATTCCAGAAAGACATTGAAGTTCTCTCGCAAGTTCACTCTATACCCGTTTTCTTACTAAGCAGGGCGAACGGGCGCCAATATAAACGCCGGTCCGCCCATCCATAATTTCTAGTTTTAACGTCCAGACTAGTCTGTCCAGCCGTCGATGTAGTCGCGGTTAAGCTCAAAGTACTGCGCGGCGATATCTTTCGCCAAGGAGTACGAATTAACGAGCGGGTGCATCGCGAGGCTCTCGACAATGTCGCGCTTCGATCGGTTAACGATGCCACGCGCCACGGTGCGCTCGTAGTACTTGACGCGACGAATCAATTCGAGGTTTCCCGCGGGCACAGAATCGGCTTCGACGCGATGCGGCACGCAGCCATCGGTGGAGATATCGCACGTTGACTCAATGACATCTGTATCGAGAAGGCCGGGGATGGCGCCATTGTTGGGGGTACACAGGATCATCTGCTGCGTCTTGCCAGAGCGAGCAATATCCATGAAGCGGAGCGCGACACCTGCATATCCGCCAGCATCTTTGCCGTACACGTCAAACGTCCACGGCTTGTCGCGATGAATACCCGTCTCGGCCGCCATGTAGTTGTTTTCGCGCATTCCGTACCACTTCTCAAAGCACGCGAGGCCTTTTTCGAAGTCGTTCTCAATATCGATAGATGCAAGCTCGCTCGTCATTTCTCGATTAATTTCTTCGATTAGTTCGCCGCGCGTCTGGGGCGAAGAGAGAACGTTGGCAACGGCGCGCTCGCGATAGTAGAAATAGTATAGGTACTCATTTGGCACGCATCCGCGATTTAGGACGAGGTCCTTCTCGAAGAACCTAAGATCTGTATGAGCATATGCCCCGTCGTCGTGGATCAAGTCGGACATGATGTCCTCGCCGTCAACCGTCACATTGCGGAAGAACGAGAGGTGGTTGAGTCCATAGCACTCGCCCTGAACCGATGCGGGATCAACGCCTTTATACTCGGCAAACTGATGCAACATGCCCGAGGGGGCATCGCAAATGCCATAAGTAAAATCATAGCCCATATCGCGTAGGGCCTGAGATACGACGCCAGCGGGATTAGTAAAGTTAAACACCTTGACGTCCGGCTTTGCGTACTTCTTGATTAACTCGCAATACGAAGCAAGCGCAGGGACGGAGCGCATGGCAAAAGACACGCCGGCTGCGCCAGTCGTCTCTTGGCCAAGAACCCCATGCGAAAGAGCAATGCGCTCATCGCGAACGCGCATATGGTCCCCACCGACGCGAATCGTCGTGATCACGTAATCGGCGTCCTTAACGGCCTCGACTGCATCGCCCGTCAGTGAAAAATTAAGCGTGGGGCAAAGCATGCCCGAGACATGGGCGGCAAGGCCACCGTAGATGCGCAGCTTCTCGGGATCATTGTCCATAAACACAAGTTCGTCGATTCCAAGCGATGACGCCTGCTGGGCTATGCTCTTTGCCAAAAACATGGAGCGGACGCCACCGCCACCTATGACCGTAAGTTTCATATCGAAACCCCCAATTAGCACATTCAATATTGCATGGTTCGCCTGTGTTTGGATATTGTATCCAGCATGGAGGGCCGCTTCCCGCCCCGGTTGCAAGGCGGGAAAGGAATTCCCCAAGGAGTTATTATTTACGCAACGGAAGCGGCCACACACGTCCGGCGGGAAGGAAGCACCGATGGTTGATAAAAAGCAGATTTCCAAGCTCTACTCAGCCGCAAAGCTATCCGAAACCGAGCAAAGCGTACTCGAATACCTACTCAACAATATCGACACCCTCGATGATATTGGCATAAAACCCGTCGCCATGGCATGCTTTACCAGCATGACGACAGTCATTAGGCTTTCGAAAAAGCTCGGCTACCGTGGCTACCGCGAAATGATGTACGATCTCAAGCACCTTCAGCATGTCTCCCGCGAAATGAATCAATCACTCAAAGACAGTAGCGTCCACTTCGTATGTCACACCGGAGATGTAGACGTATTCATCGCCGCACTGCATCGCAACAGAATGATCGGAGTAAACGGAGAGGGCTTCTCACGCATCGTTGCGCAGTACATGGCGACTAAGCTCGTTGGACTTGGCTTTTTGGCCGTCATACAGGACTTCCTAGAAACCGATCAGTTTGTCGAATCCAACCGAAATACGCTCAGCTGCATGATGCTCATATCCAAATCGGGCCAGACAGAAGCCATCCTGGAAACCGCAAGGGCATGCCACGACGCGGGCATTACGACCCTCGCTTTTACCGGCAACGAAGACAGCGAGCTCGCCAAGACGGCAGACGCGATCTTTACGATACATGACGATCACCCAATGGATCTTAAGAACGTTAAGCCTAACTGCTTTACCGGAAGTTGCATTCTCGCATTCGAAGAACTATTGAGTATCTGCCTTGACAATCTAAAACAAGAAGGCTTGGCCCCCTAAATCATGCGATAGGAAGCCAAGCCCTGGAATTGCACTATGCAATTGCAAGCCACTTGCGCGTTTTACTCGTCACCGAGAACGTCGTGCACCTCAGAAGCGACTTCGCCGACACGAGGACCGTAAACGACCTGGATTGCCTTGTCGCTCAGGCGGATAACGCCCATAGCTTCAAGATTCTTGGTGAACACCTCGTCGTCTGCAACCTTAGAACCATCCTTGACAATCACGCGAAGACGTGAGATGCAGTTGTCAAGATCATCAATGTTGTCGGCTCCACCAAGCGCTTCGACAATGCCGACAGCAAGCGCGCTGTCCTTGGTCGCATGGCCCTGGACTGCCTTCTCGGGAGTGCTACCAGACTCGCCCTTTGCCTCAGCGGCCTTTGCCTCGAACTCGGCTCTGCTGTTGATCAACTCAATATCGTCACCATCATCTCGACCGGGCGTCTTGATATCGAACTTAGTAATAAAGAACCGGAAGAGGAAGAAAGCTGCCAGGAAAAAGGCGGGGAGCAAAATAAGGTACGGAAGCAGATTAAGCTTCTCGGGGCGGAATAAGAATGGGATCAGGTCCTTGATATTTCCCTGGTACACCGAAACGCCCATTGCTTCCGAGAGAACTTCACCCAGTCCGGAAAGCGGAGCGTAAACGCCAAAGTAGAGCCAGGGGGCGGCAAACAGGAACGTAAAGAGAATAGGCTCCGTAACACCAAAGAAAACAGTCGAAATCACTGTGGGGATTAAAAGACCAGCAACCTTCTTGCGGTTCTGGGGCTTGGCACAAGACCACATAGCAAGGGCGATGCCCGGGAACAACGCATAATCGTTAATGCCATAACCAGCCATGAAGGCCCTAACCAAGAGCTTGTCGCTGCTGGGAGAAGCGAACTGTGCAAGCTGAATGGCGCTATTGCCCACCACGCGCGTTCCATCGACGACCATGGAGCCGCCAAGCTCAGTCCAATACATGGGCGTCTCGAGCAGCGGATGCAAGCCAAACGGCACAAGGCTCTCGAGCACCCAGCGATAGACAAACGTACCGACCAGACCGGAGCCTTTCACGAACGTCGCAATACCCGAGAAGCATCCACCGATGACGGGCCAGACGAAGTACATGATGCCGCCCAGGATGCCACCGGCGACCAGCGATACAATGGGGACCGTTCGACTGCCCGCAAAAAACGCCAGCGCCGTCGGAAGCTTGGTCTTGTAAAAACGGCCGGTGATCCAAGCGACCAGGCAGCCCACGATAATGCCGCCAAAGACACCAGAGCTGTAGCCAAAAAAGCCGAGCGAGGTAGTGTAGAGTGCGGACTGCTCACTCGCCTGAATGGACGTAAGGCCGACCTTCTGAAGAGCTTCCACCGTTGTATTGTCGGCAGCCAAGCCAGCTGCTCCAAGCAGAATCTCAACCGTCTTGAGCATGGTGAGATAGCAGACAAGGGCAGAAAAGGCAGCCCAGCCCTTCTCTTTGCGAGACAAGGAGAAGGCGCAGCCGACGGCAAACAAAACACCGAGGTTTCCAATGATTACCTCGCCGAGACCCTTAAATACCGAGAAGAACGTAAAGAGCGGCGAAGCGGCATACCAGTCCCAATTAACGCCAAGGGACACAAGGGTCAGTTCGGTCGTAAAAACGCTACCGATACCCAAAAAGAGACCGGAAATGGCAATGAGCGTAATCGGAACGAGCATTGCCTTTCCGAACGATTGGAATTTTTCTTTCATCAATTCCCTCCTCAATGAGCCTCTACAAACGACTATTGCATCCCACGTCCCCACACAGGCGAAACGGAAGACATGTTCGGCAATAGAAACAAAGTGATTGTAGAAAGGGGCGCACAAAATACGCATCGACATCGCGTAATACGGTTAAATCGACCGACGATTGCAAGTATTTACGAATCCGTAAACGGCAGCAAATAGGCAGCGAACGGCAATCTGCAGCGTAGGACAGTCCCCGCAGGCCGACAATTGACGGTATTTTGGCTCATTTTTATTGAATTGTTGCTCGCCCAAAAGCGCGGAGCATCAACGCGCCCCTAAGCCAATCCCAGCAATATGCCCGCCGAATGCACGACAAACGCCACGATCCAGGCGACCGTCACTTGAAATGCGAATACGGCCACGGCGTAGCGCGCGCCCAGCTCGCTCTTGACGGCGCCGATGGCAGCCACGCAGGGCGGATACAGCAGCGTGAAGACCAAAAACACGTAGGCGGTGAACGGCGAAAACATGGTCGACAACACCGCAGGCGAGGTCGCGCCCAAAAGCACCGTGAGGGTCGAGATGACGCTCTCCTTGGCGATAAGTCCGGTGACGAGCGCCGTGGATGCACGCCAGTCGCCAAAGCCGAGCGGTGCCAGCGCCGGCGCGATAATGCTACCCAGACCGGCAAGTAGACTCTGCGACTGATCGGCGACCACATTAAAGCGAATGTCGAACGTCTGAAGGAACCAGATGACCACGGTAGCAGCAAAGATAATGGTAAAGGCTTTGGTAATAAAGTCTTTGGCCTTATCCCATGCCAGCATCACCGTCGTCTTGACGCTCGGCAGGCGGTAATTGGGAAGCTCCATGATAAACGGCACCGGGTCGCCTTTAAATGCCGTGCGGTTAAGCACCAAAGCCGCGATGCAACCAACCGCAATGCCAATCAGATAGAGCGAGACCATGGCGGGGACCGTCGCCTGCGGGAAGAATGCTCCGCACAGCAAGCCGTAAACCGGCAGCTTGGCCGAGCAGCTCATGAACGGCGTGAGCATGACGGTCATCTTGCGGTCGTGCTCGGATGGGAGCGTACGGGTCGACATGATAGCCGGCACGGTGCAGCCAAACCCGACGAGCATGGGCACAAAGCTGCGGCCCGAAAGGCCAAAGCGGCGAAGCACCTTATCCATGACAAAGGCAACACGCGCCATGTAGCCCGAGTCCTCCAGAATGGAGAGGAACAAAAAGAGCACGACGATAATCGGCAGGAAGGTCAGCACGCTGCCCACGCCCGTAAGCACGCCGTCGACAGCCAGCGAGCGCACTACGTCGTTGGTGCCGAACGCCTTGAGACCCGCATCGGCCGAGGCGATGATGGCAGCGATGCCGTCCTCCATAAGTCCCTGCAACGCCGCGCCGATCACGCCAAACGTCAGCCAAAAGACGAGACCCATGATCACCAGGAACGCCGGGATAGCCGTGTAGCGACCCGTCAGGATGCGGTCAATCTTGACGGAGCGCACGTGCTCGCGGCTCTCGTGCGGCTTGACGACGCAACGCCCGCACACGTCGCCGATAAAGCCGAAGCGCATGTCAGCCAGCGCAGATAGACGGTCGGTGCCGGCCTCGCCCTCCATTTGGCTAATGATGTGCTCGATGGCGTCGAGCTCGTTGCGGTCCAGGTGAAGCGCCTCGGTCACCAGCTCGTCGCCCTCAACCAGCTTGGTCGCCGCAAAACGCACGGGAATGTGCGCCGTCGCGGCATGGTCCTCGATAAGGTTGGCGATGCCGTGAATGCAGCGATGCAGCGCGCCGCCGTCCGGACCATCGGGCGCGCAGAAGTCCAGGCGACCGGGACGCTCGCGGAACCGCGCCACGTGCAAGGCATGATCCACCAACTCGCCAATACCCTCGTTGCGGGCAGCACTAATGGGAACAACAGGCACGCCCAGCAGGCTCTCGAGCAGGTTGACGTCCACGGCGCCGCCGTTGGCGGTCACCTCGTCCATCATGTTGAGCGCGATGACCATAGGACGGTCAAGCTCCATGAGCTGCAGTGTCAGGTACAGGTTACGCTCGATGTTGGTGGCGTCAATGATGTCGATGATGGCGTCCGGGCGTTCGTCAAGGATGAACTGACGGCTCACGACCTCTTCGCCTGTGTACGGCGACAGGGAGTAAATGCCGGGCAGGTCGGTAACGCTCGCCTCGGGATGGTTACGGATGGTGCCATCTTTGCGGTCGACCGTCACGCCGGGAAAGTTACCGACGTGCTGGTTGGAGCCCGTCAGCTGGTTGAATAACGTGGTCTTGCCGCAGTTTTGGTTGCCGGCGAGGGCAAAGTGCAGCGGCGCGCCCTCGGGCACGGCCGTCTTTGCCGCACGGGGCGAATACGTCCCCTCGCCCAGGGCCGGATGCTCCGTCGTGCCGATTGCGGCGTTAGCGCGCGGACCCGTATCGGTGTCGTGAATACCCACGAGCTCGATGCGAGCGGCATCGTCCTTGCGCAGTGTCAACTCGTAGCCACGCAGGCGGATCTCGAGCGGATCGCCCATGGGGGCGTACTTCATCATGGTGACTTCGGTGCCCGGCGTTAGACCCATGTCCAAAATATGCTGTCGGAGTGCCTGATCGTCCGATGCCACCGATGCGACAACGGCGTCCTTTCCAATCTCGAGTGTATCGAGCCTCACGTCCGCGTTCCTCCCCCGGCGCCCACAGGGCGTTGTATTTATGTTCACCATGGCTAACCGTTTGCCATGGCTAACCAATTTTAAGCTTACATGATAGCGTGAACACACAACGACGTTCAATCGACAGATCGGTGCAAGGGGAATTCTGGGCCATTGCTTCCCAGACGGGCCTGTTGCGGAAACCGAATCCCACTCCGGAACACCTAAACGGGACGGGCTTTCCGGTTGAGGCATCTAGCGGAAACTGCAGCCCGGAATCGGCGCTCAGACTGGGATGCGATTTCCCGATCGAGCCCCTCGGGGAAACTGCGACCCGGAATCTGCGCCCAAAACGGGTCACGATTTCCCAAACGGGACGTGGTTTCCCGCGGGAGCAGAAACAGCCGCCCGCTCCCTCGACAAAATGATCCATTTTCCTCCGTCTCCAACAGATCAAAACGAAGTTGCGGTGGAATAGTTCCTGTTTAAAGCCCCGTGACTTTAATTGGAACTATTTCACCGCAAGTTATGAGGGACGGGATGGGGCTGGCCCTCTTACTCTTACAGATGGCGCTCCAGGAAGCGGAAGGCTAGGCGGATCCAGGGACGGACTGCCGCCTGCTTGTCCTCGTTGTCGACCGCGGTGTTGGCGTTGCCGAGCGAAAGGCCGTGACCACCCTGGTCGAAGACGTGCATCTCGCATGCAACGCCCTCCTCGGCCATGCGCTGCGCAAACGGGTAGACCTGCGCGATCGGCGCCGTCTTGTCGTCGGACACGCCCCACACAAAGGTCGGTGGCATCTGACGCGAAGCATGCGTGGTGGGGCAGATGTCGGCCAGATGCTCGTCAGTTGCCTCGCCGCCCGTCACCATCGACAGGTAGTCGTTGAGCAAATCGCGCCCCGTCTTGCCGCCCGTCTTGGGCACACGCAAGTCAATGCGCGGATCGCGCGTCTGCATGTCACGCACATAGGCAAAGTCGAGCAATGGATAGCCCAGCACCACGGCATCGGGACGAATGTCGTCCGGACGCGCCCCGGCAAGTGCCGCGAAGGGGCCGGTCTTCCACTGTGTTGCCAGCGAGGCGCAAATCATGCCGCCAGCAGAAAAGCCCACGACGCACACGCGCTTAGGATCGACATGCCACTCGTCGGCGTTGGCGCGCACCGTGGCGACCATCTTGGCAAGATCTGCCTGGGGGTGCGGAAAGCTCACGTCACCCGTAGAACTCGTGACATAGTTGAGCACAAAGGCCTGGTAGCCGCGATCCAAAAATGCAAACGCCACCGGGTCCTGCTCGTGCGGAGCGATATGCGTAAACCCGCCTCCGCCGCAGATGATCACCGCGGGGCGGCGGCCATTCGGTTTATCGGGCAGCGGCTCGGCACCCAAATACGTAAACGTCGCCGGATAATCCTCGGTCGGCTCCTCGCCCCACAGCGCATGGTTCTCGACAATCATATGTGCTCCCTTCGCGCAAATTATGCGCCCTTGTTTTTCGCCTTCAAGCGTACCCCACTTGAACCCGTGGCGCAGAAACACTCCGGCAATAAGTTTCCCTTCAACTGATATATCACATAATCCCAGTTCAGAGGTATCGTTGAGCAGCGTAGAATAGGGGCGTTGACCAAGCCGCGAAACACATGTGAAACGTTTCCGGCAAACCAAACGCGCGATATGCGCCTATTTAAGTTGGAGGCAACTATGGGTCTGCTCGATTCGCTTAAGTCCACCTTCACCTCGACCGGCGAGGCGTCCGTTCCGCCCGCAGCAAGCTTCGCTACCCGCGAAGGCGTCATCTATGCCCCCGTCAACGGCGTGCTCGTCAACCTGAACGAGGTTCCCGACGAGACGATCGCCTCGGGCATGCTTGGCCAGGGCTATGGCATCGAGCCCATTACCGGCACCATCTATGCGCCCGCCAACGGCCGCATCGGTGCCACCACTGTCACCAACCACTCCATCGGCATGATTACCGAGGACGGCCTGCGCGTGTTCATCCATGTTGGCCTGGGCACCGTGGAAATGAACGGCAAGGGTTTTGCCCGCTTTGTCGAGATGGGCGATGTGGTCAAGGCAGGCCAGCCGCTCATCAGCTTCGACCGCGAGGCCATTAAGGCCGCTGGTCACGAGGACATCGTGACCGTCATCGTCTCCGAGCTCGATCGTCTTAAGAGCATCGACCATGTCGGCGAGTCTGGAACGCTTATCGGCGGCAACCCGCTCGTCAAGCTGGGCGACCCGCTGCTGGTTGCCAAGACCAAGTAGCCAGGCCCCACGCCACACAGCCAAAAGGCACCTCGTCAAGCGCCCGCGACCATTTGGCCGCGGGCGCTTTTCGTTTGAAAAACCATCCCGCCAATGCTTTATCTGTATAGCTCAAATGAGCCGAGCTGCTAGAATATCGAACTGTATGGATAACTATCATTCAACCGTTATGGGAGGATACGTGAACCGCACCAAAATCGCGCAGCTCTATGCCGATGCCGAGTCGCTCGGCGGCCAGACCGTCACCGTCGCCGGCTGGGTCAAGTCCGTCCGCGACATGAAGAACTTTGGCTTTGTTACGCTCAACGACGGCAGCTGCTTCCGCGACCTGCAGGTCGTCATGAACCGCGAGGCACTCGACAACTACGACGAGATCGCCCATCAAAACGTCTCGGCCGCACTCATTTGCACCGGCACCGTCAAGCTGACCCCCGATGCGCCCCAGCCTTTCGAGCTTTCTGCCACCTCCATCGAGGTCGAGGGCACGAGCGCCCCGGATTACCCGCTGCAGAAGAAGCGCGCAACCGTCGAGTTCCTGCGCACCCAGCAGCACCTGCGCCCGCGCACCAACCTGTTCCGCGCCGTGTTCCGCATCCGCTCTGTCGCGGCTGCCGCCATTCACCGCTTCTTCCAGGAGCAGGGCTTTGTCTACGTCAACACCCCCATCATCACCACGAGTGACTGCGAGGGCGCCGGCGAGATGTTCCGCGTGACCACGCTCGACCCCAAAAATCCGCCCCTCACCGAGTCCGGCGAGGTCGACTGGAGCCAGGACTTCTTTGGCAAGCATGCAAGCCTCACCGTGTCCGGCCAGCTCAATGCCGAGAACTTTGCCATGGCCTTTGGCGACGTGTACACCTTTGGCCCCACCTTCCGTGCCGAGAACTCCAACACCACGCGCCACGCCGCCGAGTTTTGGATGATCGAGCCCGAGATGGCCTTTGCCGACCTGAACGACTTCATGGATAACGCCGAGGCCATGCTCAAGTACGTCCTCAAGGACGTTATGGCAACCTGCCCCGACGAGCTCAATATGCTCAACAAGTTTGTGGACAAGGGTCTGCTCGAGCGCCTGGACCATGTCGCCAACTCCGACTTTGCCCGCGTTACCTACACCGAGGCCGTCGAGATCCTGGAGCAGGCAGTCGCTGCTGGCCACCAGTTTGATTACCCCGTGAGCTGGGGCATCGACCTGCAGACCGAGCACGAGCGCTTCCTGACCGAGGAGCACTTTAAGCGACCGACTTTTGTGACCGACTACCCGGCCGAGATCAAGGCGTTCTACATGCGCATGAACGAGGACGGCAAGACCGTCGCCGCCGCCGACTGCCTGGTGCCCGGTATCGGCGAGATTATCGGCGGCTCCCAGCGCGAGGAGCGCCTGGATCTGCTCGAGGCCCGCATCAAGGACCTGGGCATGAATCCCGAGCAGTACAAGTACTACCTTGACCTGCGCCGCTACGGTTCCTGCAAGCACGCCGGCTACGGTCTGGGCTTCGAGCGCTTGGTCATGTATCTGACCGGCGTGGGCAACATCCGCGACGTCCTGCCGCACCCGCGCACCGTGGGCAACGCCGACTTCTAATCGTCGGACGCTAGCTCGCGTCGCCACACGCCAATGCTCATCGCATAAGCGTCTCTCGACATCAGTCGAGAGACGCTTTTTTCAACAGCATCCGTCAAGCTTTTGGCAAGGTTTTGGTCAGTTGAGCAGGGCTGTTGAAAACTCAACCCGCCGTTTGCCGACGACTACCGACCGCCCAGAGCGCTCTGCGCCCCTGGGAAAGCCCCACGTCCTAGGCTCCATACCGTCGCCACCCAAAACGGAAAGGACGTGGGCACGATGACCGAAGCCGCTGTTGAAACCTACGACACCACGACGAGAGGCGCCGCCTCGATGGCAGCCTATCGCGCCGTTCGTATCCTGCAGCTCTTGAGCGAAAACACCGGCGAAGACAAGGCCATGCTTTCCGATGAGTTGATCCGGCGCCTCGCCCATCCCGACGACCCCGCCCGCATGCCCATCTCGGCGGCGCGGCGCAGCATCTACACCGCCATCTCCGCGCTTCGCCATGCCGGATACGAAATTGAGTACAAACGCGGCGTGGGCTACAAACTTCTTACCCGTCCGCTCACCGATGAAGAGATCATCCGGCTCCACGGTATGGTCATGCGCAACCGCTCCACGCCTATCGCTATCCGCAAGAGCATGGCGCAGCACTTAGTTGCCATGGCGAGCGCCGACGTTCGCGGCTACCTCGATACACCCGAACCCGCTCCAAGCGCAGGCAGCAAGGCTACCAAGGCAACACGCACGCCCATCAAGCGCATCGACACGTGCGAGCTCGTCGAGCAGGCCATCGACCACGGAACCACGGTGAGTTTTGATATTTCGAGCGTCACGGCACGTGGCGAAACCGAAGTAGCACGGATGACACTCCGCCCCTTTGCCATCAGGCAGCGCGATGGCATCTCGTATTTGCTGGGAACGGTCTATGACGCCCGAGGCGCCGATGACACGCTGCGTACCGTAGAGATTGGCCGCATGAGAAACGTCACCACACGTCTCCTCGACGGCAAGAAGCTTTTCGCCGCCCTGGACGAGGAGGAGGACGCCTCCGCTGCATAAGACCCTCCGCCGCCCATTCGACTACCCGTACCGCCCATCCGATTCTGTATTAAAAAACCCGCCAAGTTATTGTAAAAATGGACATCCGCGCTACTATAGTTCCACTTGCACTTTGTTTGAGTGCAGTGTTTCCAGCCATTTCTATACTGGGGGTAACGATATGAAGGACATCACCATCAGCCGCAGGAGCCTTCTGGTATCTGCTGGCCTGCTCGCGCTCGCTCCGCTCGCCGGATGCGGCGGCAACTCTGGTTCCGGCTCTGCTGCCGCCGGTTCCGACTACACCGTCGGCGTTCTGCAGCTCACCGAGCACTCCGCACTCGACGCCGCCAACGACGGCTTTGTCAAGGCCATCAAGAAGAGCGGCCTTAAGGTCAAGATCGACCAGAAGAACGCCCAGAACGACCAGTCCACGTGTAAGTCCATTGCCGACAAGTTTGTGGGCGACAACGTCAACCTGATTTATGCCATCGCCACGCCCGCCGCGCAGGCTGCCGCCGGCGCCACGGCCGATATCCCCATCGTGGGCTGCGCCATCACCGACTACGCCGCCTCCGGCCTGGTCCAGGACAACGACAAGCCCGGCACCAACGTCACGGGCGCTTCCGACCTCACCCCGGTCGCCGAGCAGCTCGAGATGATGCAGAAGGTCCTGCCCGACGTTAAAAAGGTCGGCCTGCTCTACTGCACCGCCGAGTCCAACTCCGACGTCCAGATCAAGGCCGCCAAGAAGGAGCTCGACAAGCTGGGCCTCGAGTACACTGACTTCACCGTCTCGAGCTCCAACGAGATTCAGTCCGTCGTCGAGTCTGCCGTGGGCAAGGTCGACGCGCTGTACTCCCCCACCGACAACACCATCGCCGCGGGTGCTTCGCAGGTCGGTCAGATCTGCAAGGAGAATAAGCTCCCCTTCGTGACCGGCGAGGAGGGCATGTGCATGGCCGGCGGCCTGTTCACCCTCTCCATCAACTACGAGGATCTGGGCTACGCCGCGGGCGAGATGGCAGTTAAGATTCTGAAGGGCGAGGCCAAGCCCGAAGATATGCCGATCAAGCACCTCTCGAGCAAGGACCTGGTCGTCGTCAAGAACGACGAGATGGCCGAGGCTCTAGGCATCGACCTTTCCGCTCTGGACGAGTAGCACCATGTGCGGTAACGCAGCTAGGGCACGCACTTGCGCCGTTGCCGTGTTATTCAATATCTGAGCCACAGGGGCGAACGCCAAAGACCGGCGTTCGCCCTGCTTGTTACGGATGAGACAAAACATCCGGCCGCAGCTCTTTTATGCATTGTTACCGCTATCATGGTGACTCACGTGTCCACCCTATCCTAGGAGGTATGAAGCATGCTTATTGCATTGCAGGGCGCCGTTTCGCAGGGCGTCCTCTGGGGCATTATGGTGCTTGGCGTGTTTATCACGTTCCGCCTGCTCGACATTCCCGATATGACCTGCGACGGCAGCTTTGCCCTCGGCGGCTGCGTCTGCGCCGTGCTCATCGTCAATAACAACGTCGACCCGCTGTTCGCCGTGCTGGCCGGCATGTGTGCCGGTGCCATCGCGGGCGCCGTCACGGGCATTTTGACCACTGTCTTTGAGATTCCCGCGATCCTCGCCGGAATCCTGACGCAGATCAGTCTGTGGTCCATCAACCTGCGCATCATGGGCAAATCCAATACGCCCATCCTTGCCAAAGGCACCGTGTTCTCGGCCGTCAGCAACATGACCGGCCTGCCGCAGTCCACCGTCGCCATCATCCTGGGCATCTTGCTCGCCGTGGCTATCGTTGCCATCCTGTATTGGTTCTTTGGCACCGAGATTGGCTCAGCACTGCGCGCCACCGGCAACAACGAGTACATGATCCGCGCCCTGGGCGTCAACACCAACTCCACCAAGATGATCGCCCTCGTGCTCTCCAACGCCCTTATCGGCCTTTCGGGCGCACTCATCTGCCAGAGCCAGAAGTACGCCGACATTGGCATGGGCACCGGTGCCATCGTTATCGGTCTTGCCGCCATTGTTATCGGTGAGGTGCTCGGCCGTCTGCTGCCCGGCGGCCTCACGCAGTTTAGCGTCCGCCTGGCCTCTGCCGTCTTTGGCTCCGTGGTGTACTTCCTTATCCGCGCCATCGTGCTGCAGTTGGGCATGGACGCCAACGACATGAAGCTGCTCTCCGCCGTAATTGTCGCTGTGGCCCTGTGCGTGCCCGTGGTTTGGGAGCGCTATAAGCTCCGCAGCTCCTACACGAAGGGGGATGAGGCAGATGCTTAAGCTCTCGCACGTCAAGAAGACCTTTAACAAGGGCACCGTCACCGAGAAGCGCGCGCTCACCGGCGTCGACCTCACCCTGAATGACGACGACTTTGTAACCGTGATCGGCGGCAATGGCGCCGGCAAGTCCACGCTGCTCAACATGATCGCCGGCGTGTACCCGCTCGATTCGGGCGTTATTGAGCTCGACGGCACCGATATCTCGCGCCTGAGCGAGTCGCAGCGCGCCAAGTACCTGGGCCGCGTGTTTCAGGACCCCATGCGCGGTACCGCTGCCGACATGCAGGTCGCCGAGAACCTGGCCCTCGCCAAGCGTCGCGGCCAGCGTCGCGGCCTTTCGTGGGGCGTTACCAAGGCCGAGAAGGACGAGTACGTTGAGCTGCTCAAGCGCCTGGACCTTGGTCTGGACACACGCCTCAACGCCAAGGTCGGCCTGCTCTCGGGCGGCCAGCGCCAGGCACTCACCCTGCTGATGGCCACGCTCACCAGGCCGCGCCTGCTGCTGCTCGACGAGCACACTGCGGCCCTCGACCCCAAGACGGCCTCTAAGGTGCTCAACCTGACCGAGGAGATCGTCGACGAGAACCACCTGACCACGCTCATGGTCACGCACAACATGAACGACGCCATCCGTCTGGGCAACCGTCTGATCATGATGCACGAGGGCCATGTGATCTACGACGTGGCGGGCGATGAGAAGAAGTCGCTCACCGTGGCCGACCTGCTGCAGAAATTCGAGGAGGTCTCGGGCGGCGAGCTCGCCAACGACCGCATGCTGCTAAGCTAAACCTACCAAAAAGGGACAGGTTTATTTTGGCAGGTTTTATCTGCGCAAACGTCAAAACCGCCGCTAAGGGACAAGCGCCCTTGCGGCGGTTTTCGCATATTATGTCGATAATCCGATATTCAACCAGACATTCTGGCTAAGGACTAAGGAAACTGCCATGAAAAGACCTCTTCCCCGTCTTGCTTGACCGCCGCACTCCTTACCGGCGTGCTCGCCGGCGCCCCAGCTTACGCCACCGCGACCGCCCCATCTCAAGTTATCGGCCCGTCCGATGTGATCGGACGGGCTTCTTGGTGGGTATCATGGTTGAACGATCATTAGGAGGTTTTCCCTACATGGAATTGTTTGAGCCGATTCTTCATTTCTTTGAGCAACGGTGGGTCCACAACATCATCTGGGCCGTCATCTTGGCGATAGGCACCGCCGTCGCCGCCAAGGTCGTATCCAAGACCCTGAACCATCTGCTTAACCGAGACGATAACCCGCTTCCGGCATCGAGTATCTTCATCAACATCGCGCGCGCCGTCATCTGGATGATTGGCGGCAGCTTTATCCTCGATAACTGCTTTGGCATTAACGCAAACGCGCTCGTCGCCGCCCTTGGCGTCGGCGGCATCGCCATCTCGCTCGGCTTTCAGGACACGCTGTCAAACCTTATCGGCGGCATGCAGGTGACCTTTATGGGCATCATCAAGCCCGGCGACAATATCGAGGTCGGCGGCGTATCCGGCGTGGTCCAAGACATCACTTGGCGCCATACAACGATTGAGGATGCCTGTGGGCAGACCATCATCGTCCCCAACTCCAACATCTCCAAGAACACGCTCGTGCACCTCATGCCCTTTGGGCGCGTTGCCGTGCCCGTCGCGGTCAAGGACACGTCCAAGTGGGCTTCACTGGACGCACTGGCAGACGAGCTGACCAGCGCCACCAAAGCCGCCGTGCTTCCCATCTCGGGCTTTGACAAGGAGCCCTACGTACTCTTTAGCGAAATCGGCGACTTTGGCATCAAAGGAAAGATCATCTTTATCGTCAGCGACGACAGCACTACTTTCACGGCAGCCGACGCCTGCATCCGCGCCATCGCCCCCATCATCGCCTAACCCGCCAAAAAGGGACAGGCACCTTTGTGGTGGTTTTCATTCGTGGTACCATGGTTTATGTAGTTGTTTAAACGACTAAGGGAGCAACATCATGGAAGAGGCCTATCGTCAAGCACGCAAGCGCGGCGAGCAAGGACGTCGACGCGCCATTAGCCAAAGCGAGCATCCATACCTTACGGACCTCGACAGTTTGATTGCTCAGCTCCCCTTAGGTCAGCGAGTGAGTGTCGGCCTGCGGGATATTCCGATCGAAATGGTCGTCGGCACTGTCACCAAGGGCCGTCAGTCCGCCTTTTCATGCAACTTTATGCCCCTGCTGCCGTTTAACACCGAGTTCGCCCGCAAGTGGTCCAACCTCTACGACATCCAGGTAACCGAGGGCTATCGCGACCCCATCATCGTCACCGAGTTCATGCATCGGTTCTATGTCCAGGAAGGCAATAAACGCGTCAGTGTCCTCAAATTCTTGGACGCTCCAACGGTTTCGGCCAGGGTCACCCGTCTCTACCCCGGCACATGGGATTCCGTCGAAAGCCGCCTGTACGGTGAATTCTGCGCGTTTTGGCGCGTCTGCCCCCTATACGAGATCGAGTTCTCGCGTGAGGGAAGCTACGAGACGCTCGCCAAGATGCTCGGTCAGAATCTTATCGAAAAATGGCCGCAGAAAAAGGTCGACTACCTGCGCCACACCTTCCTGCTCTTTAAGCGCGCCTACCTTCGCGCAGGCGGCGACCACCTGGACATTACGCCCGCCGACGCCATGCTCGTGTACCTCAATGTGTACAACCAGGACCGCCTGCTGGATACGCCAACGGATATCGTCGTAAACCGCCTGTGCAAGATTTGGCGCGAGCTGGTCATTGCCGGCAAAAATGACGAGGACAAGGTCGATCTTGTTGAAGCGCCGAGCGTCGACGAGGAGGAGTCGCCCGCCAAGTCCACCTCCGGCGTGCTCAACTTCTTTATGGGCAAGACCGTCTATTCGGCGACCAACCCCCTGCGCATCGCCTTTATCCATGAGTTCCCCTGTGCGACGTCGAGCTGGGACAGCCTGCACGACCAAGGGCGTCAGTATCTCGATGAGCACTTTGGCGGTATCGTGCGCACCGAGGCGTTCGAGGACTGTCACGATCCGGATGTGTTCTACGCCGCCGTGGAAACGGCTGTCAAACATGGGGCAAACGTCATCTTCTCGACCTCGCACCGCCTGATGGAATACACGCTCAGGGCTGCCGTTGAGTATCCCCAGGTTCGGTTCCTCAACTGCTCTATCGGCCTTCCCCATCAAAGCGTCCGTTCGTACTTTGGCAAGATGTACGAGGCCAAGTTCCTCCTGGGCGCCCTTGCCGCCAGCATGGCGGACAACCACCGCATCGGCTACCACGCGTCGGTCTTCGCCTCGGGCGCGCTCAGCGAGATCAACGCCTTTGCGATTGGCGCCTCGCTGCTCGACCCCCGTGCGCAAATTATCCTGACTTGGGGCGATGTGCCCGCCGGAGGCCTTGCCGAGGCCATGTGCCGCGAAGGTGTAAGCGTCATGACCGGCGCCGACATGTCAAAGTCGCTCGAAGACCCCACGGCCTACGGACTTCACCGCCTGGTCGATGGCAAGGTTACCGGCATCGCCATGCCGGTATGGAACTGGGGCCGTTACTACGAGCTCATCGTTCGCAGCCTTCTGCACGGCACGTGGGACGAGACCAGCGATGACAACCAAGTGCGCGCCGTCAACTACTGGTACGGCATGAGCTCTGGCGTTATCGACATCCGTTACGCTCCGGGCCTACCCTACCAGACGCGCAAACTCGTGCAGTTGCTCCGTAACGGCATTGTTGAGGGATCCATCAACCCCTTTGGCGGCGAGCTCCACAGCCAGAACGGCGTGGTACAGATCGAAGGCTTCCCTCCGCTGCCGAGCACGCAGATTGTCGAGATGAATTGGCTGGCGGATAACGTGGTAGGCACCATTCCGCAGCTCGACGATGAGCCGAAAGTCCCTGCCCTATGAAAATCCTTGCCATAGCCGATACCGAAGAACGATGCCTTTGGGAGTGCTTTCGCAAGGAACGCTTTGAGGGCGTCGACCTGATTTTGTCCGCCGGCGATCTGGACCCGGACTATCTTGAGTTTTTGGTTACGGTCATCAACAAACCGCTCATCTACGTGCGTGGCAATCACGATGACCGCTACGCACGTCATGCACCGGGCGGATGTATCTGCGTAGAAGACAGCGTGTACACGTACCGAGGGATTCGCATTGCGGGCCTTGGCGGGTCCATGCGTTATCGCGACGGCGCCAACATGTACACCGAACGCGAGATGTCCAAGCGCATGCGTAAGCTGTCGCGTAAGGTTAGGATGGTCGGCGGGTGCGACATTCTGCTTACCCATGCACCCGCCGCCGGTATGGGTGATCTGGACGATCTGCCGCATCGAGGGTTTGAGTGCTTTAACACGGCGCTTGAATCCTGGGGGGCCGACTACATGGTGCATGGGCATGTACACCAAAGCTACGGTTACGATTTTCAGCGCGAGCGGCAGCATGTGTGTGGAACGACGATCATCAACGCCTGCGGCTATACGCAGTTTGAGCTCGACCAGACGCGCTACCCCATCCGTGGCTGGCAGGCAGCCTGCCTCAATTCGCAAACCATGCGCCGCGAGCTCAAACGCCACGATGCCATCGAGTCCTCAACAGCCAGAACACCCTGGTAACCACCATAAAGGGGACACTGTCCCCTTTATGGTGCTTTTGACGCGATACCAAGAAACCCGGTCCTGCACAAGGCAGAACCGGGTTTCTTTAGCAATGCTTGCTGTACTCAGGCAGTAACTAGCAGTTACTCAGCCAGGAAGTCACGCTGGACAGCGGGATCGACCTTGACGCCAGGGCCCATGGTGGAAGACACGGAGATGGACTTGACGTACTTGCCCTTAGCAGAAGAGGGCTTGACGCGCAGAATCTCGGTGTACAGGGCAGCGTAGTTCTCGACGAGCTGCTGCTCAGAGAAGGACTTCTTGCCCAGGGGCACGTGGCAGATGCCGTAGCGGTCGGCGCGGTACTCAACGCGGCCAGCCTTGAGCTCGGAGACCATCTTGGCGACGTCCATGGTCACGGTGCCGAGCTTGGGGTTCGGCATGAGGCCACGGGGACCAAGGATCTTACCGATGCGGCCAACCTTGGCCATCATGTTCGGCGTAGCGATAGCGGCGTCGAAGTTGATCTCGCCCTTCTGAATCTGGGCGACGAGCTCGTCGGAACCGATGATGTCGGCGCCGGCAGCCTCAGCCTCACGGGCCTTCTCGCCCTCGGCGAAGACGGCAACACGAACGGTCTTGCCGGTGCCGTGGGGCAGGGAGATGGAACCACGGATGTTCTGGTCAGCCTTACGAGTATCGATGCCCAGACGGAAGTGAGCCTCGACGGTCTCGTCGAACTTGGCGGTGTCGAGCTCCTTGATGAGCTTGGCAGCCTGAAGGGGGGTGTAGAGCGTGGCGCGGTCGATCTTCTCGGCAGCGGCGTTATAGCTCTTACCATGCTTAGCCATGTGCATTACCTCCTGTGGTTAAACGGGCGTGAGCCCTCCCACATCGTATCGTGTGCCCTATTGCACACATATAACGGGCGCCCCGGTCGGAGCACCCGTCATTACCTAAAGAAATCGCTACTCAGCGATGGTGACGCCCATGGAACGGGCGGTACCGGCGATGATCTTCTTGGCGGCGTTAATGTCGTTGGCATTGAGGTCCGGCATCTTGATCTCGGCGATCTTGGTGAGCTGCTCCTGGGAGAGCTGACCAACCTTGTCAGCCTGGGGCTTAGCGGAACCAGACTTGAGGTTCAGCTCCTTCTTGATGAGGTGAGCCGCCGGCGGGGTCTTGGTGATGAAGGAGAAGGACTTATCCTCGTAGACAGTGATCTCAACGGGGATGATGTCGCCCTTCTTGTCCTGCGTCTCGGCGTTAAAGGCCTGGCAGAACTGCATGATGTTCACGCCAGCAGCGCCCAGGGCGGGGCCGACGGGAGGAGCGGGGTTTGCTGCACCAGCAGGAATCTGGAGCTTAATGACGTTGGCAACCTTCTTCTCAGCCATGGTCATTCCTTTCGAATCACGAGTGTGAAGTACTTGCTATATCGTAAGCACGCACGTGTTAGAAGCACTCCTGAGATGAGCAGTCACAGAAGAAGCACGCTCGCGCGAACGGACGAAAACTTAAGCGATGACAGCGACCTGGTTAAAGTCGAGCTCGACCGGCGTCTCGCGGCCAAAGATCATCAGCGTGACCTTGAGCTTGCCAGCCTCGGTGTTAACCTCGGAGACCTTGCCATCAAAGTCGGTAAGCGGGCCATCGGTGACGCGGACGGACGTACCGACCTCAATATCAACCGAGGTGCGCTTGGGCGAATCGCCCTTACCGGGACGACGAGTCATCTTGTTGTACTCGTCGCGGGAAAGCGGAGCGGGCTTGCCGTTGCCGCCTAGGAAACCGGTGACGCCAGGCGTGTTACGAACGCACGTCCAAGCATCGTCATCCATCTCCATGCGGACCAGGACATAACCCGGGAAAATCTTGGAATCCTTGGTCTCACGCTTGCCACCCTCTTTAATCTCGGTGACGCGCTCCATAGGAATCTCGATATCAAAGATACGGTCCTGCATGCCCATAGTCTCGATGCGATGCTCGAGATCGGACTTAACGCGGTTCTCGTATCCAGAGTAAGTGTGAACGACGTACCAACGCTTAGACATGGTTTAGCCCCTCAATCCAGAGAACAGAGCAAGAGCCTCGCCAAAGCCAGCATCGAGCAGAGCGATGACGACGCCGACGACGATCAGAGAAGCGCAAACAACAACCGAGTAGTTCACGAGCTCCTTCTTATCGGGCCACGTGACACGCTTCATCTCGGACTTGACCGAAGCGAAATACTTCTTGGTGCGGGCGAAGAAACCAGGCTTCTCGTTCTTCTTGGACTTCGCAGCCTTCTCGTTCTTCTTGGCAACGGCCTTCTTGGCCTCAACCTTGGAGTTGGCGGCAGCTTTGTTGGCAGGTGCCGGCTGCTGAGCCTTCTTCTTGTTCTTCTTGTTGGCCATTTGGGTTACCTCCGCGCAATGCGCTTATACATGAGTAAACCGTAAGCCCCCAAATGGGAGCTTACGGAATAATGACTGGCACGCCAGGAAGGACTCGAACCCTCAACACTCGGTTTTGGAGACCGATGCTCTACCAATTGAACTACTGGCGTATGTGACTAGAGACTAGCGAGTCTCTTTGTGCAGCGTGTGGTGACGGCACCAGGGGCAATACTTCTTGATCTCCATACGATCAGGCATGGTCGACTTGTTCTTGGTGGTCGTATAGTTGCGGCGCTTGCACTCAGTGCACGCAAGAGTAACTAGAGTACGCATGTATCCTGAACCTTTCATTTCCGCCCCGTACGGGCACGAGTTGTTACTTTATCAGCTCCACGTAAGTGCTGTCAATGAAAACCTCGAGTCAATTGGTTCTCGGTGGATCCATTCATATTTGGAACACATCAATGAAGCCATCGAGAGCTAATCGACGGTGCATCCAGGACCATTATCGATCCTCTCGACACCAGCAACGGCTCAATATCCATTGCAGAAAAGAACCCGGCACCCATATAAGTGCCGGGTTCTCTAAGTCAGCTATATCAAAGAGCTAATTTACTCAATGATCGTGGAGACGATGCCCGAACCGACGGTGTGGCCACCCTCGCGGATAGCGAAGCGCAGGCCCTCCTCCATGGCGATCGGGTGGATGAGGTCGCCCTCGATGGTGATGTGGTCACCAGGCATAGCCATCTCGGTGCCCTCGGGGAGCTTGACCGTACCGGTAACGTCGGTGGTACGGAAGTAGAACTGAGGACGATAACCATCGAAGAACGGGGTGTGACGGCCGCCCTCCTCCTTGGTCAGAACGTAGATCTCGCCGGTGAACTTGGTGTGCGGGGTAACCGAACCGGGCTTGCAGAGAACCTGGCCGCGCTCGATGTCCTCACGCTTGATGCCGCGGAGCAGCAGACCGACGTTGTCGCCAGCCTCGCAGAAGTCCATGGACTTACGGAACATCTCGATACCGGTAACGACGGTGTTCTGGGTATCCTTGATGCCGACGATCTCGACGGGCTCGTTGAGCTTGAGCTCACCGCGCTCGACACGGCCAGTAGCAACGGTACCACGACCGGAGATGGTCATAACGTCCTCAACGGCCATCAGGAACGGGAGGTCGTTGTTACGAGCAGGCGTCGGGATGTACTCGTCGACGGCCTTCATGAGCTCGCGAATGGCGTCCATCCACTTGGCGTCGCCCTCGAGAGCGCCCAGAGCGGAGCCACGGATGACGGGGATGTCGTCGCCGGGGAAATCGTACTCGGAGAGGAGCTCACGGGTCTCCATCTCGACGAGGTCGATGAGCTCGTCATCGTCGACCATGTCGCACTTGTTCAGGAAGACGACGATGTAGGGAACGCCGACCTGACGGGCGAGCAGGATGTGCTCGCGGGTCTGAGCCATGGGGCCGTCGGTAGCAGCGATGACCAGGATAGCGCCGTCCATCTGAGCAGCGCCGGAGATCATGTTCTTGACGTAGTCAGCGTGGCCCGGGCAGTCAACGTGAGCGTAGTGACGGGCAGCGGTCTCGTACTCAACGTGGGAGACGGAAATCGTGATGCCGCGCTCGCGCTCCTCGGGAGCCTTGTCGATGTTCTCGAACGCAGTGAAGTCAGCCTTGCAGCCCTCGGTCTCGGAGAGAACCTTGGTGATGGCAGCGGTCAGCGTGGTCTTGCCGTGGTCGACGTGACCAATGGTGCCGATGTTAACATGCGGCTTAGTGCGCTCAAACTTCTCTTTGGCCATAAAGCCCTCCTCTAAACAGGTCGTCCCCGGACGGGACTTTGCCTTTATACCATAGTGGCCTCTCAACATACTATTGAGAAGCCACCGTGTTACCTATGGTAGCGGTGACTGGATTCGAACCAGTGACGCCACGGGTATGAACCGTGTGCTCTAACCAACTGAGCTACACCGCCGGATGGAGCCTGCAACCAGACTTGAACTGGTGACCTCTTCGTTACCAACGAAGTGCTCTACCGACTGAGCTATACAGGCACTTGACGGGTGGGAGCTATAGGATTCGAACCTATGTAGGCAGAGCCAACGGGTTTACAGCCCGTCCCCATTAACCACTCGGGCAAACTCCCAATCGTTCAAGTATCCGCAGGTCCTTTGGTCTTTTGGACCGCCGCCCCCGCGAACGAAAAAGATAATACGATGCAACCTTGGGGGCTGTCAACGAAAACCTCTAAATACACGGTGCCGGGCGTATCTATATAGCTGTGACCTGCGGTTTTGTTGAGTTTTGATATGAAGGACGGTGGTTTTGAATACTGAGGTGACGTTTCCCGAGGTAACACTTTGGTGTAGTGGAGTACACCTTCAGGATCGAACTTCGATAATGGCTTATTTGCACCTATATATAGGTCGAGATCGGGGCTTCCCAGACAGAATCGAGCGTGGATAATCTCCCACTTTTGGCGTGGCTTCGAGTCCAAAGTGGAAGATTATCCACCCCCGTATGTCCGGAAATCCTCACTCGACCAGGATGACTGGGACCGGTCCGGCCTTTGTCTCGATCTGTAACAGTAAGAGGGTTATTCCTCCCCCATCTGTTACAGATCGAGATATTACGCAGAGACACCAGCTTACGTCTCATTCTGTAACAGTAAGAACGGTTTCAGCCTCTTCGTGTTACAGATCGAGATATTATCGGCCAACCCTTGGCATTGTCTCAATCTGTAACTATAAGGAGGGTTTTCAGCCCACCCGTGTTACAGATCGAGACAAACCTGAAGCTTGGTTGGCGCCAAACACGCTGACTTATCGACATAAATAGAAACGGGCCCTGTCCCACAAGGGAACAGAGCCCGAAACTCTCATGGAGCCAGTGACAGGAATCGAACCTGCAACGCACTGATTACAAATCAGTTGCGCTACCGTTGCGCCACACTGGCACACTTGGCGCTTTCACGCGAAGCCAGTTAAGAATAAAGGAATTGCGGACGGGGCGCAACAGGCCGCACGGCGTTATACAAATATGCAAAATCCAGCAACAACGCGTACCAGGCCCGTTCATTTCTGTCAGTGCGCCCTCAATCTTAAAACCCTTCGCCAGAACGAATAGTTATAATTACAATTGCTATATATAAAACTATTCGTTCTGACGAAGGGTTTCGCGATGCTTACTACCAAAGAAGCCGCCGAGCTGCTCGGCATCACTCCGCGCAGGGTGCAGGAGCTCATAAAAAACGGAGCACTTGAGGCCCGCAAGGCTTCTGGTGTATGGCTCATCGACAAAGACAGCGTCGACACGCGACTCCGCTCCGTGACCAAAACGGGGGGACGTCCCCGCCGCGGCCACGGTAAGAGCGAGATCGCGTTCACCCTCATGAATCGCACGCACGAGGTCGCTCAGCTGGTCTACAGCACATCGCGAAAAGACTTTACCCACATCGGTGCCGACATCGATTACGCCCACGCCCCTATTGGAGTATTTGGCCCTAATAGCCCCATATCGCTCGACTCCTTCCGCATCTGGTGGCGCGGCCGCGGTATCCCGCTCGCACGCATTGGGCTAGCCTCCCTGCTTGCAGAAGCCGCAGTCGATGTTCCCGATGAACTCGTACAGCGAAATCTCGGCCTCTCCTTATCCGACCAGTATTGGATTAGGCCCCAAGACTCCGGCCTCGCGTGGGAAGATATCAATTTCTTCAATAATGCCTTTGATGACGTCTCGCTAACCATTGCACCCTTCGCCCCAGAGGGAAAAGCGGCTGCCGCAAAGCCCGACAACACCTCGGACGGCAATCTTCAAAAGTACTGGACATGCGAGGGCGGGCGTCGAATTCTGCATAAGGCAGGAGCGCACCTGAACCAGGAACCTTATAACGAGCTGGTGGCGACTGCACTTCACCGTCGCATCCTAAACGCTTGCGATTATGTGCCTTACTCGCTCGAGGGCACGGGCACTTCCGCCCTGAGCATATGCGATGTCTTCTTAACTGATGAAGAAGAGTATGTCCCTGCGTTCTATGTAAACCAGCATGCAAATGCAGACGAGCGACTAACCGATTACGAACGGTATGTAGCAAACTGCGAGGAGCTTGGAGCGACGGATATAAAAGACGCCCTTGACCGCATGATCGTATGCGATGACATCATTGCCAACTATGATCGCCATTGGCGCAACTTTGGCCTCGTGCGAAACGTCAACTCACTGGTCTGCAGACCAGCCCCCATCTTCGATTCGGGCTCATCACTCTGGTGCAACATATCACTAGAGGAGCTTAGGGCGGGAGAGCACAGTTTTACCAGCGCACAATTTCATTCAAGCCCCGCCAAACAAATGTTGCTCGTCGAGGACATGGGCTGGTTTGACGGCGACAAACTCGAGGGTTTCGTTGACGAGGCAATCGAGATTCTGTCTAAAAACGATGCCCTAGCAGCGAGACTGCCTTATCTAAAAGAGGCGCTAACGTGGCGCCTCGAAAGAATGATCGACATCGCTGAATGGAGTTAGCGAGGCAGCATTGCCCCGCCAACTCCCCTACCGCCCGCGCAGGGCCTTAAGCTTTGCCAGGGCCTCGGAGCTCAGGCGGCTGCCCAGGGTCATCTTGATCTGGGGTGCTTCCTCGACCTCATGCACGTCGTTATCGATCTGTTTGATCTCGTCCACCAGCATACGGCTCGAGATGCGTGTAACGCCCTTGCCCATGACGACGGCCTGGATCGTGCCGTCGCTCGACACTACAGAACACGCGCGGCCTTCCTCGCGGGCCTCGATGCAGAGCTTTTGCACCACGGTATCGGCAGAAACGCCCGTCGGCGAAAACTCGATGCGCACGCCGCGGGCCGGCAGGTTGGGGCGCTCGTTGGAGATATTGCCCGCGCCGTCGAACACGATCACGGCCTCGTAGCGGCCCTGGGCAAAGGCGGCGACGTCGTTGATGAGGGCGGTGCGTGCCATATCGTGAACGTCGCTGGAATACGGATCGTCTGAATGGTCGTACACGAGCTTTTCGTAGCGCGGCGTGCAGTGGATCACGTTGTAGCCGTCGACCACCAGCAGCTCGGGCTTATTGGAGTGCACCGTCGAGACCGGGTCGGCGATGGCCTGCGCAAACGCATTGCCGCCCACGCCGTAGGTCGCGGCCGAAACAATCGGCTTGGCCGAGCCCTCGCCAAAGCGCTTGGCCTTGGACTTGGCACGGTTCTTTTTGGACATGCGCTACTCCTCCCCCATGAGCTCGCCGGCGTTGCGGCGCAGCCACTCAAAGCACAGCGCCGTGGTTGCCTGGGCAACATTGAGGCTCTCGGTCATGCCGCGCTGGGGAAGCTTGGTCAAAAAGTCGCATTTCTCGAGCACTAGACGCGAGATGCCGTCGCCCTCGGAGCCCATGACGAGCGCCACGCGACCCTCGAAGGGAGCATCCCAGCAACTGCCTTCGGCGTGCTCAGAGGCACCGCCCACCCAAAAGCCAGCGGCCTTGAGGTCATCGAGCGCACGGGCGATGTTGGGCACCTGCGCGATAGGCAGATGCATGACGGCGCCGGCAGAAGTCTTGTAGCTACCCACCGTTACGCCGGCGGCTCGTTTGTTGGCGATGATGACGCCCGCTGCGCCCACAACCTCGGCAGAGCGCACGATGGCGCCAAAGTTACCGTCGTCGGTCACATGGTCGAGCACAACGACAAGCGCCGGACCGTCGCCCGCGCGGTCGAGGATGTCGGCGACATCGGCATAGGGGAAGTTGCCAACCTCGAGCGCAATGCCCTGGTGAGCGCCATGGCTCGACAGCGCATCGAGCTGCGCGCGTGGAACGAACTTAATGCGGACGCCCGCGGCGTTGAGGTCATCGACTAGGCGCGACAAGGCGGCATCGCGCTCCCCGCCCTCGGCAATGAGCGCGCACTTGATGGGAAAACCAGTGCGTAGCGCCTCGGCGGCAGCACGACGACCTTCGATAAACTCGCCCTTGGGAGCCTGGACAGCGTCGCGGTTGCGATCGCGCTGCGGACGTGCGGCCTGGGTGCGATCGCGCTGGCCCTTGGGAGCGGCAGCGCGATCATTGCGGCGAATCGGACGCGAGCCAGAAGCAGCCTGCTTGCCGCCACGAGGCGCACGCTTGCGATTGTCGGCCATAGGACGGCCTCCTTAAATAGATAACGAACAAGAATCGACCGTCCGAGCCACGGCACCTTGCCTTTCAATCGTCGGGCATGACCACCAGGTCTATGCCCTCCTCTTTCAAGGCAATCTGCCGCACCTCGAACGGTCGACAAATACTAGAGAGTCTTAATACGGGTGCCGGCGGTCGTATCCTCAATGGTGAGGCCCAGGTCCTTGAGCTGATCGCGGATGGCGTCTGCCAGATCCCAGTTCTTGGCGGCACGGGCCTCGGCACGGGCCTCGAGAATCTTGGCAGCGGCCTCGTCCACGTCGTCACCCGTGTAGGCAACCAAACCGGCGGCAACGCCCAGCAGACCCAGCGGCAGCTCGACCTTGGGCTCGGGGAGCTCAACGCCAAACGTATCGAGCAGCTCGGCCAGCGTATCGGCGGCGGCAAGCGCGGCGGCCTTGTCGGCAGCGTCGCCCGCCTGCTCCAGGTACTGGTTGCACTCGGTCACAAAGCCAAAGACGGCACCCATGGCACCAGCGGTGTTAAAGTCGTCGTCCATGCACTCCTTAAAGGTGGCACGGGTCTCGGCGGCCTTGGCAGCAAATGCCTCGGATGCTGCCTCATCGGCATCGGCCGTCGCATGGTTCGCGGCCCAGCGCAGGTTCTCGACCGTACCGGCGATACGCGTGAGCGAGTTCTCGGCACCCTCCAGGCGCTCCCAAGAAAAGTCGAGCGGCGAGCGATAGCTCGTCTGCAGCATCAGCAGGCGCAGGGCGGCAGCGGAGTGCTGCTCGAGGACCTCGGCCAGCGTAAAGAAGTTGCCGAGCGACTTGGACATCTTCTCGCCGTCTACCAGCAGCATGCCCGTGTGCATCCAGGTGTTGGAGAAGCCCTGATGCCAGGCGCAGGTGGCCTGAGCGCACTCGTTCTCGTGATGCGGGAAGGCAAGGTCGGAGCCGCCGCCGTGGATGTCGATCGGAGTGCCCAGGTAGCGATGCACCATGGCGGCGCACTCGGTGTGCCAACCGGGACGGCCCTCGCCCCAGGGGCTCGGCCAGCTGGGCTCGCCGGGCTTGGCGGCCTTCCACAGGGCAAAGTCGAGCGGATCGTTCTTGTCCTCGTTCTCCTCAATGCGTGCGCCAACCATAAGGTCGTCGATGTTGCGGCCCGAGACCTGACCATAGTTGGGATCGCTGCGCACGGCAAAGTACACATCGCCGTTATCGGCTGCGTAAGCGTGGCCCTGCTCGATAAGCGTCTTGATCATAGCGATCATGGGGCCGATCTCCTTGGTGGCGCGGGGGCGCACATCGGGATCGAGCACGTTGGCGGCGCGCATGACGCCGATGAACTTGTCGGAGAACTCCGTCGCGACCTCGGCAGCCGTACGGCCCTGCTCGTTGGCGCGCTTGATGATCTTGTCATCGACATCGGTGAGGTTCTGGGCGAACGTGACCTCGTAGCCGCTCGCGATGAGCCAGCGACGAATCACGTCAAAGCTGATGAACGTGCGGGCGTTGCCGATGTGGATGTTGTCGTAGACCGTGGGGCCGCACACGTACATGCGGACCTTGCCGGACTCGATGGGTTGGAACTCTTCCTTTTTATGGGTAGCGCTGTTGTAGATACGCATTCGTTACTCCTTAACGGTTTTCTGTAGCAGGCAGACGGCCCAGGCGCCGATTCCCTCACCTTGGCCTTCCCAACCGAGCTTTTCGGTCGTGGTGGCGGCGACGCCCACGTTTTCGACGTCAACGCCCAAGGCATGGGCAAGGTTGGCGCGCATGGCATCGCGGTGCGGGGTGATCTTGGGTTGCTGACAGGCAATGGTGCAATCGGCATCGACAAACTCAAAGCCCAGCTCGCGCGCGTAGTCCATCACGCGAGCGAGCAGTACCATCGAATCGGCGCCCTCGTAGGCGGGATCGGTATCGGGGAATAGCTTGCCGATGTCTCCCCCGCGGCAGGCGCCCAGAATGGCGTCGGCCAAAGCGTGCGCGAGCACATCGGCATCCGAGTGGCCCAGCAGGCCGCGCTCGTAGGGAATGTCGACCCCGCCGATGATACATCGACGCCCCTCCACCAAACGGTGGACGTCGTAGCCGTGGCCAATGCGCAGGTTACTGAACATGGGGAAGGTCCTCTCCCTCGGCCATGCGGCCGAGCAGAATCGCGGTTACGGGACGCAGATCCTCGGGCACCGTCACCTTAAGGTTATCGCGCGGGCTCTGGACACAGCGGACGCGCCCGCCCATGCGCTCGACCAACGATGAATCGTCGGTACCGATAAAACCCTCGGCGATAGCAGCGGCGTGAGCGCGCTTCATGGCGTCGATGCTAAAGATCTGCGGCGTCTGCGCGGCCCAATAGAGCTCGCGCGGCGGCGTCTCGACGATATTATCGCCGTCGACGATCTTGAGCGTGTCGATCGCGGGCTGACCGCACACGACACCGTCGAGGGCACGGTCGCTCACGAGCACGTCGATAGCGTGGTCGATGGCCTCGGTCGTAATGAGCGGACGAGCGCCATCGTGAATGGCGACGTATTCAAAGCCCGCCGGCACCGCGTGCACGCCGGCACGGGTGGAGTCCTGGCGGGTATCGCCGGCATCGGCAAAGCTGATGGGCGTGTCATAGTCAAACGGGTCGATGGCCAGGCGGCGCATCTCGGCACGACGCTCGGCAGGGCAAACCACGACGATGTGGCCGACCTTATCGCTCCGATCGAACGCGCGGATGGACCAGCTCATGAGCGGACGGCCCGCCACGTTAACGAGCTGCTTGCCACCGGGGTTACCAAAGCGCTGGCCGCTGCCACCGGCAACGACCACGGCGCATACGGGCGCCATTATGCGTTCCCCTGTTTGGTGCCCTTCATGCGGTACAGGGAGTCCGCAAGAATGGCAGGGTTGTTAACGCCAAAGTCGCCCAGGCGCTCCGGATCCTCGCTGATGTCGTCCATGAGCTCCTGCAGTGAGCCGTACTCGTCGACGATCTTCTCGGCCACGCCGTCGCGCACGACGGACACACGCGAAAGCGTGCGCAGGCCCAGCGGCGTCATGACGGAGTCCTCGTCCAAGTCGTCATAGCCCAGAACTGCCGCCACGTGTTGCGGGTCGGACAGGTCCTTAGGCGTCATGCGGCTCAGCTCGGCGCGAATCTTCTCGGCGTTGGTCTCAGAGGAATCGCTTGCGTAGTCGCGGATCATCAAGTCGTATTCGGTGTCCATGCTGGAGCCCGCGAGCTGCTCGAGCTGCATCTGCACGAGCTTGCCCTGGTTACCCAGCTTGACGATGCAATCCTTAAGCTCGGTCTTTGCCTGCTGCATGATCTCGAAGCTCGAGAAGATGCCGGTGATGTCGGCGAGCGTGACGTAGTCGTCGAGTTCGAGGGCCGTCAGGCGCAGCAGAGAGCGATCGAGCGACTGACGGGTAGTCTGGAGCGTGGCGACGAGCTGGTTGACCGAGCTCATGATGGTAGTGACGGGCTGGATCTCGTAACTCTTGCCGTGGACGTACACGTTGACGACGGCGCGACGAGCCGAAACCGAGATCACGATGGCATCAGTGAGCACCGACATGCGAGCGGCGGTGCGGTGACGCATGCCCGTCTCGCTCGTGGCGAGCGAGGGATCGGGATTGAGGTGGAAGTTGGCGCGCAGGATCTGGGTGAGGTCGCCGTCGATGACGATGGCACCGTCCATCTTGGAGAGCTCGAACAGACGGTTCGAGGTGAACGAAATGTTGAGCGGGAAGCCGTCGTTACCGGCAGCGAGCACGTTTTCGGTGTCGCCGACGCAGATAAGGGCGCCCAGGTGACCGGCGATGATCATGTCGAGGGCGGTGCGGATCGGCTGACCAGGTGCCGTCAGGCGGATGGCCTGTTCCATACGCTTTTGCAGCTCGTTCTTATCCAAGGCATCGCTCCCATCGTATACGCTCCATAAACGTCAATAAGTTTCTCACGGTTTGCCCCTGTGACGCCCGCAAAATCCGATGCTTACAGAATGAGCGAACACAGCTGAGAGCCCCAATCCAAATGAGCTGCTTATGTGGTAGCATCGGGATTCGCATAAATGAGGGAGTAGTCGCGTGATCGGGTTCGCCTCCGGTGGCGCGGCAAGTCAACACACTGGCCGATGCGGCCTGGCTTGCCTTAATGAACGAGACTCGTGGCTGTGCGCGCAACGCGTACGCCACGGGTCTTTTTTTGCTCCCCCGGCAGAAGTACACGCGGGTTCGCCCGCAGAGAGGGAGCCAGACTATGGGACTCGCAGAGCTCGCGTTGCTCGCCGTTGGCCTTTCGATGGACGCCTTTGCCGTTTCCATCTGCAAGGGCCTTGGCATGAAGAAGATCAACCTTAAGGCCGCCGTAGTGCTCGGCCTGTTCTTTGGCGGCTTTCAGGCCGGCATGCCCGTAATCGGATGGGCGCTCGGCAGTCAATTCATGGGCATCATCGGACCCATCGACCACTGGATCGCCTTTATCCTTTTGGCCTTCATCGGCGGCAAAATGCTGTGGGAGGCCTTTACCGAGGACGAGGATGAAGGCGACGGCAAGGATGCCGAAAAGATTGACCTGGGCGAGTACCTGATCCTCGCCATCGCCACCTCAATCGACGCCCTGGCCGTGGGCATCTCATTTGCGGCGCTCTCGGTTGACATCGTTCCCGCTGTATCGCTTATCGGCATCACAACGTTTATCTTCTCCGTCGCCGGCGTAGCGATCGGCCACACCTTTGGCGCGCGCTACGAAAAACCCGCCACCATCGTGGGCGGCGTCGTGCTCACCCTCATCGGGCTTAAGATCTTGCTTGAGCACCTCGGGATCCTCGCGATATAAAAAACGCCTCTCATAAGCCAACGTCAATGTAGGAGTCTCATGCAGAGTTTTGCATAATGCCTATTCGTGCAGACTTTTGCATGTCATACTGATATGCAAAAGTCTGCACGTTAGGAGATCGCCGTGGATACCCTTCCCATCACCACACCGCGCCAAGCTGGCATCTACGTGCGCCAGGCACGCGAGACTCAGGGTCTCACCCGTGCCGCCCTCGCCAAAAAGGCCGGTGTTTCGGAGCGTCTGCTCGCATCGCTCGAGCTAGGAGACGCCATCGGCATTCGACTCGACAAGTTGCTGGTGATTTTCGACGCTCTTGGACTGGCGCTCGCAGCACAAGGAGATATAAGCAAAACGAAAAATGAGCACCCAGTCGACGCCCCGCATGCTGATCAACCTTGCAGCACCTCCAGACGCCATCACGCCCAACGTCTTCATCATCGCAACCGTCGCAGCACAACCATTCCGGCTCTTGCAGATACCCCCCTTACGTCCGAGCTCTACGACAGGGCCTTCGCCGATTTCGCCATGTCCAATCTCGGAGTCTCGATTGCCGCAAACGCATCTAACCAAACCAAGCCCGAAGGGAAATAGCCAATGGCCAGAACATCACTTCGGACCATTATTTGCGGCGTACCTGCGGGAACGCTCACGCAAGATGAGAACGGTCTTATCAGCTTTACCTACGATCATGACTATGACGGGCCAGCCCTATCGACCAACATACCCGTATCAAATCGCACATACGGCCAACAGGTCATGAATCCGTACTTGTTTGGCCTTCTACCCGACAGCGAGGACCAACGAAAAGCGATTGCCGCCGAATTCAACGTTAGGCCCAACAATCCCGTTGCGTTGCTCAGCCATATCGGACTCGACTGTCCGGGCGGAGTGCAGTTTTGTGCCGAAGAAGATGCCGACGCCGTCCTGCATCGCGCTGGCGACTACCGCCCTATAGACGACCACGAAATTGCTCTCCGTCTCAAGTCGATCAGAGATGACCGCGATGCATCGTGGATGGGTCTAGATGAAAGTTGGTCACTTGGAGGCAACCAGGGCAAGTTCGCGCTCGCGTTCATAAACGGCCGCTGGTGCGAATGCATGGGCTCCTCGCCCACGACGCATATTTTCAAAAATGGCGTTATCGGTTTTAAACTCGAGGCTCTCAATGAGTTTGTCTGCATGAAAAGCGCCCAGCGCGCCGGCATCGCAACGGCAAACGTCGAATATCGTATGTTTGAGGACGAACCTGCCCTCATTGTTGAGCGCTATGACCGCGTGAAAGTCAAAGACGGAACGATCAGGCGCCTACATCAAGAAGACCTCTGTCAGGCACTTGGGGTGATGCCCGCCCAAAAGTACACGGCAGACGGCGGCCCGACCACACGCGACATTCAAGAGCTCCTCGTAAATACGAGCCACCATCAACTTAACCTGTATCTGTTTACGCAGATACTGTTCTTCAACGCCATTATCGGCGCACCGGATGCGCATGCGAAAAACTATTCCCTGCTCCTTGGAAACGACGGCGCAGCCATGATGGCTCGAATGTACGATGTCGCGTCGGGTTTGGCGTATGAGCGCATGCGCCGCCGGGCGCGCCTTGCCATGAGCGTTGGCGGCGAAAATCGTGTGGGGCGCATCGGTCCAGGCGCTATCCGCCGATACCACGGTATGGGCGACCCCGCGCTGGAGGCGGCGCTTACCGATGCCGGGCTATCCGAGAAGTTTTGCTTTGCGACCATGATGGACCTCGCCTACGAGGTGCCCATTTGCATGGAAGAGGTCATGGACGAATACGCCGATCTGCCCGGCATGGCGGACCTGCGCGAGCATATGCTCGGCCCCGTCCGCGAAAACTGCCAGCGCACCCTCGACCTCATCAAGGCAGAAATGGACTAGGTGGCCTTAATTTCGCAATTATCAAACAAAAGAGAGGGGACACCCGTCGCAAAAGACCGGGTGCCCCCTCTCATAATGTCATTTGCAATCCGCTAGCACGTGGCTCGGACTGCTGCTAGCGCAACCTTTACGCAGCGAGGCGCTTGAGGACGTCGATGAGCAGCTCGTAGAAGCGCTCGGCAGAAGCGAGCTCCATGCTCTCGTCCGGGGTATGGACATCGGAGAGCGTCGGGCCCACGGCGATGGCGTCCAGGCCGTGCAGAGCCTCGGCAAACAGGCCGCACTCAAGGCCGGCGTGAATGGACTCGATGCGCAGCTCGGAGCCAAAGAGCTCTCGATAGCTCTCGACAAAGACTTCGCGGACCGGCGAATGCTCGGCATAGCTCCAGCCGGGATACTCAAACTCAAACTTGGCGTCGAAGCCCAGGACATCGGCCAGCGTCTGCAGACGGTCCTTGAACTCGTTCTGCAGCGAGGTGATCGAAGAGCGCGGGGACAGCATAATCTTGACCTCGTCATCGGAGGTGGCGACCACGCCGATGTTGGAGGAAACCTCGACGGAGCCGTCGGTGGCGACGTTGCGGCGGATCACACCGTTGGGGGCAAGACGCAGGGCGCGGATGAGGGCAAGCGCGGACTTCTGGTCCATGGCCTCGACCTCAGTGTTGTCGGCAATCTCAACTGTGCAGGTAAAGCCGGGGTCGAAGACCTCGAGCTCGGCAGTAACGTCGGCGATGATGCCCTTTGCGATCTGGGCCGCGGCCTCGGCTGCAGCGTGGTCGGCGTAGACCAGAACGGCCTTGCACTCACGGTTGATGGCGTTGTCCTTGGTGCCGCCGTTAAAGCTAACGATGGCGGGCTCGCCGGCAACCATCAGGCGGTCGATGATGCGGGCCATGATGAGGTTGCCGTTGCCGCGCTCCAGGTTGATATCGCTGCCGGAGTGGCCGCCCAGCAGGCCGGAGATGTCGAGCGTGAGGGTGCTACCGGTCTTGTGCTCGCGCGTGATCGGGCAGGTGTAGGTAACGACGACACCGCCGGCGCAGCTGACGGTGGCAACGCCCTCTTCCTCGGAGTCAAGGTTAATCATGGTGCGGGCGCTAATCTGGGACTTGTCGAGCGTCTCGGCGCCGACCAGGCCAGTCTCCTCGTCGGTGGTGAACACGCACTCGAGGGCCGGATGGGCAATCGAATCGTCGTTGAGCACGGTAAGCATAAGCGCGACGGCGATACCGTTGTCGGCGCCCAGAGTGGTGCCGTTAGCGGTGAGGACGCCGTCCTTGACGACCAGATCGATACCATCGGTCGTAAAGTCGTGCTCGACGGAACCCAGCTTGTCGCACACCATATCGATATGGCCCTGCAGCATCACGGTCGGGGCATTCTCGGCACCGGCAGATGCGGGCTTGCGAATGATAACGTTGTAGACCTCGTCCTGGTACACATCGAGGCCGCGCTCCTTGGCAAACGCAACCAGGAAATCGCTGATGCCCTTCTCGTTGCCAGACCCACGGGGGATCGCGCTGACCTCCTCAAAGAAATGGAACAGCTGGGCGGGCTCGTAGCCGGTAATCTTGTAGTCCATGGTGCCTCCTTGGCGCAACTGGTTAGACAGTAAGACATGCGCCTTGTATATTCCCAGACTTTACGTGCATAAACCAGTCGAAAACGCCGAGCGCCCTCGCATCATCGGCTAACGGTGGACCGCATAGCGTAACGGTCACAACTTCGCAGTTCTACAAATCGAGGCGCCCTTGCCAGAGCGCCTCGATTGCGCGTATCAAATTGTCGCCACGCCCTACAGCGCGCCGGAGCCGGCTTGCATCATGCCGCCGGGGCCCGAGGTCACGCCGCCGCTCACGGGCGCGGCGTTGCCGGTGTGCGGTGCCGCCGGGGCGGTATCGCCACCGAGCGTGCCCGCCGGACGCGGTGCCGGGATCTCGCCCGTGCCGTGGCTAAAGACAAACTTGCCATCGGCCACGTCGCACAGGACGGTATCGCCCTCGCCCCACTCGCCGGCCAGGAGCTCCTCGGACAGCGGGTCCTCGATGAGCTTTTGAATAGCACGGCGCAGCGGACGCGCACCGTTGGTGAGGTCGGTGCCCTCGGCCACGATCTTGTCATAGGCCGCATCGGTGAGCTTGATGTTCATGCCGTTGGCAATCAAACGCTGACGCAGGTCGTCCACCAGCAGGTGCGCGATCTTGGTGAGATTCTCGCCCGAGAGCTTCTGGAACACCACAATGTCGTCGATACGGTTGAGCAGCTCGGGGCGGAACAGGCGCTTGAGCTCGCCCATCGCGCGACCACGGATCTCACTCGAGGTGAGGCCCTGCTCGCCGGTGGTGCCAAAGCCAACGCTCGCATCCTGCGCGATCTCGCGGGCGCCCACGTTTGACGTCATGATGATCACGGTGTTGCGGAAGTCAACCGTCTTGCCCTGGCTATCGGTCAGACGACCCTCCTCCAGCACCTGCAGCAGGATATTGAAGATGTCGGGGTGCGCCTTCTCGATCTCGTCGAACAGCACGACCGAGTACGGGTGACGGCGAACAGCCTTGGTGAGCTGGCCGCCCTCGTCGTGGCCCACATAGCCCGGGGGGCTACCGATGAGCTTGGAGACCTCGAACTCACTGCCAAACTCCGACATATCGAAGCTGATGAGCGCGTCCTTGCTGCCAAAGAGATACTCGGCGAGCGTCTTGGCGAGCTCGGTTTTGCCCGTGCCGGTGGGGCCCAGGAAGATAAAGCTGCCGCCGGGGCGACGCGGGTCCTTGAGCGGCGAGCGGCTGCGGCGCACGGCCTTGGCAACGGCCTCGACGGCCTCGTCCTGACCGATGATGCGCGTCTTGAGCACGCTTTCGGCCTGCAGCAGGCGGCGGCTCTCGCTCTCGGTGAGCGAGGACACCGGCACGCCCGAGGTCACGGACACGATGTCGGCAATCTGGGAGACATCGATGGTGAGCGGGCTGGCGTCGAGCTCGGCCGTCCAGGCAGCCTTGGCCTCGGCGAGCTCAATCTCGGCAGCCTTTTGCTGCTCGGTGATCTCGGCGGCCTTGTTCATGTCGTCGCTCTCGGTGGCCTCCTGCGCGGCGGCCTTAAGCTCCTCCACGCGATGCTCGGCCTCGCGCACCGGCTCGGGCGCGCGGTTGGCGGCGATGCGAGCGCGGGCACCGGCCTCGTCGATGAGGTCGATGGCCTTATCGGGCAGGAAGCGATCCTGGATGTAGCGGTTGGAAAGGTTCGCGGCGGCCTCGATAGCACCCTGCGTATAGTGCACATGGTGGTGCTCCTCGTAGCGCGGCTTGAGCGCGGTCAGGATCTTGACCGTGTCCTCGACGCTCGGCTCCGCGACATCGATGGTCTGGAAGCGACGCTCGAAGGCCGGATCCTTGGTGAGGTACTTGCGGAACTCCTCGGCCGTGGTGGCACCGATGATCTGGAAAGCACCGCGCGCGAGCACGGGCTTGAGCATAGAGCTCGCATCGATAGAACCCTCGGCAGAACCGGCACCGATGATGGTGTGCATCTCGTCGATAAACAAGATGACGTCGTCGGCTTCGGTCGCCTCCTGGATCACGTTCTTGAGGCGTTCCTCAAACTCACCGCGATACTTGGCACCCGCGACAAGACCCGGCAGGTCGAGCGTCCAGATATTCTGGTTCATGAGGTTCTCGGGCACGTTGCCGGCAGCGATCTGCTGTGCCAGGCCCTCGACGATGGCCGTCTTGCCCACGCCGGGGTCGCCCAGAATGAGCGGGTTGTTCTTGGTGCGGCGCGAAAGAATTTCCATCATACGCTGGACTTCCTTTTCGCGACCGATTACAGGGTCGAGCTCGCCATCGCGCGCCTTTTGCGTGAGGTTGGTGGCGAACTGCTTGAGCGTATCGGTGCCACTCCCCTTTTGCTGAGAGGCATCCGAGCCGCTAAAGAACGGCAGGCCCGCCCCGCGGCGGCCAGCACCAGCGCCCCCACGGTGCC
>UQIT01000004.1 GCA_900541175.1 uncultured Collinsella sp.
CAACCGCCAGATGTCGTGGGTGTCTCCGGCGGCCGGCCCTCGTCCCAGCCGCTCGAGCACCGCGTGGAGCCGTGTGGCGAGATTGACGGCGTGCGCTACGTCAACGATTCCAAGGCGACCAACACCGATGCGGTCGAGAAGGCGCTGACGGCATTTCCCGATGACGACGTGATCTTGCTGCTCGGCGGCCACGATAAGGGCACGCCGCTCACGGACTTCGCGCGCGTTGTTATGGATAACGTACGCTCGGTCGTCTGCTTTGGCGATGCGCGCGAGCGCTTCACCGCCGCTATGGACGAGGCCGATGTCGATGGCGATGTGGATATCGCCCAGGCGGATGACCTGCGCGATGCCGTGGACGTCGCCCGTTCGCTGTCGAGCCGTGGCGATGTGATCTTACTTTCTCCTGCCTGCTCTTCGTTCGATGAGTTCTCGGGCTATGAGGAGCGCGGCCGCGTGTTTAAGGACTATGTGGCCCAGCTTGCCGCTGCGGCGAAATCGCAAATGGAATAGGGGTTGCCGGTGAGAGAGGAGAGCCCCCGACAAGGTATGAGGAGGCCCGACTCGGACCGTGCTTCCTCGCGGCGCAGCACACCGCGTTCCGGTCGCGGCGGGCAGACGTTTAGCGAACGCTATATTGCCGGCGTTCCCGCCCGTATCATGCGCCCCCGTTTGATATTCATGGCCTGCCTGTTTACCTTGGTGTGCTTTGGCCTGCTGATGGTGTACTCGGCGTCTTCGGTCGAGGCGCTGCACGAGAATGGCTCGGCGACGTTTTTTCTGTTTCGACAAGCCGCGTTTGCCGGAGTTGGCGTGCTGGCTATGGTTGCCATCGTGCGCATCTTGCCGGACAGTTGGTTTGGGGAAGACGTGCTCAGGATCTTCCTCATCGGCATGATGGGGCTACTGCTTCTGGTGTTCTTGGTGGGCAGCGGCAGCCGTGGCGCCACGCGCTGGCTCAACATCGCCGGTATTCAGTTCCAGCCTTCCGAGTTTTTAAAGCCATTTGCCATTGCGTATTCGGCCATCATGCTTGATCGTTTCTTTTCGCCCGGTGGCAACATCAACGAATTCCTTCGCAAGATGGGCATCTACTTGGGCATTTCGCTCTTTCTGATCTTTATCCAGCCCGATTTCGGTACTGTCCTGATCATCCTGTTGACCCTCATGTGCATGGCGTTGTTTGCGGGTCTCGACCCCAGATTTATCATCGGCGTGCTAATCTTCGGCATTCTCGTGATCGTGATTGCGCTTGTTGCAGAGCCGTACCGTATGGTGCGTATTCAGGTTGCCTTGAACCCTTGGGCCGACGAGTATGGTGACGGCTATCAGGCCACGCTTGCCATCATGGCCTTTGCCTCGGGCGGTCTGTTCGGCCGTGGCATCGGCAACTCAACCATGAAGTACTCGTATCTGCCCGAGGCGCACAATGACTACATCCTGGCCATCATTGGCGAGGAAGTCGGTTTTGTCGGAACCGTGCTGTTCTTCTTGGTGTTTGCGATGCTGATCTACTCGGCGTTTCGCATTGCCGAGCAGGCGACCGATCGTCGGGGTGCGCTCATGGCGTCTGGCTCCGCGGTCATTCTCGCGGTGCAGTTTTTGATTAACGCGCTGGGCATCCTCAACGTGTTTCCCATGACGGGCAAACCGTTGCCGTTTATTAGCTACGGCGGCTCTTCGATTATTGTGTCGCTTATGCTCGCCGGTCTGATCCTGCGCGTTTCGTATGAGAGCGCCCGTCGCGATGAGTACGACCGTCGCCGCGAGAGCTTTGCCGTTATGGATGAGAGTACCGCCGGCGTGCCCCACGTGCGCGGCGAGCGATCTTCGCGTAACGGTTTTACCGTCCTGGATGGCTCTGCGACCGAGCCGGCAGCCCGCCCGCGTCAGCGAACGGCGCCGCAAGGTCGTCCTCAGCGCCCCACTCCTCGCAATGCGGGCGGCGGATATAATCGGATCGATTTGAACTCGGACCCGTCGGCGCGTCTGCGCACCGACGACCAGGGACCGCGTGTACGAAGGGACTACCATGACCGATAAGATGACCGTTGCTATTGCAGCCGGCGGCACGGCTGGACACATCAACCCCGCGCTCGCCTTGGCCGAAGAGCTGCGTGACCGTGGCCACCATGTTGTGTTCGTGGGCCAGTCGCGCAAGCTCGAGGGTCGTCTGGTCCCCGAGGCTGGGTTTGATTTTGTGCCCATTACGGTCACGGGCTTCGACCGCTCCCGTCCTTGGACGGCGCTGACCTCGCTGTGGCGTGTCAACAAGGCCAAGCGTGCTCTCGCCAGTCATTTCTCAAAGGTCGGCAAGCCCGATGCTGCCGTCGGTTTTGGTGCCTATGTCGAGGTTCCGCTGCTGGGGTGGTGCAAGGGCGCAGGCGTTCCGTATCTGCTGCATGAGCAGAACTCTGTTCCGGGCCTGGCCAACAAGATGATGAACTCCCACGCCGCCCGCGTGTGTATCTCGGTGCCGGCAGCGCGTTCGGTCTTTGAGCGCGAAGGTGACCCTGACCACGTGCTCATGACCGGCAACCCCGTACGTCGCTCGGTAATCGAGGGCGATCGCGCTCGCGGCCGCAAGGCACTTGGCGTTCCCGAGGACGCTACGCTGCTGCTCGTCTTTGGCGGTTCACTTGGCGCCCAGCACCTCAACGAGCGCGTGGTTTCGCTCAAAAACGAGCTGCTTTCGCGCAAGAACCTCTATGTGTTGCATTCGACGGGTGCCGACGGCTTTGAGGAGACCGAGCGCGCTTTGGCACTGACGCCCGAGGAGGCGAAGCGTTACCGCGTCCAGCCTTACATCGACAACATGGGCGATATGCTGGCTGCTGCCGATTTGGTGCTCTCGCGTTCGGGCGCATCGAGCGTGGCCGAGATCGCTGCGCTCGCCGTGCCCTCGGTGCTCGTGCCGTATCCGCATGCGACGGCCGACCACCAAACCACCAATGCCCGTTATCTGGTCGACGCCGGGGCCGGTGTGCTCTGCGCCGATGCCGATATCGACGGTTCTGCCTTTGCCGATGAACTGCTGCACCTGGTCGATGACGCGGCGGCGCGCGAGGCCATGCGTCAGGCGGCGCGTGGTCTGGCTCAGGATAGGGCCGCCGCTCTTCTGGCGGATGCGGTAGAGGGTTTGCGTTAGTTAGACGGGATATCGTCGGTCGCCCTCGCGCTGATGCGGTAGGTGCGGTACAGTTAACGGGTTACAGGCAGTGTTTACGCAAGGAGTACACGAGCACATGGCTGATTCCCAGACTGCAACCTCCGCGCCCGAGTTTAAGAGCGCCCACTTTATCGGTATCGGCGGCGCCGGCATGAGCGGCATCGCCCTCGTTCTGCACGAGCGCGGTTATGCCGTTACCGGTTCCGACCTTAAGACGTCACGTTATATCCGCCAGCTTACCCGCGCTGGTGTGAAGGTGCATGTGGGCCATGAGGCCGCCACGATCGACGAGGTCAAGCCCGACGTGGTTGTTGTCTCCACCGCTATTCCGGAGTCCAACCCTGAGCTTGTGCGCGCTCGCGAGCTTGGTATTCCCGTGTGGCCCCGTGCCAAGATGCTCTCTGCTTTGGGCCACGGCTACACGACTGTCGCTGTTGCCGGCACGCATGGCAAGACCACCACGTCTTCGATGTGCGCCACCATGCTCGACCGCATGGGTCTGGATCCGAGCTTCTTGATCGGCGGCATCGTCGAGGGCTATGACACGAACGGCAAGAACGGCTCGGGCGACTACTTTGTCGCCGAGGCCGACGAGTCCGACAGCTCCTTCCTGTTCCTGAACCCCAACGTGGTCATTGTGACTAACGTCGAGGCCGACCACCTCGATCACTACTCGGGTATCGAGGAGATCGAGGCGACTTTCGCCAAATTCATGAGCCTGGTGGGCGAGGACGGCACCGTCATCGTCTGCGGTGAGGACCCGCATCTGGTCGAGCTCGCCAAGTCGACGGGCCGTCACGTGCTTTCCTACGGCTTTGCCGAGAGCAACGACATCGTCTGCATGCACCCGGATGTCAAGGGCATCCAGAGCGACTTTATCGTTCGCTTTGAGGACGGCACTGAGCACGCTGTGGAGATCAAGAGCAATCCCGGTCGCCACAACATGCTCAACGCCACGGCGGTGCTTACCGTCGCCCATGTCCTGGGCCTTGACATCGACGTCGCCGCCAAGGCGCTCTCGAGCTTTGAGGGCGTCCGCCGTCGCTTTACCCACGTGGGCGATATCGATGGCATCACCGTGGTCGATGATTACGGCCATCACCCCACCGAGATCAAGGCGACGCTTGCTGCCGCTTCGTCGCTGGGCTACAAGCATGTCGACGTCGTGTTCCAGCCGCACCGCTATTCGCGCCTGCAGGCCCTGTGCGACGACTTTGCCGATGCATTTGCCAATGCCGATAAACTGCTGCTGATTGATGTGTTCTCGGCTGGCGAGATGCCCATTCCGGGTGTCACCTCTAAGATGCTCGCCGATACCGTGCGCGCCAAGCATCCTGGCAAGGAGGTCGTGTACTGCTCCAGCCGTCTTGAGCTCAATCAGGAGCTCGAGCAGATGGTGGGCGAGGGCGACCTGCTGCTCACCATGGGTGCCGGTGACGTTACGACCGTAGGTCCCGAGTTTATCGAGTATCTGACTGCCAAGAAAGACGCTTAAGTCTAATGGGTCTGTTTAACGCCGTCATGGCGCTCTCGGGCATGATCGACACGGATGTGATCGAGGACGAGCGCCTTGCGCGTCATACGAGCTATCGTATCGGCGGCAAGGCCGACCTCTTTGTGACGTGTCATAGCTATCATGCCCTCCGCCGCGCCGTGGCGATGCTTGATCGCGAGCAGGTGCCGTGGGTCATCATAGGCAAGGGCTCCAATCTGCTGGTTGCCGATGGCGGTTATCGCGGTGCCGTCATTTCGCTCGGACGTGAGTTTCAGCGCACGGTTGTTGCCGATGACGGTTGTACGCTGACGGTCGGTGCGGGCGTGATGTTTGCGCGCCTGGTCAACGATGCCCTGTCGCGTAGCCTCTCGGGCCTTGAGTTTGCCGTTGGCATCCCTGGCTCGGTCGGCGGTGCGATATCTATGAATGCCGGCACACGGACCGAGTGGATTGGCTCGCTGGTTGAGGATGTCGTAACGTTTGACCCGGCATCCGGTATCAAGCATTATGCGGGGTCCGAGATCACTTGGGGCTACCGCGAATGCGGCCTTCCCCGCAATGAGATCATCCTCGAGTGCGTGCTCAAGCTTAAACCGGCGCCCAAGGCCGACATTCGCGAGCGCATGGAGCGGTACCTGACGAGGCGCAAGCGTACGCAGCCCATGGGTCGCGCATCCTGCGGGTCGGTCTTTCGCAACCCGCCCGATGCGAGTGTGGGCAAGCTTATCGAGGATTGTGGATTAAAGGGTTTTTCGATTGGCGGCGCGGAAGTTTCGCCCGTTCACGCTAATTTTATCGTTAATAACGGAACTGCCTCGGCCGATGACGTTGCCGCGGTTATCAGACATGTGCACGGAAAGGTGAGGGAGGCGTATGGCATCGAGCTCAGACCGGAAGTTAAATTCCTCGGCTTCTAGAGCATCGAAACCCACCTTCCGCCGCGCCGGAGGGCGTTCCGGCGCGCCTACCAAACCTCAACGCAATGCCGTCGCGCACTCTAAGTCTGTCGGGCATGCTCGACAGGCCGGTCGTCCGGTCGTCGGCTCGCAGCTCGGTAATCGTCCGGCCGCAAAAAAGTCCTCGCGTCCCTCGGTGACGTCAAAGCCTGTTATGGGCGCCAAGCCTGCCCGTCTCATGGCAACTCCTAAGCCACCGACGGGAACTAAAGCGCCGCGTCCGGGTCGCACGCTGGGCGCATCGAAACCGCGCTCGCTGACATCGGTGCCGGCTACCGCCAAGAAGCCTTCGAGTAAAAAAGGCGTCAACCCGTTGTCTTCACTTGGGGCGATGGCAAATAAAACATCAGACGCCGCTTCTGTCGTTACAGGCAAAGGCAAAATCGTGGGCGGCGTTCTGGCCGTCTTGGCCGTGCTCGTCGTCGTTGCCATCGTGGTGATTAACTCTGGATTGTTTACCGCCACTGATATTCAGATTCAAGGCAGCGAGCATGTGACGAAGCACGATGCTATCCAGCTGATCGATTTGCCCGAGGGAACGTCGCTTTTTAACGTCGATCCCGACCAGATTACCGAGGACCTCAAGCAGAACCCGTGGGTCTCGGGCGTGGATGTCCAGCGTCAGTTCCCGCATACGCTCATCATTACGCCGATGGAGCGCAAGGTCATCGCAATTGCCTATATCAGCTCCGATGACCTTGCCTGGGCCATCGGGGATGATGACACCTGGATCGCCCCGCTGTCGACGTCGGTCGAAGTGGATGGCCAGGGCAACGTCATCACGACGGGGCAGGGCTCAAATACCCTGACCGGCATTGATGCCGCGCTGGCGCTCGCTAGGCACTATGGCGCGGTGTTGTTGACTGATGTCTCGGCGGATGTCGCTCCGGTTTCCGGCCAGGCGGTGAGCTCCAAGGCCGTTAAGGCTGGCTTGGATTATGTGCGTGGTTTTTCGAGTGAGTTCTTGGGACAAGTCAAGGATATTTCCACGCCTTCGGTCGAAGCCATCTCGGCAAACCTCAATAACGGCATTGAGGTGTCGCTGGGCGATTCGAACGATATCGTCAAGAAGGAGCGCGTAGTCACCAAGCTGCTTTCGCAGGTAGAGGGCGTAACGTATATCAATGTGCGCTCTCCGGGTAACTATACATTTAGGAACGCTCCGACCTCGTAGCGCTGGTTGATGCTTTGTTGAGGGGCCATACCACGCCGTTTATCTGGTTTGTTTGGTTTTCACGGTCAATTATTTGACTGATACGTTCATAATGTGCAAACATAATACGGTTTACCTTTGCATTTACTTTCAACCTGAAGGTTAATGTGCGCAGGGGTCGACCCATGCTATGGCTATAACCTTTGTTCGGAGGACCGACATGCACGAGACAGAGATCAACAACTACCTTGCCGTCATTAAGGTGGTCGGCGTCGGCGGCGGCGGTACCAACGCGGTCAATCGAATGATCGAAGAGGGCATCCGCGGCGTCGAGTTTGTTGCCATCAACACCGATGCTCAGGCACTCGCGATCTCTGATGCCGATATCAAGGTGCACATCGGCACCGACCTTACCCGCGGCCTGGGCGCCGGCGCCAACCCCGAGGTTGGTCGCAAGGCTGCCGATGAGTCCCGCGACGACATTGCCGAGGCGCTCGCTGGCGCCGACATGGTGTTCATCACCTGCGGCGAGGGCGGTGGCACCGGTACCGGCGCTGCTCCCATCGTTGCCGATATCGCGATGAACGAGGTCGGTGCGCTGACCGTCGCCGTCGTGACCAAGCCCTTCACCTTCGAGGGCCGCAAGCGCAAGAAGAGCGCCGAGGAGGGCATCAAGACCCTCTCCGATTGCGTCGATACCATGATCGTCATCCCCAACGATAAGCTGCTCGACATCGCCGAGAAGAAGACCACCATGCTCGAGGCCTTCGCGATTGCCGATGGCGTCCTTTCCCAGGGCACCCAGGGCATCACCGACCTCATCACCGTCCCCGGTATCATCAACTTGGACTTCGCCGATGTTAAGACCATCATGAAGCAGGCCGGTACCGCCATGATGGGTATCGGTACCTCTTCTGGGGATACCCGTGCCGTCGACGCTGCCCAGCAGGCCATCTCCAGCCCGCTGCTCGAGAGCTCCATCGATGGCGCCACGCGCGTGCTGCTCTCCATCGCCGGTTCCAAGGACCTGGGCATCCAGGAGATCAGCGACGCCGCCGACGTTGTCGCCAACGCCGTCGACCCCGAGGCCAACATCATCTTCGGTACCGTTGTCGACGAGTCCCTGGGCGATCAGGTGCGTATCACCGTCATCGCTACGGGCTTCTCCGACTCCAACGTCAACCGTCAGGACGAGCTCTTTGCTGCTCAGCAGTCTCAGAGCAAGGCCGCTGCCTCCGCTGAGCCGCAGCGCACCGCTCCTGCCACGAGCCCGGCTCAGGCCGCTCCGACCCGCAACGTCGGTGGCACCGAGCTTCCTAACTTCGGCAACGATCAGTTCGAGCTTCCCGACTTCCTGAAGCGCGGTAGCTTCTAAGCCGTTCTTTGCATTGTTGTGCACAGGGGCGTGTCCGTATGGACGCGCCCTTTTTATTTCGACTTTGTAAACTAGAACCTCCAATCTCTTTACGTTCCCTTTACGATTGCCTCCAGCGCAGCAGGTATCCTTTTAGAGAAGTATGACAGCCGTATATACGCGGGCTGTAGCGGCGATGCCGCGGTACTTGTGTTATTAGGAGGCTTTAGTATGGCAGCACGTGCGGACAACGTTTCGCGTGTCGACCATGATGGAGTTACGTTGGTGGAGGGCGCGACATCCGATGTCCGCTTTGCCTTCACCGAGCGCGCCGGTGGTGTTTCTGAAGATGCGTACTCCTCGCTTAACTTGGGCTCGCATGTTGGCGATGACCCCTTTGCTGTTCAAGAAAATCGTCGTCGCGCGCTCGAGGCTATGGGTGCCGCCGAGTGCGAGCACAACCTGCTCGTTCCCAATCAGGTCCATGGTGACCATATCGTTGCGGTGACCTCGAACGGCGCCGATGACCTTGAGGACGTCCGCGAGCAGATTGCCGAGGGCTGCGATGCCATCGTCTGTACGGCGCATAACGTGCCCGTGCTGCTCTGCTTTGCCGACTGCGTTCCCGTGGTGCTGGTGGCCCCTGGCGGATTTGCCGTGGTGCACTCCGGTTGGAAGGGTACGATTGCACGTATTTCCGCCAAGGCGTGCCAGGCGCTTTGCGATGCTGCCGGCTGCGATGCGAGCGACGTTTCCGCCTATATCGGCCCCCATATCTTGGGTGACGAATATGAAGTATCCCAGGAGCTCATGGATCGCTTTGCCGCCGAGTTCTCTTGCATCGATGCGAGTACCTCTCGCATGCTCGATCTTTCCGCTGCCATTCGCGAGGCGCTGGTAGATGTCGGTGTCGACGCGGATAATATCGTGGATACCCAGCTTTCGACCGTGCGTCAGAACGACCGCTTTTATTCCTACCGTAACGAGGACGGCACCTGTGGGCGCCATGCTGCGATCGGCGTGATGCTATGAGAAAGATCGTATCGGTCCTGAGCGCCGCTGTGCTTACACTTACGCTGTGCGCCTGTTCTTCGGGATCTTCTACCTCTTCCATTACCGTCGCTGGCTCCACGACCTGCCTTCCTATCGCCGAGATTGCGGCCGAGGGCTTTAAGGAGGAGACCGGCATCGACGTGCTCGTTTCCGGTTTGGGTTCTTCCGCTGGCATCGAGGCCGTCAGCGCCGGCACGGCCGTTATCGCCAGCTCCTCCCGTGGACTCAATGCCGACGAACAGGATCTGGGCCTGACTCCCATCGTCATTGCCCACGACGGCATCGCGGTCATCGTGAACGACGACAACCCGGTCGACAACCTCTCGACCGAGCAGCTCCGTGATATTTACGCCGGCAAGATCACCAACTGGAAGGAAGTCGGCGGAGAGGACCTGAAGATTCAGGTTATCAACCGCGACGAGGCGTCCGGTACGCGCGAGGCCTTCCGTACCATCGTGATGGACGGCACGCCGTTCGATCGTCGCTCGGCCGTTCTTTCGGGTACGGGCCAGGTACGCGATGTCGTGTCTCGCTCGCGTGGCGCCATTGGCTACATCTCGCTGGGTTTTGTCGAGAGCCTTAACGCCAAGACCTCGGTTAAGGCCGTTTCGGTCAACCATGTCGAGGCATCCGAGAAGACGGTCGCAAGCGGCGGATATCCCATCTCGCGCGACCTTTACTTCTTTGTGAAGGGTACGCCTTCGCAGCAGGCGCAGGACTACATTGACTATGTGACGTCCGAGAAGATGGACAAGCAGATTCGCGAGGCGGGCTTTATTCCCGTCACCAACGACGGAAAGGGGAGTGAGTAGCGTGGAAGCACAGGAAACCCCCCAGATTGAGCAGGAGGCTCAGGCGTCCAAAAAGCGTGAGTTGGCGCTGGTGTCACGCAGCACCTATCTCAAGGAGAAGGCGCTGCAGTGGATCTTCTTTGCCTGCGCGTTCTTGGCGGTCGTCACCGTCATCCTGATTTTTGTCTTTACCACGTACTCGGCGCTGCCCGTCTTTACCGACATCGGCCTGGCGGACTTCTTTAGCTTTACGTGGGCGCCCTCCGAGGGTCACTACGGCATTATGTCGCTGCTGGCGGGCTCTGGTCTGGTGACGGTCGGTGCGCTCGCCATGGGCGTGCCCCTGGGTGTGGGTACGGCCGTGTATCTGGTCGAGATTGCCAGCAAGCGCGTGCGCAGGCTCATCAGTCCCGCCGTCGACCTGCTGGCGGGCATCCCCTCCATCATCTACGGTTTCTTTGGCATGGTCATCATCCGTCCGTTTATCGCGCAGCTGACCGGCGGTCTTGGCTTTGGCGCGCTGACGGCGTGGTTCGTGCTCGCCATCATGATCGTTCCTACCATCACCACGCTCACCATCGATGCCCTCAATTCCATTCCCATGGGTATTCGCGAGGCGTCCTACGCCATGGGTGCCACCAAGTGGCAGACCATCTACAAGGTCGTGTTGCCTGCAGCCAAACTGGGCATTGTCGATGCAATTGTCTTGGGTATGGGGCGTGCCATCGGTGAGACCATGGCCGTGCTCATGGTCGTCGGCAACGCTCCGGTCATCCCGGACAGCATCTCGAGCCCCATCTCGACGCTCACGAGCCAGATCGCGCTCGACATGAGTTATTCCTCGGGCCTGCACCGCTCGGCTCTGTTTGGCATGGGCGTGGTCCTGTTTATCATCTCCGCTGCGCTGGTGGGTATCGTCCGCCTGATTTCCAAGAAGAGGGGGTAGGCTATGTCCGATTCCGTTGACACGACGGTCGATACGACCTCGTCGCGCGAGCGCATCAAGCGTGCCCTTTCCCATGGCAAGAAGGGCCGCATCAATAAGGACCTGTCCAACAAGATCATGCTCGGCGTGTTTCGCTCCGCGGCCTATATCACCATGCTGGTGCTGGTTGCCATCATCGCCTACGTGGTCATCAACGGTCTTCCGCATATCTCGCTCGACTTTATCTTTGGCTGGCCGCAGGGCGTAAACGCCGAGGGTGGCATCTGGCCCACGATCGTCTCGACCATCTACGTGACGGCGCTCGCCATGCTCATCTGCACGCCGGTTGCCGTCTTGGCTGCGGTCTATCTGGCCGAGTACGCCAAGCAGGGCAAGGTCGTCGACATTATTCGCTATGCTGCCGATGCCCTGGCCTCGGTGCCCTCCATCGTTATGGGCCTCTTTGGTTACGCCTTGTTTGTTGAGGCTATGGGTCTGGGTCTTTCGATGGTCTCGGCCGCCCTGGCGCTGGCGCTTCTGATGCTGCCCATCGTCATGCGCACCACCGAGGAGGCAATCCGCGCCGTTCCGCGCTATATCCGTTGGGGCGCATATGGCCTGGGCGCCACCAAGTGGCAGGTCGTCTCCAAGATCGTGCTTCCTTCTGCCTTTGGCCGCATCGCCACCGGCATCGTCCTTGCCATCGGCCGCGCCATCGGCGAGACCGCGGTGGTGCTCTACACCATGGGTCAGGCCATCAACCTGCCTATTTCGCCGCTCGATTCCGGTCGTCCCATGACCGTTCACCTCTATTTGCTTGCCAATGACGGCATCAACATGAACGCAGCCTACGGCACTGCGCTTTTGCTGATGGCGATTATTCTGGCCTTCAACCTGTTTGCGCGTTATCTGTCGCGCAAACGCCGCTAGTTAAGGAGTCCCATGTCCGTCTATCAGTCCGCTCCCACGCTGGAGCAAGCGGCCATTACGGCCAAGGATTTCAACTTTTGGTACGGTGACTTTCATGCGCTGACGGGGCTCGACCTCAACATCGCCAAAAACGCCATCACCTCGTTTATCGGTCCTTCGGGCTGCGGTAAATCGACGTTTTTGCGCTGCATCAACCGTATGAACGACCTTATCGAGGGTACTCGTGTCGAGGGTACCATGACGCTCGACGGCAACGATATCTATGCCGAGGGCGTCGACCCGGTCGACCTTCGCCGTCGCGTGGGCATGATTTTTCAGCAGCCCAACCCGTTTCCCAAATCCATCTACGAGAATGTCGCTTTTGGCCCTCGTCTGCAGGGCGTGACTAGCAAAAGCGACCTCGACGACATCGTGGAAGAATCGCTCAAGCGCGTCAACCTCTGGAAAGAGGTATCCAATCAGCTCAACAAGGATGGTTTGGCGCTCTCGGGCGGTCAGCAGCAGCGTCTGTGCATCGCGCGCGTGCTTGCGGTGCAACCCGATGTCCTTCTGATGGACGAGCCCTGCTCCGCCATCGACCCCACGTCCGTCTCTAAGGTCGAGGATCTGATGGCCGAGCTGGCGCCTGAGATGACGATCATCATCGTCACGCATTCAATGCAGCAGGCAGCTCGTATTAGCGACTACACCGCATTCTTCTTGCAGGAAGTTGCCGGCGAGCCCGCCACGCTCATCGAGTATGGTCAAACCGACGCGATCTTCACCAGCCCGGTGGACTCGCGGACGGAAGACTATATCACCGGCCGCTTTGGCTGATCGGTGCGACTAGTCCCAAGCCGATCGGACCTGGTCCGGTGCGTATTCACTGTGCGGGCGGCATGACCGCACCCAACTGATTGGAGTGAACCATGCGTAAACTGTTTTCCCGTCAGCTCATCGAGGCCCGCCACGAGATGCTGAGCATCTACGAGGCCGTCGATCTGGCCCTCCACGATGCCGTTAAGGCCTATGTAACCGACGACCGCAAGCTCGCCACCAAGACCAAGAAGCGCACGCTTTCGATTGACGCGCGCTGCGCTAACTTGGAGGCCGTGTGCTACAACCTGATCGCCACGCAGTCGCCAGTCGCCTCCGACTTCCGCTTGCTGCAGACGATTATCTACGTCGACTTTAACCTGCAGCGCATGACCGATAAGGTTCGCCAGATCTGCCGCGCCACGCGTCATATGATCAAGGCCGACATCTCGCTGCCCCAGGAGCTTGTCGGCACGGTCGAGGCCGAGGCTGAGGCCGTCTACCAGGTGCTGGGCTCTTCGCTTTCCGCGCTCGTCACCAATGATATGTCCATCATCTGCAACTTGGCCGTCGAGGACGAGCCAGTGCACGCCGCCTACGAGAAGTTCTTCCGCACCTTTAACCGCATGGACACGGGCGATTTTATGGACGACGACAGCAACTATGACGACCTGCGCCGCGCCATCATGGTTTCGCGCTACCTCGATCGCATCGCCTCGATTTCCATCGATGCCGCCTGCCGTCTGACCTTTCTGTTGACCGGACAGCGTATGACTGCCGGCGATATCGCCCGCACTGATGAGGATGAGCTCGAGAGCATGCGCGTGCCTTCGGGCGAGGGTGTTATCATGAGGCCCGCCGTCGACGCTCGCTACGTTGCCAAGGTGCCCGCTAACGAGGTCAGCGAGGGTCTTCGCTACCTGCTCGATCATCTTGAGGATGAGGACGATGGCGAGGACGACGAGGAGTAAGTAACCCCGTTCGTCGAAAGATTGTAAATACCTAAGTGAGCGCGGCCTTGCACATGCGGGGCCGCGCTCTTGCGTTAGCATGGGACTACTTGTTTGGCTGTCAGCGGAGGCGATTAGCAATGGATAACTATTTGGACTTGATGCGCGCTCGCCGCGAGCAGATTCTGGAACGTTTTTATGCGGCGCTCGATCGCGCAGGCCGTCCCCACGACGCCGCGAGCCTCATTGCCGTGTCCAAGACCGTTGGTGTCGATGAGACCGTTGCCGCCATCCAGGCGGGGTATCGCCATTTTGCCGAGAACCGCCCGCAGGAGCTGGTTCGCAAGCTCACGGGTCTGGCGGAGCATCCGGAGCTGCCCGAGGTGCGCTTCGATATGATCGGCAACCTGCAGACCAATAAGATCAATGCGGTGCTGGGCTCAGCCGAGCTGATTCACTCGGTGGGTTCGCTGCATCTGGCGCAGGCGATCTCGAGCCGTGCTGTCCGCAAGATTGAGGCAGGCGAGCTCGCCGGCCCCCAGCGTGTGCTCATTGAGGTCAATGTGAGTGGTGAGGAGTCGAAGGGAGGCTTTTCGCCCGATGAGATTCGCGCTGCCGCGGGTGAGCTTGCGGAACTTGAGGGAATTTGCGTACAGGGGCTTATGACTATGGCGCCCCGGGGGAATAAGGATGTGGCACGCCGCACCTTTGCGGGGCTTCGTGAGCTGAGGGATGAGCTGGAGGCGGCGCATCCCGATTTGAACCTGCCTGAGCTTTCCTGCGGCATGAGCGAGGATTTTGAGCCTGCCCTTGAGGAGGGCTCTACGCTCGTTCGCCTGGGCAGGGTAGTATTTAGCCCGGAGTTTGCAGTAAAATAAGGCTCTGAAGTGCGCACTGATTATTGGGGCGCCTGCACTAAACCGCGAGAGGACACAACCATGGGCTTCCTTGACGAGATTAAAAATAAGATGCACCTGGGCGGCCAGCAGGGTTACGACCAGGGTTATGGCCAGGACGACGACTACGGCTACGATGACGGCTATGACGATAGTTATCAGGGCAACGGCTACAGCGGTGCTTCGGGCGAGGGCTTCTACACCCAAGACGAGCCGAGCAACGGCTTGCTTGGTCAGACGCGCCGCGGTGAAGCTGAGTCGGTTGCCGTGTATACGCGCTCCGGTCAGCTGGTCGGCGATGACTCCCGCCATGCCACGACGTATAACCCGCCTTCGCGCTCGCAGGACAGTGTTGCGAGCGGTTATCGTCCTGGTGCCTATGACACGCCGTCTAGCTACGCCGAGAACACCCGCGCCCGTGCCGCCGCTGCGCCCGCGCCTGCACCGAGCGATGCCTCGGCCTATGCGAGCAATATCATCAACGCCACACCGCAGCTGCCGGCCTATGTCCTGCGCCCCGAGAGCTATGACGACGTGGAGACCGTGGTGCGCCGCGTTCGCACCAAGCAGCCTGTCGCACTGATTTTTGTGGGCGTACGCACCGAAGTTGCCAAGCGCGTCTTGGACTTCTCTTACGGCTTTGCCTGCGGTCTGGGTGCCACGGTTAAGGAGGTGGGCGACCGCGTGTTCATGGTGCTGCCCGCCGGTTGCGAGGTCAAAGATTCCGATCTCAAGAAGCTTCGTGCGGACGGCTACCTTAAGTAAAGACAAGACGAGGAGATTCCCATCAACATCTACACTATCGTCCAGCTGGTCAACACGCTGTTCAACTTCTATTCCACGCTTATTGTCGTCTACTGCTTTATGACGTGGATTCCCATGAAGCAGGGTGGTTTGCTTCAGGATATTGCCGCGGTGCTTGATAGCGTGTGCGGTCCGTGGCTCAACCTGTTCCGTCGTTTCATCCCGCCGATGGGCGGTATCGATTTTTCGCCGGTCGTTGCGATTATTGCGTTGCAGTTGGTGCAGAGGCTGGTTCTGCAGCTTCTTATAGGTATACTCGTGTAGAACTGACTTAGTAACTTACGTCGGGCGTGTAGCGCCGAGGCGATGAAAAAGGAGACTTGTTATGGCTATTACCCCTGCAGACATCCAGGCTCAGACTTTCTCTGAGGCCAAGCGTGGCTACGATCCTGCCGAGGTCGACGTCTTCTTGGAGACGCTGTCCTCCGAGGTTGACGCTATGCTCGCTAAGATTGTCGACCTTAAGGGTCGTCTGACTGCTACCGAGCAGCAGCTTGCCGATGCGCAGGCTCAGCTTGCCCAGGCTCAGGATACCCCCGCCCAGGCCGTTCCTGCCGCCCCCGTGGCTGCTCCCGCCCCTGACTTCTCCGCTCAGGAGCGCCAGATTTCCGCTGCCCTGATCGCTGCCCAGCAGACCGCTGAGACCATCGTCAACGATGCCAATGAGAACGCTGAGCGTATCCGCAACGAGGCTGACGCCAAGGCACGCGAGGTTATCCGCCAGGCTCTGACCGAAAAGCAGGCCGAGCTCGAGGAGATCGATCGTCTCAAGGCTTCCCGTGAGGAGTTCAAGGCAGAGTATCTCAAGCTCATCCAGCACTTCATGGACGATGCCCAGAACTCCTTCCCGGCCGACCTCATGGCCTCCACGCCGGTCGGTTCCGCCGCTTCTCCTGCGGTGACTGTTCCCGCCGAGCCGCTGCCCGTCGCTGACCCGGTTGTCCCCGTGGCCGATCCCTTCGCCCCGATCGACAACTTCGCCGCCGACGACCTGGACTAACATTCGGCCTACAATTTAGTGCCTAGAAAGGACCCGCAGCTTGCGGGTCCTTTTTTATGACCGTACCGGGGCGCGCAACATAAAAAACCGAGCCCTGCACATTAGTGGCGCAGAACTCGGCGAACGGGTGAGCGGTCAAGGGTAGGTTTTAAGGCATGTCCCAAAACCTACTTGAGGAGGAAGTCGGGGAAGGGAATGGTGCGGGCCTCGCGATGCTCGGGATCGGCGATGTGGTCGGCAGGATAGCCACAGACGAGCATGTGATAGGGATAGACGCCCTCGGGCAGATTGAACTGCTCCTGTGCCACCTCGGGCTTAAAATGGCATACCCAACACGTTCCCAGGCCCTGCTCGGTGGCCTCCATCATCATCTGATCGCACACTATGGACGTATCGATTTCACTGGAATTCATCTGGTCATACGGGCGCACCCAAGCATCGTCAGTAACGCTGCAAATAAGAAAGATAAGCGGAGCCCCAAAGATAGACCCATCACGAGCAAACCGAGGCTGACAAGCAGCAGCCTTCTCCAGAAGCTCAGGCGTATCCAACACCATCACACGGGTTGGATGATTATTACAAGCAGAAGGAGCAATGCGCCCCGCCTCAACAATAGCATCCACCACAGCCTGCTCAACAGGACGGTCCTCAAAAGAACGACAAGAATACCGAGTCCGAGCCAAATCCAAATACCCCATACGAGCCTCCAAAGCTAATAAAACAACCCAAAACTAAGCAAAAGGGTACCCAAAGCAACATTCAGCCAAACGTTTAAGGCGGTCCCAAAGTTTCCAATCGGGCCCCAAGGCCCTGCCAACAAAAGCCCCATCGCTTTCAAAGTATCAGCCAAAGTTTCCAATGGTGGTACGTAAGGGAGCGGGCCCGACCACTAATACCCTTTTGAACGACTCTGCTTGCAGCCGGAGTGAAAAAGGTTATTAGTGGTCGGGCCCGCGACCGCCGGGACACGTACCCCCAATTAACTGTTCTTCATGACAATCGAATCCACAACATCGGCCACATTCTCGCAGCAGTCGGCGCAGTACTCCAGGAAGGCGTAGACGTCACGCCAAGCGATGACCTCGAGCGGATCCTTGCCGTTAACGTGCAGGTTGCGCATGGCGTTGATGTAGAGCTCGTCGGCCTCGGACTCGATGGTGTTGATCTGGATGACCAGCTCGCGCAGCGTTTTGGACTTGCGGTAGTTGGGAAGCTCGACCATCAGGTCTTTCATGGCGCGGCAGGCGTCAGTCACCTTGTGGGCGATGACGATGGCGTCGGGATGGATGCTCTGAATGTTGGTGAAGTAGACGCGCTGCACGACGCCCTCAATACGGTCGAGCACGGTGTCGAGCGCGCAGCTCATCAGATCCAGATCCTCGCGCTCGAGCGGGGTGATAAAGGCGGTGAGCAGGGCGTCTTCGAGCTCGTGGTGCTTCTTGTCTGCCGCATGCTCAATCGCATGCATCTTATTGAGCATGTCGTGAATCTGCGCGGGATCGAAGTTCTCAAAAATCTTGGTGAGCAGCTCTGCGGCCTGGACGGCGAGGTCGGCGCAAGCGACGTAGTTGTCAAAGTAGAACGAATCGGGTTTCTTTGCCATGGGTGGGTCCTTTCGAGGCGAAGACGGGTGGGCGAAGTGTTGCGGTCCGGATGGACGTTCGGTTTGATTAGAGGAACATCATGAACAGCTTGGCCATGACAAAGCTGATGAGTCCGCAGGCGGGGAAGGTGAAGAACCAGGTGAACATCATGTCCTTGACGACTCCGAAGTTGATGGCCGAGAGGCGCTTGACGGCACCGACGCCCATGATGGCGCAGGTCTTGATGTGTGTGGAGGACACGGGGATGCCGGTAAGGGTGGCAAGCAGCAGGTTCGCGGCGCCCGCGAGGTCGGCGGAGAAGCCCTGATACTTCTCGAGCTTAACCATGCTCTGGCCGACGGACTTGATGATGCGCTCACCGCCCACGCTGGTACCGATACCCATAGTGGCCGAGCACAGCAGCATAATCCAGATGGGGATGCCGGCATCGCCGACGCTGGTCTGGCCGTTTGCGAAGGCCACGCCTAAAAAGAGCACGCCGATGAACTTCTGTCCATCCTGCGCGCCGTGCATAAAGCTCATGGCCGCAGCGCTCGCGATCTGAGCGTATTTAAAGAAGACATTGGCACGTCGCCTGTTGGCGGCGGCGAAAAGAATCGAGACGAGTTTGCACAGGACCCAGCCCATGACAAAGCCCAGGCCGATGGAGAGCGCCAGGCCGTAGATGACCTTCATCCACTCGTGGACGTTGACGCTGCTCGCGCCGCCGAGGGCGATAGCGGCACCGGTCAGGCCGGCGATAAGGCTGTGGCTTTGCGAGGTGGGGATGCCAAAACGCGACGCTGTGGCGCCGTAGACGACGATGGAGAACAGCGCCGCGCACAGACAGGCGAGCGCCATGGTGCTGTTTCCGCCAAAGTCGACGATATGTGAGATGGTGTTGGCGACGCTCGCATTAAAGTGCGTCATGATGAGCACGCCGAGGAAGTTGAATGCGGCGCTCATGAGAATGGCGGCGCGGGCGGGCATGCAACGCGTAGTGACGCAGGTCGCGATGGCGTTGGGCGCGTCGGTCCATCCATTGACGAAGATGGCGCCCAACGCGAGGATCACGGTGACGGCAAGGACTGGGTTCGACACAATTTGGCCGAGGAAGGTTGAGAACGTTACGTCCATATATGGGCTTTCTCGAAGTTTGCAGGCACGTTACAAAAACATGATAAATCGTATCACCTCCTGTGGGTTTCTTAACGGAGTTCTGACGTGAGAAGTGGATTTTTTGGCACTAAAATTGAATATTAGTCCTGTTGACCGCGGGTATTCTTTTTGCTAACACGCCATGCGGACACGTGCGATTGCTCCGACACTCCAAAACCACAGTCTGTTCGCTTTACAACATGCAAACATGCGTTCGATAATAGGAGACATGGAATATCGACAGACAGATGGCAAAACTCGGCGCGTGCACAAGCAGTATGTGGACGTCGTGGCTCGCATCCTCGCGGGCGGACAGGTCGTGCCGGTCACCGTCTGCTGGGTCGACGGTCGTTGCTTTACGATTGACGAGATTGTCTCGACCACTGGGTTTGGCCTGACGGTTCACGGCATTCGTACGGCAACCTATAAGGTGCGTTTTGGCGGGCATGCGACCGAGTTGTATCTGGAGGACCAGACGCGTGAACGACCAGATGGCTCGCAGGCCCATCTGATGCGTTGGTGGGTGTGGGCATTCGACCGTACGCTCGAGGGCGAGCGCCGTAGGTAAGGACGTACGGCATTCGGGTACAATGACAGGAATCTTGTCACCTACGGCGCTGTCGCGGCGCTTTTGAAAGGACGAACCTATGAACGATATCCAGGGCTATCAGAACGGCCCCGTCGAGACCGGCGCAAGCCGTGCCAAGGAGATGTCGCCGCGCGCGTACAATCTCGCCATGTCTGCCCTGATCTTCTTGGGCTTTTGCGCCATGGGTGCCGGCGCCTACTTTACGAGCACCATGTCGTTTGCGCGCATGATGATGAACGGCGCCGCCTTGCCGCTGGTCTTTGGCTCGTTTATTTTGACCATCGTCGGCATGGTCATGATGTCGGCCGCCGCCAGCAAGCAGTCCGTGGGCCTGTCCCTTGTGGGCTACGTAATCTTTGCGAGTACCTTTGGCCTGACCGCGTCGTTTGGCCTTGCCAACTACGACCTGCCCACCATCAACACTGCCTTTATCGCCACGGCCGCCATCACCTTTGTCTTTGGCGCCTTGGGCGTGACGTTCCCCAAGTTTTTCCAGCGCGTATATGGCATCGGTTTTGGCATTCTGCTCGCCACTATTCTGGTTGAGATCGTGCTGATGTTCATGGGTGTCTCGCAGACCATCACCGACCTGATCGTGATCGTGGTGTTTGCCGGCTTTATTGGCTACGACACCTATGTTGCCACGACGGTGCCGCCTACGCTGCCCAACGCCGTGCTCATGGCGTCCAATCTATTCGTGGACATTATCAACGTGTTCCTGCGCATCCTGAACATCCTTGGCCGTCGCGACTAGTGGCGAATTGCGGCGGTGCTTGCCGTACGTGTAAATCGATGCGAAAGGCGGTCCTTCGGGGCCGTCTTTTTTGTACGCTGCGGGGTATCATGGATGGGAAAAGCCGATAGCGGCAGAGACCGAGAAAGGTGACCACTTATGGCAGACGTCGACAACAGGAACCGTAACCGCAGGTCCAACCGAGCGGGTCAGCCCAATCCCAAGCGCGAGGCGCGTGCCAAGGCCGCCGAGCGTCACGTGGCAACTGTGTCCGAAGCGTGCGCCAAGGATATCGAGCGTTCGCTTGCCGGTGTTCGCGAGTTTGACGGTATGCCTGCCGGCTTTGTCTCGGCGATGAAGGCCAAGGTTCAGAGTGCTGTGGCCGCCGAAGAACAGGTTGCCGAGGACGTCGAGGGCGCGGAGGCTGCCGAGGTCGAGGCAGCGCTCGAGCCCGTCGAGGAAATCGCTGAAGCTGAGTCCGCGCCTGCTGAGGAGCCCGCTCCGGTTCTGCCTGAGGTCACCGTGCTCGATGCCTCCGCCACGCAGGCCATCTTGGACAACGGACGTGGCTATGCGCAGTTCTGCGACATGGCCGTGCTCGCCTTTGCCTCGTTCACCAACCCGGGCGGTGGCTATATTCAGGGTTATCTGGGCCAGGAGGCTACGCTGTGCGCCGATTCGTATCTGTACAACGTTCTCGATAAGCAACGCAAATGGTACGGCGAGAACCGTCGTCGTAACATCAACTGCGAGCTTTACCGCAACCGTGCGCTGGTGGTGCCTGCGGTGCGCTTCGACCGCAACCACGTGCATGCGTATGCCGACGTAATCGTCGCCGCTGCACCCAACGCCAAGCGCGCTCGCCAGGAGTACCGCGTGAGCGACGATGCCTTGCTTGACGCCCTGCGCGACCGTATTCGCTTTGTGCTTGCTATCTGCGATGAGCTGGGTCGCGAGAAACTCGTATTGGGTGCTTGGGGCTGCGACAACAACGGCTTTGACGCCGAGGCCGTGGCCGAGCTCTTCCGCAAGGAGCTCGCGTCGGGCGACTTTAAGGTCAAGCAAGTCTTCTTTGCCGTGCCTTCTACGCGCTGGGATGAGGATTTTGCCAAGTTCGAGCACGTGCTGGCAAACTTCCCCGAGCGCAACGAGGAGTCCTATGCTCAGGTTGCCGCTCGCGCTGCGGCAGCTCGCGCCGCCGAGCAGGCCCAGGCTGCTACCGAGGATGATGAGGACGAGGACGATTGGCGCAAGTACCTGTAACCGGTACGTGTTGACAGATAGGTCGAGCCGGCGGGAGAGGCTGCTCCCGCCGGCTTTTTACTAAAAGGAAGGGCTTACGATGAAAAACGTTCTATGCTTTGGCGACAGCAACACCTATGGTTACGATCCGGCGGGCATGCGCGACGGCACCGCGGTGCGCTATGCGCGGGATGTGCGCTGGTGTGGCGTGGCCCAACGTGACTTAGGCGAGGGCTGGCATGTAATTGAAGAAGGCCTCAACGGCCGCACGACGGTACGCGACGACATGTGCCATCTGGACACCAATCTTAACGGCATTCGCGCGCTTCCGATGATGCTCGAGGCCCATAAGCCGCTGGACGCCATTGTGATCATGCTGGGCACCAACGACTGCAAGACGGTCTTTAACGTGACGGCTGCCGATATCGCTCGTGGCGCCATGGCGCTGATTCGCGCCGTCCGCGCGTTTCCGTGGACCGACGCTGCGCCTTGTCCGCGCATTCTGCTGATGGCGCCTATCAAGATTAAGCCGCAAATCGCCGACGTATATATGACCGATTTTGACGAGCATTCCGTAGAAGCCTCGGAACATTTTGGTGAGTACTACGCGCATGTGGCTGAGCAGTTTGGCTGCGACTTTTTGAATGCCGCCGACTTTGCCGAGCCGGGCGATATCGACTATCTGCATATGATGCCCGAAAGCCATGAGAGCCTGGGTCACGCCGTGGCAGCCAAGCTCCAAGAGATGCTCGGTGAGTAGCGCGACCCCAAACCACCGCAAAGGTGCCTGTCCCCTTTGCGGTGGTTCAAAGGGGGCGGGCGCCTTTGCGGTGGCTTGGGCTGCGAATCTTAATACTGCCACATGTGGTTGACAGGGCCGGAGCCTTTGCCCATGTTCAGGCCGGCGGCCAGAGCGCCTGTCAGGTAGGCCTTGCCGGCGTTGACGGCATCGGCAAGATCCATGCCCTGGGCCAGCGCGCAGGCGATGGCGGACGAGAGCGTGCATCCGGTGCCGTGCGTGTTGTCGGTCTCGATGCGCTTGTGGCGGAACCACGTGGTGAGTGGATCTCCAAGATGGTTGCCCTCGTCATCGAGTGGCGCGGGTTCGGCCAGTACATCGTTGGCCTCGTTGACAAGATGCCCGCCCTTAACGAGGGATGCGCAACCAAAGCGGCGGGTGAGGAGCATGGCAGCATTTTGCTGCGTGCGCTCGGAGTCGACCTCGTAGTCGAGCAGGGCCATGGCCTCGGGAATATTGGGCGTGATAACCGTCGCTAGCGGGAACAGGCGGCGGGTGAGCGCCTCGGCGGCATCTTCGGCAATCAGCCGTGCGCCCGAGGTGGCTACCATGACGGGGTCGACTACCACGTTTGTCGCGTTCCAAGCGCTCAGGCGGTCGGCGATAACATCGATAATCTCGGCAGAGGAAACCGTGCCAATCTTAACGGCGTTGGGGCGGATATCGTCAAAAACGGCATCGATCTGCGCCGCGACAATATCCGGGGAGATGTTCTGCACGGCGGTGACGCCCAGGGTGTTCTGTGCGGTGATGGCGGTGATGGCCGTCTCGGCATACAGGCGGTGTGCCGTGATGGTCTTGATGTCGGCCTGAATGCCGGCGCCACCGCTGGAATCGGATCCTGCGATGGATAGAACGGCAGGTACCTTACTGCGATCCATGTTCGCTCCCTTGTTCGGTCGGAATCAAATGGGTCTATAAGCCAGCATTATAAAGATGCCCGGGCCGACTCTATGTCGAACCCGGGCGGGCGATGCAATCTTTACGCAAATGCAAGCAAATGTTCACACGTCAACAATTGACAGGCACCAGCTCGCCGCCAGAAGCGGCCGCGGCGACAGGCTAGTCCTCCATGCCGAGGTCGATCGTGGTGCCCTCGAAGATTTTGTTGACGGTGCGGACGGCGCACATCTTGCCACACATGGTGCAAGTGCCCTCGGTGGCGGCGGGGGACTCCTCGTAGCGCTTCTTGCCCGTAACCGGGTCGAGCGCGCACTCCCACATGGCGTCCCAGTCAAGCTTGCGGCGTGCCTGGCCCATCTTGTCGTCCATGTCGCGGGCGTGGGGCACCTTTTTGGCGATGTCGGCGGCGTGTGCGGCGATCTTGGTGGCCATGAGGCCGTCGAGCACATCCTGGGCGTTGGGCAGGCATAGGTGCTCTGCCGGTGTCACGTAGCACAGGAAGTCGGCACCGGAGCTGGCGGAGATGGCGCCGCCGATGGCAGCGGTGATGTGGTCGTAACCCACGCCGATATCGGTCACCAGCGGCCCGAGCACATAGAACGGAGCATTGTGGCACAGGCGCTTCTGCAGTTTCATGTTGGCGGCGATCTCGTCGAGCGCCATGTGACCCGGGCCCTCGACCATGACCTGGACGCCGGCGGCCCAAGCGCGCTTGCACAGCTTGCCCAGCTCGATCATCTCAGCGGTCTCGGTGGCGTCGTTGGAGTCGTAGAGGCAGCCCGGGCGGCAGGAGTCGCCGAGCGAAATCGTCACGTCGTACTCGTGGCAAATCTCGAGCAACTCGTCGTAGAACTCATAGAACGGGTTCTCGTTACCGGTGACCTCCATCCAGCCAAACAGCAGTGAGCCGCCGCGGCTCACGATGTTCATCAGGCGGCCGGTCTCCTTAAAGGTCTTGGTGACCGACTTGTTGATGCCGCAGTGAATGGTCATAAAGTCCACGCCGTCCTCGGCATGCGCGCGCACGACTTCGAACAGGTCGTCCTTGGTGAGCTTGACCAGCGGCTTTTCCATGTAGCCGATGGCGTCGTACATGGGGACGGTGCCTACCATGAGCGGCGTCTCGTCGATGAGCTGCTGGCGGAACTGGCGCGTCTTGCCCGAGTTGGAGAGGTCCATGATGGCGTCGGCGCCAAAGTCCTCGGCGATCTTGACCTTCTTCCATTCCTCGGCGGCATCGGCCTTGTCGCCCGAGATGCCCAAGTTTACGTTGACCTTGGTGGACAGGCCCTCACCGACGCCAAAGGCGCGCATGCCCTTTTTGATGTGCACAATATTGGCGGGAATGGCGATGCGGCCGTCGGCCACGCGCTCGCGGATGTACTCGGGGTCGCGATGCTCGCGCTCGGCGACTTCCTTCATCTGCGGCGTGATCTGCCCGGCACGGGCGAAGTCGATTTGCGTGACGAGCTTGGGCTCGGTCTGTGTGCTCATTGGCACGGCTCCCTTCGTTGGCATTACCCATATCAGGTTTGCGGGTCAGGGCAGGCGCGCCCAGTCTCAGCCTGCCGTCTTGTCCTGCAAGCTCCCCGTTTATGTAATGGGCTCAAGTATAGCCTGAATGGGTACGATTGGGCCAACGAGCGTGCCTGTGGGGAGGCGAACATGGAAGACAAGCATCTATATCGAGAGACGCAATGGGACGTATCGGCCGAGGAAAGCCGTGCGCACCATGGCCTTGTCGCGATTGGCTTTGCGGTGCTTGCCGTGCTGGTGATTGCCTTTTGTATTTGGACGTTTGGCGGTCGCGGCGGCGCCGCCTGGGAGTTTGAGGCCGACGAGGGCCTGCCGATTATGACCATGAAAGTTTCCGGTGGCAACACGGTTGCCGCACCGGGCGACTATTGGTATCCGCGCGACGAGTTTATACAACTGCAGCTGAGCGGCGGGTCTATTCCTGGTGAGGAAATCGAACGCTTGACGTTTGATGCGACGCTCAAAACGCTGACGGTGAAGCTCAAAGATCAAGGCGACGTGCCCACGACGATGGATATCGCGCTGACGGAATGGCGCCTGGAGCCTCCGACGGGTGTTGCGGTGTCCGAGGTGGAGCATGTCAAGGTTACCTACCAAGATGGCTCGACAAGCGAGATTGCCAAAGCAGACGGCTTGGCGGAATAGCGGGGTGTTTGGAAACGGCGGACCTATTGTGCCTGCGCGTTCATGAATACCAGGGTGTTTTTGTCTGAAAGCTCGGGGATGTGCCGATAGCCGATGTTGAATGCGGTAAGTTCGCTTGCATCCTCGAGCTTGTTTTCTGCCATCCACCGCACCATGGAGCCGCGCGCCTTTTTGCTGGCGGTCGACCGTTGGATGGGCTTCCCGTTGCGGATGCCCTCGCCAAAGAGGCATGTGACGGCTGTGGCGTCGCCCGCGAGGTGGGGCAGAACGGCTTTGGCATACTCTACGCTGGCGAGGTTGACGATCGTGGTGTTTGAGCCTGCCGGGGCGATAGCCCGCGCGAGCTTATCGCTCCAAAATGCGTAGAGGTCTCGGGCACCGTCGACGACAAGCTTCGCGCCCATCTCCAGCCGATACGGTTCGACGGCATGAAAGGGACGAACGCACCCGTAGAGGCCGGAGAGGATCCACAGATGGTCTTGCAGCCATGCGAGCTGTGCGGAATCCATCACCTCGGGTGCCATGCTCTGGTATTGAATGCCGTGGTAGGACATGACGGCAGGGGAGAGGTGACGGGCGAGTGCGGGATTGTCGAGATCGCCGCTTTTCAGGATGGGCCCGAACTCATGCAGTGTGTTGAGGCAAGGTCCCAGCAGTTTGTCACTCACGTTCCACAGCGCCTGCAGGCCGCCGCTGCCTTCATTCCGCTCGATATCTAGCAGTGCGCGGTGGAGGCGAGCCGTCTCGCGCACAAAGGGTGGGATGCCCAGGACTTCAAAAGCATCTTGGGCCGCGCGCATCTGCTTGGCGGGCGAAATGATGACCTGCAGCATGGACTCTCCTCTGCCAAAAAAGTTGCGGTGGAATACGGTCTGTTTTGGCCGTTTATGGGCCAGTTTAGTCCGTATTTCACCGCAACTGATGAAGGGTTGGTTAGGCTCGCTCGATGAAGGCCTTGTAACCGCGATATGCCTCGTAGATGTCGGCCTTGTTGGCGACCTCCCACAGGGCGTGCATGGACAGGACGGCAACGCCGGAGTCGATGACGTTCATGCCGTACTTGGCCATGATGTAGGCGATGGTGCCGCCGCCACCAGCGTTGACGCGGCCGAGCTCGCAGGTCTGGAAGTCCACGCCGGCCTCGTCCATGATGTCGCGGACGAGGGCCACATACTCGGCGTCGGCGTCGTTAGAGCCGCCCTTGCCGCGGCTGCCCGTGTACTTGTTAAAGCACAGGCCGCGACCCATGAAGGCGGCGTTCTTGGTCTCGAACTTGCCGGCATAGCCCGGGTCGAAGCCGGCGGACACGTCGGAGGAGAGCATACGGCTGCGGGCGAGCGCGCGGCGCAGGGCCAGCGGGCTATCCTCGCCGGCGAGTGTCATGATCTCGGCGACGGTGTTCTCGAAGAAGCGGCTCGTCATGCCGGTGGCACCCACGGAGCCGATCTCCTCCTTGTCGACGATGAGCGTGATGCTCGTGCGCTCCACGTTGGTGACGTTGATCTGGGCGAGCATGGAGGGGTAGGCACAGACGCGGTCGTCATGGCCATAGCCCAGAATCATGGAGCGGTCGAGGCCCATGTCGCGGGCGGGGCCGGCGGGCACGACCTCGATCTCGGCGGAGAGGAAGTCCTCCTCCTCGACGTCGTACTGCTCCTTGAGGATATCCAGGAACATCTGCTTGACGGGCTCCTTGGGGGCGTCCTTGTCGTCCTCGTCAAACTTGACGGGGCGGCCGCCCACGATCACGTCGAGAATCTCGGCATCGACGGCGTCCTTGGCAGGCTTGGACATCTGCTCGCTCGAGAGGTGGATCAGCAGGTCGGAGATGGTAAAGACCGGGTCGTCCGCCTTGTCGCCGATATTGATGTCGACGGTGGTACCGTCCTTTTTGCAGATGACGCCCACGAGTGCGAGCGGGGAGGCCACCCAGTGGTAGCTCTTGACGCCACCGTAGTAGTGCGTGTCGAGGTAGGCCATGTCGCCGGCCTCGAAGGCGGGGTTCTGCTTAAGGTCTAGGCGCGGCGAGTCCACGTGGGCGCCCAGGATGTTAAAGCCCTGCTCGAGCGGGGCGGTGCCCAGGTTGACGAGCATGAGGTCCTTGCCGTGATTGGCGGCGTACACCTTGTCGCCTGCCTTGAGCTCGCGGCCTTCGGCGATCACGGTCTCCAGGTCGACGTATCCCGCCTCCTCGGCCATCTTGATGCCGGTCTTGACGCACAGGCGCTCGGTCTTGTTCTCGCTCAAAAACTGCTTATAGCCGCGGCAAAGCTCCTCGAGCTCCTCGACTTGCTGTGGCGTGTACTTTTTCCATGCGCAGGGACGCTCCATGACGCAGGCTCCTTTCGGATCGATCGTGCTGGTTGATGTACCGTGAGCCATCGTATCACGCGCGGGCTCACGGTGGCGGGGGAGCTTGATGTGAGGTGGCCGCGGGGCGGGGAGCGTGTAAACTGGAGTGAGCAAACCGTGCCCAGCCCAAAGCGAGGTATTTAATATGTCTGACAAGCGCCGCACTTTTGCCGTTATCGACGGCAACTCGCTCATGCACCGCGCCTTTCACGCCGTGCCGCCGACCATGAACGCGCCGGACGGTCGCCCCACCAACGCGATCTTTGGCTTTCTGAACATGTTTCTCAAGATGATTGATGCCTTTAACCCCGACGGTGTGGTCGTGGCGTTTGACAAGGGTAAGCCGCGCGTGCGCATGGAGATGCTGCCGCAGTATAAGGCGCAACGCCCGCCCATGGACCCCGATCTGCATGCGCAGTTCCCTATGATTAAGGAGCTGCTCACCGCGCTCAACGTGCCGATTCTGCAGTCCGAGGGCTGGGAAGGCGACGATATCCTGGGAACCATGGCGCGCCTGGGCGAGCAGGCCGGCTGCGACATGCTACTGGTGACCGGCGACCGCGACATGTATCAACTCGTGACCGAGCACGTCAACGTGGTCTCGACCCGCAAGGGCCTGTCTGACGTGGCGATCATGACGCCCGAGAGCGTGGACGACCTGTATCACGGCATTACGCCGGCGCTCGTGCCCGATTTTTACGGTCTAAAGGGCGATACGTCGGACAACATTCCCGGCGTACCGGGCATCGGCCCCAAAAAGGCGAGCGCGCTCATCGCACAGTACGGCAGCTTGGACGAGGTCATCGCGCATGCCGATGAGGTCAAGGGCAAGATGGGCGAGAACCTGCGTGCGCACATCGACGATGCGCTGCTGAGCCGCAAGGTCGCAACCATTCGCACCGATGCGCCCGTCGAGCTCGACTTTGACGAAACGTCCTTCCCGGCGTTTTCTGCCGATGAGGTTTCCACGGCGCTGGGTACGCTTGGTATCACCGCCATGCAGAACCGTTTCTTGGCGCTGATCGGCGGCGGGGGCGGGGCTGCTGCTGCCTCCAGTGTGTTTGAGATACCTGCGATGGTTCGCGCAGCCGCCGGCGATGCTGACGCGCTTGGTGCCGTTGCGGCTGAGGTCTCCCGCGCGATTGATGCCGGCGAGTGGGTCGCCGCCGTGGTGGACGATGACAAGGAAGAGGGCGCGCTCTTTGGACTGACGCGCACGCTGTGGTTGGCGACGTCCAAGGGCCTGTTCGCGCTCGAGGAGGGCGACGGCGCCTCCACTGCCGTAGCCGATGGCTTCAACTTCGCTCACGGTGTGATCGCCGGCGTGCTTGCGCGCCTGTTTATGGAGGGCCGCGTGGCGAGCCCGGATACGAAGGCGCTGCTGCACGAGCTTTCGCCCATCGATTCTTCTGAGCCCGAGCTCATGGATCCGCTCGCTGCCGATTCCACGCGTATCTTCGATACCTTGGTCGCTGCCTATCTGCTGGATTCCGATCGCTCCGAGTTCGATGAGGCATATCTTGCCGATACGTATCTGCAGATGGCGCTGCCTGCGGCGCGCGGCGCAGAGGGTGCTGGTGAGGACGCTCCGGCGCCTGCCGCCCGTACTGCGGCTCTGACGCTGGCGCTCGTGGCGCCGCTGCGCGAGTGCATGGCCCGTGAGAATGCCGCCAACGTGTTCGATGGCATTGAGATGCCACTCGTGCCGGTGCTTGCCAAGATGGAGCGCGCGGGCATGCTCGTGGACCCCGACCGTCTGCACAGCCTGTCCGAGGGCCTGGCGACCCAGATTACCGAGGTTGAGCGCAGTATTCGCGACCTAGCGGGTGACGAGACCTTTAATATTGGCAGTCCCATGCAGCTGTCGCACGTGCTCTTTGATGTGATGGGGCTTCCGACCAAGGGCCTCAAGAAGACTAAGCGCGGCTATTATTCGACCAACGCCAAGGTGCTGAGCGATCTTGCGCGTGACCACGAAATCGTGCGTCTGATCTTGGACTGGCGTGAGAAGTCTAAGATCAAGTCCACCTATCTGGACACGCTGGGCCCGCTACGCCGAGGCGACGGCCGCGTACACACTACGTACAACCAGACCATCACGGCAACGGGGCGTCTGTCCTCGAGCGACCCGAACCTGCAGAACATCCCGACGCGCTCTGAGCTGGGCCGTACCGTCAAGACGGCGTTTTCGGCGGGCGAGGGAAGCGTCTTTTTGGCGGTGGACTACTCGCAGATCGAACTGCGTCTGCTGGCGCATCTCTCAGGTGACGAGCACTTGGTGCGCGCCTTTAACGAGGGCGAGGACTTCCATGCCGAGACGGCGGCGCGCGTGTTCGGTGTGCCGGTGTCCGAGGTAACGCCCGACCTGCGCAGTCGCGCCAAGGCCGTGAACTTTGGCATCGTGTACGGTCAGCAGGCCTACGGTCTGTCGCAGTCGCTGCATATCTCGATGGCCGAGGCGCGCGACATGATCGACCGCTACTACGAGGCCTACCCGGGCGTGCGCACGTTCCTCGACAATGTGGTGGCACGTGCCAAGCAGACGGGCTACGCCGAGACCATGTATGGCCGCCGTCGCCATATTCCCGAGCTCAAGGCCAAAAACCCACAACTCCGCGGCTTTGGTGAGCGCACGGCCATGAACCATCCCATGCAGGGCACCGCGGCCGACATCATCAAGATCGCGATGGCCCGCGTAAGCCGCCGTCTGGAAGAAGAAGGCTTTGCCGCCCACATGATCCTGCAGGTACACGACGAACTGGACTTTGAGTGCCCCGTCGATGAGGTCGAGCGCCTAACCACCATGGTCCGCGACGTCATGGAGCACGTAGTGGACCTCCGTGTCCCCCTAATCGCCGAAGCCAGCACCGGCATAACCTGGGCCGACGCCAAATAGGGAAGCGCCCACAGTTCCAAAGTAACCAAACCAGAAGGGGGCTCCTTGCCAACAAGGAGCCCCCTTCATTCCAAAAAATCAGCCAAGTATCTAGACATTCAAGACACCATCTAGGCGGCAAGCAAGTAAACCTAGGACCTGGCCGGGCGGCGCGGATTAGTTTTTCGTAGATTCCGCACGAGCCGGAAAGCACTTAATGTGCTTTCCGAGCGAGCCCAGGACCTGACCGAACGAAAAACTAATCCGCGCCGCCCGGCCAGGTCCGACGAGCCACGTTACCGAGCCGCCAGGATGGCGTCGATGAGCGTCAGTACGCCCCCGTCGTTGTTGCTCGGAATGCGCCACTTGGCGTGCGCGTTCATGTGCTCCTCGGCATTGTCCACGATGAAGCTGTGACCGACGCGCTCCAGCATGGGGATGTCGTTGTAGGTGTCGCCCACGGCGGCAGCATCGGCAATATCGATGTCCAGGTGCTCGCACAGGTGCGCGACGCCGGCGCCCTTGTCGACGCCCAGGTTCATAAAGTCGATCCACTCGCGCCCGGCGTTGGTGACGTAGAGCTTGTCCGAGAACTCGGGGCTATAGGTCTCGCGGAAAGCGGGCTCGGCGTCGTAGCCGGGGAAGAAGACCGAAATCTTGTTGGACTCGAAATCAATGCCCTCAAAGCTGTCGACGTAGTTGATTGTGTTGTAGTAGACGCTGATCTCGTCGTGGTATTGATGGTCGCGGGCAAGCACGTAGAACTCGTCGAAGCAGCACAGGACGGGGACAGCGCGAGGATCCTCCGAGGCACGGCTCAAGACCTGCTGATACAGCTCCACGTCAATATTGCTCTTATAGATATAGCTGCCGCGATAGATCACGCACGCTCCGTTGTCGGGACAAAAGGCGAGGCGGTTCTTGATGCCCTCGAACATCTCCTCGAGCTTGGGGGCGGGACGTCCGCTGGCGGGGCAGAATACGATGCCGGCGTCGGCGAGCTTGTCCAGGCGCTCATCAAGACCGTGGGGCAGCACACGCTCGTCGGTCAGCAGCGTCTTGTCCATATCGACGGCGAGAATCTTAATGTTGCCGATGTTGGCGTCCGATTCGTAAGTTTGCATAAAAATGCGCCTTTCGTTTCGAGATTGTTTCAGACGTTATAACCATCAACTCGTAGTCAGGCGTATTTTCGCAGGAACGGAGCGTATTTGCACCACGCTTCACAAAGTAATGAAAAAACTTTTCAGAAATTTGAATTTGTCGCTTGTGCTGCGGGCACTTTAGCGTAATATAGCGACCATCGAAAACGGAGACGGCAAAAGAGCCGCTTACCGAGGAAAAGGTACCGTTTGCGATATTTGAATTGCGCCCGGCGATACGTGAAAGGAGAGGCAGATGCAGTTCGTAAAGATCATCACCACTGCAGACAATGCCATCCGACGCCAGCGCGCAATTTCCCGACGACGATAACAATCGTCTCTGTTCGTATGGGGTGAAATGCCCCAACAGAGTCATTTTGAGGTTGTTGGGTTTTAGCACGACATAGACGCATGTTTCTAGGGCATGTTGTGCTGCTTTTTGCTATTTAACCTGATATTGCACGGTTTTTGACCTCGAAATGACTTGCAACTGACCGATGTTCTAACTAGCTACCAAGGGCGAAAGGAAACAGCCATGAGCAAGGAAAAAGTCGTTCTCGCATATTCCGGTGGTCTTGATACATCCGTATGTGTCAAGTGGCTCCAGGACGAGAAGAATCTCGATGTCGTTTGTGTCTGCGGCAATGTGGGCCAGGAGGAGACCGGCCTGGATGCCAAGAAGCAGAAGGCGCTCGACCTGGGCGTTCTCGATTGCCAGGTGCTCGACCTGCGCGACGAGTTCTCCGATGAGTTCCTGACTAAGGCCATCGCCGCAAACTCCATGTACGAGAACAAGTACCCGCTGCTCTCCGCCCTGTCTCGCCCGCTGCTTGCCAAGAAGCTTGTCGAGGTCGCCCACGAGTTTGGCGCGACCTACGTCGCCCACGGCTGCACCGGCAAGGGTAACGACCAGGTTCGTTTTGAGGCTGCCGTCAAGGCCCTCGACCCCGAGCTTAAGGTTATCGCCCCGGTTCGCGAGTGGGACCTGAAGTGCCGTCCCGACGAGGTCGCCTATGCCCACGCCCACAACGTGCCGGTTCCCGAGGGTGCCAACGACAACCCCTATTCCATCGACGATAACCTGTGGGGTCGTGCCATTGAGTGCGGCCACCTGGAGGATCCCTGGAACGAGCCGCTCGACGACGCCTGGGTTATGACCAAGAATCCCGAGGACACGCCCGACACCCCGACGTATACCGAGATTGAGTTTGAGGCGGGCAAGCCCGTCGCCGTCGACGGCAAGAAGATGAAGCTCTCCGAGATCGTCATCGCCCTCAACAAGATTTCGGGCGACAACGGCTTTGGCCGTCTCGACCTGGTCGAGGATCGTCTGGTGGGCCTCAAGAGCCGCGAGTGCTACGAGGTTCCCGGCGCCCTGACGCTCATCACCGCCCACAAGGCACTCGAGGACATCTGCGTCGAGGGCGACCTGCTCAAGACTAAGATTAAGCTCGAGCAGGATTGGGCCACCGCCGTGTACAACGGCCAGTGGTACAGCCCGCTCAAGAACGCGCTCGACGCCTTTATGGCCGACACCCAGAAGTTCGTGACCGGCACCGTCCGCCTGAAGTTCTTTAAGGGAAACTGCCACGTCGTCGGCCGCAAGAGCCCCTTCAGTCTCTACGACTACGGTCTGGCTACCTACGACCGCGACACCACGTTTGACGAGAAGGCCAGCGCCGGCTTTATCGAGATCGATACGCTGTCGCTCAAGACGTGGGCTAAGGTCCAGGGTCCCAGCTCTGCCGCCGCCCAGGCTTAAGGCTTCCTTTCCTTGGTATCCGCGCGGCCCATCCGCGTGATACATAACGGGCGCATGGGGTCCCTACCTTTCGTTATGCTTGCTGACACTTCTTAACATCGGTGGCCCCTACGTTCCGCCCGCATATATGATGCCGCGACTGCGGCTGAGTCCGAGCCCCGCCGGGGTTGTCCGGCGGGGCTCTTTCTATCAATTTGGCGGCTCTGCGCCTATATATCTGAGGAGTACCTACTATGTTTGACGCCGTTGCACACGCCTTGCTTTCTCTTGCCCCCGAGCTCGATACCGCCAAGGTGGAGGAGGTCCCCATGAGCCTGAAGGCTTGGATTGACGGTTCACAGGGCAACATTCGGAGGGAGACGTTGGGTGCCAAGTGCATGGTGCGTCACTTCTTCGCTATTTAGCTTGTCAGCCTCGCGTGCGGCGAGGGATGTGCAAAACTAGCAGTTGATAAATCGTTTTAACGGCGCTAAACGCAGCTCGCGGACATTGGCGCATTGGTATTTGATGAAAGGGGACGGTCCCATGGCTCTTTGGGGTGGTCGTTTTGAGGCGGGAGTGGCCGAGGTCACGCAGGAGTTCGGTGCGTCGCTGCCGGTCGACAAGCATCTCTATAAGCAAGATATTGCCGGCTCTAAGGCGCATGCCAAGATGTTGGCCGCCCAGGGCATCATCAGTGTCGAGGACGAGCAGGCGATTGTCGAGGGCCTGACCGGGATCGAACAGGATATCGATGCCGGTAACTTTACCTTCGATATCAACGACGAGGACATCCATATGTCCATCGAGAGCGAGCTGACGCGTCGCATCGGCGAGGCCGGTAAGCGCTTGCATACCGGACGTTCGCGCAACGACCAAGTGGCGACCGACACGCGCCTGGGCGTCAAGGCACTGGCCAAGGAGCTCATGGAGGCCAATCTTGAGCTGCGCCATGTGCTGGTGGATGCGGCTAAGAAGTACGACAAGGTGATTCTGCCGGGCTACACGCATATGCAGCACGCTCAGCCCGTGCTGCTCTCGCATCATCTGCTGGCGTATTCCTGGATGTTCGCGCGAGACTTTACACGCTTGAAGGCTGCCTTTGATGCCGCCGACAACTGTCCGCTGGGTGCTGCCGCGCTTGCCGGTACGAGCTATCCGCTCGATCGCCAGATGACGGCTGCCGAACTTGGCTTTGCGGGCGTGATTCCCAACTCGCTCGATGCGGTTTCCGACCGTGATTTCCTGCTCGACCTGCATTACGCCGGCTCCGTCATGGCCATGCACCTGTCGCGTCTTTCCGAGGAGATCGTGCTGTGGTCGAGCTCCGAATTTGGCTTTATCACGCTTTCAGACTCTTACTCCACCGGCTCGTCTATCATGCCGCAGAAGAAGAACCCCGACTTTGCCGAGCTTATCCGCGGCAAGAGCGGTCGCGTGTACGGCAACCTGGTGCAGTTGCTCGTGACCATGAAGGGCTTGCCGCTCGCCTATAACAAGGACTTGCAGGAGGACAAGGAGGGCGCGCTCGATACCGCCCATACGCTCATGCAGTGCCTGTCCGTTATGGCCGGAATGATTTCGACTTGGACCGTCAACGAGGATGTCATGGCGCGCGAGTGCGGCGTGGGGCACCTTGCCGCTACCGATGTTGCCGATTACCTGGCCAAGCGTGGCCTGCCGTTCCGCGAGGCACATGCCGTGGTGGGGCATCTGGTCCTGATGTGCGAGAAGTGCGGCTGTAATCTTGAGGACCTGCCGTTTGAGGTGTTCCAGGAGGCAAGCCCGCTCTTTGAGCGCGACATTACCGAGGCGCTCGACATCCCGTCGATTGTCGCTGCGCGCACGACCGAGGGTGGTACCGCCCCTGCCGTCGTTGCCGTGCAGCTGCAGCGTGCCGAGGCACAGCTCGTGGCTGACGAGGGCGTGTTTGGATCGCTGACCAAGGTCGTCGAGATGGGGCACGGGGCAAAGTAAGGTTTTGGCTAAGCTGCTTTGGCCATTTATTGATAAATTGTTTTGCTTTTACGGGCGCCCGCTTATGTGGGCGTCCGTATTTTGTTGCTATGGGGGAGGGGCTTGTCGAGAACTTCTGTAGGACCTTTGGGCAGGTTGTGAAGGGGGTACGTTCGCGGGCGGCAACCGACCGTCTGCTCTGTTCGATGCGGTTGATGGGCAGTCGGATGGTACTCTAATCGGGCTTCGAAACAGAAGTGACACATATGGAGCGCTTTAATAAATTGCAGCGTTTCAATAGACAGCTTTTTGTTTAACTGCAGCTAAAACTCTGTTACGATGCAGTCCAGGCGGGTGCCGGAATGGGACTTGGGCACGCGCGAACCTACTTGAAAGGCTACCTTATGGCTATCGAGAAGACCTTCATCATGATTAAGCCCGACGCCGTGCGCGACCGTAAGATCGGCGAGATCGTTGCTCGCATTGAGCGCAGCGGCCTTGTCATCGAGCGCATGGAGATGACCACGCTCGAGCGCGCTACCGTCGAGGAGCACTACGCCCATCTGGCCGACAAGCCCTTCTTTGGCGGTCTCTGTGACTTTATGACGAGCGGTCCGGTCGTCAAGATGGTCGTTTCCGGTCTCTCCGCTGTTGCTAAGATGCGCACCCTCATGGGCGCTACTAATCCGCTTGACGCTGCTCCTGGTACCATCCGCGGCGACTTTGCCGTCGATGTCAACGCCAACGTGATCCACGGCTCCGACTGCCTGGAGAACGCCGAGATCGAGATCAAGCGCTTCTTTGGCTAAACCAGCTTTGACTCCTTAAAGCTGTTAGCGTGTGGCTTTGGCGCCGCGGAATTCCATCCGCGACGCCCTTTTTATTCAAGTAGATTTTTGGTAAACGCCTAGAAATCTACTAAAGAGCCCCCGTCCAGATGTTTCTTCCGGGCGGGGGCTGGCGTTAGCGTATGGCTTTGTAGGTCTTTAAGCCTCGTCGACGACCTTGAGTCCACGGGTCTGGTCGATCTCGTTGAGGAGGTTAACGCGACGCTCGTGACGACCACCCTCAAACTCGGCGTCGAGCCACTCGTCGACAATCATCTTAGCGAGCTCGGAGCCCACGACGCGGGCGCCAAAGGCGAGCACGTTGGTGTTGTTGTGCATACGGGAGAGCTTGGCGCTGAAGGGCTCGGAGCACACGACGGCGCGCACGCCCTCTACCTTGTTAGCAGCCAGGCTAATCCCGACGCCGGTGCCGCAGATCAGGATGCCCAGGTCGACGTCGCCGTTGGCAACGGCCTTACCCACCTTGTAGCCGGCGATGGGGTAGTCAAAGCTCTCGGAGGTGTCGGTGCCAAAGTTCACGACCTCGCAGCCGCGCTCCTTCAGGTGCTCGGAGATGATGTTCTTGAGCTCGACAGCGGCGTGGTCGTTACCGATACCGATCTTCATGGATGGTTCCTCTCTGGTCTGTGCGGCGCAAATGCTAAAGGTGTTTACCGCGTTCGACTGCATGATAGCGCGACTTTTGCGTAAACGCTCGGGCGTTTTTTTGGTCAAACGCTTTAGCAGGCAACAAGACCGGCTTCTCATGAATGAATGCCGTCAGTTTGCGCTTGAACGCCGTCCGCCGGAACTTGGGTTGCGGTTTTTGATGCATTGTTATCAAATAAATAGAGTTAACTATTATCGAGAGCCCCGCCCGTTATACAAGTAGGAGATACCTATGCCTGCCGATTCCCTTCGTGATACCGCGTTTTGCGATGTTTTGAACCGCGAGCTTGTCTGCGCGCTCGGCTGCACCGAGCCCATTGCCGTTGCCTATGCAGCGGCGCTGGCGAGCCAGACGCTCGGTTGCGAACCCGATCACATGGACGTTGCCTGCTCGGGCAACATCATCAAGAACGTTAAGAGCGTGACCGTGCCCAATTCGGGCGGAATGCATGGTATTGAGGCTGCGGCCGTGTTGGGTGCCGTGGGCGGCGACGCTAAGAGCGCTCTCGAGGTGCTCGAGAGCGTTAACGATGAAGACCGTGCACGCGTGGCCGAGCTCCTCGCCGACGCCGGCTACTGCGATGTGTCGCTTGTCGAGGGTGTGCCCAACCTCTACATCAAGGTGACTGCCACGGCCGGGGGCCATACCGCGGTCGTCGAGATTACCGATCATCACACCAATGTCACGTGCCATACGCTCGACGGTATTCCGGTATGCGGCAAGTCGGCGGGGGAGTGTGCCGCCTGCGCCGAGCGTGTGGTGGCCGAGCGGGCGGCGGATAAGGCCGACACGCCCATGTCGATTGAGTCCATCATCGACTTTATTGAGGACGGCGACATTGAGGACGCCCGCGCTGCCGTTGAGCGTCAGATTGAGCTGAATGGCGCGATCAGTGCCGAGGGCCTTGCGCACGCTTGGGGCGCCGAGGTGGGCCGCACGCTGCTGGGTGCTCGTGCCGATGACGTCGCCTGCCGTGCCCGTGCCCGTGCGGCCGCCGGATCCGACGCCCGCATGAACGGTTGCGCGCTGCCGGTCGCCATTGTGTGCGGCTCGGGTAATCAAGGCATTACCTGCGCATTGCCCGTCATGGAGTATGCCGAGTACCTGCGCTGCGACCACGAGCGCCTGGTGCGCGCCGTGATGCTGTCCGATCTTATCGCCGTGCATATCAAGAGCTATATTGGTGCGCTCTCGGCGTTTTGCGGTGCGATTTGCGCCGCGTGCGGTGCCGGCGCAGCCATTACCTGGCTGTGCGGTGGCACGCGCGAGCAGATTGGCGCGACGGTCTCGAATACGCTCGGTAACGTGGGCGGCATCGTGTGCGACGGCGCCAAGGCGAGCTGTGCCGCCAAGATCTCGGCTGCCGTTGATGCAGCGATTCTGGGCCACGATATGGCTATGCAGGGTCGCGGCTTCCGCGCCGGCGAGGGCCTGATCCAGGATACCGTTGAGCAGACAATCGCCAGCATGGGCTACGTGGGCCGTGTGGGTATGAAAGATACCGACGTCGAGATCCTCAACATCATGATCGGCAAAACCCAGGTCTGTTAAGACGGTTCGTTGGCTATTTGGTGTTCGTAGAAGGCTTCGATTACGGCGTTGAAGTCGCGGGCGAAGTCTTCCATGGTTCCGCGCCAGGTGGCTCGGCTGGGCTTGCCCTGGCCAACATAGGCAGTTTGAATGCCGCAGGCGGGACTGGGAAAGTCGCGCTTGGGATCGTTGCCCACCATAAGGACCTCGTGCGGCTCGAGCCCCATCACCTGAAGCTGCTCTAGATAGTAGGTGGCATCGGGCTTGCAGCGGGTGGTGTTTCCCATGTGCGTCACGAGCTCAAAGGGAGCGTCGGCCAGGTCGCCCCAACCCATGCGGCACTCGATGGCGCCCTGGGGAAAGCTGGGGTTGGTAAAGAGCGCGCAGCGCAGCCCTGCGTCCTGTACGGCCTGGAGCGCGGCGTGTGCGCCCGGCATGGCGTGGGCGTTAATGACATCGTCGTTCTTGTACGGAAGAACTTCGCGGTCATAGTAGGTAAACGCCTCGTAGATGAGGGGATCGGAGAGGCAGATCCCGCATCGGCGCTCGACCTCTTCTTGGTAAAACTCAAGATTGGTGCGGTTGTCCGTGCCGCTGCGGCGATTGGCGTTGAGGTCGACCAGGATGGTGCCGAGGCGTGCCATCGTGCCACCGCGGCTGCGGCGCCCGATATCCGCGAGCATCGAAGAGACATCCTTAAAATAGCGAAGGATGAACGCGTTGAGGTTGATGCTGAGAAGCGTCTCGTCCATATCGAAAACGACTGCTTTGAGCACGCGGGCACCTTTCTCGAAAAATCGATCTAGAATCGTTGGCTCCGGATACTTTACCCCAAAGCCGAATGCCTGGCTGGTTATCGTCAAGTTGCGGAGACGTGTGTTCATAAGATTACGAAAAAGTCTCCACACGAGTAAAAAATCGCAGTTCACGCTTGAAATCGAACTCATTTCCCCGTAACCTATACGAACGTGATTGCATAAGCGTCACATTAGTATCTGTCGGCTCCCGAGTGTTCCTAAACGTTGTGTGCTTGTCGCACCCTTCTGTAGGTCCTAGCAATCGGGGCCCCGTAGTTCGAAAGGGGTCCACCTTTGAGTGAGATTCAGAACTCGTCCATTTTCTCTCTTGACGATGTCAATGAGGAGGAGATGAACAACCTCATCGACGGTACGATTACCGACTTTGATGAGGGCGATCTCGTTAACGGCACTGTTGTTAAGATCGAGCATGACGAGGTGCTCGTTGACATCGGATTCAAGTCCGAGGGCGTTATCCCGGTCCGCGAGCTGTCCATCCGCAAGGACGCTAACCCTGCAGACATCGTTGCACTCGGTGATCCCATCGAGGCTCTGGTTCTCCAGAAGGAGGACAAGGACGGTCGTCTGGTCCTGTCCAAGAAGCGTGCCGAGTACGAGCGTGCTTGGAACCGCATCGAGGAGAAGTTCAACTCCGGCGAGAACGTCGAGGGCGAGGTTATCGAGGTTGTCAAGGGCGGCCTGATCCTCGACATCGGCCTGCGTGGCTTCCTGCCCGCTTCCCTCGTCGACCTCCGTCGCGTCAAGGACCTCACCTCCTACATGGGCACCCGCATCGAGGCTCGCGTCATCGAGATGGACCGCAACCGCAACAACGTCGTCCTCTCCCGTCGCGTCGTGCTCGAGGAGTCCCGTAAGGCCGAGCGCTCCGAGATCCTGTCCAAGCTCAAGTCTGGTATGCGTCTCCAGGGCACCGTTTCCTCCATCGTCGACTTCGGCGCCTTCGTCGACCTCGGCGGTATCGACGGCCTCATCCACATCTCCGAGCTCTCCTGGAACCACGTCAACCATCCTTCCGAGGTTGTCAAGGTCGGCCAGGAGGTCGAGGTCGAGGTTCTCGACGTCGATCTCAACCGCGAGCGCATCTCCCTGGGTCTCAAGCAGACCACCGAGGATCCGTGGCGCGCACTGGTCAAGAAGTACCCCGTTGGCGCTATCGTCGAGGGCACTGTGACCAAGCTTGTCCCGTTCGGCGCTTTCGTCGATCTGGGCGAGGGCATCGAGGGCCTGGTGCACATCTCCGAGATGGCCAACAAGCACGTCGATCAGCCTTCTCAGGTCACCCACGTGGGCGACAAGGTTCAGGTCAAGGTCATGGAGATCGACCTCGACCGTCGTCGTATCTCCCTGTCCATGAAGTCCGCTGCTGAGACTCTGGGCGTCGAGATCGAGGTTACCCCGCTTCCTTCCGAGAAGAAGGACGAGGAGACCGACGCCGAGTAAATCGGTTTGACGATCACTTGTTTTAAGGGATCCGTCCGCAATGGACGGGTCCCTTTTTGCTTTTGCTGCCGAGATGTGCGATGCTGTCCGTGCGTAATACTGCCCGGGCTGTCCATAGGCTATTGGGTTGTCGGTGCATGAAAAATATGCCGACATCCCGCCTCGGGGAGGAGGCGGGAACACACCGAGTAGACGGAGGGGTGTGGAGCGCGGTCGCGTCTCGACTGACGACGTTGCCCATCGACAACCATATTGTACTGCATGGTGTGGTTCTTGGTTTATCGTGTCGAACGCTTGCGTTGTGCCATTGCCTGCGGCAAGGGTGTGTTACACTCTTGCACTGCTGAGTGGGCCAGACGGTCGCGCGATGTGCTGCTTGCAGTACACGTGAGGAAAGTCCGGGCTCCAGAGGGCGGGATGCCGGCTAACGGCCGGGCGGAGTGATCCGACGGAAAGCGCCGCAGAAAAGAAGACTCCCACCTGCGCCGCAAGGCGTAAAGGGAAAAGCTGAAACGGTGGTGTAAGAGACCACCAGCGTCGTGGCAACACGGCGGCTTGGCAAGCCCCATCCGGAGCAAGCGCGAATAGGAACGCTATGGGCCGGCCCGGTCCGCGTTCGGGTAGCGTGCGTGGAGCTGCACGGTAACGTGCAGACAAGATAAATGACCGTTCACGACAGAACCCGGCTTATAGGCCCACTCAGCAACTATGTTGACGCTGCGACGGCGTCAGCTGGCCGATTAGGCGCTTATTCGTCGGTCGCCGCCATAAGGCGTGCTCCCTCCTCTTTCGGGCCAAATCGACTCAGCTGACGCCGTCTCGCTGTCTTTGCCTGGTCATCGGTGTTGCCGTTCTATTTACCGGGATTAACGGTACGGTCTTTGCCGTATTATTGAGGCTGTTTGTTGCTGCGCTTTATTCTGTTGAGGGGCTTTGTTGGACAGCTATTTTACTCTGCAATCGAATATTGAGGCTTCGGGCGAGTTTGTGGACCGCAAGAGCCGGTTTATTGCCCAGCTGGTCCATATTGAGTCCGAGGATGAGGCGAATGCCTTTATCGAGATGGTTCGCAAGCGTCATTACGACGCTCGACACAATGTTCCCGCGTGGATTTTGGTCGATGGACGCGAACGCCAGAGCGATGACGGTGAGCCGAGCCGCACGAGCGGTATGCCGACGCTCGAGGTGCTGCGCGGCGCGGGGCTCAAAAATGTTTGCTGCGTGGTGACGCGCTATTTTGGCGGCACGCTGTTGGGGCCTGGTGGCTTGGTACGCGCCTATACCGCGGCGACGCAGGCGGCAGTGGCCGCGGCTCAGGAGGCCGGGCAGATCGTTGAGATGACAAGCGTCGTGCCGGTTGACGTGCATGTGGCCTATCCGCAGTACGAGCAGGTGCTTCGCTTGGCGCAGGATTCGGGTGCCAAGGTTTCGGATACCGATTACGCGGACGCCGTGACACTTCATTTGGTGTTTAAGGCGGGGGAGCAGGAGCTGTTTTGCGCTAAGATGCGCGAGCTTATGGCGGGGCGTGAGGAGATTGAGGTCGGCGCTCCCGAATTTGCCGAGTTCTAACGGCGACGGCCGGCGTGCTTTTGGATGGATCCTAAGCGCGCCGGCCGTCGTTTTACTGTTGCTGTCGATTACTCGGCGAGCTGCTTTAGCACATCACAGGCGATCTCGACGGCATCGTCGATGCAGCCGGGGCAGCTGCGGAGCGGACCCTTATCCGATCCGATGCCCTTGAGCGTGCCGCAGACGGTCGTCGTGTTCTTCTCGCCAAAACGCTTGGCGATCTCGCGCGACAGCTTGTAGGTCTGGCCTTTGGTCTTGGGGTTTTCCATGCCGTCGCTCATTACAAAGCCCATGATGGCCACGGCGCCCGAGATGGCGCCGCAGGTTTCGGTCATGCCGCCCATGCCGGCGCCAAAGCCCTCGGTAAGGGTAAAGGCGACCTGGGGGTCGAGCCCGACGGCGGGCGCGAGCGTGCAGGCGACGGCTTGGGCGCAGTTAAAGCCACGGGCGTGATATTCGGCAGCTTGAGCCTGACAGACGGTGATGTCGAGCTGGGCCGTATCGATTTGCTTCATCGTTGTCTCCTTGGTCACAGTGTACCCGCCTATGGTACCCGTGACGGGGCATGTAATCATCGAGAGCTTCATGTATGCCTCGTTTTTATCTATCGAGCAAATGCCCAAAGCTTGAGATAAATACCCCTGATCAATTTGTCCCTTAACCTACCTTGGGGATGGGTTGAGAGGGGTGCGGGGTAGCGGTATCGTGAACCGAATAAAACGTAACCCAGGCAAGGGAGCTAGATATGAGCGAGCAGACCATCGGTACCACATGTGTTCAGGGCGGCTATCACCCGGGAGATGCCGAGCCGCGCCAGGTGCTCATCTACCAGTCCACCACGTGGAAGTACGACACGTCGGAGCATATGGGCAAGCTGTTTGACCTGGAGGAGTCTGGCTACTTCTACAGCCGTCTGCAGAACCCCACGTGCGATTTGGTTGCCGCCAAGATCTGTGAGATGGAGGGCGGCACCGCTGCGATGCTCACGAGCTCGGGCATGGCTGCGAACTTCCTCGCTATCTTTAACGTGGCCGGTGCTGGCGATCACGTGGTCGCAAGCTCTGCCATTTACGGCGGTACCTACAACCTACTTGCTCATACCATGGAGCGCATGGGCTTGACCTGCACGTTCGTTGCCCCCGACTGCACCGATGAGGAGCTCGAGGCAGCCTTTGAGCCCAATACCAAGCTCGTCTTTGGCGAGACGATTGCCAACCCCGCCCTTGCCGTGCTCGATATTGAGCGCTTTGCCAAGGCCGCACATGACCACGGCGTGCCGCTGATGGTTGACAACACCTTCCCGACGCCTGTGATGTGCCGTCCCTTTGAGTGGGGCGCCGACATCGTTACGCACTCCACCACCAAGTACATGGATGGACATGCTGCCTACCTGGGCGGCGTGATCGTCGACCACGGCCAGTTTGACTGGATGGCCCATGCGGACAAGTTCCCGGGTCTTACCACGCCCGATGAGAGCTACCACGGCGTGACCTATGCCGAGAAGTTTGGTCGCGAGGGTGCCTTCATTACCAAGGCAACCGCTCAGCTCATGCGCGATCTTGGTCCTATGCAGAATCCGCAGGCGGCCTTCTTCCTGAACAGCTCGCTCGAGAGCCTGCATGTGCGCATGCCGCGTCATTGCGAGAACGGCCTGGCCGTTGCCAAGTTCCTGCAGAGCCATCCCAAGGTGCGCTTCGTGAGCTATCCGGGCCTGGAGGGCGATAAGTACTATGACATCGCTCAGAAGTACATGCCCAACGGTACCTGCGGCGTTGTGAGCTTTGGCTTTAACGGTGGTCGCGCGGCGGCCGAGACCTTTATGAAGAGCCTCAAGCTCGCCCAGATCGCCACGCACGTTGCCGACGCCCGCACTTGCTGCCTGCATCCCGCTAACGCTACGCATCGCCAGATGAACGACGAGGAGCTCATCGCCTGCGGTATCTCCGCCGACATGGTGCGCCTGTCGTGCGGCCTCGAGGACACGGCCGATCTGATTGCCGACCTTGAGCAGGCGCTCGAGCAGTGCTAGGCTAGCGTTCGCATAAGGCGCCGATGCTGGCAGAAAGCTTCGGCGACCTTTCGTTCCGATTCCGTAGGCGGGACCCCAATCGCGACTGTTTACAGGCGATTGGGGCCCCGTTTTTGCGTTGGGCCACTCGAAAGGATGGATATGGAGAAAACCGCAGAGCAGCTGCGCCGCGAGCACATTGCCCTAGAGGGCGACACCCATGGCAAGAACAAGTGGGCGATTCTGTTTACCGTGCTCATCATGACGTTTATGGTGTGTCTGGATTCGACCGTCGTGACCGTGGCGCTGCCCGTGATGCAAAAGGAGCTGGGCGTGGGCCTCGATCGCATCCAGCTGGTAAGCTCGGTGTATCTGCTTGCGACTTGCGTGGCTATGTTGCCGTTTGGCCGTCTGGGCGACGTGCGCGGCAAGGTGAATGTGTTCCAGTTGGGCGTCATCGTCTTTTCGGTCGGTTCGCTGCTGTGCGGCCTTTCGGCCTCGCTCGAGGTTCTTATCCTGGCACGCATTGTTCAGGGCGTCGGTTGCGCGGCGGCCATGGCTAACAACATGGGTATCATCACCGAGTCGTTTCCGGCGCGCGAACGAGGCCGTGCCATGGGTATTCTTGCGACCTTTGTGGCCCTCGGCATGATGTGTGGCCCCGTGCTCGGCGGCATGCTGGTGGCAAGCTTTCCTTGGGAGAGCATCTTCCTCATCAACCTGCCCATTGGCGTCATCTCGTTTATCGTGGGGCTCTACACGCTGCCGCATGTTAAGCCGGAGGCCGGCGAGCGCCCCATGTCCTTGATTGAGGCTGCTCGTCGCTGCTTTGCAAATTCGGCCTTCACCATCAACCTTGCCTGCATGCTCATCGTGTTCGTTGGTATTGGCGCATCTGAGTTTATCCTGCCGTTCTATTTTCAGGACGCCCATGGCTTTGGTTCCGACATTTCCGGATTGCTCTTTTTGGCGCTGCCGATGGTGAATGCCTTTATCGGACCGCTTTCGGGTACGGTTTCGGACCGTGTTGGCTGCGAGGGCCCCACGGCGGTCGGCCTGGGCGTGTACGTATGCGGTCTCTTTGCGGTAAGCACGCTCGACGAGCACTCTTCTATCCCTGTGATCGTGTGCTGCGTTGCGTTTATGTCGTGTGGCACGTCGATTTTCCAGAGCCCCAACAACTCGCTGTATATGGGCTCAGCTCCGCGCGAAGCGCTCGGCTTTGCGGGCAGCCTGGGCAGCCTGGCGCGCTACGCCGGCATGGCACTCGGCATTACGGCGGCGTCGCATATCCTGTATGGGCAGATGAGCGTGGCGATGGGCGAGGCCGTGACCAGTTTTGTTGCAGGCCGTCCGGATGTATTCCTATTCGGCTTTCGCTCGGTGTTCTACGTACTCATGGCTGTGGCCGCTGTGGGCTTTGCGCTTGCCATGGTGCGTTTGGTGAGGATGCGCGCCCGCCATTAGCTTGTGGTGGCAGGCTTGCCGCGAATCGGGCCTATCTACTGGTCTTGCAGCTTTATGGTGCGATGCGGCTTGTGGGGCGGGCGGGGGTCGGTCCGTGGTAGACTATCGAACAACGTTTATTAATTGCGCGGTATCGTTGCCGCGAGAAGGGGTTGCGCCATGCAGGAGCTTGAGGATCGTATTCGCCATGACGGCATCGTAAAGGCCGGTAACGTCCTTAAGGTTGATGCCTTCCTCAACCACCAGTGCGACGTTGAGCTGTTCGACCACATGGGCGCCGAATGGGCCCGTCTGTTCGAGGGTGTCGAGATCAACAAGATTCTGACGATTGAGGCTTCGGGCATTGGCATGGCTTGTATCGCGGCTCAGCATTTTGGCGGCGTGCCGGTGGTCTTTGCCAAGAAGGCGCAGTCCATCAACCTCGACGGCGAGCAATATGCCACGACCATCTACTCCTTTACCAAGCAGAAGGAGTACCCGGTCATCGTTGGCAAGCGCTTCCTGTCCGAGGGCGACAAGGTCCTGATCATCGACGACTTTTTGGCCAACGGCTGCGCGCTCGAGGGTCTTATCAAGATCTGCGAGGCTGCAGGTGCCGAGGTATCCGGCATTGGCATTGCGGTGGAGAAGGGCTTCCAGGGCGGTGGCGATAAGCTCCGCGAGCGCGGCTTCCGCGTTGAAAGCCTAGCCCGTATCGCCGATATGGACTGCGATACCGGCGAGATCACCTTCGCCTAAGCGCGCAACACAAGCGATTGGTATGCGATGTGACAAAGGGACTTTCCCTTTGTCACATTTTTTATGAGGGGAGGTGTTGATATGGATGAGAACAAGATGGGATGGCGCGAGTATGCGCGCTATGCCGAGATGTCGGTCGAGGAGTTGGCGCGCGATTGCGAGGTGCAGGTGTTTCGCGCGACAGGTCCGGGCGGACAGGGCGTGAACACGACGGACTCGGCGGTGTGCATGAAACATATCCCTTCGGGGATTGTCGTGACGGCGCGTGAGAGCCGCAGCCAGTTTCAGAATCGCGCGAGCTGTCTGCGTAAGTTGCGCGCTGAGCTTGAGCGTCGCGGGCGTCCACCGCGCCGACGCGTAAAGACCAAGGTGCCTCAGCGCTCTCGCCAGCGCAGGCTCAGCGACAAACACTTCAACGCCATTAAAAAGGCCAACCGTCGCAAACCGGGCAGCGACGAATAGCCTTCTCATAAGTTGCGGTGAAATAGGGACTGTTTTGCGGCTTTAGATGCATAAACAGTCCCTATTTCACCGCAACCTAGATGGGGTTAGCGGGTTGGGTGCCAGACCTCGAGGACGGCGGGAAGGACGTCGACCTCGATGCGCGAGGCGACAACGGGCTCCCCGTCGGCCTGGATGGGGTAGTCGGGCTCCTCAAAGGTAAGCTCGGCATGGCGACAGCGGCGCATGCGAACCGGTGGCAGCTTGGTGTGGTGGCCATCTTTGGCCGAAAGGAACATGGGAAGCGCGACCGCGCGCGGAACGGGGCCGCAGGCGTAGCAGACGTCGAATATACCGTCACAGGGGTCAGCGTCGGGACAGATGCGATAGCCCGAGCCATAGGTAGGACCCAGCTGAATCGCCATGATGATTGCCCTCACGCGCTCGGCGGGCGCCCCGTCATAGCTGACTGTCATGGGGTAGTTGCGATAGCGTAGGCCAAACTGCTCAAGTCCCGAGAGGGTGTAGAGCGGAGCGCCCGTCAAGCCGGTCTTTTTGCGCAATTCGGTTGTGCCAAGGCCGATGGCGGCATCGATGCCGACCGAAAGCGTCTGGTCGTAGTGCTCAACGGTAGCCTCGCCGCTGCCGTTCGCAGGGCTCCACGAGCGAATGCGCCCGATGTCCTGACGCTGCAGCTCGCAGGTGAGCAGCGCGCCAAAATCCTTGCCGGAGAAATCTTCGATACCGAGCGTTTGGGCAAAATCGTTGCCGGAACCCACGGGTAGGATGGCAAGAGCAGGGCGGGCGTCTTCCTTTTGCGTCATGAGCCCGTTGACGACCTCGTGAATCACGCCGTCGCCGCCAAGGGCGATAACGGTGCGATAGCCCTGAGCCTGGGCGGCCAGCTCCTTGGCGTGTCCCATGCGCTCGGTCAGCACCAGGTCAAACTGGGATGTGCGTGCAGTCATGTCCAAAAAGCGTTGCAGGCGCTCGGCAACTTCGCGCGCCGCGCCCGACTGGGCGGCTGGGTTGGCGATGATGAGCGTGCGACCAAAATCAGTTGCGTGCATGGGGCGACTCCCGGCGTATGACGTGACGGTGCGGTCGCGCTCAGGTCGAATTGCCCCCGATTGTGGCTGCACGTCGAATACTTACGTCTACTCTATCAGGTCGTTGTGGCGCTCGATAGCATCCGCTACCGTACCGCCCTCATCCACAATAAGCGAACGGCGCTTGGGTGAGATGATGCGCTGGGCGGGGTACACGCCGCGGTGCCCGCCGGTTAGGTAGCTGATAAAGGCCACGATGACAAAGAACCCGGCGGCCGTGCCGTGGAACAGGTCGATGGCCATCATGCAGGTGGTGATGGGTACGTTGAGGCCGGCGCAGAACACGCCGAGCATGCCGAGAGCCGCCAGAAAACTGGGGTCGAGCCCGGTAAGGCAACCGATCCAGCCACCGAGTGCCGCACCGATGCCAAACAGGGGCGTGACCTCGCCGCCTTGGAAGCCAGCGCCCAGGGTAAGCGCTGTGACGACCAACTTGATGGCTGCGTCCGCCAGGGTGGTGTTGCCCGCAAATCCGGCGCCGGAAAGCCACGTGGAAAGGCCGGCGTAGTCCCAGGCGTCGAGGAGGGCATAGGCGGCCAAAACCACGAGTGCGCCTATAAGTGCGCGAACGAGGTAATTGGTGATAAAGCGACCGTACAGGCTCTTGACGGTTCGAACCGACCACGCAAAGAGGCGTGCAGTGAGACCGAAGATAATGGCGCTGATAACAACGATGACGACCGTTGTGGGCGTCATAGCGGGAACGCTGGCGATGACATTCACTTCGTACTCGGTACCCAGGGCGAGTGATGTAAAGTAGCCGGTAAATGACGCGACCAGGCAATAGATGCCCGCGGTGTAGTCGATCTTGCCGATAAAGCACATCTCCATGCCAAAGAACGCTCCGGCAAGGGGCGAGCCGAATACGGCGCCAAAGGCCGACGAGATGCCGGCGAGCATGAGGTCGTGGTGGTCATGCTTTTTGAGGTGGGCGAGGCTCGAGATGTTGCTGGCGATGGTGCCGCCAATCTGCACCGCAGCTCCCTCGCGACCGGCCGATCCGCCCGTTAGGTGCGTGAGCGTGGAGCAGACGAAGGTGAGGACGGCCATGCGCATATGGATGAGGCGGGTGCCCAGAGCGGAGTCGATGACCAGGTTGTTACCGCGTTTGGCGGCAAGACCGTGGTTTTTGTACACCCATGCGGTGGCAACGCCCACAACGGGAAGAAGCGCGTAAATCCACGCATGGTGCTCGCGATAGTCGGTCGCGATATTCAACGAGGCCAAAAACGCCCAAGCGGCAACGCCCATGGCAAGCGAGACGATGACGACGAGTACGAGCAACTTGGCGCTCGCGAGTAGGTTGCGGGCGTTGCGGCGCGTGTCGGCAGCCAAGAGATGCTCGGAGCGGGTAAGTTGATGCCTGCCTGCCGTGATGACGTCGTTCAGGGAGAAAAAGCCGCCGTCGTCGAGCGGCTGGGGATGGTCTTGCGCCTCGTTTGCGCTTTCGGGTTTGTCGTTATGAGTCATACGTTCCTCTTTTAGGTTGCAACGCAAGCATTATAAAACGCGGTAAACGCGACGAGCCGGTGGGTTGGTTTCGATTCTGTTTCGTGGCTTGCGGCCGACAGGTGTATTTGCGGGTACAGGCCAAGTCGCGGTCGTGCGTCTGGGGATTATACTGAGACAAGCATAAAGAATCGGCGCTCCTGTTGTGCGCCGTGGCATTAAGAGGTGCATATGGCAGAGAAACTCATTCCGCTGGAGGACGCGCAGTCGATTGTTCTGTCGCACGTTGCTCCGACCGATCTCGTCGAGATTCCCGTGTGGCAGGCCACCGGTCTTCCCTTGGCCGAGGACGCGGTGGCCGACATCGACATCTCGCCGTTTGCCAACAGTGCTATGGACGGATATGCCGTGCGCTCGGCGGACTTGGCGCAGGCGTCTGGCGAGGCGCCGGTGACGCTCGACGTTATCGGACACGAGGCTGCGGGACATGTGTTTGAGGGCGTAATCGGCGCGGGCGAGACGGTCCGCATCATGACGGGTGCGCCGGTACCCGAAGGTGCCGATGCCGTGGTGAAATACGAGATCGTCGAGGTGCTCGACGGCGATGGCAACGAGGGCTCGCACGTTCGCTTCTCGGTGCCTGCCAAGGTAGGGGAGAACGTTCGCTCTGCCGCCGAAGAGGCCCATGCCGGCGATGTTGTGATGCATGCCGGCGAGGTCGTGGCTCCGGCGGGCGCCGGCTTGCTGGCAAGCGCCGGATACGCGAGCGTGAAGGTGCACGCCGCCCCACGTGTGGGCATCATCTCGTTGGGCACGGAACTGGTCGCACCGAGTAAGGTACCGGCGCGCGGTCAGATTCGCGATTCTAACTCCTCGGCGCTGATGGCCGAGGCGCTCGATGCCGGCGCCGAGCCCGTGTTCTACGGTATTGCGCCCGACGATGAGCGGGCGATTGCCGAGCTGGTGCATCGTGCCGTGCAGGAGTGCGATTTTGTCATTACGAGCGGTGGCGCCTCGGCGGGCGACTACGACTACGTGACGGCACTGGTTAAGCGCGAGGGCGAGGTGCTGTTTGACCGCATCTCGATGCGTCCGGGCAAGGCCATCACGTTTGGCTTGCTCGGAGGTAAGCCCTACCTGGGGCTTTCAGGTAATCCGGCCGCGGCGTATGTGGGCTTTGAGATGCTCGCCCGTCCGGCGATCCGCAAGATGCGCGGCTTTGCCGAGGGTGCGCGTCCCGTGCAGCAGGCGACGCTCACGCACGGCGTGAAAAAGCGACAGCCCCGCCGCTTCTTCGATCGCGCCACGGTTTTGCGCGACCCCGAGACCGGTGAGCTGTTGGTGACCGAGGCCAAGTCGCAGAATTCGGCGCTGCTTGGCACGATGCAGCGGGCCAACTGCCTGCTGCGTATTGACGAAGGACCGTGCGAGCTCAAGGCGGGCGACGTCGTGGATGTCGTGCGTGTCGACCTGCCCGAGGGCACGGTGCTATAGGAGGAAGACTATGGAGTTGAAGATTTCGATCGTGACGTGCTCGGATACGCGCGATCTTGCCCAGGACGAGGCTGGAGCCGCACTCGAGGAACTTATCGAGACGCAGGGCTGGACGGTCGCCTCACATGTGGTCGTGCGCGACGACGCCAGCGAGATCGGTGATGCCATTGTGGAAGCCGCCGATGAGTGCCACGCCAATGTCGTGCTCACCTGCGGCGGCACGGGTCTTTCGATGCGCGATGTGACGCCCGAGGCGACGCGCGCCGTCTGCGACCGCGATGTGCCGGGTATTGCCGAGGCAATCCGTGCGTACTCCATGGCCAAGACGCGCCGCGCCATGCTCTCGCGCGCCGTGTGCATGCAGCGTGGGCATACGCTTGTCATCAACTTTCCGGGATCCACGAAAGCTGCCCGCGAAAGTTGGGAGGCCGTGAGCGACCAGCTGGAGCATGCGGCTCAGATGACAGTGGGCGGCGGACATACCAACTAAGCGGATTACCTGCGGCGGGGCGACCTTATCGGTCGCTTCGCTTTTGCTTTCCGCCGAATCGACGCTGAAGTGCACAGTAACTTGAAACTATATTCTCTGGCGAGAATAATTTCTCAATACCATTATTCGCGCGAAAGTATAATCTAATTACAGAATAAAGCCCGTGGCGGGGTGCCCGGGCGTCGCGTTCGAAAGGGTTGAACATGTTCGATATGGTTTCTCGCCGCGGTTTCGTCTCGCTTTCTGCTGCCGCTGCCGCCGGCCTTGGCCTTGCCGGCTGCTCGGGCAACAAGACGTCCGAGCCGGCCGGATCCGATGCCGGTTCTGCTAAGGCATCTTCCAAGAAGGTTGTCGAGCTGCAGGTCTTTGCTGCCAACTCGCTCGAGAAGGCTCTGCCCGAGGTTCAGGAGCTCTACACCGACCAGACCGGTACCACGTTTGCCGACACGCAGTTTAAGGCGTCCGGCGACCTTGTCGAGCAAATGCGCGCCGGTGCCGCCGTCGACGTGCTTATCACGGCCTCCAAGGGCACCATGGATGACGCCGAGGCCGCCGAGCTCGTCGACGCCGACACCCGTGAGGATATGTTCGTCAACGACCTCGTGATCATCCGCGCCGAGGGCTCTGACACCAAGGTCGAGGCCATCGCCGACGTCGCGAACCTGGACGGCAAGATCGCCATCGGCGACGCCAAGACCGTTCCCGCCGGCAAGTACGCCAACCAGGCCCTGGCCTCCGTGGGCCTCTACACCGGCACCGAGGGCGACGACGGCGAGTATGCTCCCGAGATCGCCGATAAGGTGGCCCTGGCCGACAAGGTCGGCACTGCTGCGTCTTACGTCTCTACAGGCGACTGCCTGGCCGGTTTTGTCTACAGCTCCGATATCTTCCGCTACGACGGCATCGAGGAAGCCTTCGTGTGCCCCGAGGATTCGCACAAGCCCATCGTGTACCCGGGTGCCGTTGCCGAGAGCTCCGAGCACGCCGACGAGGCCAAGGCGTTTATCGACTTTTGCCTGTCCAACAAGAAGGCCCAGAAGATTTGGGCCAAATACGGCTTTGAGCTTTCCGCGTAGTGCGGAAGGGCACTGTATAACGATATTCTTGAGGGCGGGCGTTCTTGCGATCGCCTGTCCTTTTTGATTGAACCGGCGTGCCTGCGCGCCGTTGCCCTGTGTTTGAGGAGTCGCCCGTGTCAAGGAAAACGATTCGTCTGCTCGCCGCGCTGGCAGCGGTTCTCTTTGCGTTTACCTCGCTGCCTGGGGCTGCCTGTGCTGAGGCTCTCTTTACCACTGCCGATGGGTGCCAGGCGACCGAGGACTCCGCGCTTATCGATGGCGTCGAGTTTGGCCTCAACGCGTTTGAGCGCAATGCCAAGGGCACGGCACGCTCGTTTGCAGGTCAGCCCGAGGGCTATCGATTTCCCATCTACAAAAAGACGACGCTTGTGACGGTGACGACGCCTTCGAACATCGTGGTGTGGGTTGATGCACACGCCGCTAAGGACGCGGGGCTCGACATTACAAACGCCTCTGACCAAAAGGCGCTTAAGAAGATGCTCACGGGGCTCGATAAGTCTCACTCCATGGGCGGAGCGCTGCTGGAGGACTCCAGGCTTGAGTGGGTGTTTACCTCGGACAACGAACTTGTGCAGGGCGATTACCGCTATCAGTTTAAGGTGAAGGGCGGCAACGGCGATTACTACACGGTGGTGAATGCCACCGACGCCGCGAATGTCGAGCTTGACTTGGGTGACGGCGTCCTGTGGAGTGATAATGCCGCCCTCGTGCGGTATGCGGACGTGTCGACGACGATGCCGCCGTCGCTGGCGGAGCGCGCCGCAGTCTTCTTTGGTGGTATCGACTATCGTCCGTTTTGGGTGTCTATCAAAACGAGCGGCCTTGCCTTGGTGATTGCCTTTGCACTGGGCCTGTTTGCCGCATGGAAGACCATAGGTACTACGAGCCGCATCAAGGGCCTGCTCGATTCGGTCTTTACTATCCCCATGGTGCTGCCGCCCACGGTGTGCGGCTTTTTGCTGCTTATGCTGTTCGGTCGCTCGACCGGGGTGGGCCAGTGGCTCATCGCGCACGGCGTCTCGATCGTCTTTACGTGGCCCGCGGCGGTGATATCTGCCGTGGTGGTGTCGTTTCCCCTGGTCTACCGTACGGCGCTCGGTGCCTTCGAGAGCCTCAATACGCAGATGCTCGACGCCGCGCGAACCTTGGGATGGTCCGAACGTCGCATCTTTGCCAAGCTCATGATGCCGCTCGGCTGGCCCTCCATCGCCGCCGGCACGGTGCTCGCCTTTGCCCGCGCGATGGGCGAGTTTGGCTGCACGCTGTTCTTTGCGGGCAACTACGCCGGTATTACGCAGACCATTCCCATTGCGATTTACTTTGAGTGGATGGGCGGCAATACGTCGGTGGCCCTCTTTTGGGTCGTGGTCGTAATCGCGTTCAGCTTCCTGGTCATCCTATTCATCAACATGTACACGGCGCATTCGCAAAAGTATCGCGAGCGTGGTCTCTCCCGTGCGGAGCGCAAGCAGGCCAAGCAGCTGGGCGGCCAGACCGATTCGCTCGACCCGGTTGGCGGCGATGCGCTGCGTATCGATCGCGAGGCGCTGGCCGAGCTCATGCGCGATGACGCCGTCTCGAAGGGAGGTCGATAGGCCATGTCGCTTGTTCTGAATATCAAAAAACGCTATCCGGGGTTCACTCTCGACATCCAACTCGAAGCCGGCGAGGAGCGCGTGGCCCTGCTCGGTGCCTCCGGATGTGGTAAGAGCTGCACCTTGCGCTGCATTGCCGGCGTGGAGACGCCCGACGAGGGCAAGATCGTCGTCAACGGCGTGACCTTTTTTGACTCGTCGGCAGGCATCAACCTTTCGCCCCAGGAGCGCAAATGCGCCCTGCTGTTCCAAAACTATCAGCTCTTTCCCAACATGACGGTGGCCGATAACGTGTGCGCCGGCGTAAAGGATGCGGGCGACGCCGCGGCGCGCAAAAAACTTGCCGAGCGTTACCTGGGCATCTTTGGCCTGACCGATTTCGCCGACCGCTATCCCGCGCGACTCTCGGGCGGTCAGCAGCAACGTGTGGCGCTTGCTCGCATGGTGGCGGCGCATCCGGGCATTTTTATGTTCGACGAGCCCATGAGCGCACTCGATTCCTATCTTAAGAGCGCCCTCGAACAGAACATGCTCGACCTGTTCGATGTATGCAACCGCACCGTGCTCTACGTGAGCCACGACATCGACGAAGCGTGCCGCCTGTGCCAGCGCATTTGCGTGATGCATAACGGGCATGTGGAGGAGATCGGCTCCGTTGAAGACGTGGTCCGCCGTCCGCAGACGCTGGCGGCACTGCGCCTGACGGGCTGCAAGAACACAAGCCGGGCGCGCAAGATCGGCGACGAAGAAGTTGAGGCCCTCGACTGGGGCATGACCTTTAACGTGGGTCGCGAGGTTCCCGATAATGTGGCGTACCTTGGCATTCGCGCAAGCTACTTCCATGTTGACAATCGCGCTGAGCGGGGCCGCAACAGCTATGACCTGCACGTGGCGCGCGTAAGTGATTCGCGTTTTGAGCGCCTGGTGCTGTTGGATGCGCCGCGGGCCGATGCGCCCACGCGCCTGCAGTGGAAGGTCAACAAAGTGGGCATGCCTGCCGACGAGCTGCCGCAAGCAGGCGAGACGCTGCGCATGCATTTTGATGCCAGCAGAATCCATCTGGTTTGTCGGTAGGGTAGAGGGCGGGCTGTCGAGGGTTCTCGGCAGCCCGCCGGTTCGTTTTCTTCCGTTCGCCGAATGTAGAATGCCAATTAATTATCAAGCAAGATAATAATTTATTAAACGGCGGCACACGATGCTGTCGTACGAATGTCAACGGTGTTCGTCTGGACGATGACCGCTGATATAGTTAACCTTGACTGGTTAAGGAGGGTGCGCACATGCCGCAGACGACATACATTCGCCGCGTTGCCGCGCGTGCCCTGTATATCGCTCGGGGCCGCATATGAGCAGGTATGTTCACGGCTCCGGGAGAGACGACGCACAACTAAATAACCGTTCGCAAGGCAGGTTCCCTAAAATTCCGGGTTTGAGCACGGCCGGGCAATCGCCGTCCGTCGTGCATCGATACCGCTGTTATCCGTTTTTGGTTCGAGAGGGGAACCGTCATGGCTGAAGAATTTGATTTCCATCCGATGTGGGAGAGTCTCGGCATGAATCTTGCCGATCACGACATGCTGCTGGGTGCCGTGGGCCAGATGTACGGCGATATGTTCCTGACGCAGAACAACCGTCCCAAGTCCACGTCCTACCTGGACTTTGTGGCCACCAACATCCACAGCGGCCGTATTAAGGAGATGCTCGACAAGAAGGAGGCCGGCGAGGCCACCAAGATCGTCGGTTCGTTCTGCGTGTACGTGCCCGAGGAGATCGTACTTGCCTGTGAGGGTATTCCTGTGGGCCTGTGCTCGGGTGCCGATTGGGCAACCGATAAGGTCGAGGAGCACCTGCCGCGCAACACCTGTCCGCTTATCAAGAGCTTTGCCGGCTTTAAGCTGGGCGAGGTCTGCCCCTACATTGAGTCGAGTGACCTGGTGGTGGGCGAGAACACCTGCGATGGCAAGAAGAAGGCTTATGAGTTTTTTGCCACGCAAAAGAACATGTACGTCATGGATATTCCCAACGTACACGATGAGTCGACGCTCGTGACCTGGAAGGCCGAGGTCAAGAAGCTCGCCGCCAAGATCGAGGAAGAGTGCGACGTCACGATTACGCCTGAGCGTCTGAAGGCCGCCATCCACGCCGTCAATGAGAAGCGTCGCGCCCTGCAGCGCCTCGCTGCCACGCGCGCAGCCGACCCTGCGCCCATCAGCGGTCTCGACAGCCTGCTGACCGTCCAGGCCGCCTTTATGGACGACACGCCACGTCTGACCGGAGCCATTAACGATATGGCGGCTGAGTGCGAGCAGCGTGTCGAGGCCGGCGAGGGCGTGGCGCCCAAGGGGACCAAGCGCATACTGTACACCGGCACGCCCATGGCCGTGCCCAACTGGAAGCTGTTCAACCTCATCGAGAAGGCCGGCGGCGTTGTGGTGGGCGAGGAGTCCTGCACGGGTTCGCGCTATTACAAGGACCTGGTCGACGAGACTGGCGAGACGGTCGACGAGATGCTCGATGCCATCGCTGAGCGCTACTTTAAGATCAACTGCGCCGTCTTTACGCCCAACGACCAGCGTATGAAGGACATTGTCCAGATGGCCAAGGACCTGCATGCCGACGGCATCGTCGACGTGGCCCTGCAGTTCTGCACGCTCTACGAGATGGAGTCCTTCGCCGTGGAGAAGGCCGCCGAGGAGGCAGGCATTCCGTTTATGCACATCACGACCGACTACGCCGGTGAGGACGCCGGTCAGCTCCAGACCCGCATCGAGGCCTTCCTGGAAACCATTTAGGTTTAGGCCCTACCTACCTTCGTGGTAGGACTTCGAATATGTTGTCCTGAGCCGACGGGTGCCCGGATGTGCCGCAGGGTGCCTGTCGGCTGAGCATAGTTTTCTGCACGTTTGTTCAACAAGAGAGGATTTCGATGAACAACGACCTTTTCAAGGCGGGCATCTCCCGTCGCAGCTTTCTGACCGGCGCCGGAGCCCTAGGCGTGCTGGCGGGACTGGGCCTTACGGGCTGCGGCGGCTCCAATTCTGCGAGCGGCAGCGCCGCGGGTAACGCGAGCGCGACCGATGGTCTCGTGATTCCCGTCTCCGCCACGGTGACCTCGCTCAACCGCGATCTTGAGAGCATGGCCGAGGGCTTCCTAGAGCTCAAGGGCTTTACCACCGAGCTCTATGTCGTCGATAACGGCGACACGCGCTACTACCTTGCCGAGAGCTGTGACACCGACGACGGACAGACCTACACGCTCAAGCTGCGTGACGGCCTCAAATGGCATGATGGCGAGGCCATCACCGCCGACGACGTGATCTTCACGCTCGACTGCAACGCCGAGACCGACAACGGTGCCGGCTTCACCAACTGCGTCTTTGTGGGCGAGGATCCTGTTACCTACGAGAAGGTCGACGACCTGACCGTCAAGATCACCCTTCCCGTGGTCTCCGCCTCATACTTTGAGATTCTGGGCCAGCTGGTGCTGATCCCCAAGCACGCCTTTGACGGCAACACCGATATCAAGTCCGCCAAGGCTAACCTCACCGATATAGGCTCCGGCCCCTACAAACTCAAGGAGTTCAAGGACGGCGAGTCACTCGTTCTCGAGGCCTTCGAGGATTACTACAAGGGCGCCCCGAGCATCAAGACGCTCACCTTCAAGGTGATCGGCGATGCTAGCGCTCAGCAGGTCGCCTTCAAAAACGGCGAAGTCAACTTGCTGCCCGTTACCACCGAGACGGTGGCCAAGGAGTACCGCGACAGCAGCGATGTGACGCTCACCTCCATCCCCGAGGGCCGCGTCAACTACCTTGCCTGGAACAAGTACTGCGAGACCTGGAGCGATAAGGACGCCGTGGCGGCCGTCTTTGCCGCGCTCGACGTTCAGGAGATCGTCGACACGGTTTACGGCGAGAACCTCGCCGTAGTGGCCAACTCCATCTTTTCCAACCGCACGCTCTACCACAGCGATTCCGTCAAGGCGTATAAACAGGACGTGGACAAGGCCAAGAAGCTCGCCGAGAGCTCCGGTCTTGCGGGGAAGACCGTCAAGCTCTACTTCAACGCCGACCGTGCCTACATGAAGGAGACCGCTCAGGTTATCCAGCAGCAGCTCAAGACCATCGACGTGACGGTCGACGTCCAAGGCGTGGAGTCCAACGGCTTCTTCGACATCGTCTTTACCGATCAGGCCGACTATGAGCTCTATCTCAACGGCTACGCCTCCGCGGGTGATCCCGACGACGTGGTCGTTGGCATGTACGACGGCACCTGGGGCATCAACGTGGATACCCCGCAGGAGGTCCTCGACCTCTTTATCCAGGGTCGCGGTACCGTTGACGAGAAGCAGCGTGAGGAGACCTACGCCGACCTTCAGCAGAAGGCCCACGATGCCAACCTCGTTTTCCCGATCGCCTACCCCAACTACTGCTTTGCCGCGCCTTCCAACCTCAAGGGCGTCGATACGTGCCAGACCACGCCGATCTTCGAGGACTACACCGAGATCAAGTTCGATTAGCCTCATATGGTTGCGGCCCACATAGGGCTCGATGGGGGCGCGGGCGCCGTTTGCCGTCCGTGCCCCTTGCGCATGAAAGGAACCCATGAGATCGTATCTGCTCAAACGCCTCTCCCAGACAGCGCTCGTCTTTGTCCTGGTGTCGATGTTCGCCTTCTCGATCGTCTACTTTGCACCAGGCGACCCGCTCTACCTTTACACGTCCCCCTCGGTCTCATCGCATAAGCTTTCCGATGAGCAGTTGGAGTCGATGAGGGACTCGTTGGGTCTCTCGGGCAATATCGCCGAGCGTTATGTGAGCTGGGCGGGAAAGATGCTCCAGGGCGATTGGGGTCTCTCCACGAGCAACCATCAGCCCGTCAAGGACCAGATCCTGAGCAGGCTGCCCAACACCGTGGGGCTCATGGGTGCCGCGCTCGTTCTCTCGGTGGCTCTCGCGATTCCGTTGGGTCTGCTCGCGGGCTATTTTAGAAACCGGCTGCCCGATAACGTGATCAGCCTTTTGACCTATATCGGCATCTCGGTGCCCCCGTTTTGGTTTGGCATCATGCTGATCATCCTGTTCGCGCTTGTGCTGGGCGTGCTGCCGAGCTCGGGCATGCGCACCATCGGCGTCAACGACCCCGTCGATGTGGCGCGCCACGCTATCCTTCCCGTGATCGTGCTCTCGGTGGGAAACACAGCCACCTTTGTGCGCTACCTGCGTGCGGGCGTGATCTCGCAGATGCGCGAGGAGTACGTCACCGTTGCCGTGGCCCAGGGAACCCCGCGCCGCCGTGTGCTTACGCACCATGTGCTGCGCAACTCGATCCTGCCGCTCATCACCATGGTGGGTATGAACTTTGGCACGCTCGTCACGGGCTCGTTTATCGTGGAGAGCGTATTTGGCTGGCCCGGGCTGGGCGTGCTCTGCATGGATGCCGTTAACAACCGCGACTACACCATGATCATGGGCATCACGATGCTCGCCTCGTGCCTCCTTTTGATCGGAAACCTGCTTGCTGACGTTCTCTACGCCGTTGTCGATCCGCGCATTCGCTTGGACGGAGGTTCCGATGAATAGGGCCGGACTCTTCAAGCGCATGGCCAAGAACCGCTTGGCCCCGGTTTGCGCCGTCATCCTCTGCGTGATCGTGTTGGGCGCGCTGCTGGCACCGCTCTCTCCCTACGATCCCGACGCGCTCTCTCCCGACAAGCTGATGGGCCCCTGCGCCGAGCATCTGCTGGGAACCGATGACCTGGGTCGCGATACGTTTACCCGCGCCCTGTACGGCGGGCGTGTGTCGCTTTTGGTGGGCTTTGCCGCCATGGCCGTGGCCGTGGTGATCGGGTGCCTGGTGGGATCTGTTGCCGGGTACGCGGGCGGAAAGGTCGATGCGGTGCTGATGCGCATCGTCGACGTGTTCCTCTCGGTTCCCAGCCTGCTGTTTATCATCGTGGTCTACGCCTTTGCGCCGCGCAACCTCGTGACGCTGGTGTTTATGCTCGCCTTTTTCTCGTGGACCTCGGTTGCGCGCGTTACCCGCGCGCAGACGCTCACGCTCAAACAGCGTGACTTCGTGGATGCCGCGCGAGCACTCGGTGCGGGGCATGCGCGCATCATCCTGCGCTACATCATGCCCAACCTGTTGCCTCAGGTGATCGTTGCCGCGAGCCTTGCGGTGGCTAACGCGATCCTCGATGAGAGCGCGCTCTCGTTTTTGGGCTATGGTGTTCAGCTGCCCATGGCTTCGTGGGGCTCCATGCTCCAGGGGGCTCAGCAGTACATTCTCTACAGTCCCGTGCTCGCGCTCGTGCCGGGGCTCTTTATCTTGCTTACGGTGCTCTGCTTCAACGTGTTGGGAGACACGCTCCAACAGGCGCTCGATCCAAGGCAGCTCTAATCGCTCTTCGCGAGCCTGGGGCTAAGTCATTTTAGATTTTCAAAGAGGGGAGAATCACATGGAGGAAATCGAACAAACGCCGTTGCCGCGCACGTTTGAGGAGTTCAACGAGCAACGCAAGGCGGCGTTTATTCGCGTCAAGGATTACAAGCAGGCCGGCAATCGCCTGGTCGGTTTTCTGTGCAGCTACACGCCGCTCGAGATTATCGATGCCGCGGGGGCTGCGAGCGTGGCGCTGTGCGGCACGTCCGACGAGGTGATTCCCGAGGCCGAGAAGGTGCTGCCGGCAAACCTCTGCCCGCTCATCAAGTCGACGTACGGCTTTGCCTACTCGCAAAAGTGCCCGTTTACGTACTTTAGCGACATGATCATCGGTGAGACCACCTGCGACGGCAAGAAGAAGATGTACGAGCTACTCAACGAGCTCAAGCGCACGCACATTCTGCACCTGCCGCAGGGCCGCGACCGCACCTACGAGCGCGAGGGCTGGTACGAGGAGTGCCGTCTGCTCAAGGAAGAGCTCGAGAACTTCTACGGCATCACGATTACCGACGATGACCTGCGCGCCGCCGTCCGTCGTCGCAATCGCCTGCGTGCGGCTCAGCTCGAGATGTTTGCGCTGCAGGCCAACCAGCCGGCGGCCATGAGCGGCGTCGATCTGATGAGCACCATGTTTGCCGGTACGTTCAGTTTTGATATCGAGGCCTATACGCAGCAGCTGGAGCAAAAGGTTGCCAAGCTGCGCGAGGCCTACGACGCGGGCGAGCGCCCGGTCGCGGCAGATGCCAAGCGCATCCTGATCACCGGCTGCCCGGTGGGCGGCGTGATCAACAAGATCGGTCGCACCATCGAGTCCAACGGCGGCGTGGTCGTGTGCATGGACGACTGCTCGGGCGAGCGCACGGCAGCCATGATGATCGATCCGGAGGCTCCCGACATCCTGCGCGCCATCGCCGACCGTTATCTGGATATCAACTGCTCGGTCATGACGCCCAACGACGGTCGTATGGAAAACACGCTGGCCATGTGCGAGAAGTATCATGCCGATGGCGTGGTAGAGAGCGTGCTACAGGCCTGCCACACCTTTAACGTGGAGAGTGCGCGCATGCAGGAGGCTGTCGAGGGTGCGGGTATTCCGTATATGAAGATCGAGACCGACTACAGCAACGGCGACATGGGCCAGATCGAGACTCGCATCGCCGCCTTCATCGAAACCCTCTAGCTTCCTCAGGCACCGGATCTTGCCCCTCAAACCGTCGCTTGCGTACCAAAGTACGCTGCGCTCCTCTTTCGGGGCAATCTCCGGCACCTGAGAAACCTAGATCTAAGGCGCCTGAACGCGCCGCTACCTTTGACGTTTAGATTGGGAGAGAGCCATGATAGGGATCGGGATCGATATCGGGTCTACGGCGGCTAAGGCTGCTGTGGTCGACGGGGAGGGTTCGGTGGCGTGGACGTGCGTGCAGCCAACCGGGTTCTCCTCGGTCGATGCTTCCGAGCGGCTGCGCGAGGCACTGGCAGCGGCTGGCTATGACGTGGCTGCCGACGACGTGCGCGTGATCGCGACCGGCTACGGCCGTGTTGCCGTGCCCTATGCGCATAAGGTCGTGACCGAGATTACCTGCCACGGCACCGGTGCCGTGCGTCTGTTTGGCGATCACGGCACGGTGATTGACGTGGGCGGCCAGGACACCAAGGTCATCCAACTCAAGGGCGGTCGCGTGGCCAAGTTCGCCATGAACGACAAGTGCGCTGCCGGCACGGGGCGCTTTTTGGAGATCATGGCCGACCGCCTAGGCATTTCCCAGCAGCAGATGGCCGACCTGGCGCGTTCCGGTGAGCCCACCAAGATCAGCAGCATGTGCACGGTGTTTGCCGAAAGCGAGGTCATCAGCCTGATCGGTCGCGATGAGCCGCGCGAGAACATTGCGCGTGGCGTGATCGACAGCGTGGTCTCGCGCGTGGCCACTATGGCCGGGCAGGCCGCGGGCGCCCCGTACTACCTGACCGGTGGCCTGTGCGAGAACGCCTTCGTGGTGGAGCGGTTGGGCGAGCTACTGGGGTCGCCGGTGACCACCTCGCCCCAGGCTCGCTTTGCCGGTGCCATCGGCGCGGCTGTCCGCGCCGCCGCCTTGGCCTAGGGGTGTACCGCGACATGCGCATCCTCAATATCTCGGCACAAAAACCAGATAGTACCGGCAGTGGCACCTACCTTGCCGCGCTCGTGCGCGAACAGATCGAGACGGGGCATCGCGCCGCCGTGCTTTGCGGCGCGGCACCGGGCGATACCCAAGGCGAGCTGGACCGGCGTGCTGCCGTGTTTTCCGTACCGTTCGAGTCGCCCGAGCTGCCGTTTCCCATCTGCGGTATGTCCGATGTCATGCCCTATCCCTCCACGCGTTATCGTGACCTGACGCCTTCGATGCTCAAGGCATTTGAGCAGGCATTTGCTGCTGCAATCAATCGGGCGGTGGCTGAGTTTCGGCCCGATCTGGTGCTCTGCCATCACCTGTATCTGGTGACCGCATTGGCGCGCGAGTGCGTCCGGGGCGTGCCGGTTGTTGCCGTGTGCCATTCGACCGACCTGCGCCAGCTGCGTTCGCATGCGCTCGAGCGCGATCGCATCGTAAGTGCGGTTCGTCGGCTCGATGCCGTCTTTGCCCTCCATGCTGAGCAGGCTGAGCAGATTGGCCTGGTGTGCGGCGTCGATGCCGATCGCATCCACGTGATTGGGACGGGCTACGACCATCGCGTCTTCTGCCGCGACGCAAGCGTGGCGAGGCAGCCAGGATCGCTTGCGTACGTGGGCAAGATTTGCTTTAAAAAGGGCGTCGAGTCGCTGGTTCGAGCCGTGTCATTGCCGATTGACGATGGCGTCCGCCCATCTGGCTTGGTGCTTGTGGGCGGCCGCGGGGACGATGCCGAGTACGCGCGTATCGAGCGCTTGACCGCGGCCTCGGATGTGCCGGTGACGCTGGCGGGGCGCCTGGATAGCGATGGGCTCGTGCGTGTCTACCGCAGTTCCGACGTCTTTGTGCTGCCTTCGTTTTACGAGGGTCTGCCGCTCGTGACGATCGAGGCCCTCGCGTGCGGCTGCAAAGTTGTGGCGACCGATTTGCCCGGCGTTCGTCCCTGGATGGAGGCGATGCTTCCCGGTGCTCCCGTGACGTGGGTGGCGTCGCCACGTATGACGGATGTCGACACGCCCGTGGCGGCCGACCTTCCGTTGTTTGAGCGCGCACTGGCAGATGCTATCGCGCAGGCGCTTGCGGCTCCGCCTTCGACGTTCGAGCCGTCGGCGGTCTCTTGGGAAGCGTGCCTGGCGCGTATACTTAAAGTCGTTGATTTGTTGGAAGGGGGTTCGTATGGCTAAGGACACCATGAGGCTCACGTCTATGACTGCCGCGAGCGGTTGAGCCGCTAAGTTGGCTCCTGGAGCCCTCGCCCAGGTCCTGGGCGACTTGCCAAATGTGCCCAACGACAATCTGCTCGTGGGGTTCGATACCTCCGACGATGCGAGCGTTTTCCGCGTTGGCGAGAACTTGGGTCTCGTGCAGTCCATCGACTTCTTCCCGCCGATGGTCGACGATCCCTATCTGTTCGGCCAGATCGCCGCGGCCAACTCGCTGTCGGACATCTACGCCATGGGCGGGCGGCCGAGCCATGCCATGAACTTGCTGTGCATACCCAGTTGCCTGGGCGTTGAGGTTGCCGGCCAGATTCTGGCGGGCGGCGCCGACAAGTGCGTCGAGGCGGGTTGCTCCATCGCGGGCGGTCACACCATTAACGATGACGAGCCCAAGTACGGCCTGTCCGTGAGCGGCTTCGTCGCGCTCGACCGTATGCTCGCCAACAGCGGCGCGCGCATGGGCGATGTTCTGCTGCTGACCAAGGCGGTTGGCTCGGGCATTATCACCACGGCCATTAAGGGCGAGCTCATCGAGCAGGACGAGGCCGCAGCCATGTTTGACTCGATGTGCACCCTCAACGAGGCGCCGATTCGTCTGGCCGAGGGACTTGAGCTTCACGGCTGCACCGATGTCACAGGCTTTGGCCTGATCGGGCACGCGTGCGAGATGGCCGAGGGCTCGGGCGTGCAGATTGAACTTGCGTCGGGGGCGGTGCCGCTCTTTGACCAGGTGCTCGACATGGCGCGTCTGGGCATTATCCCCGCGGGCTCCTACCGCAACCAGGACTTCTTTGGCCCGCGCGTGGCTGCCGACGAGGACCTGGAGCCGGGCATGTTGGATGCGCTGTACGATCCACAGACGTCTGGTGGCCTGCTTATCGCGGCACCTGCTGCCGATGTGGATGAGCTTGCGCGCCGTTTGCATGCCGAGGGGCGCGTTGCTGCCACAATCGGTCGCGTGTGCGAGCCGGTGCCGGGCGGTCCTGCCGTTCGCGTTGTCCGTTAACGACACGTTTATTGAGCTATGTACCGTTCTAAACGATTTATTCGAAAGGAAAAACTATGTCTACCAAGATTGAAGTCAATGCCATGGGCGATGCCTGCCCGCTGCCCGTCGTCAAGACGCTTAAGGCACTCAAACAGCTTGATGGCGAGGGTGCCGTGGTGACCTCGGTCGATAACGAGACCGCCGTCAAGAACATCTCCAAGATGGCGCAGGAGAAGGGTTGCGCGGCCTCGGTCGAGAAGGTTTCTGACGCCGAGTGGCACGTGACCGTGGCGACCTCTGGCGCCGTTGCCGTTGCGGACCCCGAGCAGGACGGTGCCGCTTTCTGCGACGCCAGCGCCGGCAAGGGCAAGCTCGTCATTTCCGTCTACACCGACTGCATGGGCCGCGGCGACGACGAACTGGGCCACAAGCTCATGAAGGCCTTCATCTTTGCCGTGACGCAGCAGGAGGAGCTGCCCGCGACCATGCTGTTCTACAACGGCGGCGCCAAGCTCACCGTCGAGGGCTCGCCGGTGCTCGATGACCTGAAGGGCCTGGCCGAGCAGGGTGTCGAGATTCTCACCTGCGGTACCTGCCTGGACCACTATGGCATTAAGGACCAGCTTGCGGTGGGCGAGGTCACCAACATGTACGTGATCGTGGAGAAGATGGAGCAGGCCGTGCGCGTCGTGCGCCCGTAGCGTGTTGGTTGGAGTTGTCATGAGGGAGAAGCGCCCGGCGCTTGTCATCACGTTTCCCACCACGGCGGCCGCCATGGGTTGCGAGTCCCTGTGCATCGAGCGCGGCCTTCCCGGGCGAACGATTCCCGTGCCCGGGGAGGTCGCTGCCGGCTGTGGTCTGGCGTGGAAGGCGTTGCCTGCCGATGAGGAACTGCTGCGCGGCGAACTCGCCGCGGCGGGCGTTCCCACCGAGGGCTATACCGTGATTGATATGTGGGAGGTCGTGCGATGATCTACCTGGATAACGCGGCGACGACCATACACAAGCCGCAGACGGTCATCGATGCCGTGACGCAGGCGATGCGCTCGCTCGGCAATGCCGGGCGCGGCGCCACGTCGGGTGCCCTCGATGCCGCTCGTACGATTCACGGCTGCCGCGCCAAGCTTGCGCGTTTGCTGGGCTGCCCGCGTGCTGACCATGTCTGTTTTACGCCCAACTCCACCGCGGCGCTCAACACCGTCATCAATGGCGTGGTGCGCCCCGGCGACCGTGTGGTCACGACGGTGCTCGAGCACAACTCCGTGCTGCGTCCGCTCAACCGCCTGGCGGTAGAGCAGGACGTGACTGTTGAGCATGCGGGCTGTGACGCGAACGGCGTGCTCGACTACGACGAGCTCGAGCAGCTGGTCACGCCTGACACGCGTGCCGTAGTGGTGACGCACGCCTCCAATGTGACCGGCAACTCGGTTGACATTGCACGCGTGGCTGCCATGGCCCATGCGGCAGGTGCACTGGTAATCGTCGATGCCTCGCAGTCTGCCGGAACGGCGCATATCGATATGCAGACCATGGGCCTCGACATCGTGTGCTTTACTGGCCACAAGGGGCTCATGGGTCCGCAGGGCACCGGTGGCCTGGCCGTGGCGGAGGGCGTTGACGTGGCTCCGTGGGCCATGGGCGGCACGGGCGTGCACAGCTTCGACCCACTGCAGCCGCTCGAGTGGCCCACGCGCCTTGAGGCGGGCACGCTCAACGGCCACGGCATCGCGGGACTTTCTGCCGGCCTCGACTTTATCGAGGCACAAGGCGGGGTCGAGGCGATTGCGGCGCATGAGCGCTCGCTTGCAGAGCGCTTCCTCGCCGGTGTTCGCGAAATCCCGGAGATCAAGCTTTGCGGCGCCTTTGACCAGCCGACGCGCTCTGCGATTGTGTCGCTCAACGTGGGCGATATCGACTCTGCCGAGATCTCGGACGCGCTCATGCAAGGGTGGGGGATTGCGACGCGCCCCGGCGCCCATTGCGCTCCGCTCATGCACCGCGCGCTGGGAACCGAGCGCCAGGGTGTCGTCCGATTCTCGTTTGGCTATTTCAATACGGCCGAGGAAGTCGACACCGCGATTGACGCTTTGCGCGATTTAGCCTGCTAGAGCGTATATACTTGCGGGACGGGTGTTTTGCCCGTCCCGTTTTTGTTTCGACCCGAAAGGTGTGCATATGGCCTCATCCGCTCCGCGCGGTTTGCGCTCCGACCATGTCGTTACCGTCGGCATTGCGCTGTTCTCGATGCTCTTTGGCGCCGGTAACCTCATCATTCCGCCGTTGCTGGCACTTCAGGCCGGCACGGCCACGCCGCTTGCCATGATTGGCTTTTTGATTGCCGCTATCGGTCTGCCTGTTATGGGCTTTATCGCCGTGGCGCTCGCTGGAACGGCGCGCGAGCTGGCCGGCCGCGTGCACCCCAAGTTCGGTGAGTTCTTTGTCGCGGCGGTGTATCTGGCCATCGGCCCGTGCCTGGCTATTCCGCGCACGAGCTCCACGGCCTTCGAGATGCTAGTGCCGTTGCTACCCGAGGGCGTTTCGCTCGGCACGGCACGTCTGGTGTTTGCCATCGGGTTCTTCGTCGTCGCGTTTACGCTCACGCTGCGTCCGGGTGTCATCACGCGCGTGCTCGGTCGCATTACGGGCCCCGCGCTCATTGCGCTCATCGTGCTGGTTGTGGGTGCTGCCGTGATCTCGCCGCTGGGACCGGCTGCCGCGCCGCAGGCTCCCTATGATGCAGGCGCTGCCGTGCAGGGCTTTCTGACTGGATATCAGACCATGGACCTGCTCGCGTCGCTCGCCTTCGGCATTATCATCGCCGAGACCATCCACGAGCTGGGTGTTACCGATGACAAGCGCGTGGCCTTCGAGATTTCGCGTTCCGGCGTGATCGCCGGCGTGCTCATGGCCATCATCTATTGTGGCTTGGGCCTTGCCGGAATGCAGCTCGGCACCGTGATGCCCGACGCCACCAACGGCGCCGCCATCCTTGCCCGCTCTGCCTCCATGCACTTTGGCCTTGCCGGCACGGTCGTGGTCTTCGCCATCTTCTTCCTCGCCTGCATGAACGTGTGCATCGGCCTCATCAGCTGCTGCTCACGCTACTTCTGCGAGACGTATGTGGTCGAAGGGGGAGCAGAGGCCTCCGAGGAGGCCATGCGCCGTCCCTTTGCGATTCTTGCCTTTGTGTTCGCGGCGTTTTCGTGCGTGCTCTCCAACGTGGGCCTCGACGTGATTCTTATGTTCTCGGTGCCCATGCTCAACGCCTTGTATCCCGTTGCCATCGTGCTGGTACTGATGGGCCTGGTGCACGGTTTTTGCGACGCACGTCCGCAGGTGTGGGTTTGGGTCGGCGGTGTGGTCGCGGTGCAGAGCGTGATCACCTCGGTTCGCGATGCGTTCTTTGCGGGCGCGTGGCTGCCGTTCGATGTGCTGCCGCTGGCGGACATTGGAGCCGCGTGGGCGCCGGTCGCTGTGGTGGCGTTTGTGATCGGTCTGCTCCACAGCAAGTTTGTCGCACATTCGAGGAGCTAGGGTTTCTGTGCTTGCACAGGAGGGGAGTCTCCCCTATAATTTCCTTCGCTTTGGGACACGCAAGGTTTAGACCTTAGCTGCTCAACACCTTCGGGACGTGGCGCAGTTTGGTAGCGCGCCTGCTTTGGGAGCAGGATGTCGCAGGTTCAAATCCTGTCGTCCCGACCATATCTTGCGGGCGTAGTTCAATGGTAGAACCCCAGCCTTCCAAGCTGATGACGCGGGTTCGATTCCCGTCGCCCGCTCCATAGGATAGTTTTAACGGCTTTGGCTCTATTTGGTGCCAGAGCCGTTTTCATATACATGCCGGGGACCCCACATCCCCTTCTAAGTTGCGGTGAAATACGGACTGTTTTTCGGCTTTTATGGCCCATGTAGTCCGTATCTCACCGCAACTATTTGTAAGGTTGGATTTTGATGCCGTTGGGAGGGTCGTAGCGACCGTCTACCGAGAGTGGAAATATTTTTTGAAGCTCTGACCTGCGGCGTCAAGCTTTTGGTCAGCTTTTGGCAAGGCCTGCGGACGGAAGCATGCGATAGCGTAATGGTATTCTCTCCGCCGTGATGGTTATGGGGTTGGCCATGCTCGATAAAGGCAAACATTTTCCGCAGTCATATGCAAGAATGCTATTCTCGGCCGTTGGAATTCATCAAGATGGACAGCTGCTTATAACAATTAATCCTTGGGATGAACGCCGTGCGCGTGAACTTATGCAGGAAGAGCTCATGCTTCGTCTTTACAACCACGTGTATGCGGATCCGGTCTATTGGAATAATCTTGGGGTTGAAGATCGCATCTTTCAGCTGGCATCCGCTATTGCGGTCGTTGAACCGGATGCTGTGTTTTGCGGATCGACGGCAGCGCTGCTCTACGGCATCGGCTCTGCGTATACGCTACTGGATAAAGTGCAAGTGCTGCTGCCGCGGTCTACAAGGCGTGATACGTATGAGTTCGTTGAATACAAGCGCTGGCGGGCGGGCGAAGTGTGGCGGCTCGGTCTGTTTACGCTGACGGATCCGTATCGAACGGTTGTTGATATCGCCCGAACGAGCGCCTTTCGCTATGCGCTGGGCTATGTCGATGGCTTGGCTCGTGAGTACGATGTCGAACGCGAAGAGCTGCGAGCATATGCGCAGGCAAATTGTCGAGGGTTGCATGGCATCGCGCGTGCTTTTGACGTTTTTGATTATATGGATGGCAGGTCAGACAATGGCGGCGAGTCCGAGGCGAGAGCAGCGATGATTCTCGCTGGGGTTGCCGCGCCTGAGCTTCAAGTTGAGATAACGCGACCGGGAAACGCTGGTTATTATCTAGCAGATTATGGCTGGCAGATGTCAGACGGCTCGTGGACGCTGGCAGAGCTGCATGGGTTAGGTAAGTTTGAAGACGAAGCTCAAAATGATCCAGAGCAAGCAGCGGCAAAAACCTATCGAGCGGCCCTCATGCGCGACGCGAACCTTCGCGCCATGGGCCACAACGTCATTCATTTCAAACTCTCGGACACCTACGACGTAGAATCGTTCGGTGCCATGATGCGCGGTTACGGCATTCCGACAACAAAACCCTACGTCGACTCCCGATAGCGAAATCGTTCGCAGCCAACATTCAATAAGTTGCGGTGAAATACGGACTGTTGAGGCCTTTAAAGGCATGAAACAGTCCGTATTTCACCGCAACTTAAGAGGGGATGGGGTTGAGGGACGGGCGATGCCGTTGCCTGCCGGTTAGTAGCGACCGTGGTGGCGGAGCTTGTCGATGGTGGAGTCGGTGCTTCGGCTGCGGGCTTCGGCTGCGGTTTGGCGCTTGTGGCGGTAATCGATCATGCCTTGGATGATGGGCTTGCCAAAGCTCACGACATCGTCGTTATAGATGGCGGTACGGGCGGCAAGCAGACAGTCGGTAAAATCCATATGGGTCTTGCCAAAGAGTTTGATGGCAAGGGCGACAACGGTGGGCTCGTCGACCATGACGTCATCGAGCAGCCTTTTCATGGCCGCAGCAATCTCAACGCGGGGAACCTTATAGACGTCGCGTAGCGTGACCACGACGCGCGTGATGATTTCGGGGTAGACGCGAGCGGTGCGCGTGGCGATGACCTTGGCGGCGCGCGGTGACAGAACTTCGTCGTCGTCAAGCAGGTAGCGCAGGATGACGGTCTCGTCGATGATGGTGCTACTCATGGATATCTACCTCCTCGGGACCCAAAACCGACTCATCGCTTTCTGTGGCTAGGTATTCAATCCAGGCGTTGCGCTCCTCGGCGCGGCGATTGGGGTCACCATATGCTTTGAGCGATCCATAGGCGGCGGTGCCGTCCTTTGAGCGCACGGCGACCGGCTGAAAGGGGAGCTTGCGCATCAAAATGCTCTGCGCGACAAATAGACGGACGGCTTCGGCGAGCGATGTGCCCATGGCGTCGTAGAGACGCTCGGCATGCTGCTTGTCTTCCTCGCGAATGCGCACCTGCAGGATGGCTCGTTTTTGAGTCGATGACATCACTGGCCTCCCTTAATGAGCGTGCAATAAGAATGGTCAATACGACATGTGCTGACAATAGCCAATCTGTTACCCACGACCTTATTGCACTCGAGTAATTGAGTGTAAACGATATTACAAACGTACTACATTCACCAGAAACGAGCGTGAAATCTTTCTTGGGTGTACACATGTAATACACTCACCTTTATAGCTTCTAGAGAATAATCCTAACCAGCCAAAACCCCTGCAATACACCCGTATTGCAGGGCCTATGCTCAAGTTTACCCCCTGCAACTGCGTATATTTAACCTGTATATCGTTGGAGGAATTCTATCGAAGTGCCTGTTTCGCCGCATGCACTCGATACGTCGATGCCGGACCACGGGCGGTCCGGGGCAACGTCGACAGGGTCTCTCCGGCATGGGATTCAGGAGGGAGTGAACAACATGGGCAATAAACGAGTCGTGGCTGATTCTTCACGCTGCATTGGGTGCCAAACCTGTATGGCGGCGTGCATCGAGGCACACGATATTCCCGGCAACATCGCCGCACCTCGCTTGCGCGTAACGCGCACCTACGAGATCTCCGCGCCGGTGGCATGTCACCACTGCGAGGACGCTCCGTGCGCGAAGGCCTGTCCTACGGGCGCCTTGTTCTTTGATCCAAAGAACCATCGTATCGGCGTCAACGAGGACAACTGCATCGGCTGCAAGAGCTGCGTCATGGCATGCCCCTTTGGCGCCGTGAGCGTGGCGACCACGCAGGTCCCCGTCTTGATGGGTGACGTTCGCGTGGGTTCGCAGACTAAGAGCTTCGTGCTCAAGTGCGACCTGTGCGTGGACCGTCCCGGCGGTCCGGCGTGTGCCGAGGCGTGCCCGACCAAGGGCCTCACCCTGGTAGACGAGGAGCGTCTGGCAGAACTGACTGCCGAGCGTGCCCGCGCCACCATCGAAAACGAGGCGTAAGCGTCGGGCGACAGGCCCAATGATTGTCAAATAAGTACCGAGTATTCGGTAGCAGAGAAAGGAAGGAGGGTGTCATGGAGAAGCATAAAGTGATTTGCCCGTACTGCGGCGCCGGTTGCCAGTTTAACCTCTTGGTCCAAAACGGCCAGGTCGTGGGTACCGAACCGCTCAACGGCATCACCAACCAGAGCGAGCTGTGCCTTAAGGGCATGAGCGGCTACGACTTCATCAACGACACCAAGATCTTGACTCCTCGCGTACTGCACCCGATGATCCGCCGCACCAAGGGCGCGGATCTTGAGCGCGTAAGCTGGGACGAGGCACTGGATTTCACCGCATCTAAGATGCAGGCCATAATTGACGAATATGGTCCTAACGCTGTCATGACCACCGGCTCCTCGCGAGGCGGCGGCAATGAGGCGAACTACGTCATGCAGAAGTTTACGCGTGCGTGCATCGGCACCCACAGCGTGGACAACTGCGCCCGTACTTGACACGGCCCTACTGTCCTCGGTCTGATGGACACGGTTGGTTCAGGTTGCATGTCATGCTCCATCCCCGGTATGGAGGATGCGGGCTGCATTTTCCTCTTCGGCTATAACCCTGCCGATTCGCACCCCATCGTCGCAAGGCGTATCGTGCGAGCCAAAGAAAAGGGTTGCAAGATCATCGTCGCCGACCCGCGCCATATCGAAACCGCGCGTATCGCCGATCTCTACCTTCCGATCAAGAACGGTTGCAATGTTGCGTTCCTCAACGCCTTTGCCAACTGTCTGGTCAACGATGGCCTCTACGACAAGGAATTCGTCGCCGAGCATACGAACGGCTTTGACGAGTGGTGGGAGACCATCAAGAACTACACTCCCGAATCCGTGCAGGACATCACGGGTGTCGAGCCCGCGCTGATCCACCAAGCTGCCGAGATGTACGCCACGGCGAAGCCCTCTGCCATCATTGGCTGGGGCATGGGCGTATGCCAGCAGAAGCAGAACCTGAAGACGGTGCACACCATCGCCTCCATCGCCTGCGTTGCCGGCCAGATCGGCAAACCCAATTCCGGCCTCGCGCCCGTGCGCGGTCAGAATAACGTCCAGGGCTCCTGCGATATGGGCATGCTGCCCAACCTGTACCCTGGCTACCAGAAAGTCACCGACCCCGCAGTGCGCGCCAAGTTTGCAAAGGCTTGGGGCGTGCCCGAGGAAAAGCTCCCGCTCGAGGAGGGCTACAAGCTCACCGATCTGGGCCACCTGGTCGACGAGGGCAAGGTGCACTGCTTCTACAACTACGGCGAGGACCCGGTGCAGACCGAGCCCGATTCGGCCGGTATGCGCAAGACGCTCTCCGAGCTGGATCTGTTCATTTGCCAGGACATCTTTATGACGCAGACGACCATGCTCGCCGACGTCATCCTGCCCGCTACCTCTTGGGGCGAGCACGAGGGTGTCTTTACCGCATCCGACCGTAGCTTCCAGCACTTTGACGCGGCCGTTCCGCCCAAGGGCGAGTGCCGCCACGACTGGGAGATCTTCGCGGACCTGTCCACGCGCATGGGCTACCCCATGCACTACGACAACACCGAGCAGATCTGGAACGAGTGCATTAGCCTGTGCCCCAACTTTGTGGGCGCGACCTACGAGAAGATGGCTCCCGAGGGCGGCTACGCCCAGTGGCCCGTCAAGAGCACCGATGTGAACGACCACGGTACGCCCGACATGTTCGCTGGTGGCAAGTTCACCACCAAGGACGGCCGCGCCAACCTGATGGCACACGACTGGGAGGCGCCCTCCGAGCTTCCCGACGATGAGTACCCGCTCATCCTGTGCACCGTCCGCGAGGTCGGCCACTACAGCTGCCGCTCGATGACCGGCAACTGCAAGACGCTGGCACTGCTTGCCGACGAGCCCGGCTTTGTCCGCATGAATCCCGCGGACGCCCAGGCACGCGGCATCAAGAATGGCGACATCGTCTCGATTCACAGCCGCCGCGGCCAGGTATACAGCCGCGCCGACGTGAGCGACCGCATCAACAAGGGCACGGTCTATATGACCTACCAGTGGTGGATCGGCAAGTGCAACGAGCTGACCATGCACAAGGTCGACCCGGTCTCGCATACGCCCGAGGACAAGTTCTCCGCCTGCCAGGTCGACGCTATCGCCGACCAGGTCTGGGCCGAGGGCGAGGTCGAGCGTCAGTACACCGAGCTCAAGCAGGCTCTGGTGGACGCCGCCGCTCCCCAGGACGTTGAGCCTGGCGCCGCCAAGTTCGACGACGAGACGCACGTGAATCAAATCGTGTAGTCCCGTTCTCGTTGGCTTTTTGGGCCGGGCGTCCCGTACGTTCGGGAGCCCGGCCCGTTATTTTGAAAGGAAGTGGGGATGAACCGCTTCATCGACATCAACCCGGAGAGGTGCATCGGCTGCGGAACATGCCAGTCCGCCTGTGCCGACGCTCACCGGATGCAGGGTCTTCAGGATACGCCGCGCCTGGCGCTCGTGAAGACCGGCGGTATTTCGGCCGCCCTTGCCTGCCACCATTGCGAGGGTGCCCCCTGCGCCGAGGTCTGCCCGGTGAATGCCATCGAGCACGATGGCGATCGCATCCACGTCAAGGAGCAGGAGTGCATCGGGTGCAGGCTGTGCGCCATCGCGTGCCCCTTCGGAGCCATCCATCCCGATGGCACGTCTATCGCCGGTGTCGCAGGCATGTGCGACCCGACGCCTTCGTATCCTAAGTCCCTGAGCAGCCTGCTTACGTGGGCTCCCGGCCAGTACACCTGCGCTGTTAAGTGCGACCTGTGCGCCTTCGATCCGGACGGTCCGCATTGTGTGGCGGCGTGCCCCACCAAGGCGCTGACCGTCATGGGCGGCGCGGCCGATCGCGAGCTCGACGAGGCCAAGCGCCTGCGCTCGATCGAAAACGGTCCGGTCGTCGACGTTACCGCTGTGGCCCAGGGTCTGTCCGAGAAAGCAGAAGGGAGCGTAAACAATGGATAGCATGACGCTGTTTATCGCATCGCTTGCCGTCTCGTGCATCGGTGCGCTCGCCTCGGTTCTGCTGATTAAGGCCGACAACGCCGCCAAGACCGCCGGCTGCCTGATCGGCGCCGTCGCGGCCGTGCTGTCGTTCATCGCGGGCCTCGAGGCCGTGCTTGGCGACGTTTCGTCCCTCAACACGGTCTTCTTCTTCCCGTTCGCCCGTCTCGAGCTCTTGCTCAACGGCCTTGCGGGCCTGATCGTGGTCCTCATCTCGATTCTCGCCTTTGCGGGCTTCATCTACGGTCTGTCCTACTTCGACGAGTACCCGGGCAAGGTCGGGCGCGCCGGCTTCTTTATGAACACCTTCGTCGCCTCGATGATGCTCGTCATCACCGCCGACAACGTGTTCTGGTTCCTGGTCGCCTTTGAGCTCATGTCCCTTACGAGCTACTTCCTTGTCGTTATCGAGGAGAACAAGAACTCCATTAGGGGCGGTTGGCTCTACTTCGTCATCGCGCACGTGGGCTTCGTTCTCATCATGGCGAGCTTCCTGCTCATGACCAACGGCGTGGGCGGTTCCTTCAGCTTCAGTGATTTCCGTACGCATGACTTTGGACCCGCCGTCTCCTCCGCGTGCTTCGTCCTCGCGTTCTTCGGATTTGGCGCGAAGGCCGGTATCATTCCGCTGCACTCCTGGCTGCCCCAGGCGCACCCCGAGGCGCCGTCCAACGTGTCCGCCCTCATGTCCGGCGGCATGATCAAGATCGGCATCCTGGGAATCCTCAAGGTCGGTCTCGACCTGCTCGCGGGTTCGGGCGTCCAGCTCTGGTGGGGCCTCATGGTCCTGGTCTTCGGATCCATCTCGTCGGTCCTGGGTGTCGTCTACGCCCTCCACGAGCACGACATCAAGCGCCTGCTTGCCTATCACTCCGTCGAGAACATCGGCATCATCTTGCTCGGTGTCGGCGCGTCCATGACGGCGCACGCCCTGGGCAACGACGTCATCGCGACGATCGCGCTCATGGCCGCCCTCTACCACACGCTCAACCACGCCATGTTCAAGGGCGAGCTGTTCCTCGCCGCGGGCTCCCTGCTCTATGCCACGGGTACGCGCAACATGGAGAAGATGGGCGGTCTGTTCCGCCGCATGCCGGTCACGGCCGTCTGCTTCCTCATCGGTGCCCTTGCCATCTCGGCCATCCCGCCGCTCAACGGCTTCGTTTCCGAGTGGTTCACCTACCAGTCCCTGTTCAACATCTCGACGCTCTCCGACCCGGTCGTCATGGTGTTCGCCGTCGCCTCCGCGGCCGCCCTCGCCATCACCGGTGCCCTGGCCGTCACGTGCTTCGTGAAGGCCTACGGCGTCTCGTTCGCGAGCAGCCCTCGTTCCCAGGAGGCCGCGAACGCCAAGGAGTCCCCGGCTCCGATGTTGTTCTCGCAGATGCTCCTCGCGGCCATCTGCGTGGTACTGGGAATCGGCTCCCCGGTCATCGCCCCGGTTCTGGGCGACGTCGCCCAGAGCGTGCTTGCCGGCTCCGCCGTCACAGCCACCTCGGGCGTGTCTCTCGTGAACGAGATTTCCGGTGCCGCCACCTCCACCCCCGCGATCGCCATCGCGCTCGTGGTCCTCACCGGCCTCGCGTTCGCGTTGAGGTCCTGCCTCGGCGCCAAGGCCCCCGCTAAGAAGACCGACCCTTGGGCGTGCGGCTACGAGCCCAACGAGCACATGCCCGTCGTCGCCACGAGCTTCGCGTCCGACGTCGAACTCTTCATGGGCCCGCTCTACACCCTGCGCGAGGTATGCACCAAGATCTGCTGGTCCATCGCGCACGTGTTCCAGAAGCTCACCGGTGTCGCCCAGGGCGTCGAGCCCCTGCCCGACCGTTTCCTGGTCGATGCACCGAGCGAGGGTGCCGACAAGCTGGCCGGCCTCGCCTCCAAGATCGAGGGCGGCAACTACTCCGTATACATCTGCTACATCGTCGCGGCGCTCGTGGTCTTCCTCGTGCTCGCCGTGGTCATGGTCTAGAGAGGGGAGAGGATATTATGAACATCGTTCTTGCGATGGCGCAGGGCCTCGTGGTCATGCTGGTCGCGCCCTTCTTCTCCGGCCTCGCCCGTGTGATTCGCGCGAAGATGCACAATCGCCGCGGTCCGTCCATCCTTCAGGATTACCGGGACCTCGCGAAGCTCATGGCGCGTCCCGAGTCCGTGAGTTCCGACTCGAGCTTCGTGCTGCGCATCATGCCGCCGCTGTTCCTCGCGGTGTCGTTTATGCTCGCCATGGGCCTGCCCATGTTCACGCTCCAGAGCCCCATGCCCGTCTTTGGTGACGCCATCACCATCATGTACGCGCTCGCGCTGTCCCGCTTCTTCTTCGCGCTGTCCGGCGTGGATTCCTCCAACGCCTACGCGGGCTTCGGCGGTATCCGCGAGCTCCTCATGAGCGTGCTCATCGAGCCGTCCATGCTCATCGCGCTGTTCACCGTCGCCATCGTGTGCGGCTCCACTGACATTGCGACCATGGGTCAGCACATCGTTACGGGCAACGTCTCGAGCGTCGTCGCCGTTATCCTCGCCGGCGTCGCCTTCGCGGCCGCCTGTTACATGGAGCTCGGCAAGCTTCCGTTCGATCAGGCCGAAGCCGAGCAGGAGCTCCAGGAGGGCCCGCTCGCCGAGCTCTCCGGCCCGTCCCTGGCCATGATGAAGCTCGCCATGGGCATGAAGCAGGTCGTGGTCGTCGCTTGGTTCACCTCCATCTTCATCCCCTGGGGAGAGCCCGCGACCATCGGCGTCACCGCTCTCGTGGGCGCCGTCGTCTTCCTCGTCAAGTGCCTGGTCGATTTCGTCGTCTGCGGCGTGCTCGAGAACTCCGTTTCCCGTTCGCGCTTCAAGGTGCTCGGTAACCAGACCTGGGCCGTCGTCGGCATCGCGGTCCTCGCGTTCGTCTTCGTCGTCGTAGGCGTGTAGGGAGAAGGGAGAAACTATGTCAATCGAATCGAGCTTGTCCCTCTTTGCCATGGTGGCGATCGCCGTCCCCATGCTGGGCTCCCTGCTCATCGTCATGCTGCCGCGTCCCTACGCTAAATGGATCTGCGCCTTTGCCGGCGGCATCGCCACGGTCGCTTCCGTTGGCTTGGCCGCGACGTTTGCCGGAAACGGCATGAACGCGGTCGATGTAACCTGGGCGAGTATGGGCCAGACCTTGGTCATGGGCTTCATATTCGACCGGATGAGCACGCTGCTCGCACCCGCGTTCGTCGCTATCGGCCTGCTCGTCGTCATCTATTCGTTCCCGTACATGAGCGATAAGAATAAGGAGCATCCCGACGCGCCCCGTCGTCGCTTCTACGTGTACTTCTCCACGTTCATCGGCGCCATGGCCGGTCTCGCCTACAGCTCCACCATCGTCGGCCAGCTCGTTTTCTTCGAGATCACCGGTGTGTGCTCCTGGGGCCTCATCAGCTACTACATGACGCCCACGGCCAAGAAGGCCGGTATGAAGGCGCTCATCATCACCCATATCGGCGCTCTGGGACTCTACATCGGCGCGGCCTTCCTGTTCGCCGGAACCGGCACGTTCGCGCTGAGCGCGATCTCCCAGCTCGATTCCGGTATGAAGACCGTCGTGCTGCTGCTCATCCTGTTCGCTGCTTGGGCCAAGTCCGCCCAGTTCCCGCTCTACATGTGGCTGCCCTCCGCAATGGAGGCCCCCACGCCCGTTTCCGCCTACCTTCATGGCGCGTCCATGGTTAAGGTCGGCGTGTGCGTGTTCGCCCGCGCTCTTGCGAGCGCCGGCGATATCCCCGAGATCGTCGGTTGGGTCGCCATCATCGACGCCGTCGTGACCATGCTCTTCGGCTTCCTCATGTACCTGCCCCAGAAGGATATGAAGCGCCTGCTCGCCTTCTCGACGATCGCGCAGCTCGCCTACGTGTTCTTTGGCCTGGGCCTCTCCGTGTTCGGAAGCCAGATGGGGTTTAACGGCGCCGTCGAGCACATCTTCAACCACGCGTTCACCAAGACCCTGTTCTTCCTCATCGCTGGGTCTCTCAGCTTCACGCTGGGAACCCGTATGCTGCCCAAGATCCAGGGCCTCATGAAGAAGTACCCGGTCACGGGCGTGGGCTTTGCGGTCGCCGCGACCGCTATCGCCGGCGTGCCCCCCATGAGCACGTTCTTTTCCAAGTTCCAGATCATTTCCGGTGGCTTCGCGGTTGGTGCTACCAACACGGTCATCTTTGTCCTCGTGTGCGTCATGGTCGTCGAGACCGTCGCCACCTTCGCATGGTTCCTGCGTTGGATGGGTAAGGTCCTGCCCGGTGAGCCGAGCGAGACCGTGGCCGCCGGCCAGCCCCTTCCGCGCGCCATGGCGTTCGTGTTCGTCGTCCTCATGATCATGGTCGTCGTCGCCGGTCCTCTGTCCTCTAGTTGGATGGGTTAGGAGGTAGGACATGGGTTATTCGTTAGTCAATATCCTGGGCGGTCTTCTGATCGTGACCTCCACCATGGTGGTCGTCTCGAAGACCATCCCGTCCGCCATCAAGTGGTACGCGATCCAGTCGGTTGTCCTGGTGGGCGTGCTGCTCACCCTGGGCCTCACCACCGGTGCCACCGAGCTTCTCATGTGGGCCGCGTCGGCCTTCGTCACCAAGGTGATCCTCGTTCCGTTCATTCTCAACCGTGCCTACAAGAAGATGGGTTCGCCTGCCGATAGCACGCTGACCTCCTCCATCAAGCCGGCCTGGACCATCATCCTCACCGGTCTGGAGGTGGCCGTCTGCTTCGCGGTGGTCACGCGCCTGAGCCTGCCCACCGCCGAGGTGGCCACTCCGGCCCTCGCCATCAGCTTCGCGCACTTCTTCGTCGGCCTCACGTGCATCATCTCCCAGCGCAACATCCTCAAGCAGATCTTCGGGTACTGCCTTATGGAGAACGGTAGCCACGTGACGCTCGCTCTGCTCGCGCCCACGGCCCCCGAGATCATCGAGATCGGCATCGCCACCGACGCCATCTTCGCCGTCATCATCATGTCCGCCGTCGTCGTGAGGATTTGGAACGACACCAAGTCGCTCGACTCCCACGACCTGACCGAATTGAAGGGGTAGGCCATGGATGTTTCAATGCTGACGGTCGCCCTGCTCGCTTGTCCTCTCGTGTTCTCCCTGATTATGGCTGCGCTCCCCAAGACGACGTCCTACAACGTCTTCGCGGGGCTCAACACCATCTCCGTCGCGGCGACCCTTGTCCTTTCGGTCGTCACCGCGGGAACCATGCTCTCGAGCGGGCAGAATATCGACGCTTTGGGCCTGTGGCTCCATCTCGATTCGCTCTCGTCGATCTTCGTCCTTCTGGTAGGCATCATCGGGTTCATCACCGGCGTGTACTCCATCTCCTATATCAAGATCGATATCGAGGAGAAGACCATGCCGGCCGAGCGCACCAAGCAGTACTACGCGCTGTTCAGCCTGTTCGTCTTCACGATGCTGCTCGCCTGCCTGTCCAACAACATCATCCTCACCTGGGCGGCGGTCGAGGCCACTACGCTGTCGACCGTGTTCCTCGTGGGCATCTACAAGAACAAGCAGGCGCTCGAGGCGTCTTGGAAGTACGCGATGGTCTGCACCGCCGGTGTGGCCTTCGGCCTGTTCGGCACGCTGCTCATCTACGCGAACGCCGCCGATATCATGCCCAACGCGCATGAGGCCGCCTTCCTCACCTCCATCATGCCCTACGCCGACCAGTTCGACCCGATGCTCGTGCGCCTCGCGTTCGCGTTCATCGTCATCGGCTTCGGCACCAAGGCGGGCCTGTTCCCCATGCACACCTGGCTGCCCGACGCGCACTCCCAGGCTCCGAGCCCGGTCTCCGCGCTGCTCTCGGGCGTGCTGCTCAAGTGCGCCATGCTGGTGATCATCCGCTTCTACTCCCTGTCCATCATCACGGTGGGCGACACCTATCCGCGAACGCTCCTGCTCATCCTGGGCACGCTGTCCATCCTGGTGGCTGCCCTGTGCATCTTCAAGCAGGACGATATCAAGCGCCGCTTCGCGTACTCCTCCGTCGACAACGTCGGCGTGGTCGCGCTGTGCCTGGGTATCGGTGGCCCGCTCGGTATCGCCGCCTGCCTGCTGCACTGCATCTTCCACGGCTTCACGAAGGCGCTCGCCTTCTGCATGGCCGGTAACATCCAGCACATCTACCACACCCGCGACCTGAACAAGATCAAGGGCGTCGTCGAGATCGCTCCCGTCACGGCAGCGCTCACCATCATCGCCCTGCTCGCGCTCGCCGCCTTCCCGCCGTTCGCCCTGTTCATCTCCGAGTTCCTCACCTTCGTGGCCGGCGTTCAGTCCGGTCCCATCTGGGTGGTCGTGCTCGTGGCCATCGGCCTCACCGGCGTGTACTTCGCCCTTACCGGCATCGCGCTCAAGTCCATCTTCGGCAAGGCGCCCGAGGGCATGAAGCGCCACGAGGTGCCCGCCCTCATGATCATCCCCGAGATCGCCCTCGCGATCGTGGTCATGTGGTTCGGTATCGCCACCCCGGTCGCCATCACGAGCGGCGTCGAGGATGCAACGTCCGTCGTTTTGAACCAGAGCGTCGAAGAGCTCCACGAGGCCCCTCTCTACCGCATGGTGTTCAGTTCCCAGACCAAGACAAGTGAGGTGAATTAGCACCATGGCAGAACCTGAAAAGAAGGACTACGCTCGTCGCTGCGAAAGCCACGTCGAGGCCCTGCGTGCTGCAGTGCCGGGCGCTATCGAGAAGGTCGAGTGGCAGTGCGAGGACCAGCTGACGATCACCGTCAAGCAGGACAAGCTGCCCGAGGCCGTCCACTACCTGTACTACGAGCGCTACGGCTGGATTCCCGTGATCATCGGCAACGATGAGCGCAGCCTGTGCGGCCGTTACGCCGTGTACTACGTCATCTCCATGGAGGGGGAGGATCCCGGCTGGGTGACCGTCCGCGCCGAGGTCGATCCCGCCAAGATGACGTTCCCGTCCGTGACGCCGTTCGTCCCCGCCTGCGTGTGGGGCGAGCGCGAGCTGCGCGACATGTTCGGCCTGATTCCCGAGGGTCTGCCCGATCGTCGCCGCCTGGTGTTGCCCGATGACTGGCCCAGCGGCCTGTACCCGCTGCGCAAGGACTCCATGGACTACCGCTTCCGTCCCGCTCCCGCGAGCGACATGGAAAACTACGAGTTCTTGGCCGACACCAAGGGCAAGGAGACCACGCTCGTCCCCATGGGCCCGTTGCACATTACCTCCGACGAGCCCGGCCACTTCCGCCTGTTCGTTGAGGGCGAGACGATCGTCGACGCCGACTACCGTCTGTTCTACGTGCACCGCGGCATGGAGAAGGTCGCCGAGACGCGCCTGAACTATGACGCCGTGACGTTCCTCGCCGACCGCATCTGCGGCATCTGCGGCTGCGCCCACTCGGTGGCCTATGCCGAGGCCGTCGAGCGCGCCCAGGGCATTCATGTCCCGCCGCGCGCCCAGTACATCCGCGCCATCATGCTCGAGGTTGAGCGCCTGCACTCGCATCTGCTCAACATTGGCCTGGCATCGCACTACACGGGCTTCGACTCCGGCTTCCAGCAGTTCTTCCGCGTCCGCGAGAAGTCCATGGACCTGGCCGAGAAGCTTTCCGGTCACCGCAAGACCTACGGCCTCAACGTGATCGGCGGCGTGCGTCGCGACATTTTGGCCGAGCAGAAGCTCTCCACGCTCACGACCATCCACCAGCTGCGCTCCGAGGTTCAGGAGCTCGTCGACGTTTTGCTCTCGACGCCCAACTTCATTGAGCGTACGAGTGGCATCGGCATCTTGGACCGCAAGATCGCACGCGACTTCTCGCCGGTCGGCCCGCTCATGCGTGGCTCGGGCTATGCCCGCGACGTGCGCTTTGACCATCCCTTCGACGGCTACGCCGATCCGGACGTCCAAAAGATGCACGCCGCCACGGCCGACACCTGCGATGCCTTCGGCCGTACCGCCGTCCGCATCCAGGAGGTCTACGATTCGATCGACATGATCGAGACCATGCTCGAGAACTGCCCGTCGGGCCCCATCCTCACCACGGATTGGGAGTACACCCCGCACAAGTACGCCATCGGCGCCACCGAGGCGCCGCGCGGCGAGGACGTGCACTGGGCCATGCTCGGCAATAACCAGAAGTGCTACCGCTGGCGCGCCAAGGCCGCCACGTACAGCAACTGGCCGGTCCTGCGCTACATGTTCCGCGGCAACACCGTGGGCGATGCGGCGCTGATCGTCGGCTCGCTCGACCCGTGCTACTCCTGCACCGACCGCGTGACGGTGACCGATGTTGCCGCCAAGCGCGACCACGTGCTCGACAAGGAGCAGTTCGAGAACGTCTGGCGCGACAAGTCGCCGCTTGCGGGCGAGGGCACCATGGCCGCTCCGCTCGATGAGGAGGCGCTCTAATATGCTGAAGCTTTGGAAGGTCAACGCCAAGGCCGGCGACGCGACGGTCAAGTACCCGTTTGCGCCGTTTCCCACCAACAAGGACATGCGCGGCAAGCCCGAGCACAACGCGGAGCTCTGCATCGCCTGCGGTGCCTGCGGCGTGGCGTGCCCGGCCGATGCCATTCGCATGGACACCGACCTTGCGGCCGATACCATTACCTGGTCGATCGACTACGGTCGCTGCATCTTTTGCGGCCGCTGCGAGGAGGCCTGCCCCATGGAGGCCATCAAGCTCACCGAGGAGTTTGAGCTGGCCGTCATGAGCAAGGACGACCTTACCAGCAAGAGCGTCTATACGCTCGAGCACTGCTCGCGTTGCGGCAAGCCGTTTGCCCCGCACAAGGAGATCGACTACGCCAAGCGCCTGCTGCAAAAGGCCGGCGGCATGGAGGCCGAGCAGGCCGCCCGTACCGTCGGTATGTGCCAGGAGTGCAAGCGCGAGCTCGACGCCCTGCGCGCCGCCTCGGCCGTAAAGACCGGCAACGCTGCCGGTATGGCTGCCAACCAGACACCTGCCGTCCGCCAGCCCCCGACCGAGCGCTGCCAACGAGACACTTGCGTCCGGCGAGCCCCAGGGCCCCGGCATGGAGTATCTGGGCGGCCACGGCGTGAACCCGGAGTATATCGACCGCGAGCTCAACCCCGATGCGCCCGAGATTCCCGCCGGTCCGGCGCCGGTCGAGGGCATCATCATGGATTTTGATACGAAGGAGGAGTAACCATGGCCGAACCCACGCTTTTGCCCGAGCGGCTTCAGTACCGCCCGACCAAGATCGAGCTCGACGAGAGCATCGAGAAGGCCAAGGCGACCCTTCTTAAGAAGATCAAGCGCTCGGTGTACGTCTACCGTGTTGACTGTGGCGGCTGCAACGGCTGCGAGATCGAGATCTTCGGTTCCATCACGCCCGTCTTCGACGTCGAGCGCTTTGGCATCAAGGTCGTGCCCTCGCCCCGTCACGCCGATGTGCTGCTGTACACCGGCGCTGTGACGCGTGCCATGCGCATGCCGGCCCTGCGCGCCTTTGAGGCCGCACCCGATCCCAAGATCGTGGTGTCCTATGGCGCGTGCGGCTGCACCGGCGGCATCTTCTACGACAACTACTGCGTCTGGGGCGGCACGGACAAGATTCTGCCGGTCGACGTCTACATCCCCGGCTGCCCGCCCAGCCCCGCGCAGACCATCTACGGCTTCGCCATGGCACTCGGTCTGCTGGACCAAAAGCTCCATGCCGAGACCACGGTGGAGGCCGCCGGCGAGCAGGCCGATATCCTGCACCCCGGCGTGCCGTACAAGCTGCGCGTTGCCATCGAGCGCGAGGCTCGCGCCATGAGCGGCTACCGTTACGGCCGCGACCTGGCCAACGAGTTTATGGATACGCTCGAGGGCGCGCCCAAGGGCGATATCCGCGGTGCCATGGCGCTGCTCATCGACAAGCAGGACGATCCGCGCCGCGTCGAGGTGTACTCGGCGCTGCAGGATCTGGTGCTGGCCGGAGGTCGCTAGATGGAGCTCACGGACCGCTCTGGTTACTTCGCGGGCCCCGGTATGCTCGGCGGCTCCTTTGGCGATGCCTCGCGCGCAAGCGACGAGGCCGCCGAGGGCGTCGCCGACCCCTGCCTGGGCCATGCGCCCGACCAGGTGGTCTTTTACGAGCTCACGCGTAAGTTTGTGGAGACCGAGGAAGACGTTCCCCAGGAGGCCTGCGACGTGCTGTACTACACGCTCGCCGTGGGCCACCACACCGGCGTGCTCGACTGCTTTGAGCCGCGTCTGTCGGTGCCGGTGGATGTGTTCTATTCGCTCGTCGACGCGTTGCCGGAGGGGGAGGCCCGGACTAAGTTTGAGGCCATTCGCTTCTTTGGCGAGTGCCAGCTCGACAAGGCGGCGGTGCCGTCGCTGCTCGAGGCCTGCGACACATTACTCGACGAGCGCGGTTTTCGCGGGTCGGCCAAGGCCGGCATCTCGGTGTTCGACGACGACTTTGGCCTGCATGCCCAGCAGGTCGCGTTCTTAATGAAGTTCCGCGATTTGGTGGAGCGCGTGCGCGATGTGTCGGGCGTGTATCTGACGGGAAGGTTGCAGTAATGGGTCACGTTGTGGATGGACGTGTGAACGGCGCCCCATTTGCGGGTATCGTGCTCACGGCGGGAAGCGTACTGCGTGCCGACGATGCCGCCGGCCCCGTGCTCTCCAAAAAGATGGAGGACGCGCCGCTTGCCGGCTGGTACACCATCGATGGCGGTCAGACGCCCGAGGATGACATCATCGAGGTCAAGCGCGAGCGTCCACCGCGTTTGGTATTGGTCGATGCCGCCGACATGGCGCTGCCCGTCGGCGCCATCCGCTTGCTCGACAAACGTGATGTGGCCCGCAAGTCGATGTTCACCACGCATTCGCTTCCCTTGTCGATTCTGATCGAAGAGATTGAGCAATCGTGCGAAGATATCGTCTTCATAGGGATTCAGCCGGGCGATACGGAGTTCTATAACCCCATGTCCCCGGAGGTCTTTGAGGCCGTCGACGCCGTGTACGACGCCGTGGCCGCCAACGACTTTTCCCACTTTGTCCGCTTGGGGCAGGAGCAATAGCAGCGCTTGTCTCTGCTGAATAGGAAAGAAGTGATTGACATGGCAGATTCCAAGGTGGAGTATCCCACTCCCGATTGCCTGGCGCCCGCCGCGATCGAGGCCAAGACCGAGGCCGCCGGCGTGACCAAGGCCAACCTGCCGGTCGCTAAGGCCTTTCTGTTGGCAATGTTCGCCGGCGCGTTTATCGCCTTCGGCGGCCTGTTCTTTACGGTGTTTTTGAGCGACAGCACGCTGGGCTGGGGTGCCCAGCGCGTCGTGGGCGGCCTGTGCTTTTGCCTGGGCCTGGTGCTGGTGCTGGTGTGCGGCGCCGAGCTGTTTACCGGCAATTCGCTTATGGTCTGCGCGCTCAAGAGCAAAAAGATCACCCTTGTCCAGATGCTTAAGGCCTGGGTCGTCGTGTGGGTCGGCAATTTTGTCGGTGCTCTGTTCATCGTCTTTTTGGTGTACATGGCCGGCATCTATAAACTCAACGGCGAGGCGGTCGCCAACTCCATGGTGAGCGTCGCCGCCGGCAAGGTGACGATCGACTGGGTGACGATCTTCTTCCGTGGCATCCTGTGCAACATCTTTGTGTGCCTGGCCGTGTGGATCGGTACCGCCGGCAAGACCGTGGTCGATAAGGTTGTGGGCATTCTGCTGCCCATCGCCGCTTTTGTGGCCTGCGGTTTTGAGCACTGCGTCGCCAACATGTACTTTTTGCCCATGGGTGCCGTGATGCACGCGTTCGGCTATGGTGCCGACGTCGCCGGCGCCGATGCACTCAACGCTGCGGGCATTGCGTTTAACTTGTCCGCCGCCACGCTGGGCAACATCGTGGGCGGCGCGGTTCTGATCGCGCTCGGCTACTGGTTTATCTACGCTAAGAAGTCCGAGGCGTAAGGTACCGTCTGTTTGACGTTGGGCCTCCCGCGGGGCGTTGCCGTGCGGGAGGCTATTTGGGTCTGGGGCTCGTTGTCGGGCTGTTGCCCTGTTGTGTTTGGCTGATGAAAAGGGTAATCGAGATGGCATCTGCTGTGAAGCGTGACGGTCGCGCCGTGGTGACCACATGCGGGGGATGCTATGCCGATTGCGCCTTTGCGGCACGCGTTGAGGACGGTCGTGTGGTGGCTGAGTTGCCGGTTGTGGGGCATCCGTGCGCGGCGCGTGCCCTGTGCGCCCGCGGGCGCCATCGCCTGGCAATGCCGTTTGACGAGCGCGACCGCATTGTGCACCCCATGCGACGCCGCCGGGATGGCTCGGGGTTCGATGCGATTACCTGGGACGAGGCGTTTGCTCAGATTGCCGAGCGCCTTTTGGGGATTGTTGACGGGCATGGTCCGCGCGCGCTGGGCATGACGCTCGGCGTTCCCTCGTTCGACCGCTACTGGGCGTATCGCTTTATGCATGCGTTGGGCTCGCCCAACGTGTACGGTGCCGATGGCGCCTGCGAGGTAAGCCGACTTACCGGTTGGGAGCACAGCCTGGGCTATAGCCCCGCCTCCGACCTGGCACATACCGACTGCATCATGTACCTGGGGCGTTCCATCGTCGATTCATCGACGATGGGGGCCGTCGATGCGCTCAACGATGCGCGCCGGCGCGGGGCGAAGATTATCGTGGTCGACCCCCGGCGCAGCGGCTCCGCCGCGCTTGCCGACCGCTGGCTGCGCGTGCGCCCGGGCTGCGATTTGGCACTACTGCTGGGCATCGCCCACGTGCTGATTGCCGAGGACTTGTACGACCACGAGTTCGTTGCCCGCTATACCACGGGTTTTGACGAGCTGGCGCAGGCGGCCCGTCCTTGGACGCCCGAGTGGGCCGAGTCGATGTGCGACGTGCCGGCCGCAGAGATTGTCGCCACGGCGCGCGATCTCGCTGCCGCCGCGCCTGCCGCTGTGGTGGATGCGGGCTTTCATGGTGGCATCGGTATCGCGTATGCCAATAGCACCCAGACCGCGCGCGCTATCTGCTTGGTCGATGTGCTGCTGGGCTGCATCGGGCATGCGGGCGGCGCGCTCAATCCGCCCACGCCGCTTGTGTTGGGCGACCTCGATCCCACGCGCTTTGCGACGCCGCCGGTGCCGCGTGGGCCCAAGCTGGGGTCCGAGCGCTATCCGCTCGTCGATCCCGAGCGCGGCCTGTGCACGACCATCGGTCAGTCGATTCTTGCCGGCGATTTGCGTGGGCTCATCGTCTATGCCAGTAACCCTGGTGCGGGCTATGGCAATGCACAGGCTTGGTTGAGTATTTTGCAGCGGCTCGACTTGCTTGTGACGATTGATATTCGCTGGTCCGAGACGGCACGTGCTTCTGACTTCGTGCTGCCCGACGTGACGTATCTGGAGGCCGACCGCGGCGTGGGAACGGTGGCGGGCGTCAACGATGCGCGCGTGTTCTACCGCAACGCCGTGCTGCCCGTGCAGCATGACGACACACGTCCCGGTCGGGAGATTTTTGCCGGTCTGGCGCAGGCGTGTGGCGCGGGCGAGTACTTCCAGTTTACGTCCGACGATCTAGCGGCTGCCCAGGTGGCGTCGTTTGGGATCAATCTGGACGAGCTCAAGGAGCGCGGCTGGGCCGACACGGGTGTTGCGTTGCCGTCGCGTACAGGCGAGCCGGTGATTCCCTTGGATGGCGGCAAAATTGCGCTGGCAAGCGACGTGTGGGAACGAGCCGGTCTGGGACGCGTGCCAGGCTGGATTGCGCCGATGGTGGAGCCCGGCCCGGGGATGTTTCGCCTCATTAGCGGCAACCGTCCCTTTGAGTCGCATACTTCGCGCAGGCTCGCGGCCCAAGGTGCCGCTGAGGCTGGATCGGACCTGGATGCCGTGCAGATGAATGCCGATGCCGCTGCGCACATGGGCATCGCCGATGGCGAGGTCGTCGAACTTGTGAGCGATTTGGGCCGCGACCGCGTGCGCGTGGAGACGACGCCGTATCTGCATCCGGCGTGCATCTTCACCTCGGCCGCCCCCGGCGGGCGTTCGTTTGGCGCCGATGCCGGTGGCGCTCAAGCCTTGGGCGTGGGCCCACTCGACCATACGCCGCTGCGCTGGGACCCGTTGACGGGTGCCGCGCTCACCCAGGAAAACGCCGTTCGCGTGGAAAAGATCGCGGCGCGCGAGGATAATAACGAGTAATTGACTCAGCTGATGCATTCGACTGATCCACGTTTCTTTTGAAAGGCCGTACATGAGCGATAGCCAGAACATGTCCGATGAGGTACGCGCCCGCCTGCGCGCCATTCCTTCCGTCAACGAGCTGCTTGCCGAGTGGCCGGTAGTGAAGGCGGCGGGGGAGACCTGCGACGCGGTGGTGCATGCCGCCGTGACGGCCGAGCTCGACGAGGAGCGCGCAGCCATTCGCGCCGGTGCTGCCCCGCGCTCTAAGCGCGACCTTGCCTCGGCCATCGAGTGGCGTGCGCACCGCTCCGCGTTGCCGAGCCTGCGCCCTGCCGTCAACGCCACGGGTGTGGTTATCCATACCAACCTGGGTCGAGCCCCGCTCGCGGAGTCAGCCGCCAAGGCGGTGGCCGAGGTCGCGCGCGGCTACAGCACGCTTGAGTACAGCGTGGACACCTGCTCTCGCGGGTCGCGCAAGGAACATGCCGCGCAGCTGATCCGCTCACTCACCGGTGCCGAGGACGCGCTCGTGGTCAACAACAATGCCGCCGCGGTGCTGCTGGTGCTTGCCACCCATGCCGCGGGTAAAGAGGTCATCGTCAGCCGCGGCGAGCTTGTCGAGATTGGCGGCAGCTTCCGCATCCCCGATGTCATGGCGGCTTCGGGCGCCAAACTCGTCGAGGTCGGCGCCACCAACCGCACACACCTGGCAGATTATGAGCAAGCCATTACGCCCGATACGGCCATGATCCTCAAGGTCCATCCTTCCAACTATCGCATCGAGGGCTTTCACGAGGAAGTGGGCTCTCGGGAGCTTGCCGCCCTGGCCCACAAGCATGGTCTGCTGTTCTACGAGGACCAGGGTTCGGGCGCGCTTTTGCCCGATGACATTCTGGTGCGCGGCGGTGAGGAGCCCACGCCGGCTTCGGTCGCGGCAGGGCTCGATCTGGTGTCGTGCTCGGGCGATAAGCTGCTCGGTGCCGCGCAGGCAGGCATTATCATGGGCCGTCGCGATCTGGTCCAGGCTTGCGGGTCGCATCCGCTTATGCGTGCCCTGCGCCCGGGCAAGCTCGCGCTGGCGGCGCTCGAGGCCACACTGCGCATTTACATGGACGGGGCGGATGTTGCCCATCGCGAGGTGCCGGTTCTCAACATGCTCACGCTTCCGCAGGCTCATCTGGAGCGTCGCGCACGCAAGCTGCGCGAGCTGATGGTGGCGGGCCTCGATAAGGCTGGCTGCCCGTGTGCCGTGCAGGTGGAAATCGTCGAGGAGTCGTCGACTCCCGGCGGCGGCTCGCTTCCTACCGTCGAGTTGCCCACCATGTGCGTTGCCGTGCGTCTTGTCGATGAGCGTCTTTCCGTTGACGCACTCAAGCGCTCGCTCGTCCAAGATTTCGACACTCCGGTCGTCACACGAACCTCGCACGATCGCATTTTGTTTGACGTCCGTACGCTCGTGGGCGACCGCGATATCGAGACGGCGGCATCGACGCTCGTCGCGTGCGTTGAGAAGGCGATTGCTCGATGAGTGAGGTTCAAGCGCTGGTAGAGTGTCCCGTTATCGTTGGCACGGCGGGCCACGTTGACCATGGTAAGTCGGCACTGATCGAGGCGTTGACCGGCAAGAATCCCGACCGTCTGGAGGTTGAGCGCCGTCGCGGTATGACCGTGGAGCTGGGCTTTGGCGAGCTGGCACTGCCGAGTGGCAAGATCGTTGGCCTGGTCGACGTGCCGGGCCACGCGCATTACTTGCGCGCCATGGTGCAGGGCGCCACGGGCATCGACGTGGCGGTGCTGGTGGTTTCGGCTGTCGAGGGCGTGATGCCGCAGACGCGCGAGCACGTGCATGTGCTGGAGCTGCTGGGCGTTACGCATATGGTGGTCGCGCTGACGATGTGCGACCTGGCCGACGCCGAGATGACCGAGCTTGCCGAGCTCGATGTCGATGACTTTTTGTCGGGTACCGTGTTTGCGGGCGCGCCGATGGTCCCCGTGTCGTCCAAGACCGGCGAGGGGATTGACGCGCTGCTGGCCGCGCTTGACGATCGGGTCGGTGCCTGCTGGGATTCCTGCCGCGACCGTGCCGAGCGCACCGATGCTGCGCCGCGCTTGCCGATTGACCGCTGCTTTACGATCAAGGGCGCCGGCACCGTCGTGACAGGGACACTGCACGATGCGCCGGTTGCGGTGGGCGATGAGCTCGTCGCGCTGCCGTCGCGCACGGCCTGCCGCGTACGCGGGATCCAAGTGCATGGCGACACGCAGCAGGCGCTTCCCGGTCAGCGTGTGGCGCTCAACTTGGTGGGCGGTGGCGTCGCTGCGCTCGATCGCGGTGAGATGCTCGGCGTGGAGGGTCGCTTTGGCCAGACGCTGCGCTTTATGATGGCGTTTACGTATTTAGGTCGCGAGGGCACCAAGCCGCGCGTGCTCGAGTCGGGCGCGCGTGTGCATGTGATGGCCGGCACGGCCGAGGTCGTCGGCCGCATCATGCTTTTGGAGGGCGAGGCCCCCATGGCGGTGGGCGAGACCCGTACCGTGCAGGTGCGCTTGGAGGACCCGCTGCCGCTGTGTGCCGGAGACCATGCCGTGGTGCTGTCGTATTCGCCCGTTATGCTCATCGGCGGCGGGCGCGTGCTGCTTTCGCGCTGCCGTCGCTCGCGCGAGCTTTCTGCTGGCGAGCGTGCACTGTTTGCGGCGCTTGAGTCCGGCGATACCGCGGGCGGTGTGGGCGCTTGGCTGGCGCTGCAGATGCTGCCAGTTACGGCGGTTGATGTTGCCGACGCTTTGGATCTTGGTGTCGGCGAGGTCGATGCCGCACTGCGCGGGTTGGTGGCGCAGGGCGCTGCTTGCGCGCTTGCAGGCTCGGATGGCTCGCTGTATGCAGATTCTTCCGCGCTCGACGCCGCGATGGATGCACTGGCGGCGACCCTGTCAGCCATGCACGCGGCGGCTCCCAAGGAGACGGGCTTTACGCCCGGCGCCGTTGCCCATGCTGCGTGGCCTGCCGCTGATGAAGGCGTTCCCGCGGCTCTGATTGCCGAGGGCTGCTCGCGTGGCGTGTGCGCCGCCGAGGGCGCCGAGGTATTCGATCCGCATTCGGCCGCCGCGGCGGCACGCGTGGTGCGAGAGGCTTGCGAACGTATCGTTGCCTTGCTGGACGAAGCCGGCCTCGATGCACCGACGTTGCCCGAGGTGGGCGAGCAGCTGCAGCTCGATCGCGACACCATGACGCGTGCCCTGCGCGAGCTTTCGCTCAACCGCTCGATCGTGAAGGTCGAGCGCGACGTGGCCCTGTCTGCCGCCGCCGAGGCCCATGCGCGCGAACTCGTCGCCGCCGCCATTGAGGCAGCCGGCGGCGCTGCCACCACGAGCGTGCTGCGCGAGGCCCTGGGCGTGTCGCGCAAACGCGCCATCAGCATCTTGGAGCACCTGGATGCCGTGCGCTTTACGGTGCTCGACAAGGAAGCCGGCGGCCTGCGCTCCCTGCGCTAGATTGGCTGCTCGGTTTGGTAAAATACCTCCGCACTTGGGAACGGATGGGCTCCGGTGGGCTCCGCGGTCCTCAAAACCGTTGCGAGGCGTGCAAAACGTCTTGGATGTGTTCGATTCACATACGTTCCCGCCATACGCTACCAGCGCTTTTGTGCTCGCGGTCTTGCTGCGTGCCGCAAAGGCGCTGTTTTGTTTTTACATGGGTTTGCCGTGCCGCCTCTCATGCCGCCTACGGTATTTGCCCCGTGTGCTGGATTATGAACGTGCCGATGGAGGTGTTTTGCCGTATGACTACCGTAAGACGTGCCGATCTTTCTTGTGTCGTCCAGGCGGGCGGGTTGTCCTCGCGCATGGGCTGCGATAAGGCGCGCATGGCGTTTTGCGGCGAGCCGCTCATCGAGCGCGTGCTGGGTCGGTTGGCGCCAGTTGCCGGCGAGTTGGTCGTGACGACTTCGCGTCCCAGCGAGCTTGCCTACCTTGAGGAGCGCACGTTTGGCGGCCTGGTGCCGCGAATAGTGTCGGACCTTGAGGGGTCGGCGGGCGCCATGCGCGGCATCGCGAGCTCGTTGGCCGCGGCCCGATTGCCGCTTGTGGCGATCGTAGCCTGCGATATGCCGTTTGTCTCGCCGGAACTCATCGGCGCGCTTGCCGATCATGTTGAGGCCGAGGTGCTCGATGTGTGCGTGCCGCGCGAGGAGCGGGGGATTGAGCCGCTTTGCGCCGTCTGGCGCCGTGATGCGTGTGCTCCGGTTGCCCAAGAGCTGCTCTCCTGCGACCGACAGCGCATTCGCTGCCTGATCAATCGCGTTCAGGCCGGTTATATGGATGAGCCGCAGATCGTTAAGGCCGCGGGCTCGACGCTCTGCTTCGAAAACGTCAATACACCCGAGGAGTTTGCGGCAGCCGAGCTGCTCGCCTAGACGATGGGAGTTGCCATGTCTCACGATATTTGTCCCGACACGGGAGAACCTTGCACTTGCGACGGGTCCGAACCCTGTACCTGCGGTTGCGGTGGCTGTGGACATACTGCGGAAGAGGAAGCGGCCGCCGCGGCGTATCGTGAGGCACACCGCGAAGGCCCGTCCGGTGATGCCCTCGACCACGAGCGCAAGATTATCGTTTCGTTCGACAGCACCTTCGATGTGATGGAATGCGAGCAGCTGTGCCTTGCCGCCGGTGTTCCCGGGCGCATCATGCCATTGCCGGGCTCCATTACCGCGGGTTGCGGCCTGTGCTGGGCCATGCCGTTCTCCGGCGATGCCCTCGCCGCCTTTCGCGCCGCCACCGAGGGCCGCGTAACCCCCGCCGACTACCACCAACTCGTCCTCTAACCACCAAAACCACCACATTGGGGACAGGCACCTTTGTGGTGGTTTCGCTGCTTGAATGGCCTTCTTGTGGCATTACGAGTCAAAACCACCACAAAGGTGCCTGTCCCCAATGTGGTGGATTGGAACACGTGGACGAAACAGCTTCGAAACACGCGATTTGTACGTTGGGTGCTCAAAAACGCCTCTACCTGCATCGTAATCAAAACGAAACATCTGCTCGTCGGCTTATGCGTAACTTTGCTGCAACAGTGCGATATTATCCATACTCGATACAGCTCGCGGCGCATGGGGCGCCTCGAACGATACTTTTCTTTTCCATCAATTGGAGGAAGCATGAGCTACACGCAGAAAGTTCTCGACGAGCTCAAGGCCCGCTATCCCGAGCAGCCTGAGTTCATCCAGGCCGCGACAGAGATCCTCGGCACCATCCAGCCGGCGCTCGACGCCCATCCCGAGTACGAGGAGGCCGCCCTGCTTGAGCGCCTCGTCGAGCCCGAGCGCATCGTCATGTTCCGTGTCCCCTGGGTCGACGACCAGGGCAAGGTCCAGGTCAACCGCGGCTACCGCGTCGAGTTCAACTCTGCCATTGGACCCTACAAGGGCGGCCTGCGCTTTAACCCGACGGTCACCCTGGGCATGCTCAAGTTCTTGGGCCTGGAGCAGATCCTCAAGAACAGCCTGACCACCCTTCCCATGGGCGGCGGCAAGGGCGGCTCCGACTTTGACCCCAAGGGCAAGTCCAACAACGAGATCATGCACTTCTGCCAGTCCTTCATGACCGAGCTCTATCGCCACATTGGCCCCAACACCGACGTTCCCGCCGGCGACCTGGGCGTTGGCGGCCGCGAGGTTGCCTACCTGTTCGGTCAGTACAAGCGCCTGACCAACGAGTGGACCGGCGTCCTTACCGGCAAGGGCCTTTCCTTTGGCGGCTCGCTCGCCCGTACCGAGGCCACCGGTTACGGTCTGGTTTACTTTGTGGACGAGTACCTCAAGAGCCGCGGCGACTCCTTCGAGGGCAAGAACGTCGTCGTTCATGGCTCCGGCAACGTCGCCATCTACGCCGTCCAGAAGGTCTCCCAGCTCGGCGGCAAGGTGCTCGCCTGCTCCGACACCCACGGCTGGGTCGAGGATTCCGACGGCATCGACTACACCGTGCTCGAGCACATCTACAACAAGAAGCGCTCCGGCCACGACAAGGGCGTTACGCTCGCTATGTACGTTGACGAGAAGCCCAACGCCGTGTGGCACGAGGGCGACGGCCGTGGCGTGTGGCAGCTGCCCTGCGACATCGCGCTGCCCTGCGCTCGCGAGAACACGCTGCTGCTCGAGGACGCCCAGGCGCTCGTCGCCAACGGCTGCAAGGTGGTCGGCGAGGGCGCGAACATGCCCACGACCATCGAGGCCACGACCTACTTCCAGGAGCACGGCGTTGCCTTTATGCCCGGTAAGGCTGCCAACGCCGGCGGCGTGCTCGTGTCCGGCCTGGAGATGAGCCAGAATGCCGAGCACCTGTCCTGGACCTTCGAGGAGGTCGACGGCAAGCTCGAGCAGCTCATGCGCGGCATGTTCCACAACGTGGACGACACCGCCAAGGAGTATGGCCAGGAGGGCAACTTCGTCATGGGCGCCAACATCGCCGGCTTCCTGAAGGTCGCCGACGCCATGCTCGCCCAAGGCGTCTGCTAAATCTTCGCTCGATATAGCATCGCAGAAGGCTCCCAGTCATCTTGGTTGGGAGCCTTTTTTGATCCGCATGCGACGGAGGAAAACGGTTCATTTTGTCCCGACACGAGCTATGCCCCCTCGTTTGGTACACTTAAAGGTACTGGACAAGTGAAGAGATGGGGGAGAACGTGCTCAAGTTCGGTACCTACGTCCGTGTTGGAAACGCGGCCGAAGCCTATGAGCTCTTACAGAAGAACCGCAACAACAAGATTGTGGGCGGCGGCATCTGGATGCGCCTTGGTTCGCGTCGCGTGGCGACGGCGATTGACCTTTCGGCCTGCGGACTCGATCAGATCGAGGAGACCGAGACCGAGTTTCGCATCGGTGCCATGTGTACCCTGCGCCAGCTCGAGCGCCATGCCAAGCTCAACGCGCTTGTCAACCATGTCTTTGAGTTCGCCGTCCACGATATCGTGGGCGTGCAGCTGCGCAATACCGCTACGGTGGGCGGCAGCATCTACGGTCGCTTTGGCTTCTCGGACGTTCTCTCCGCCTTTCTCGCGCTCGATTCCTATGTTGAGCTGACGGGGGCAGGCCGCGTGCCGCTCGCCGAGTTCGTGAACATGGGTTACGTTCGCGACGTGATCGAGCACATCGTAGTCGTTAAGCACGATTACCGTGCAAGCTACGAGGCCGTGCGCAAGGCCGCGACCGACTTCCCCTCCTTAAACGTCACTGCCGCCTGGTGGGACAACAGCTGGCATGTCACCGTGGGCGCCCGCCCGCTGCGCGCGACCCTGCTGCAGGGCGAGGCATGTGGCCTTACTGCCGAGCAGCCTTCCGAGGACGAGCTGCGCGTCCTGGCTGCATCCGTGCGTGCGCTGAGCTACGGCACCAACCTGTGGGGCTCGGCAGACTACCGCCGCTGCATCTCGGCCCCGTTGGCGATTCAGGCCGTGCGCCGCGCCGCCGGCATCGAGCTTTCGGCCGCGCTTGCCCGCGAGCTCGAGGGCGTGCAGATTCCTAAGTTCGCCACGGACGAGTATTCCTGCCGCCGCGTGCCCGGCGTCGATTCTAGCGAGGTGCGCTAATGGCTGCCAAACTCATCGATCTTTCCTTTACGCTCAACGGCCGTAAGGTCAAGGTCCAGATTGCCCCCGACACCATGCTCTTTGCACTTTTGCGCGAGCAGGGTTGCGCGTCGGTGCGCTGTGCCTGCGAAACCACCAACTGCGGCCTGTGCACGGTGTGGCTCGACGGCGACCCGGTGCTGAGTTGCTCGGTTCCCGCCGCTCGCGTCGAGGGCCACACCATCACCACGCTCGAGGGCCTCAAAGCCGAGTCCGAGGCGCTTGCCCGCGCGATGGCTGCCGAAGGCGCCGAGCAGTGCGGTTTTTGCGCCCCCGGCCTCATCATGAACGTGCTGGCGCTCGCCCGCGCCGCCAAGGAGGACCCGAGCCTCGTCGCCACGCGTGAGGAGCTCTCGCGTCAGCTTGCCGGTAACCTCTGTCGTTGCAGCGGCTACGAGAGCCAGCTGCGCGCCATCGTGCGCTTCCTCAACGAGTCTGGCGTGCAGGTGGGCTTCGAGATGCCCGAGCTGCCCGTCAACGACACGAGCTCCGACGGTGTCTCCTACAAGCAGATCACCCATAAGCAGCCCAAGAAGGACTCGAAGGCCCTGCTCGAGGGTCGTCCCGTCTACACCGGCGATATGGTGCCCGCCGGTGCGCTCATCGTCAAACTCAAGCGCAGCCCCTATGCCCGCGCCAAGATCCGCTCCATCGATACGTCGCGCGCCCTGAAAGTGCCCGGTGTGGTGGGCGTCTACACCTACGAGGACGTGCCCAAGCGCCGCTTTACCATCGCCGGCCAGAGCTATCCGCAGCCGAGTCCCTACGACCGCCTGATCCTCGAGAACCTCGTGCGCTACCAAAACGAGGAGGTGGCGATCGTCGCCGCCGAGACCGAGGAGGCCGCCGACAAGGCGCTCAAGCTCATCAAGGTCGACTACGAGGTACTCGAGCCCCTGCTCGACTTTACCCAGGCGCTCGATAACGACATCGTGGTCCACCCCGAGGGCGACGTGACCTTTATGTTCCCGCAGGGCGGCGATGTCCCGCGCAACCTGGTGTGCAGCGGTACCAGCGATTATGGCGACCTGGACGAGGCCTTTGCCCAGAGCGACATCGTCTTCACCCGCACCTACACCAGCCAGGCCACGCAGACCGCGCCCATGGAAACCTTCCGCGCCTTCGCGACGACCGACGCGTTCGGGCGTATCTCGGTGACCACCTCCACGCAGGTGCCCTTCCACGTGCGCCGCATGGTCGCGCAGTCGCTCGACATTCCGCAGTCGCAGGTGCAGGTCATTAAGCCGCGCATCGGCGGCGGCTTTGGCTCCAAGCAGACGGGCTGCTGCGAGATCTTTGTTGCGTTTGTGACCCAGCAGACCGGCCGTCCGAGTTACTGCTGCTACACCCGTGAGGAGACCATCACCGCGGGCAACTCGCGTCACCAGATGCAGATGACCGTTAAGCTGGGCGCCATGAACGACGGCACTATCACGGCCATCGACCTGCACACGCTGTCCAACGCCGGCGCCTATGGCGAGCACGCCACCACGACGATCGGCCTCTCGGGCCACAAGAGCCTGCCCATCTACAACCACGTGAAGGCGAGCCGCTTTAGCTGGGACGCCGTCTACACCAACACCAACCGCGGCGGCGCGTATCGCGGCTACGGTGCCACCCAGGGCCAGTTTGCCGTGGAGAGCGCCGTCAACGAGCTCGCCGACATGCTGCACATGGATCCCGCCGACCTGCGCCTTAAGAACATCGTGCGCGAGGGCGAGATCATGCCGCAGTACTACAACGAGAAGCTCAACGCCTGCGCGCTCGACCGCTGCCTGCTACGCGCGATGGACATGATCGGCTGGCGCGACAAACCGCTGGCCGTCGACCTGGGCGACCGCGTGCGCGCCCTGGGCTGCGCGCTCACCATGCAGGGCTCGGGCATCTCCAACGTGGACATCGCCGGCATCGACATGCGCCTGGAAGAGGATGGCTTCATTACCATTGGCACCGGCGCCACCGATAACGGCATGGGCGTCGACACGATCCTGGCGCAGATTGCCGCCGAGGAGCTGGGCGTGGAGAGCTCGCTCATTGTGGTGCGCGGTGTGGATACCGATGTGTCGCCGTTCGACGCCGGCTCGTACGCGAGCTCGGGCACGTACGTGACGGGTCTGGCAGCCAAGAACGCCGCGACGGAGCTGCGCGAGAAAATTTGCGCCAAGGCCGCCCAGATGTGGGACGTGGACGCCGCCGACGTGGTCTTTGATGGTCAGTACGTGCGCCTGTCTGACGAGCGTGCCGCGCGCGAGCAGAACCGCTACCTCACGCTGCGTGACTTTGCCAACCTGTGCGTCAAGAACATTGCGGGCGGCGACGCGCTCACCTCGCATGCCTCTGCCTGCCTGCCCGTTTCGCCTCCGCCGTTTATGGCCGGTATTGCCGAGGTCGAGGTCGACAAGGCCACTGGCAAGGTGACTGTGGTGGACTATGCGGCGGCCGTTGACTGCGGCACCGTGATCAACGAGGCGCTCGCGCGCGTCCAGGCCGAGGGCGGCATTGCCCAGGGTATCGGTCACGCGCTCTACGAGATCGTCGAGCACGATGAGCGCGGTCGTCTGCGCACCGGCAACTTTATGAGCTACAAGCTGCCCACACGTCTGGATATCGGCAGCATCCGCGTGGCCTTTGAGCCGAGCTACGAGCCGACGGGTCCGTTTGGTGCCAAGTCGATCGGCGAGGTCGTCATCAACACGCCGCTCGCCGCCGTTGCCTCGGCCGTGGCACACGCTACCGGACATCAGGTTCGCTCGCTGCCGATCACGCCCGAGAAGGCCCTGCTGGGGGAGTAGGCGAGGAGGCGCTGTACCCGCTCATTGCCTAGCCCGGGGAAACTGCAGCCCACTTTTCAACTGAATTGTGGGCTGCAGTTTCCGTTTGAGGGCCTTGGCGGAAAGTGCATCCCGGAATAGGGGCTCAAAACGGATTGCAGTTTCCGGTTGATGGCTATAGCGGAAATTGCATCCCATTCCGAGGCCCCAAACCGGGACACGCTTTCCGGCGCATGGCCAGCATCGCCAGGCTGCCGAGTCCTACCGAAGTTGCGGTGGAATAGGGACTGTTTTGGAGGACTGGAGCCCCAAACAGTCCCTATTCCACCGCAACTTCGATGGGGCGGCGGGGGATCCGATGCGTACTCGTGGTGAGGTCGTGAGCTTGTAAAAGGTGTGCGTGCGCTTGTCGTTCGTATCTGCTATCATTCCTAGTCTGTGCGCTCATGCGGGCGTGGCGGAATTGGTAGACGCGCCAGATTTAGGTTCTGGTGGGATTCCCGTGAAGGTTCGAGTCCTTTCGCCCGCACCAACGCATCTGCGTCGGCTTCGGCCGTCGCGACTCTTTGTTGCATAAAGGTACCAGCACCTCAGATAAGCTGGGCAGTATGAGGAGGAACGTGTTGAACATCACCGCTTCTGACGTCAAGGACGCCAAGCTCACCGCTACGGTCACCATCCCGGCCGCCGACGTCGACGCCGCGATCAAGAAGGCCTACAAGGACACCGCCAAGAAGTACCGCTTCCCGGGCTTCCGCGCCGGCAAGGCTCCCCGTCCGGTCATCGACTCTGCTCTTGGCGCCGAGGCTACCCTCGCTCAGGCCACCAACGACCTGATCGCCGCCAACGAGCCTGCCGTCCTCAACGAGCTGGACATCGTCCCCACCAAGAATGGTGACTACAAGGACCTCGACCTCGCCAAGGATCACGAGGACTACACCTACACCGTCGAGTTCTCCCTGCGTCCCGCCGCTGAGCTCTCCTCCTTCGACGCTGTCGAGATCGAGATGCCCCCTGCGGAGGTCACCGACTCCGAGATCAACAACCAGGTCGAGATGCTCCTCAACTACCGTGCCACCTTCGAGGACGTTGAGGGTCGCGCCGTCGAGGCCGAGGACTACGTCACCGTCGACCTCAAGGCCGTCGAGAACGCCGACAACTTTGCCGCCGAGGGCCGTATGCTCATCGCCGGTAGCGACAGCAACCCCAAGGAGTTCAACGAGGCCCTGATCGGCGCTAACGTTGACGACGTCAAGACCGTCACCTGGACCGACGAGGTCGAGGAGGGCGAGGAGGCCGAGACCCACACTGTCGAGGTCACCGTCAAGGGCATCAAGGTCCGCAACACCCCCGAGCTCACCGACGAGCTTGTCAAGTCCGACTTTGGCTTCGACAGCATCGACGCCATGCGCGACGCCATCAAGATCGAGATCGAGCAGGACAAGGCTTCCCGCCTCCCGGCCGAGAAGGAGAACCGTTGCGTCGCCGCTCTCGCCGAGCGTCTGCAGCTCGAGGAGATGGACGCCGACTACGAGCAGTCCGTTTTTGAGGAGCTTGGCCAGAACTTCCTGTCCAACCTCGCTGCCCGCGGCATGACGCTGGACACCTGGCTGCCCGCTTCCGGCCTGACCATGGAGCAGTTCATCGGCGACCTGCACAAGCAGGCCAACGACGTTGCCCGTGAGTCCCTGGCTCTGGACGCCCTCGCCCGTGAGCTCAAGATCGAGGTCACCGAGGACGACATCAACGCCGAGTTCGAGAAGGCGGGCGTCAAGGACGTCGAGGCTTACAAGGCCGAGTTCATCGCCGATGGCCGCATGCCTGCCGTCCGCGAGTCCATCCGTCGCTCCAAGGCCGTCGACCACCTGGTCGAGAACGCCAAGGTGACCGAGGTCGACGAGACCGCCAAGGACGCCGAGTAATTCTCGCCACCTTGCCCGCGAGCGCATGCGTGCGCCCGTGATGGGGTAAAGTTATACACCGGTTATCCGGTTGCTTCGTACGGTGCCAGCCAATGCATAGCATGCGGGCACCGTACGTTTATCTAGAACCAATTTGGTCAGCAAGAGAGAAATGGAGATGCGTATGATCGCCAAGTTCGATTCCGCCCTCGTGCCATACGTTATCGAGCAGACGCCGCGCGGCGAGCGCAGCTACGATATCTATTCGCGCCTGCTCAACGACCGCATCATCTTCTTGGGCGAGGAGATCAACTCCGTCAGCGCCAACCTGGTCGTTGCCCAGCTGCTGCATCTTGAGAGCCAGGATGCCGAGAAGGATATCTCGCTCTACATCAATTCGCCCGGTGGCGAGGTCTACTCCGGCCTGGCGATTCTGGACACCATGAACTTCATCAAGCCGCAGGTCTCGACCATTTGCGTCGGTATGGCCGCGTCTATGGCCGCTGTGCTGCTTTCGGCCGGCGCCAAGGGCAAGCGCTTCTGCCTGCCGCACTCCAAGGTCATGATTCACCAGCCCAGCGGCGGTGCCCAGGGTCAGCAGACCGAGATCGAGATCGTGGCCGAGGAGATCAAGAAGACTCGCCGCGAGCTCAACCAGATCCTGTCCGACGCCTCGGGCCAGCCCATCGAGAAGGTCCAGGCCGACACCGAGCGCGACAACTACCTGACCGCTGCCGAGGCCCTCGACTACGGCCTGATCGACCGTATCGTCACCTCGCGCGATCTCGCCGCGAAGGACGCCTAGGATGGCAGGTAACATGCAGGACAACTTTGACGAGAACGGCAACCCCATCCGCTGCTCCTTCTGCGGAAAAGAGCAGGGCCAGGTTCGTCGCCTCGTAAAGGGCCCGACCAACATCTTTATCTGTGACGAGTGCGTCGCCGCCTGTTCCGAGATTCTGGAAGAGTCGCTGGCTTCGGACTTTATGGACGCTGCCCGCAACGGCAAACTGCCAGGCTTCCTCAACGACCACGGTCAGGCTGCATCCCAGCCGGCTGTGGACCCCGAGACCGAGGGCTTTGAGCTTGAGGACGACCGTCAGGTCATCACACACGTGCCGACGCCGCACGAGATCTATGACGAGCTTTCGGCCTATGTTATGGGCCAGGAGGACGCCAAGCGTGCCATGTCGGTGGCCGTGTACAACCACTATCGCCGCGTGATCGAGGGCGGCGCTGCGCTTTCGGCCTTTGACGACGGTTTGGACTCGCAGCTCGATGATGATATGGACGAGGTGGAGCTCGCCAAGTCCAACATTTTGCTGCTCGGTCCCACCGGTACCGGTAAGACGCTGCTCGCCCAGACGCTCGCACGTATCCTCGAGGTGCCGTTTGCCATCGCCGACGCCACCGCGCTCACCGAGGCCGGTTACGTGGGCGAGGATGTGGAGAACATCCTGCTCAAGCTCATCAATGCCGCCGATGGCGATATTGAGCGCGCGCAGGTCGGCATTATCTACGTGGACGAGATCGACAAGATCGCCCGCAAGGCCGAGAACCTCTCCATCACCCGCGATGTTTCGGGCGAGGGCGTTCAGCAGGCGCTGCTTAAGATTCTTGAAGGTACGGTGGCAAGCGTTCCGCCCACCGGCGGCCGCAAGCATCCCCAGCAGGAGCTGCTGCAGATCGATACGACCAACATCCTGTTTATCTGCGGCGGTGCCTTTGTGGGTCTGGACAAGATCATCGCCGATCGCGTGGGCAACAAGGGTGTGGGCTTTAACTCCGAGATCGCCGGCCCCACCTCGGTCGACGAGAACGACCTGCTGCGCCAGGTGCTTCCGCAGGACCTCAATGCCTTTGGCATGATTCCCGAGTTCGTGGGCCGCACGCCTGTCGTAACCCAGACGCAGGCGCTCGACGAGGACGATCTGGTGTCGATTCTGACCGAGCCCAAGAACGCCGTGGTGCGTCAGTACCGCAAGATGTTCCAGCTCGAGGACGTTGAGCTTGAGTTTGAGGACGCCGCCCTGCACGAGATCGCACGCATGGCGCTTGCCCGCAAGACCGGCGCCCGCGGCCTGCGCTCCATCTGCGAGGACGTGCTGCAGCAGACGATGTTCGACCTCCCCAGCGAGGAGGGTGTTTCCAAGGTCGTCGTGACCGAAGCTTCCGTAAAGGGCGAAGAGCAGCCCCAGCGCATCTACGGCTAGACCTGCCTGAAATGTGTTTGCAAATAGCCTCCGGCCACCTGCGGTCGGAGGCTATTTTATATATACGCAATAACCCCAACTACCTGTGTTATTCTGTGTGTTTGTTTAAGCCTCAGCGAAGTCATTCAGACTGAAGTAATCGATACCTAAGGGGAGGAATGCAGACCCTGGCGGGCCTACATTCCTCCCCGGCGGGACAGGGAGAGATATATGGAAGAGATGCCCAAGAACTACGATCCGTCGACCAACGAGCCGGCGATCCTGCAGAAGTGGCTCGACGGCGGCTACTACAAGCGCCGCGAGGGCGTGGGCGACTGCACCGTCACCATTCCGCCTCCCAACGTGACCGGCAAGCTCCACATGGGCCACGCCACCGACGACTCCATCCAGGACGCCATCATCCGCATGGCCCGCATGCGCGGCAAGTCCACGCGCTGGGTGCTGGGCACCGATCACGCCGGTATCGCTACGCAGACCAAGGTCGACAAGAAACTCAAGAGCGAGGGCATTAGCCGCCTGGAGATCGGTCGCGACAAGTTTGTCGACGCTTGCTGGGATTGGACCCACGAGTACGGCGGCATCATCGTCGAGCAGATCAAGCGTATGGGCTGCTCCGTTGACTTCGATAACGAGCGCTTTACCATGGACGAGGACTACGCGCAGGCCGTGCGCAAGGTCTTCTGCGACTGGTACCACGACGGTCTGATCTACCGCGGCAAGCGCATCGTCAACTGGTGCCCCAACTGCACCACTGCCATCTCGGACGACGAGGCCGAGTACAAGGACGAGAAGGGCCATCTGTGGCACCTGCGCTACCCGCTGACCGAGCCGGTCAACGGCCAGGACTACATCGTCGTCGCCACCACGCGCCCCGAGACCATGCTCGGCGACACGGGCGTCGCCGTTTCCCCGAAGGATCCCGAGAAGGCCGCCTTCGTGGGTAAGACCGTCAAGCTCCCCATCGTCGATCGCGAGATTCCCATCTTTGAGGATTGGCATGTCGACGCCAACTTCGGTTCCGGCTTCGTTAAGGTTACTCCGGCCCACGACCCCAACGATTACGCCATGGGTCAGGCCCACGACCTTCCGCAGATCAATATCTTCGACGAGCACGCGGTGGTCGTCGAGGGCTATGGCGAGTTCACCGGCATGACCCGCGAGGAGTGCCGCGAGGCGGTCATCAAGTGGTTCGACGAGCACGGCCTACTCGATCACGTCGAGGAGCACGACCACTCCGTCATGCACTGCTACCGTTGCGACGCCGCGCTTGAGCCGTGGCTGTCCGAGCAGTGGTTCGTGGCCGTCGACAAGCTCAAGGGGCCGGCGCTCGACGCCGTCAACTCCGGTAAGGTCACCTTCCACCCCGCGCGCTGGACGCAGACCTACACCACTTGGATGGAGAATCTCAAGGACTGGTGTATTAGCCGCCAGCTGTGGTGGGGCCACCGCATTCCCGTGTTCTACTGCGAGGACTGCGGCTGGGAGGACGCCCTTACCGAGGACACCGATGTGTGCCCCAAGTGCGGCGGTCATCACGTGCATCAGGACGAGAACGTGCTGGACACCTGGTTCAGCTCGCAGCTGTGGACCTTCGCCACGCAGGGCTGGCCGCAAAAGCCGGAGCTGCTCGAGGGCCATCATCCCACGACGGCGCTCGTCACCGCGCGCGACATCATCGCGCTGTGGGTCGCCCGCATGGTCATGAGCTCGCTGTACTTCCTGGACGAGGTGCCGTTTAAGGACGTCGTCATCTACCCGACGATCCTTGCCAAGGACGGCAGCCGCATGTCCAAGTCCAAGGGCAACGGCGTTGACCCCATGGACCTCATCGGTATGTACGGCGCCGACGCCATGCGCTACAACCTTCTTACGCTGTGCACCAACAACCAGGATGTTAAGTTCGACGCGAACATCGACAAGAAGACCAAGAAGCTCATCGACAGCCCGCGTACCGACCAGGCCAAGAGCTTTGTGACTAAGATCTGGAACGCCAGCCGCTTCCTGCTCATGAACATGGAGGGCTACACGCCCGGCGAGCCCGTCGTGGAGACGCCGGCCGACGCCTGGATGTTCAGCCGCCTGGCCAAGGCCGTTAAGATGGTCACCGAAGGCATCGAGAACTACACCTTTGGCGATATGGCCCGCGGCGTGCAGCAGTTCTTCTGGAACGAGGTCTGCGACTGGTACGTCGAGGTCACCAAGGCCCGCCTGAAGGGCGAAGGTCGTCTGCAGGCCCAGCGCAACCTGATCTTTGTGCTCGACACCTCCATTCGCCTGATGCACCCGCTCATGCCGTTTGTTACCGAGGAGATCTGGGACAACATGCCGGCGAGCGTGCTCGACCTGGACGCCGAGGGCAACGTGGACCGTGCCGAGGCGCTCATGATCGCCAAGTGGCCGGAGCCCGCCGACTACGCCAAGTACGTCGACGAGCCCGCCGAGCGCGCGTTTGAGCTGTGCCGTGCCGTCGTTTCCGCCGCCCGCGCCACGCGTTCGCGTTACCGCTTGAGCCCCAAGGCCGAGCTCGACGTGGTCGTGCGCGCCGGTGCCGAGGACATCGAGAAGCTCGAGAGCCTGCGCTCGACCATCGAGCCGCTGGCCAACACCGCCTCGCTGGTCATGGGTACCGACGTTGAGAAGCCGGCCGCGAGCATCGCCGTGGTCGACAGCGGCGTCGAGGTCTTTGTGGTGCTCGAGGGCAAGGTTGACCTTTCGGCCGAGAAGGCGCGTCTTGAGAAGGAGATCGCCGCGGCTCAGAAGGAGCTTGCCGGCTGCGAGAAGACGCTCGCGAACGAGGGCTTTGTGGCCAAGGCCGCGCCCGCGGTGGTGCAGAAGAAGAGGGACCGTGCAGCAGAGCTCAAGGAGATCCTGGCGGCACTGACTGCTCAGGTTGCTGACTTCTCGTAAGGTGGACTGTGGGGCGCGGTTTGGGGCATTGCTCGCTACTGCGAACAGTCCTGCTCGCACGAAGGCCACATTAAGTGGCCTTCGGCTCGTGCGGAACTTGTATCGAGCAAAGCCCCAAACCGCTCCCATAGCGGTTACGGGGGCGTCCGCTGCCTGTGATGGCCACATTGCTGATGCCTTGACTCCGCTGCAAGCGGGTAGTGGCTGATATTTTGAATGGGAGGGGCTCGTTGTTTTGATGGGCCTCTTTTTATGTTATTGGAGACTTTGGTTATGCCTAAGCGTTCTGGCTTGTATAGCGTTCCTTTCTCGTTTGAGTTGCTTTCGTTTGATGAGGCTGTGGGGCTTGCTGCTGATACGGGGCGGATTTCTGGGGATGCTGGTCCTCTGCTTGAGACGGTTGTCGATATGCTCGATGAGCTGGGGCGTCCGGACGAGTATTTCGATTGCATCCAGGTTGCCGGTACCAATGGCAAGACTTCGACTACGCGTTTTTCGGCTGCCATTCTTCGTGGTGAGGGGCTCAAAACCGCGCTGTATACGTCGCCGCAGCTGGTGCGCTATCCCGAGCGCATGGAGGTCGATGGGTGCGTTGTGAGCGACGAGGCGTTTGCCCGTGGCGTTTCTGCCGCTGTTGAGGCGGGGCATCGAGTGAATGCTCGTCGTGTGGCGGCGGGGGAGCGCGCCTATTCCATCACACCATTTGACTTACTGACGGCTGCCGCACTTGTGGTGTTTGCCGAGGCCGCGGTGGATGTTGCCGTGCTCGAGGTTGGCATGGGCGGGCGTTGGGATGCCACAAGCGCGACCGATCCCGTCGCCGTTGCCATCACCGGCATCGGGCTCGACCACACGCGCATCCTGGGCGACACGCTCGAGGCCATTGCGGGGGAGAAGGCTGCCGTCATCAAGCCCGGGCGCTTGGTTGTGCTGGGCGAGGGCACGCACGAGCCGAGCGTTCAGCGTGTGATGGATGCCCGTTGCCGCGAGTGCGGCGTTGTGCCGCTCGTGGTGAGCCATACGACGACCAAGGTGCCGGCACACGTGGGCGACACGGTTGAGTTTAGCTGCACCACGCCGCGTGCCATCTATACGTCGAGTATGGTTAAGCCGGCCTATCAGCCGCAGAATGCCGCGTGCGCGATTATGCTGTGCGAGGGGTACCTGGGTCGCGAGCTCGATCATGACAAGCTTGATGCGTCGCTTATGGGCTGCCCCACGCCGGGCCGATTTGATGTGCTGGGAACCGATCCGCTCAAGCTGATCGATGCCTGCCATAACCCCCAGAGCTGCGAGAACTTTGTGAGCGCACTGGACGAGATCGATCCGTGCGTGGAGAACCGCCCCACACTGCTGTGTGCCGCGCTGGCCGATAAGGACGTGGCGGGTATCGTTGACGTTTTGGTTCCGGCGTTCCCCCGCGTGGTCGTGACCCAGACCGATTCCGATCGCGCCCTGACGGCGGAGGAGCTCGCCGCCCTCGTTGATGCCGATAAGCTCGCGGGCGTATACCCGAGCGTGCCCGAGGCCCTCGCTGCCTTCGATGCCGCGGGCGAGTCCTTCGTAGCAGCCGGCACCATCACCCTAGCCGGCGAAGTAGCCGGTCTGCTGCGCTAACCCATCCCCTCATCAGTTGCGGTGAAATGCGGACTATTTTACAAGCCAGAAGCCTCAAGCAGTCCGTATATCACCGCAACTCAAAAGCAGCTAATTTGGGATGGGGCTTTTTGGCTGCCCTGTGCCCCTAGTTGACTCGCTTGCCACGAAATGGGCCTATTTACTACGTTTGACCGGTAACCCTCGACCATACCGAGAATTACGAAATCAAAACTGCAGGTAGAGGGCCTGCCATTTTTCAAAAAAGACCCGCATGGTCGACCCATGCGGGTTAAACGTAGTAGATGGCCCGTTTTCGTGGCGCGACGTAATCGCAATGTGACAAAGGGGTTGTCCCTTTGTCACATTGGCTAGTCCAGACGGACTGGATCGTGGGGGTAGGCGTTGAGAATCTCGACGCCGTTCTCGGTCACCAGGGCCAGGTCCTCGATGCGGACGCCGGTGCGGCCGGGGAGGTAGATGCCCGGTTCGATGGAGAACGTCATGCCAGGCTCTACGACTTGATCGTTGACGAGCGAGACATCGCCCGGCTCGTGGTCCTGCAGGCCGATCGAGTGTCCCAGGCGATGTGTAAAGTACTGCCCATAGCCCGCATCCTCAATCACGTCGCGCGCGGCGCGGTCCAGGTCACACATGCGCACACCCGGTGCGATGAGCGCCTCGGCGGCCTCGTTGGCGCGGCGCACGATGTCGTAGATGCACGCCGTCTCCTCGTCCGGATCGCCCCAAAAGAACGTGCGCGTCATGTCCGAGCAGTAGTTGCGATGACGCCCGCCAATGTCGAACAGCACTACGTCGCCGCGCTTGAGCACGGTGTCGTCGGGCTCGTGGTGCGGGTCGCCGGCGTTAGCACCAAAGCTCACGATGGGCGGAAAGCTAAAGCCCTCGCAGCCGTGCTTGCGATACAGACCGAGCATCTGGTCGGCAATCTCGCGCTCCGTCACGCCTTCGTGGACGAGCTTGATGGCGTCGGCCATCACGGCGTCGTTAGCGGCCGAGGACGCGCGCATAAGCTCCTGTTCGGCGTCATCCTTGTGGGTGCGCGCGGCGGTGACGGCAAAGTCGCTCAGGAAAAACTCGCTGGCTGCGTGGCGCTCCATGAGTGGCATCAAAAAGCCGGAACGCATGACGGTGTCGATGCCGAGCGGTTTGTTCGGATCGACCTCGCGAACGATGGCGTCGGCCACGACGTCAGTATCGGTGTGATAGGCCACGCGGGCATTGTCGTACTCGGGCAGCTGATGCAGCGCGTTGACCAAGATCACAGGTTCGCTATCGCGTGCGAGCAGCACGCCGCAAAAACGCTCGAACATATCGGCATAAAAACCGGTCAGATAGTAAATCGACCACGGGTCGTTTACGAGCAGCTGTGCGCCGGGGTGCTGAGCCTCGAGCGCATCGAGTACGCGCACCACACGCTGGTCATCGACATGTGCCATACATCGTCCTTTCGCTAGGGTGCCACCATGGTAGCCCAAGCTCGGCACATAGGGACGTTCCTTTTATGCCGGCACCTCGGGACACTCCTTTGCATCCCATGCGCACCCTCATAAGTTGCGGTGAAATACGGACTGTTTAGCGGCCTGAAGCCATAAAACAGTCCGTATTTCACCGCAATTGAGGAGGGGCGGGGTGGATGGTGGGGTAGCTAAAAGAACCCCGTCCCAAATTAGCTACTTAGGTGGGGTCGATGTCCATGCTGGCGATTAGGTTGATGTTGGTGTCTAGGAGGTTCTCCAGCACGATGTCGCCCATGCGGATGGGGGCGTCGATGACTAGGCCGCGGATGAGGGCCATGGCTTGGGCGTGGAGTTCTAGCGGGATGGCCTCGGCGGTGCGGACAGGCAGCAGCGTCTCGTCGCCGCCGGATACGGCCACGGTGGTGGTGAGTACGCGCATGGGGCAGGTGAGTTCCTGGTGCGCGAACTTGTCGCCGCGCGGGCAGCTGTTGCCGGTTACGGAGCGCACCTCTACTACGGCGCCGCCTGCGTCACGCTCTACCTCTACGGTCAGGAGACACTCGGATGGACAGGTGGTGCAGTTGAACTGCAGCGTTTCGATTGCGTTATCGCTCATGGACTACGCCTCCTCAACAGGGTCGACGGATAGGACAATCTCGCTGACGCCCAGGTTGAGTGCGCGTTGAATTACCTTTGCCGGCAGCGGGAAGCTCTCCATTACGCTTGGCTTAAACGCGCGGACCTTGCCTGCGAATAGCTCCTCGTTGCCTGCCAGAATGCGCACGCGGGCGGCATCGACTGGCCGGCGCACGCGGAAGTTGAGCTTGGTGAGCGCCACGGCCGTAATGCGTCCCGGCAGCGCGTATCCCGCAACGCCGGCAGGGGAGACGGTGAGCTCGCAGTCCGGAACGGCACCCGCGCCGGTCCCCAGCGCGTACGCTGCTGCAGCTGCGCCAGCCCTCTCGGACTCGGTCGTCACGTTGTCTGCCAGGTCGTGCACGTGCAGCACGTTGCCGCAGGCAAAGATGCCCGGCACGCCCGTCTGCAGGCTCTGGTCCACCACGGCGCCGCGCGTGCGCGGGTCAAGCTCCACGCCTGCGGCAACCGAAAGCTCGTTCTCGGGAATCAAGCCCACCGAAAGCAGCAGTGTGTCACACGGAACAATGCACTCGGTTCCCGGAATGGGTGCCAGGTGCTCGTCGACCTGGCTTACCTCGACGGCCTCCACGCGGTCGTGCCCAATCACGCGCGTGACCGTGGTGGACAGATGCAGCTGAATGCCAAAATCGTCCAGGCAATTCTTCACATTGCGACGCAGGCCGTTGGCGTACGGCATGAGCTCGTACACGCCCTCGACCGAAATCCCCTCGAGCGTGCAGCGGCGTGCCATGATGAGCCCGATGTCGCCCGAACCCAAAATGACGGCGCGCGAGCCGGGTTTGAGGTTCTCGATATTGATGTATCGCTGCGCCAGGCCGGCCGTAAACACGCCGGCGGGACGACTGCCGGGAATCTTGATCTCGCTGCGCGTGCGCTCGCGGCACCCCATGGCAAGGACGACCGCGCGCCCGGTGAGCTGCAGCATGCCTTCAGGACTCATGAGCGTGATGGTATGGACCGCGGTGTCTTCCGTAGACTCGCCCGAATCAATCCCAATCACCATGCTGTCCAAGAACAGCGCAATGTCGGTTGCGTGCACCTGGTCGATAAAGCGCTGCGCGTATTCGGGACCGGTGAGCTCCTGTTTAAAGTGCGACAGGCCAAAGCCGGGGTGGATGCACTGGCGCAGGATGCCGCCCAGGTGCTGCTCGCGCTCCACGATGGCCACGCGTGCGCCTGCCTTATGCGCGGCCAGCGCGGCCGCCATGCCGGCAGGTCCGCCGCCGATAACGACCACGTCGAAGGCTTGCGTTTGTACGGCTTCGACGACGCTGCAATCAATCGCGCTCGATTTGAATTTCGCCATCCTAGCGCACCCCCTTCAGCGGTCCCTCAACCAGCCAAGATCCGGCATCCTCCAACAGCACCTCGCTGGGGTCGCAGCCCAGCTCGCGGGCAAGGATCGCAACCACGCGGCTCTGGCAAAAGCCGCTTTGGCACCGACCCATGCCGGCACGACAGCGGCGCTTGACGCCCTCGACCGAAACCGCGCCCGGGCGGCGTCGAATCGCGGCCACGATCTCGGCCTCGGGCACCGTCTCGCAGCGGCAGACAATCTGGCCCCACGCGGGATCGGACTCGATCAGCTCCTCCTTGCGCGCCAGTGGTGCGCGGTCAAAGTCGTCCGGCGCGCGGCGAATTGGGTTCCAGTCCGCCCGCTCGTGCAGCTCCACGCCCGCCTCACGCATCACAAGCTCCATGCGCTCGGCAATGGCCGGCGCGCTTGCCACGCCCGGCGACTGAATGCCCGCGGTCTGGAACAGTCCCGACACCACGGCTGACTGCCCAATAAAGAAGTCGTTCGTTCCCTTAATGACCGGGCGTCCGCCGGCAAACGCGCGCACCACGCGGCGCGTGTCCAGATCGGGCACCAGTTTGCGCGCGCCGGTCAGGAGCGCGTTGACATCGGTCGCGTAGGTCTGTGTATCGCCGGGCTCGCGCACGGCGGCCGTGGCGGTGATCACGGTGTTGCCATGCACGGTGCCCGTCACGATAACGCCCTTCGATATCGGCGTCGGTACGGGGTAGAGCGGCATGAGCGTGCGCGGCTCCTTGTCCAGCACCACGATGTTGCCCTGACGCCAGACCATCTGGAACTCTTCGGCGCCCGCCATATGCGAGATGTCGGCGGCGCCGTTGCCTGCGGCGTTGATCAGGTGGCGGCAGCGCACGTTGCCAGCGGGGGTCGCCAGCGTAAAGCGCGCGGCTCCGTCATCCGAGCCGGCAACTTCTATGGCCTCCACTGGCGCAGACCGCATAAACGTCACGCCGTTGGTCACGGCGTTCTCCAGCGCGGCGATGGCAACCTCAAACGGGTCGACAAACCCAGTCGAGGGGCACCACAGCGCGCACGTTGCATCGGCACTGGCGCGCGGCTCTAATTCGTGGATGCGGTCGGGTCCAACGATCGACAGCTCGGGCACACCGTTGGCAAGGCCGTTGCACCGCAGCTGCTCCAGATGCGCGCGGTCCCCGTCGTTAAAGCCCAACACCATCGACCCGGTGCGGCAGAACGGAAAGCCCAGCTCCTGCGCCCACGTACCGTACAACTCGCAGCCACGGGCGTTGACCTGCGCCTTAACCGTGCCCGGTGTCGGATCGTAGCCGGCGTGCACGAGGCCGCCGTTGGCCTTCGACGCGCCCAGCGCGATGTCGTTGGTCGCCTCGACCACGCAAATGGAAAGGTCAAATCTCGCGAGCTGTCGCGCGATAGCGCATCCGGTGATGCCCGCGCCGACAATCGCGATATCAAACGTTTCTGTCACAGTGCCTCCCAGACGAGTTGACAGGCCGTCAATAAGACTATCCTACGGTCTGCATACCTCCAGCGCAGCGGCAATGCGGCGAACAGCCCCGCAACACCCGCCAACGGCAGACGAGGGGAGACCCGGCAACGTCTACAACCTCGTCTGCCGACAACTACGGCAACCGTTCGTCTCGATCTGTAACAGTTAGACGAGGATTTGGGTTCCAGATGTTACAGATTGAGACATTTGCCATGCGGGTCCTCCGTTTGTCTCGATCTGTAACATCTAGACCTGGATTCAGCTCCCACCTGTTACAGATTGAGATGTTTGTGTCCGCGCCAGCCCCGCTCCTAGCCGTGGTCCCATATAAACAAACCCCGTGGTAAACTTGACCGGACTGTAAATATTCCGAAAGGTACCCGTAATGTCCAAGTACATCTCCGAGCTCATGTCGCCGCAGCTTATGGGCGTCGTCTATGCCTTTGTTGGCTTTATCATCGCCCTGTATGTGCTGTCGGTCGTCTATGTGTTCATCGACGCTCGCCGCCGCGGCGCCAGCGCCTACGTGGCATGGGGCATCATCGCCCTCATCCCGTTTGTGGGCCTCATTGCCTACCTGGTCCTGCGCCCGCACTCCTACGCGTCCGACCGCGAGGAGCAGGAGCTGGACATGGCCCTGCGCGAGCGCCAGCTTGCCCAGTACGGCACCTGCCCGCAGTGCGGCGCGCCCATCGAGAAGGACTTCGTCGTCTGCCCGGTGTGCGATACCCAGGTTCGCAACGTATGCCCCAGCTGCCATCGCCCGCTCGATGCGCACTGGAAGGTCTGCCCCTACTGCCGAACTCGCATCCAGTAACGCATCCATCGCCGGGCCGGCCGCAAGCAACGGGCACTCCGTAAGCCACGCGCGCCCCACAGCCCCGCCCCACACGATGAAGCATGCGTAGAAAATCGCCCGCCGTGCCATTAAGGTGCGGCGGGCGCTTGTATACCAAGGCAACCTGCCTATAATGATGCAAGTCAAAAACGCCGAGCGCATCGCACGCACTTGCATCAGACATCCGAGAGGAGAAAACATACCCATGAAGGCACTCTACAATGACGGTTCGGTGGCCGAGCTCCCGCAGGACGAGGTTACGCACGTCATCCGCCACTCCGCCGCGCACATCATGGCGCAGGCCATCAAGCGCCTGTACCCCGAGGCCGACTTTGCCTACGGCCCCGCGACCGACAACGGCTTCTACTACGACGTCGACCTGCCCGAGGGCGTCAAGATCAGCGAGGACGACTTCCCCGCGATCGAGGCCGAGATGAAGAAGATCGTCAAGGAAAACCTCAAGTTTTCCGTGTACGAGAAGCCCCGCGCCGAGGCCATCGCCCTTATGGAGGAGCGCGGCGAGAAGTACAAGGTCGAGCACATCGGCGACCTGGACGACGACGCCCGCATCACCTTCTACCAGCAGGGCGACTACATTGACATGTGCGTCGGCCCCCACATCTGCTACACCAAGGCCCTCAAGGCCTTTAAGCTCACCGGCGTCTCGGGCGCCTACTGGAAGGGCGACAAGGACAACAAGATGCTCACCCGCATCAACGGCGTTGCCTTTGCCACCAAGGAAGAGCTCGACGAGCACATGCACATGCTGGAGGAGGCCAAGAAGCGCGACCACCGCAAGATCGGCCGCGAGATGGACCTCTTTATGATGCGCGACGAGGCCCCCGGCTTCCCGTTCTTCCTGCCTAACGGCATGATCCTTAAGAACACGCTGCTGGACTACTGGCGCGAGATCCACCACAAGGCCGGCTACGTGGAGATCTCCACGCCGCTCATCATGAACAAGCAGCTGTGGAAGACCTCGGGCCACTGGGACCACTACAAGGACAACATGTACTCCACCGTCATCGACGACGAAGAGTACTGCATTAAGCCCATGAACTGCCCGGGCGGCGTGCTTGTGTACGCCTCTAAGCCGCACTCCTACCGCGAGCTGCCCATCCGCGCCGGCGAGATTGGCCTGGTGCACCGCCACGAGCTGCGCGGCGCCCTGCACGGCCTGTTCCGCGTGCGCTGCTTTAACCAGGACGATGCTCACCTGTTTGTGCGTCCCGACCAGCTGACCGACGAGATCGTGGGCGTGGTCAACCTTATCGACTCCGTGTACCAAAAGTTTGGCTTTAAGTACCACGTTGAGCTTTCCACCCGCCCCGAGGACTCCATGGGTTCCGACGAGGACTGGGCGCGCGCCGAGGAGGGCCTGCGCACCGCTCTGGAGCAGCTGCACATGGACTACGAGGTCAACGAGGGCGACGGCGCCTTCTACGGCCCCAAGATCGACTTCCACCTGGAGGACTCGCTCGGCCGTACCTGGCAGTGCGGTACCGTGCAGCTCGACTTCCAGATGCCGCTTAACTTTGACCTGGAGTACGTGGACGCCGACGGCACCAAGAAGCGCCCCATCATGCTGCACCGCGTATGCTTTGGCTCCATCGAGCGCTTCATCGGTATTCTGATTGAGCACTTTGCGGGCAAGTTCCCCACCTGGCTGGCTCCCGTGCAGGTCAAGGCGCTTCCCGTCTCCGAGAAGAGCCGCGACTACGCGCACGAGGTATGCGCCAAGCTGGAGGAGGCCGGCATCCGCGTGGTCTGCGACGATCGCGACGAGAAGATCGGCTACAAGATCCGCGAGGCCCGCAGCATCGACCGCGTGCCCTACATGCTTATCTTGGGCGAGAAGGAGGTCGAGGCCGGCAACATCTCCGTCCGCGATCGCTCCAACGAGACCGTTCAGATGAGCGTTGACGAGTTTGTTGCGAAGGTGCTCGAGGAGATCAAGACCCGCGCCTAAGGCGAACTTCACAACTATTAACAAAGGCGACCGTCCACAAAGGGCGGTCGCCTTTTTCATGCCGAAATAAGAAAAGCCGCTGGTTGAGCGGCTTTTTTGTTGCACAAAAAGGTACAGAATTGTGGATCAAGAGTGAGCGAAATTCCAGCATATTGCGTAATACCAAGAGCCAGCAAATGGTAAATCTGGTGAGCGTCGCTAGCACTATTTGCGTTTACGGTTGCAGCCTCGGCCGTAGCGATGCCTACATTTGGAAAGAAGTCGGTAAGAAGATCATCAGCTCTTCCACCCGTCTCTACATCTTTGATTACAGTTTGCCCGATAGGAGATCTGGTTCTTTCCGACGTTTTCAAAAGCAGCGGCAGGCACTTATTGATTCCTTTTTAACTGTCGCCGAAATTAAAGATTCCGATAGGGAGCTCGCAGTTAAGCATATTGTGCCGGTCGAATCCTCGAGAGTCTTCCGTTTTGATTCCCTGCTGGAGCTGAATGAGTAAGATGGATGGGGTGCGTGGCAGCGTCGTCATCTTGCCGAAATTGATTGTAATTGTTTGATAGCTGCGCACAGAAGATGCTATTGACGCGTAGTTTCAGTTATCTGTCGGACATATTTTTAGTTTGTCCGAAGACCAATAACAATTGTTATATACAATCTTGCCTACTTGCAAGCGATTGGTAGTGAGGTAGGTGCAGGAAATGCCAAAAATGGAAAAAGGTAAAATCAGCATCGACACTCCTGCGAAGGCTTCATTTGACACTCTTTTAAATACCGTTGCTATTAACATAGCCGATGATCAGGGCAGATTGAAGCAGAGCAGGGTTGCCTTGCCTGTTGATGTCGACGCTGTGGCGCAAAAACTAGGGCTTGTTGTCCAAAGACTTTCACTTCCTGATGGGGTGGAAGGCATGCTTGTCAAAGATGAACCTTATGAGCCGTTTAAGGCGGTATTAGATATAGACGATTCGCTTGAAGATTCTCGTTTTACGCTTGCGCATGAGATCGGTCATTTTGTTCATCAATATCAGGATTTCCCTGAAGGTGATACTGGCGGCATTCTAGAAAAGCGAACTCGCGGTCGTTCGAAAGATGAGATCGAGTTATGGGCAGATAATTTTGCGTACGAGCTTCTTATGCCTTCCGCTGTTTTTCTCAACATGTGGGCGGACGATTTGAGCGTTGAAGAAATTGCTGACAGGTTTGGCTTGTCTACCAGTCAAGTAGCGGCTCGGGTTTTAGAGCTTGGACTAAAGTGAGCGATCGAAATAAAGAATCTGTGGATTACGCTCAGGCCAATAGTTTAGATGATGAGGTTGTTCACTTATATCATTTGGTTGCTAAAGGCAACGAGCGCGATTCCGTATCTCTTCATGCTGATGAGATTACTGACTCTCAAATCCAGGATGCCTCTGATAGGCGCGAGGCGAATGCGAGAAATCGCAAGTTAGAGGCTGAAGCAGATAAACTCGTAGGTGAGAATAATATCCGCAAGACCGTGGCGACCTGGTCGTTGCGCTTTGTTGGGTTCCAGATTGCTGTGTGTGATGCTTTGATTGCTGCCTACATCGTGGTTAATCTAGTAAGGGGAATTACGGTTCCTTCTGAGGTCATATTTGGAGTCCTGGGAACAAGTCTTGTCGAAATTATTGGAATCCTTTGGGTTATCACTCGAAGCCTGTTTCCCTTCCATGATTCGCATCGGGATCGCTCAAAAGAGTCAGAAATTCCTTCGCGAAGTCGGACTGTTCGTTTTCGATAGTTGAGCCTTGGTCTGAATCAGCATCATTTTATTGCGCTGGGCTCCGGTGTTTTCAGAGACACTGGTGCCCTATTATGATGGCTGGATCTCATATGATGCTGCAATGTGGCCAGTCCAAACATTTCGACCGATTGCGCCGAAGATGCTGGTGTAAGGGTGACATCCTGGCATCCGTTTATCGAGAAACGGTCTTCGTCCTTGACTCTGAAATCACCACAACAACAGGTTCTAGGAAAGGACGAAGACCGCTATGGAAATCATATCAGACCCGACGCCGGGCGCAGTTGCCATCCCCCTGGTTCGATGACGGCGTCATCGACATGCAAGAGCCGCTCAGGCGCCTCACCTAGCAGGTCGCGAACGACGTGATGGGCGCGGTGGCTGACCAGCTGTGCGACGGCGGGGTGAATTCAACCTATGCGCTCAGTTAGATGGAGGCGTCAGGCGCTGATACAACTCTTGATTGAAGTTCGTGTATGTTAGTTCGCTATTGCTAAGTTCTTCAATTCTCGGATCTCTATAGTCGTTAATGAATATCAGCGCGCAAACGTCTTCAACAAAGCGTTTGCGCCTGGCCTCGATATCCTGCTTATAGGGAAGTTCATCCTTTTTCGATCCCCACACTTCTTCAATCACAGTATCGAGGCATTTAATAAAATGCTTGCTGTGCTTCGCGAACTCATAGACGGCACTGTAATTGGCGTGCGTTTTGACTTCGTACCAAGTGAGTGGCTCATAGTAGGCAAGAACATTTAAAGCCGGCAGTAGGCACAGGTTCGGGAAAAGTCTTGCTCTGCCGTTTCCATAAAAGCCTGGGTGAGTATCGATGTAATCCAGTTGCTTCTTTATGGGGTCTGTAAGCCTGTTGCAAGTTCTTAACGACGCTTGTTTATTTCTGAGCAACTCATTCGTTATGTTTATATAACTTTGTGCATAGCCGTTATCTGTGCTGACGCCCTTATACAGAAGGTAATCAGCCGGCTTTATCGGATTTAGCTCTAGGCGTTTGTCGTAAAAACGCTCGAGGTATTTTCTGCCTTCAAAGCTTGGTCCATATACACCCTGGAGGGAATGTGCAAGCTGCGTGATGTCGGTCGAATAAACCACAACAATGTTCTCTTGCTGAAACAAGGTTTTGGTCTGTTCGAGTACCTTTATAGCGAATTCCGGTCGGCAGCGGTCGAGTTCGTCGATGAAGATGACGGCTCGGTTGGCTATACCAGGCAGATAGTTTTTTATGAGTTCGTCAATCTTGGTTCTAAGCTCTTTTTCTTCTTTGTATCGTGCGAGAAAATCGGTGCCACTGAAATTTTCTATGGCGCCATTGATGTCGCCGCCATATCCGATAAGGGAAGCGGCAGCTTCTATGACGCCAATGATTCCCTTGCCGAAATCCCTTTCTTCCTTGACGCTCTCTTCGCCTGCAGCGTTAGCGATAGAGGCCAATATGGGCAAGATTGGATTGTCGAAATGGTCGTCTTCCCACGCGTTGAAATAGATGGGCAGACATGGCGTCGCGGGGAGTTCTGTTGCGGTTTCTCCTAGCGTTGCGCTAAGTGTCTCTAAATCGGGGTCTAGAGCCGGATTTGCCATTTGCAGTGCTCTCGCAACTTGCTTTACAAAGAATGTCTTTCCAGAGCCCCAGGGCGCATCAATAACAAATGCATACGGAGGCTCAACCGCAATGAGCATCTTTAGAAGGTCTTCGATTTCTTTCTTGCGGTGAAGGGGGTCCTGAGTAAGAGCGTCTTCAATTGCTTCCGGTGTAGGTTCTTCGTCCACTCGTTTCATGGTGGCTGCCTTCTTTCTGTGGGCTAGTCTTGTGCTTGGGTTTAATTGTGCCTTTAAATGGGCACGATCAGCCTATTCCTTTTTGGTTGTGCCTGTTGGTTTTACCCTTTCAACAGTCAATGATGCTTGGGGCGTAAAATGGACTTTAATTGTGTTGCAGCTTGATTAGGTGGTTCGAATGGCGCTTTCTATGAGTCAAATCCACTGGGATTACTTTATTCTGCTCGAAGAAGATGTCATTCGGATATTGCATTACATCGAGCCTACCGAAGCGAACTATGGCACTTATGGAGCCGAGCTCGTTAAAGTCTATCTTTCGATTTGTTCCGAGATTGATGTCGCCTTTAAAGATCTTAACCACCTTGTTAGGCGTTACGAGAGCGCCGATTGGGGTGTGGTTAAAAACATTTCCGGGGCGCGTGAGATGATCCACGCTCGCTTCTCGCAACAGTTTCGTTTTAGCTGGGTTGTCATTGATGCCAGCGAGATCGTTATTAACCCCTGGTCTTCTTGGTGGATAGATGATGGGGCCGAATCCGACATGAATCCTGAATGGTGGGTCTCATATAACAATGTCAAACATCATCGCTTGGATAGCTATGCCGAAGCCAATCTCGGCAATGTGCTTCATGCCCTTTCTGGCCTGTTTGTCCTCCTTTCCTGCTTATATCGGTATGAGTATGAACACAATGCGGATGAGGCCCCTCGTTATCTGCCCGCCCCACGGCGATTGAAGTTTTCGAGTCGAGGAATCGAAATTGGCTCGAGCGATCCGTTATATGTTATCGGTACCGCACTCTGCTCTTCTCCGGGCTTTCATGTTGACAAGCCACTGCAGCTGCATTCATCAGACGAGAGAGATGCTCATGATGATTGTGAGCAAGGCGTGAGTTCGATTCGAGTGAATGATTGAGTGTAGTTGCCGTCCAGTAATAAGCTGAATCCACCCTGCTCCCCTTAAGCTCGATCAAGCGGCGAACTCAACGGCTTTGAGTTCGCGTGTCTATGCAGCGAGAGTATCTGCTCTCTCGTCGGCTTGTTGCTCAAGGCGGTCATACCGCACGATGCCGATCAAGCCCTCGGCGCACCTGAACTCATCGATCATCTGCCTGGTAATCACGACGGTATTGTTTGCGATCTTGCTCTCTTGCACCGTGAACATGCGGTAGATCGACAAGAGCCAGTTGGCGTAGATGCCCATCCCGCACGCTAAAGATGCTTCCAATGGATCGACCTGCTCGCCGGGTGGTCCATGGTAGTACCCGGCTGCGTTCATATAGAGGCCTCCGTCCATCAGGTCGCCGATATGAACCTCCTTGGATGTGAACTTCAGCACCCTCTCTGCTCTTTCGCTTTGGTTTGCAGGGCTGCCAGAAGCCAAAAACAACAACGTGCTCGTTGCGTGCGCTTCATTTTATGTCCGCGCCAGTGGCTACACTTTTGAAAAACGGCACGTAGGTATCTGTCGCATATCTCATGCTGTAGACATATCGGCGAGTTCAGAGTTGAAGGCGAGGTGAGTATGAAAGGCAGAAATCAGCACGTTACGAAGCGTTCGGATGGCAATTGGCAGGTTAAGGGCGAAGGGGCAAGTCGCGCTTCTTTCGTTACGACGACCCAGAGCGAGGCGATAAGGCTCGGTCGACGCATTTGCTCCAATCAAGAGTCTGAGCTGATCGTCCATCGTAGCGACGGAAGAATTCGCAAAAGGGATTCCCATGGCTACGATCCCTTCCCACCGAGGGGATAAGGGTGCGGCTCCATAGCGACAGCGGCTCGTAATAGCGTGCCCGCTGTCGCTAAATGACTTCTTCGTTGTGGTGAAATACGAGCTTGGGGCTATTTCACATGAATTGGTCGTTTGGTCTCTTCTAAGGGCTGATTTGGGGGATTCGTGGTATTGGATTGACGGCCCCCGAGTTCTCCCTTAAAGTAAACGTTGTGATGAGGCCTTGCGACGGTACGTCCGGCTTGGTCCGTGGGAACCGCCGAAAGGCGGTTTTCGCGTTTAAGGGGCCCATATGGATAAGCCATTTAAATCTATTACCGAGCAGATTGCTATTCTTGAAAGCCGTGGGCTCGAATGCGATAACGATACTCGTTTAGTTCTGGAGCGTGAGGGATACTATCCGGTTGTTAACGGCTACAAGGATTTGTTTCTTGACCAACGGGAAGGCTCTGGCCAAGAGGTTTTCGTAAAAGGGACCAAGTTTTCTGATATCTATCGTTTATTCGAATTTGACCGTTCGTTGCGTCTGCTCATGTTTGAGTACTTTAACAAGGCGGAAGCGATTCTTAAAACCGTCTGTTCTTATCGTTTCGCAATGGCCCATAAAGGTAGCCCGGAAGCATACCTGGATAGAAGATCCTACCGTGCCGATGCTAGTTATCGAAAAAAGATCGATACGCTTATTAGTGATTTCGAGAAGGTGCTATGTAGGTCTCAAAAATGGAAAAGCGATTATAAAAGGGACTACATTCGTCATTATGAAAACAATCACGACAATACGCCGGTATGGATTCTTATGAATTATTTAATGCTTGGCCAGGCATTCAAGTTTTTCGAGTTTCAACCAGAAAGCATGAGAAATTCCATTGCCAAGTCGTTTTCTGACCTTTATTTCGAGACGCATGAAGTCCATAAGCGCATCAGCCCACGAAGGCTAAGACTTGCATACGATCACATTAAAGATTTTCGAAATATCTGTGCGCATGACGAGCGCCTGTTCTGCGCGAGGGTGTCTCCGTCTCGCGATGTCAATCTAGTAGGGGTTTTAAGCGATCTTGAGCTAGTGCTGACTGAGGATGACTATAAGATGTTACGCCGAAATATACTGCTTGATGCACTCAAGTTGAGTGACGAGCTCAGTAACGATGCCAGCACAAAGGTGCTTTTCGCTATGGGTGTTAACGATTTATCGAGTGTGTTTCCTAAGGAAATATTGGGGTCGTAATCGACGCGAGCGATGAATTTACTCTACAAGTTGGACGTGCACGCGATCGCGCAGAGCAGGTAGTAAAGGGATCGTTTCAGAGCGGAGCCTCTCGGTGAGCAGCCAATAGGGTCCGAAGGCAGCTCCAGGCCAGCACTCCGCACATATTTTGTTGGGGATTATTTTACGGGAACCCCAGTCAACATCAGCGAACTTTCTGGGGAATGTTGGGGAGGGGAGGTGGAGTAACTGGCTGTTGGGACGTTGGGCATTGGCAGCGTCCCGTCTGCGCTTCGTTGACTTTGCTCGATGCGGCAACTCCAACACGAGGCCGTCTTGTGCCTCTTCGAGGCTCGGCACCGATGCCTTCCAGGAAAAGTCCGCGAGGCTCTGCTCAGGTCAATCTTTGCATAGGCGTATTCTTCGATTATGCAGCTAGGGTGATTCTCGTCTGGTAAAACTGGCTGCGAAGTGATTATCACCAGACACGTCTCAAGTGACTCATTAGTTTCCACGCGTTTCTCTATCATGTAATCGCTGCGTAATGCGGCCGCCCACACGGGTATCATGGTGAAAGCGATTTCAACGACAGGGGTGCTCGTGGTAAAGATGAAGGATGTGGCCGAGCTGGCTGGCGTTTCGAGCGCCGCCGTCTCGCGCTACCTCAACGGTGGCTACATATCGACAGACAAGGCCGAGCGCATTAAGAAGGCGATTGAGCTGACCGGATACGTGCGGTCCAGCCAGGCTCGCGCGCTGCGCACCGGTTCCACCAAGCTCATCGGCGTCATCGTGCCCAAGATCAACTCGGAATCCGTGAGCCGCATTACCGCCGGCATTGGCCAGGTGCTCGGTCGCCGTGGCTACCAGATGCTGCTTGCCAACACCGACAACGCGGCCGATCGCGAGCTCGAATACCTCGATTTATTCCAAAACCATCCGGTTGACGGCATTGTGCTGGTGGCAACCATGATCACCGACGAGCACCGTCGCGCGATTGACTCGTGCCGTGTGCCCATTGTGCTGATCGGTCAACATGTCGACGGCGCGGCGTGCGTGCATCACGACGATTACGAGGCCGCTTTTGAGCTGGGCCATGCGCTTGCGGGTCGCGTGGACGGCAAGATCGCTTACATTGGGGTTACCGAGGAGGACCGCGCGGCCGGTTATGACCGCCGTCGCGGTTTTGAGGCCGGCTTGCGCGCCGCGGGTAACCCGCTCGATGCCGCCTTGATTCGCCTGGGCTCGTTTACGCTCGACTCGGGCTATGGTGCGGCGCGTGAACTGCTTTCCGTCGCTCCCGATGTTTCGTTTATCGCCTGCGCGACCGACACCATGGCGGCGGGCGCGCTGCGTGCCATCGATGAGGTTCGCGGCATGGGCGAGGGCATACACCGTGTGAGCGGTTTTGGCGACAACGCGTTTTTGCGAGCGCTGACGGGCGGCATTCCCACCGTGCACTATGGCTACCTGACCAGTGGCGTCGAGGCGACCAATATGTTGCTCAACACGCTCGATGGCGTTGAGGGGGAGAGCGGTCTCAAGACGCTCAAGCTCGGCCATCAGCTTATGAATGTCTAGGCTTTGGGCACGTCTGTCTGCCTCTGAGTCGCCTGTTTTTGCCTTAAAACTACCTTTCGCCGGCCTTTTCCTACCGTTCACCGTTATATGAAAACGATTACAGACATATGAAACTGAAAACGATTACAGTGTAAGTGTCAAAGATGGCCGGGTGCAAATGCGCCCGTTGGAGGAAAGGGAAGTCATGGACTACCGCAAATCAGCCCAAGAGGTGCTCGAGAACATCGGTGGCGCCGACAACGTCGTCTCTGCCGCGCATTGCGCCACGCGTTTGCGCTTGGTGATTGCCGATAACGCCAAGGTTGACAAGGAGGCCCTCGAGAATATCGATGGCGCCAAGGGCGTCTTTGAGGCCCAGGGCCAGCTCCAGATTATTTTTGGCACCGGCACCGTCAACAAGGTCTACGAAGAGTTCATCGCGCTCAGCGGCGTCGAGGCTGCCACCAAGGCCGAGGTCAAGGAGGCCGCGGCGCAGCAGCAGAACATCTTTATGCGCGCCATTAAGGTACTTGGCGACGTCTTTGTCCCCATCATCCCCGCGATCGTGGCTTCGGGCCTGCTTCTGGGCATTATGAGCGCCCTCAACTTTATGGCCTCCAACGGCTTTATCGCGCTCGACACCAATAACTTTATCTACAAGATCGCCGACCTGGTCTCGGGCACGTCCTTTGGCATTCTGCAGATCCTGATCGGCTACTCCGCGGCTAAGGCATTTGGCGCCAATCCGTACCTGGGTGCCGTCGTCGGCGGTGCGTTTATCAACTCCTCGCTGCAGAGTGCCTACACGGTTGCCTCCGAGGGCGTTCAGACCATGGTCACCGTCATCCCCGGCGTGTACAGCTTTGAGTGGGTCGGCTATCAGGGCCACGTGATCCCCATCGTTATCGCCTGCGCCATTCTGGCCTTCCTCGAGAAGCGCCTGCACAAGATCGTTCCCGAGATGTTCGACCTCTTTGTGACCCCGCTCGTCTCCGTGTTCGTGACCGTGCTCGTGACGCTCGTTGCCGTCGGTCCCATCTTCGTGTGGGCCGAGAACGCCATCCTCGGTCTGATCCAGGCCCTGCTGACCCTGCCCTTCGGCATCGGTTCCTTTATCGTCGGCTTGTTCTATGCCCCCACGGTCGTTACCGGTATCCACCAGATGTACACCGCCATCGACCTGGGCCAGCTCGCCCAGTACGGTGTGACCTACTGGCTGCCCATCGCCAGCGCTGCCAACATCGCACAGGGTGGCGCCGCGCTCGCCGTTGCCTTTAAGACCCGCGATGCCAAGATCAAGGGCCTAGCGCTTCCTTCGGCTCTGTCCGCCTTCATGGGTATTACCGAGCCTGCCATCTTCGGCGTGAACCTGCGTTTCTTTAAGCCCTTCATCGCCGGCTGCATCGGCGGCGGTTGCGGTGCCCTGGTCTGCGCGCTCACCTCGCTTGCTGCCTCCGGCACCGGCGTTACGGGTATCTTCGGTATCCTGCTGTGCCTGGCCCAGCCCGTGCAGTACGCGATCATGTTTGCGGTCGCCGCGCTGGTTTCCTTTGGCGTCTCGTTTGTCCTGTACAAGGACGAGCCCAAGGCTTCCGAGCAGGCCTAAGAGCTTTTGATTGAGGGGATGCCCGCGGGTTGTATGCTCGCGGGCGCTTCCCGTACCTGGTGCCGATCTCTGGCGCCTTGTTACTTTCGATCCGTTAGGACTTTGATATGTCTAATGCCCTTGGTCGCGACCTTGCAAAGCTGGTTGCCGCTGTTGACGCTGCCGCCTCTGAGTGCGGTCATGGCGCGTATGGCCAGCACTTCCATATTATGCCGCCGGCGGGTTGGCTCAACGACCCCAACGGTCTTTGCCAAGCGGGCGGCGTGTTCCACGCTTATTTTCAATATGCGCCCTTTGATGTCGAGGGCGGCGTTAAGGTCTGGGGCCATGCGACGAGCCGCGACCTTATGACGTGGGATTACGTTGGTGCCCCACTGCTGCCCGACGAGCCGTTTGATTGCCATGGCGTGTATTCGGGCTCCGCGCTTGCCGAGAACGGTCGCATTCGCATACTGTACACAGGCAACGTTAAGCTTTCCGATGCGGACGGGACGTACGACTACGTCAATACCGGCCGCCGCGCCGATACTGTTTATGTCGAGAGCGTTGATGGCCTTGCCGGTCGGGAGTTCAGCCAAAAGCGCGTGGTGCTGGCGTCCGATGATTATCCCGAGGATTTGACCTGCCATGTGCGCGATCCCAAGGTATGGCGTGACGCGGACGGGCGTTATCACATGGTGCTGGGCGCCCGTCGTCGCGTGGATGGGCCGCATGTCGAGAGCCGTTTTTGTGCGATGCACGGCGAGGGTGCCGGGCGCGATGTGGGCGAGATCCTGGTGTATGGCTCGGCCGATATGCTGAGCTGGGAGCTCGAGACCCGTGTGTCTACGCCCGAGCGTTTTGGCTTTATGTGGGAGTGCCCAGGTTTTATTGAGCTCGATGCGAATGGCGATGCCGCTGCATTTTTGTCGTTCTCGCCCCAGGGCCTTGAGGGCGGTCGTTGGGACCGCGGCAATGTGTATGCCGCTGGCTACATGCCTGTATCGGGCGACATTACGGGTGGTGACGGTGCCTATGAGCTGGGCGAGTTCCGCCTGTGGGACGCCGGTTTTGACTTCTATGCGCCGCAGGAGTTTACGTCCGAGGACGGTCGCCACATTTTGATCGGCTGGATGGGCATGCCCGATGAGCCGACCTATGGCACCGCACCCACCGTGGTGTGCGGCTGGCAGCACTGCATGACGGTGCCGCGTGAGCTTACAGCCGGTGACGGCGGCGGAGTGCTGCAGCCGCCGGCGCGCGAGATACGTTACGAA